>JBCCMK010000023.1:0-49826 GCA_039026395.1 Pseudomonadota bacterium | reverse complement strand
GCGGCGGCGTCGGCGGCGGCATAGGCGACTCTGGCGGCGGCGTCGGCGGCTCTGGCGTCGGCGGCGTAGGCGGCTCTGGCGGCGGCGTCGGCGGCGGCGTCGGCGGCGGCGGCTCTCAAGCCTGTGCCGTGGTTGGGATTCGTCATGCCAAACCACGGCACAGCCGTAGCTCTAAACACCGGCAAAATGATGGCGGAGCGCGCCTCAGCATCCGACACGTCTAATCGCCCGAGCACCGGAACAACGCGCAACGCACACCGCGCCGCGAAAACAACCACGCGATCCCGCGTCGCATCATCCGCCGCCTGCTCCTCAAGCCAGCGCTCGACTTGCTTCTGATCGGTGTAGTCGCGGTCGGTCATTTTATTCTGCGCTCACGGCCATTTCTCGCTTCGCTCGGGCCTCCGCGGGGGCGGGCCATCCGGCCCGACGCGCGTTCGCGCTTGCCTTGCCTTCGGCTCGGTTTTTTGTCCGCTCACGGCTTTCACCACATAACTTCTCCCTGCCCCGGCCACCGAGCCGGGGCCTCGCTTCGAAGAGATATGGTCTGAATAACGAGGTCCCGGGTCAAGCCCGGGACGGTATGCGGGCAGACCAGAAACCGCGGTAACGCCATCGGCCGTGAGATGGCCTCGGCTTAAGTCAAGCCCGGGTACTTCGAAAACGATTCTTCTTATCCCCGCCCCAAAAACCTCCCTTATCGTCCCCGCCACCTCATGCCCATCCGAGGGGGTGTTCCGGACCGTCCTGTTATGCGGGTGTGGGGAGTGATGTCCTTGGGGCTCGTGGGGTAACGGATCGCGGCTCTCAAGGGATCGGCTCACGGGTTCGCCGGGCGGTGAAAGTCCACCACGGTCAGTCCCCCAAGAAAACTGAGGCGGCCTGCGGGCCAAGTCAGTGGACTTGAGGGAACTCTTGGGAAGAAACCCGTCCCGATCAGAGCGTCACGCGGCGGGCTTTGCTTTCGCCTAAAATTGTACCTTACAAGGGCGCAAGCCCAGCTCGCCGCATCACCCTCGGGTCAGTTTTGGCCGCGAGAAATTTTGGCGTGCGCGATCAACTGCTCCGCACAGGCAGCACCAAAAGTTCCGACACGTCCACATGGGGCGGTTGGGAGACCGCGTACATCACGGCGTTGGCGACGTCCTCGGCCTTCAGCCCTTGCGGCTTCGGGCTATCGAAAAACGGCGTGTCCACCATGCCGGGCTCAATGAGCGTGACCCGGCAGCCGGTGCCCGCGAGCTCCTCGCGCATGTTCTGGCCGTAGCCGGTGATGGCCCACTTCGTTGCGCCATAAACCGAGCCCCTGATCGCGCCGCGTCCCGCCCGCGACCCCGTCAACAGAAGGTGTCCTTTTGTCTCCTTCAAGGCCGCAAACGTCGCCTTCACCGTCAACGCCGCGCCATAGACATTGACGAGCACCATCTCCTTCCAGTTTTCGACCTCACCCGCTTCCGTGCCCGCCGCCGTCGCGCCGAGCCCGGCATTGGCGAACACCACGTCGATCCGGCCATAGGCATCCAGCATGGTGGCGGCCATTGTCTGCTGATCCGTCCACTCAGTCACGTCGCAGGTGATGGCGAGTGCGTTGTCAGCGCCCAGTTCATCAACGAGGCCCGTGAGCTTTTCGGCGGAGCGTGCGGCGAGCCCGACTTTATAACCGGCGGCCACCGCATGGCGTGCGGTCTCAGCGCCTATATCGGACGAGGCGCCGGTAATGAGCATGGTTTTCATGGGGAATTACTCCGTTATTCGCACGACATAGACCCGCGCGCCCATATCTTTGCCTGGAAGATGAAGGCCGTGCTCGTCTTCTAAGATGGACAAATGCCCGCTCTTTTCTTGGTCCTCGACGAAGTCCTTGTAGCTCGGATCTTCGAGCGTGTGATCATTGAACGAGAAAACGCAGAGTGCTCCAGGAGACAGATAGTCGAACGCCGCCTGTAAGAGACTGAGCGGTGCTGCCCCCGCTCCGATAACCCCCACGGCGGTGATCGCGTCATACGCACCCGGTTCAAACGGAAACGGGTTATCCGCATCACCGGCAAAGAGCTTACGGTAGATCGCCCTATCCTCAGCTATGGTGCGCATCTCAGTGTTGATCTCGCTCCCATCTATTGTGGTGAACCCCGACCCGGTCATCGCCATGCCGGAAAGCCCCGTGCCGCAACCGATATCGAGTATGGGGATGTCGAGGTTTTCGGCGTGCCGCGAGAGCGCAGCGGCGCACCGAGCCGGTGTCATGTACCCGGCGGCCATGACGTCATGTTCATAAGTCGCTGACCATGAGGTGTAGACCGCGTCTCGCTCCTCTTGGGTTTCAGCGGCATACACCTTGTCAAAATGGCTATCGGTATCGCTCATTGAGTTGTCCTCCCCGCTTCGCGCGACAGTAGTCATGCGCTTCACTGGCGGCAAGCGCGAGGGGTTTACACGCCAGACACTCTCCGCCACCGTGCCGCGCAATTAAAAGCAGCGGAGGGGCGAAACCATGACCGGCTCAATTCTTGCCATCGACCAGGGAACGACCTCGTCGCGCGCGATCATTTTCGACGACAGCTTCCGTGCAATTGGCACCGGACAGCAGGAGTTTGAGCAGCATTTCCCGCGCTCAGGTTGGGTCGAGCATGAGGCGAGCGATCTTTGGGAGACGACGGTCGCAACGGCAAAGACCGCGATTGAAGCCGCAAAAATGTCGGCTGGTGAGCTTGCTGGGATCGGGATCACCAATCAGCGCGAGACGACGGTCATCTGGGACCGCGAGACCGGTGCAGCCGTCCATAAGGCAATCGTCTGGCAGGACCGACGGACCGCGGAGATGTGCGCCCGGCTCAAGGCGGATGGGCTCGAACAAATGGTCACGGATAAGACCGGGCTGCTGCTCGATCCTTACTTCTCAGGCACCAAGGTGGCGTGGCTCCTGGAAACGGTCGATGGGCTGCGCGCAAAAGCGGAGGCCGGCAAACTGGCTTTTGGCACCGTCGATAGCTGGCTGATCTGGCACCTCACCGGCGGCACGCGGCATGTCACCGACGCGACCAACGCCTCGCGGACGCTCCTTTACAATATCGCCAACAATGATTGGGACAATGACATCCTGAAGGCGCTCAACATCCCCCGCGCGCTTTTGCCGGAGGTGCTAGATAGCGCGGCGGAGTTCGGCACGACCAACGCCTCGATCCTGGGAGCGGCCCTTCCGATCCTCGGCGTTGCCGGTGACCAGCAGGCGGCGACCGTCGGCAATGCGTGCTTCGAACCTGGCATGGTGAAATCGACATACGGCACGGGATGCTTCGCGCTCATCAACACGGGCCTCGACCGGGTCGCCTCCACGAATAGGCTACTGACAACAATTGCATATCGTCTGAACGGCCAGACCACCTACGCCCTTGAGGGCTCCATCTTCGTCGCAGGTGCCGCCGTCCAATGGCTGCGGGACGCGCTGAAAATCATAGATGACGCATCGGAAACGGGACCGCTCGCGGACGCGGCCGACCAGGAGCAAGACGTCTATCTCGTGCCCGCATTCACCGGTCTCGGCGCGCCACATTGGGACCCGGACGCACGCGGCGCCATGTTTGGGCTCACCCGGGCGACGGGGCCGAAGGAGTTTTCGAAGGCCGCGCTTGAGTCAGTGTGTTATCAGACGTTCGACCTCATCAACGCCATGAAGGCCGACTGGACCGGTGCGGGCGATCTCGCGCTCCGCGTCGATGGCGGCATGGTCGCGTCCGATTGGACGATGCAGCGGCTCGCCGACATCTTGAACGCGACGGTGGACCGACCGACCGTGCTTGAGACGACGGCGCTCGGTGCGGCGTGGCTTGCTGGTTCGAAGGCGGGTGTTTGGCCGGATCAGGAGGGTTTTGCAAAGAGCTGGCGGCTGGACCAACGGTTCGAACCGACCCTTGATCAAGCGAACAGAGAGAAAAAGCTCGCGGGTTGGCAGGACGCCGTGAAGCGAACGCTAACTAACGCTTAAACGTGCCGTCGCTTGCGATCCTTGGGGCGAAAGGCGGTCCTGCAATCCGTCCGGGATCGCAAATGCCTACAGCGATACTCCTTGAAATCGGCGACGAGAACATCGTCGTTGATTGCGGCCTGGGCGTTACCCGTGGTATCTGCGATCAGGGACTGTCGTTGACACAGATCGACCGGATCCTGATCACTCATTTACACTCAGACCATTATCTGGAGTTCGGCCCCTTTCTCCACACTGCTTGGGTCGCGGGTCTGAAGCGAGTACTCCCAGTCCACGGACCTGATGGCCTGGCCACCTATTGGGAACACTTTCTCTCGGCGATGGAATTCGACGTCTCCTTGCGGATCGAGGATGAAGGCCGCGTCCCGCTTACCACCATTCCCGAGATTAGGACGCTTCAGCCCGGCGTGATCGTCGAGACTGAGAATCTGAAGATCACCGCCATGCGAAACAACCATCCGCCAATCGTCGAGAGTTTCGCGCTTCGGATCGAGAGCGAGGACAGAACCGCGGTCCTCTCGGGCGATACGGCTTACATGGGAAAGATGGCTGAGTTCGCCGAAGGCGCCGACGTCCTGGTCCATGAAGCGATGCTTATCGAAGGTGTAGACGCGCTCGTGGCAAAGACACCGAATGGCGACGAACGCCTGCGCCAACACATTCTGAGAAGTCATACGTCAGCCGAAGACGTGGGCCGCATTGCTCGTGATGCTGGCGTCAAGCACCTCGTCCTCAATCACTTTGTGCCGGACGGCATTCTAGGCTTTGGCGATGATGAATGGATGGAAGCAGCCCGCACCCACTGGGAGGGGCCGCTCAACCTCGCCCGCGACGGCCAAATGTTTGAATTTTAGATGCTGGAAGGCTTCTTAGTGCGTCATCAGGCGGCGAATATGGGCGGCCGTCGAGGTTGCGAGCCCTTGCAAATCGTAACCACCCTCCAGGACAGAGACTATCCGACCGGAGCAAAACTCATCGGCGATCGCCATCAGTCCCGCTGTGACCCAGTCAAAGTCGTCGGCCTCCAGCGCAACCCCGCCGATGGGATCACGGCTATGCGCGTCGAACCCGGCAGAGATCACGATCAATTCTGGGGCGAAGTCTCGCAGCGCCGGAAAAATCACCTTGGTATAGGCGCGCTGAAACGGCACGGTTCCATCACCCCGGCTGAGCGCAACATTGACGATGTTGCCCTGATTGTTGGCGCCACGCTCCGACGGGTGCCCCGTTCCCGGGAAGAGCGGCATCTCGTGGCTCGACGCATAAAAGAGGTCCGGATCGTCCCAAAAGACATCTTGCGTTCCGTTGCCGTGGTGAACGTCAAAATCAACGACAGCGACGCGCTTCAACCCGTGCGCCTGCCGAGCGTGAAGCGCTGCAATCGCTGCCGTCGAGAACAGGCAAAAGCCCATCGCCGTCGTTTTTTCCGCGTGATGGCCCGGTGGACGTCCAGCGCAAAACGCGTTCGCGACGTCGCCCGCCATGACCTGATCCACCGCATGGCAAGCGGCGCCAACCGCGCGATAGGCCGCCTCAAGCGAGCCAGGCGACATCACGGTATCGCCGTCGATGTGGATATAACCGGAAGACGGAGCCGCCGCTTCGATCGCATCGACAAAGGCCTTGGGATGCGCAAGTTCCACTTGCTCGCGGGTACCCATGGGCGCATCCTCGCGTTGCAAACCGTTAAAGGGATCATCTTCCAGCGCCTTAGAGATCGCGCGCAGGCGATCGACCCCCTCCGGATGACCTTCCGGCGTCACATGATCGTAGAACGCGTTATGCACCATCAATAATGTTGTCATGGCCTGTCTCTTCTTGCTGATCTTGACAGAACGGCGAGAGCGAGGGCCTGTCAACGGTCAAGAGTTTGGGGAGAGAGATAAGAGATGACGACCATCGACTATACCGGAAAGCACGTCTTCGTCGCGGGCGGCACCACAGGAATTAACTTCGCGATCGCAAAGGGTTTTGCGGCTGCGGGTGCAAAAGTCTTCGTCGTATCGAGGAAGCAAGATAATGTGACAAACGCCGTGACCGAACTCGTGCAATCGGGCGGAACAGCCGATGGCGCGACCGCAGATGTCCGCGACATGGAAGCCGTCGAAGCAGCGTTTTCGAGCGCTGTGAAGGCATTCGGCGAGATCGATGTTTTGATCTCCGGCGCGGCGGGGAACTTCCCAGCTTTCGCGAATACCATTTCATCAAATGGGTTCAAATCCGTCGTCGACATCGACCTCGTCGGCACATTCCACGTTATGCGCGCTGTCTTTCCGCACCTGAAGAAACCTGATGGCGTCGTGATCAACATCTCAGCGCCACAAGCGTTCGTGCCGATGCAGGCGCAGGTTCATGTCTGCGCGGCAAAGGCCGGCGTCGACATGGTGACACGGTGCCTCGCGATGGAATGGGGCGAGCATGGTGTGCGGGTCAATTCCGTCGTGCCAGGTCCGATCAAGGACACAGAAGGCATGCGCCGCCTTGCGCCAACACCAGAAATGCAAGAAGCAACCGCGAGATCGGTTCCCCTCGGTCGCATGGGCGAAGGCACAGACATGGCTGATGCCTGCCTCGCGCTTGCATCTGACTATTGCCGTTACATCTCCGGCGCGATCATTCCCGTTGACGGTGGCTGGTCGCTGGCTGGCGTCTCGCAATCCATGTCGGATGTAGTGGCAACCGGCAGGAAACTCGGCATCCTCAAAACCGGCACTGAGTAGGTCGCAGATCGACGAATTGTGTACAGCCTACGCGATTGCTTCCTCTCTCTGGTTCGCTCGCTTAAAGTAGGAAACGAGTGAGGGCGCGATGGCTGAAAAACAAGACATCTCAACAATGACGTTTGAGCAGGCGATGGCTGAGCTCGAAACGATTGTAAAAACGCTGGAACAGGGCGATGTCGCGCTGGAAGAGTCGATTTCGATTTATGAGCGCGGTGATGCTTTGAGAAAGCGGTGCGACACGCTGCTAAAGGCTGCGGAAGCAAAGATCGAAAAAATCACGACGGACGCGAACGGTGACGCGAAAACGACGGAGCCGCTAGAGCTCGACTAGAGCATCTCCCTTCAAAGCGTTCACGCTTTGAAGATAGGAATATGCGACAAATCAAAGACTTAGACTGTCATAAGCGTTCACACTGAACATGAAAACGGTCTAGAATCAGGACCCAACGACTTATCCGCGGCGCCCGAAAAGCCGTTCAATATCTGCGAGCCGAAGTTCGACATAAGTTGGGCGGCCATGATTGCATTGGCCTGAACCTGGGGTCGCTTCCATCTCCCGCAGGAGCGCGTTCATCTCATCAACGTTCAAACGCCGCCCGGCACGCACCGAACCGTGGCACGCCATGCGCGAAGCGACCGCATCAAGTCGATCCTTCAAGTTTTCCGATGCGCTCTCAGCGTCGAGCATATCGGCGAGATCGAGGATGACATCCTTGATGTTTGCTTTGGCAAGGACTGCTGGAACTTCCCGGACCAGGACGGCATCACTGCCAAACAGTTCAAGCGTAAGGCCCAGCGTTGCCAAGTCTTCCGAGAAACCGGCCAGGCGCTCGGCATCGCCGGCGGACAGATTGATAATCTCCGGTATCAACAGCAATTGCCGTTCAATTCCCCCGTTGGAAATCGCGTTTTTGAACGCCTCGTAGACGAGCCGCTCGTGCGCGGCGTGCTGGTCGACGATGACAAGACCATCCGCGGTTTGAGCGATCACATAGGTTTCGTGCAGCTGCGCGCGTGCGGCACCGAGGGGGTAGTCCGGTTGGGAAACGGGTACGGGTTCGATTGGAACATCGACCCGAGCACTCGGCGCCTCTTGGGTAAGTGGTGCGGTTGACACATCCAGATCGTAAGCAATGGCTGGCTCATAGAGCGCATTTCCCCAGTCGCGCTGCGGGTATTGCGGAAGCGGGGTACGCGATGCTTGGCTGGGCCTATAGCCACCAGATGGAGGTCGCATTGCTTCGATCGCAGCAAGCCCGCCGACGGTCGACGCACGATGTCCGGCGGAGGCCAGCGCATCGCGAATTGCAGTCACGACGAGGCGCCGCACGCCTTGAGGGTCGCGAAAACGAACCTCGGCCTTTGCCGGATGCACATTCACATCGACCGTTGCTGGGTCGAGATCCAGGAAAACGATCGCAACTGGGTGGCGATCACGCGGCACGAAGTCAGCATAAGCCGCTCTCACGGCTGAAATGAGAAGCCGATCCCTGACCGGGCGGTTGTTCACGAAGAGGTAGAGGCCATTTGCCGTTGGCCGATGGAACGTCGGCAGACCGGCAAAGCCCGAAACACCCATGCCGTCTCGCCCTGCTTCAATCCGAACGGCGTTCTCTTCGAGGTTTGGATCAACAAGGCGGGCTGCTCTCGACAATTGATCATCGGGCAAAAGCGCGGCGGAAGCCGTTTCAAGCCGGGTTCGCCCCGCCGAGCGCAGAAGAAACCGCACACCGGGTGCGGCAAGCGCCAAACGACGGACTACGTCTGTAACGGCTTGAACCTCAGCCCTCTCGGACTTCAAAAACTTGAGTCTGGCGGGGGTCGCATAGAAGAGGTCACGAACTTCAATTGTCGTTCCGGGATTTGCAGCAGACGGCGAGACGTCGCCCGTCTTGCCGCCGTCCACCGAGATTTGAGATGCGTGGGAGGCTGTCGCCTGTCGGCTTATCACCGAGAGTTTCGCCACCGATCCAATTGAAGCCAAAGCCTCGCCGCGAAAGCCGAGCGTTCTGATGGATTGGAGTGCGGCTTCGTCCGCGAGCTTTGAGGTTGCGTGCCTTTCGACAGCTAGCGGTAGATCGTCTGGTGAAATCCCGGTGCCATCATCCTGGACGCGCATGAGAGCGCGCCCGCCGCCATCGATATCAATCGTGATTGACGTGGCACCGGCATCGAGGGCGTTTTCGACAAGTTCTTTTATGACGCTGGCGGGGCGCTCAATGACCTCACCAGCGGCAATTTGATCGATCAACGTTTCGGGTAAGGCTCGAATGGCCAAAGCGAAGCACTCCTCTTGAGCCCTCAACGTACCCGATTCGCATCAACCACCAGCGGGGCGTGGCTCTACATTTTCAGGTTGTCCCGCAATCGTAATGATAAGGCGGGACGGGTCGTAAAGTTTAGCAGCAACCCTGTTGACATCCTCGAGCGTCACAGCGCGCACCAGGTCATTGCGGCGCTCGATGTAATCGATGCCGAGATCGTCAACTTGGATCCCTACCAATTGCCGCGCGATTTTTGACGAGGTGTCGAACCGGAGCGGATAAGAGCCCGTGAGGAAGCTCTTTGCGTTTTCGAGCTCTTCCTCTGTCACGCCCGTTTCGCCCATCTTGCGTATCTCGTCGGTGATGACACGAATGGTTTCGCTGACCCTTGCGTTTTCTGTGGCGGCACCACCGGCAAGCAGCGCCCCATTATCGTACGGCGCGAGGTAGGAGTAGACCGAGTAGACCAATCCTCGCTTCTCCCGGACCTCTTCATAGAGCCTCGACGAGAAACTTCCGCCGCCGAAAATGAAGTTCGAGACGAACGCGGTGATGAAATCGGGATCATCGCGCTTCAAGCCTGGAAGCCCGAATTGAACCGTCGACTGCGGAACCGCAATATCGATGATTTCGACAAGCCCGCCATTCTCCAAATCGGTCGTTTCGATTTCAGGAAGGTCGCTGGATGCAGGCAGAGCCCCGAAAATTTGATCGAGCATCTGGCCCAAAGCCTCAGCGTCTATCGCGCCAACGACACCGATCTTCATGCGATCTTTGACCAATAAAGCGCGATGCGCTGCGACAACATCGTCGCGCGTGATGGAGGCGACTGTTTCCGGTGTTCCAGAAAGCCTGTTGCCATAGGGGTGATCGCCAAACGCCGCCGCGTAAAGCGCCCGCGAGGAGAGCGATCCCGGGTCGGTTTCGTCACGCTTCAAGCCGACAATCGTCCGGTCGCGTGCCCGATCGAGCGGTGCCTCATCAAACCGAGGCTCAGCAACAGCCATACGCATCAGCTCAATCGCATCGTCCTGACGCGCAGACAGCGTTTGCATCGCGCCTCGGAAGGTATCGACATTGGCGGTGAAGGAGAGGCGCACTGCGGTCTCTTCGAGCTTCAGCTTGTACGCCTCGGCATCGAGATCACCCGCGCCCTCGGTCAAGAGTGACGCCATCAAACTCGACACGCCGCGCTTTTCAAGCGGATCGGTCGCGCGACCACCAGACACCGCGAAATTCAAGGCAATCAGGGGGTTCGTGTAGTCTTCAACGAGCCACGCCGTTATGCCGCCGGGGCTCGTGACCTCTTGAATGTCCACTGCACCCGCGCGGGTCGGGATGAAGGCAAAGACAACAAGCGCAAAGAAAACTGAAATGCGAGCAATCATGACCGGTTGCCCTCCTCGGCTTCCTCAGTTGTGACCTCTTCTGGCAGCAGATAGCCAACGGTGTAGGCGTCGGTTAACAGGTGCTGCCGTGCGGCCGCCTGAACTTGCTCCGGCGTAACGGCCGCCATGCGCGATGGCCAGGTTTGGATCTCTTCGACGGTCGCGCCCGATGCGAGACCCGCACCAAAAATGCGAGCGAGCGTTTGCTGACTATCCTGGGCGTAGATTGCACTCGCCATGAGGCTGTTCACCGCGCGATCGACTTCCTCTTGGGTGACACCGTTTTCAATGATGTCGTGAAGTGCACCGTTTAAGGCGTCCTCCAAATCCTCGAGCGAGACATCCCCACGCGGGCTCGCATAGAGACCAAACCGCGTCGCATCAATCGACGAGCCCTGATACCAGGCGCCTGCGCTCGTCGCGATGGCCTCGTCAATAACCATTGACCGATAGATGCGGCTGGTCGGACCTCCGCCTAAAATTTCAGACAAGACGTCAATGGCTTCCGACACGCCGTCTTCGGCTGTGTAGGCGCTCGGCACGAGAAACGCGATTTGGACACTCGGCTGGCGCACCCGCTCATCGCGTAGAACGACGGAACGCTGCGCCTCGTGTGGTGGTTCCTGCGGACGATTGCGACCGGCGGGAGGTCCTAAAGGTTCGATCTGCCCGTAGGTTTCCTCAGCGAGAGCAACGACCTCGGATGTCTCCACATCACCTGCCACGACGAGAACGGCATTTTCGGGTCCGTAAAACTGATTGTAAAAATCAAGCGCGTCCTCGCGGTCCAAATCACGGATTTCGTGCTCCCAACCGATGATCGGAATGCCGTAGGGGTGCGACTTATAAAAAGCCGCTGAAACGGCTTCCGAAAGACGACCACCTGGATTGTTGTCAATCCGTGTACGCCGCTCTTCCAAGACGACGTCTCGTTCTGGCGTAACCACGTCATCCGTCAGGACGAGGTTTCGCATCCGATCTGCTTCCATCACCATCAATTGGCGAAGGTGCTGCTTCGCGGTGCGCTGGAAATATCCAGTATAATCCTGCGCGGTGAACGCGTTTTCCTGGCCGCCAAGTTGCGTAACGATCTGCGAGAACTGACCATCTGGGAAGTTCGTCGAGCCCTTGAACATCAGGTGCTCAAGGAAGTGCGCGATGCCGGATTGCCCAGGCGGTTCGTCAGCAGCACCAACGCGGTACCACAACATGTGCGTCACGACTGGAGCGCGGCGATCCGGGATCACCACAATCTCAAGGCCATTGCCCAGAACGTGATGCTCGGCATTGGGAGCGAATTTCGACGGCTCTTCAGCCGTCGCAGTCGTGATTGCAAATGTCAGCGAAGCGGCAGCAGCAGCGACAACGCCAAAAAGCACCCGCGATGCCCGCGTTGAGAGAAATTCCATCATCAATGGACCTTTCCGAAAGGCTCTATCGTACTCGGTACATAGGTTGAGCGGCGCCAGGTACCAGCGCCACAAAATGACAAATTCGTAAGTCTGGCCGCTCTACCGGGAGAACGGACGCCACCAGCGGCGGCGCGTTTCTTCCTCGGGAGCCACGGCTCCTTCCGGCGCCGTTGTATAGTCACTTGGAGGGACGATAAGCGATTCTTGAGGTGCCTCTGTCACGGCACGACGAGCGCGCAGTTCGCGAGCCATCGCCGATTCCCTACGCAAGCGATCTGGTGAGATCCATCCACCAATACGGTCGCTCTCTGTGTTGTTCCGCTCACCCAATCGCGTCTGGCTAACGGCGATATTCGGGTTTCGGCGCATTTCGTCTCGCGTCAGTGAAGCATCCGCGGGTCGGTCACCGTTCGCTTCAGAAGCGGCGCGGCGCTCTTCGCGGCGCGCGATCGCCGTCACCTCGCGGTCAAGTGGCCAGTCCGCAGGCCGCAGCGCGTCATCATTACTCGACGCGGGGCGCGGAAGGTCACGCGATGGCGGAATTACAAGCCCGCCACGCGGCGTATTGTCGATAGATTCGCTCTCGTCGCGTGACTGCAAACCGAGACCGAGGAGGAATGATTCACCAGTGAGCAGACTTGTTGCATCTCGGTCTTTAAGCGCTGCCTCAGGTGAACCGCTAGAACAGGCACCAACAAGGGCGCCAGCACAGATGACTGTCAAAATCGAATAAGGAACGCGCAGCATTTTCCAGCCCAATGTCTCGATCAGAACGCGCTACTCTTCGTTTTCGGCAACATTACGGCGCGGTCGGAAGCTGTCATACACAAGCGCGGCAACAGCCGCAACGATGGCTGCGTCTGCGATGTTGAAGACGTACCAGTAGTAGCCCGCATAATGCAGCGATACGAAGTCAATGACAGCGCCGTGGATCGCGCGATCAATGCCATTTCCAATTGCACCACCCACGATCAATCCCAGTCCGACTGCAAGCACGCGATTGTCGGCGCTTTTGAGCCAGATGCTACAGCCGATGGCGGCCGCGATTGCGATTGCAACCAGGGCCCAACGACCAAAGTCGCTCTCCTGTTGAAACAGTCCGTAAGAGATGCCCCGGTTCCACACCAAAACGAGGTCGAACCAGGCTGTAACGAAAATTCGTCCTGCCCGGCCCCACTCTAAAACGTCAAGCGCCCAATATTTCGTGATCTGATCGGAAATCAAAACGAACGCTGCAACCAGTGCTCCGAGCCGCGTGGGCGTCATGCCAATCCTCGCCAAATCAGAACGGGCCATAACAAAACAATGACCAAAAATATCGCCGTCATACCACGGGGCACTGCACGACCATTCCCCGATACGAAACTTGGGATCGCATAGACCGCGAGATAGAGCGACTTATAGAGGACTTGGAATATCAAAATCCCGACCATTTGAAGCGGGAAAAACAGACCGATGACGGACGCAAAAAGAAGGCCCGTCCAAAGCGTGCCAACTAAGATCCGAAAACCATCAGAAGGTTGGAATCGGTTCTCAAAAACGGTTTCTACGCTCCTCTGAGAAAAGAGCGTCGATAGACCCACCGGGACAAGGACGAAGATGTTCGCGATGTAAGCGATTGTGAGTTCGGTCTCTTGTCCGCCCGCTTGCTTCGAACTTCTCAAGAGCGCGATCAGAGCAAAGACAGCACTGAAGGTACCGCCTAGTCTTCGGCGACCCATCACCGCGTAAAACGTCCCCCACCACGGACCGCAAAACCGCAAACATGCTCTGGGTCTAGGGACAAACCCGATGCTTCTACCATCCTTTGCGAAACGACATTTGTCTTTGTCACGAGTTGATAGACTTCGGATACGCCAGGAAGCGCTATCGCTTTGGAGGCGATCAGCGCATTTACAAATCGCCCAAGTCCGTTTCCGCGCTCACTCTCGGCGACGGATATCAGGCCAGCCCAAGCGAGACCCCGCCAAGGACTATCGCCGACATGGGGTTTATATGCATGGGCAGTCGCGACGATTTCACCGCCTCGCGCCAAAGCGGCATTTGTCACTGGACCAAACTGGCCAGTAAGCATCTGCCCCGAGAAGGGAACGACGCCCGATGTTTCCATCGCGGCCTGAAACGCCCGCGTCGCTTCGTCCGACGGATCAGAGACCGGAACTTCGGAAATACCATCCGGCCAGCTCAACGCGCTAGGGTCAGCAATCGTGTTTCGATCGCCCCGATAAACGAGCCACGTGTCAAGCCGTGCACCGAAGGTATCGAGCCGATCCCGTATCCTGTCCAGTTGCTCGACCGGGATCATGCGAAAACCAAATGCGCCATCTTCGGCAAGCGCATCGGCAATCACGTTCCAACCGAGCGCTTCTGGATCGTCGGTGCCGCGCATCCGGCCCACGATTGCAGCACCTGGCGTGTCTGCCGCCGTTTCAGCCCAAGTGTCCGAAACGGCTTGCAGACGTCGTTGGTCTTCGGTGCCGTATGTCGTGTCCATCCGGTCTCCCGCGCGGCCGTCCACTAGGCCGCTTCGATCTCCCGCATTGCTGCCGCATCCCTCACAGAGAGATCGGGATAGTCAGGATCAGAGCCCACTTCAGGTAGGATGCGCCATGATCTCGCGCATTTTTTACCCGCCGCCATTTGCGGGACGACCGCGACGCCATGCACGTCCTCCAGATGAAAAGCCGCGCCCTCGGGCGCGCCATGCTGAACTATTGCCTGGGACGCGATTGCGACTTCCGCCCAATCAACATCAGCGACTGCTTTGTAAAGATCAGCGTCGCCGATCCAAATCTCAGGCGCCGCTTCAAGCGAAGAGCCAATGCGCTTCTCCCGCCGTTCGATCTCCAGGGCGCCGGTAACGACGCGGCGTATTTGCCGGATGGTCGCCCAGCGCGCGGCCAACTGATCGTCCCGCCATTCATGCGGGATCTTTGCAAAGAGTTCGAGATGGATCGATTGCGCGCCCTCGCCGTGGCGATGCGACCACACCTCTTCCATTGTGAACGGCAAGAGTGGCGCCAACCACTTCACCAGCGCGTCGAGGGTGAGATCGAGGACGGTAAGACAAGACCTCCGCTTCACGCTCGACGGCGCGTCGCAGTAGAGCGCATCTTTTCGGATGTCGAAATAGAACGCCGAAAGATCGACCGTCGCGAAGTTAAAGAGCGTCGAGAACACTTTCTGGAAGTCAAACTCGTCATAGGCTTTCGTGACAATGCCATCCAGTTCGGCGAGCCGATGGAGCATGTATCGCTCGAGTTCGGGCATCTCCAAGACGCCAACCCGGTCGGTCTCCGGCTTGAAATGACCGAGAGAGCCAAGCAACCAACGCAGCGTATTCCTCAGTTTTCTATAGCTGTCGACAACGGTCTTGATGATCTCCGGCCCAAGCCGTTGATCTTCGGCATAATCGACCGATGCCACCCAAGCGCGGAGAATGTCTGCGCCGTACTGCTTGATCATGTCCTGCGGAAAGACCTGATTATTCAACGACTTCGACATTTTGCGGCCGTCTTCAGCCATCGTGAAGCCGTGGGTCAGCACGTCGTCATATGGCGCGCGGCCTCGCGTTCCGCAGCTTTCGAGGAGCGACGAGTGGAACCACCCCCGGTGCTGATCAGAGCCCTCGAGATACAAAACCCGGTCCTTGCCTCCGTCACGCTCGCGATGACATCTGAGGTCGTCACGCTTTTCGAGCACATAGGCGTGCGTCGACCCGCTATCGAACCAGACATCGAGAATGTCCGTCACCTGATCATAGGCGTCCGGATCGTGATCGTTCCCGAGGAAACGCGCCTTTGCGTCCGGCTCGAACCAGGCGTCAGCGCCTTCCTCGTTAAACGCAGACACGATGCGCGCGTTGACGGCCTCGTCTTTCAAGACGTCGCCCGTCTCCTTGTGCACGAACACCGTAATCGGCACACCCCATGCCCGCTGGCGCGAAAGCACCCAATCCGGGCGGTTTTCGATCATGCCCCGCAAACGGTTCTGCCCGGCTGGCGGGTAGAACGTCGTATCCGCGATCGCTTGGAGGGCGAGGTCACGGAGTGTTTTGCCTTCAATTTCGCTCACGGCTGTCACGGCTTCGCCGCTCGCCTCCGCTAGGGCGGCCTTATCGGCCGACGCGCTTTGCGCTTGCCTCGCTTCGCTCGGTTTGATCGGTTCGTCCATATAGACGAACCATTGCGGCGTGTTGCGGAAGATAACGGGCTTTTTAGAGCGCCACGAGTGCGGATAGGTGTGCTTGAGGCGACCGCGCGCAAAGAGCGCGTCATTGTCGATCAAAGCCTGGATTACGCGCTTGTTTGCGTCGCCCTTCTTGCCCTTGTCGTCGATGACGCGTGCGCCTTCAAATCCCGGCGCTTCCTTCGTGTAGAAACCCGCATCATCCACCGGGAACGGGATTTCAGTGTCGATCCCGCGCGCTTTCAGATCGCGAGCATGGTCCATCCACGCTTCAAAGTCTTCGCGACCATGGCTCGGCGCCGTGTGCACGAAGCCAGTGCCTGCATCATCCGTGACATGGTCGCCTGCGATAAGTGGGACTTTGAAATCGTACCCGAGCGATGAAAGGGGGTGAGCGCACTCGAAAGTTTTCAACTCTTCAGCTTCAACAACTCGGAGTTTTTTCGCCGCCACCTTTGCCTGGTCAGTGACGCTTTCAACCAGCGCGTCCGCGACAACGAACTTCTCTCCTGCTTGGGGACCGAAATCGTTTTCCGCTTCGGTCACCTCGTAAAGGCCATACGCGATACGGTCTGAGTACGAAATCGCTCTGTTACCCGGGATTGTCCAAGGCGTTGTTGTCCAGATCAGGACACTCACGTCCTTAAGGTCACCAGCGCCGTTTGTAACCGGGAATTTCACCCAGATCGTGTCGCTCTCATAGTCCTGATATTCCACCTCAGCTTCTGCAAGCGCCGTGCGTTCCACGACCGACCACATAACCGGTTTCGATCCGCGATAGAGCTGGCCGTCCATCGCGAACTTCATGAGTTCCTCGGCGATGGTCGCTTCTGCTTCAAAGCTCATGGTCAGATAGGGTTTCTCAAAATCACCCTCGACGCCCAGACGGCGGAACTCCTCAGCCTGCACCCCGATCCAGTGTTCGGCAAACTCGCGACACATCTTTCTGAGCGTCACGGTATCGACGTCGTCCTTTGATTTGCCCTTCTTGCGGAGGTCTTCTTCGACCTTCCACTCAATCGGCAGACCGTGGCAGTCCCACCCCGGCACGTAATTCGAATCAAAACCCGCCATCTGTTTTGATCGAGTCACCATGTCCTTGAGCACTTTGTTCAGTGCGTGACCGATGTGCAGATGGCCGTTTGCGTAGGGCGGGCCATCGTGCAGGATGTAACGGGGACGATCTTTTGCCGCCTCTCGGAGCTTTTTATAGAGCCCCTCCCCGTCCCATTTTGTGATCCACTCAGGCTCTTTTTTCGGCAAGCCAGCACGCATTGGAAAGTCTGTTTTTGGGAGATAAAGCGTAGCCGCGTAGTCGCGCGTCGGCGCACTCTCGGGCGATTTTTCAGTCTCGGTCATGGAAATCCGGTCGATTTGCGCGAACCCATGAGGTTCGTCGAGGAAAGATCAGGGCAAAGTAATATGTCCCGGCAACCACCTACGCGGTCACCGGGCGAATAATTCGCGCGCAAAAACAAAAATCCTGATCCATCATTGGCCCGGTTCTAGCAAGACAATCAGCGACCGCAAGTCTGTTTCAAAGATACACGGCATCTTCAAGCGCTGAGGTTATTAACGCCAAGCCGCAAACGGTGAAAATGTGCCGTTGATCACGGAGCCGAATTGAGGTCTGCTTAAGTTATCAGACGACAAGTCTGGAGAGTGTCCGATGAGTTACTTACAACCGGTTTATCCCGGAAAAGCGCACGAGAAGGCGATATCGTTGCAAAGCGTCGCAGAGCAACCTGCGGTCGACGCAAAACGTTCGGCTGCAACACTTGCGCTTCTAACAAGTCGGAAGCCGCTCTCCACCGACGACATTCATCTCTTAACAACAGTCTTTGATACGTCGCCGGACAAAACGCCGATGGAGCTTGGCGTGAAACCGGTTGATTCGATCGCCAACGGACAAGCGCTCGATGCACTTCTGAATGTCCCACTGGCTTTTTGGACCGCACGGGATGTAGGGAGCCACATTAATCGCCTAGAAGGCAATGAGCCGATACTGAGGCTTGCGCTTTTCTATTTGCACCGCGACCCGCTTGACCCGGCTGGCAAACACCCAGGATCTTTGTTGTCGGCGGCTGCGCGGGCCTGCTCACGGGCCGATATAAGCAAGGCATTTATCGCGGAAACGGCAGACGTGCTGTGCTGGTACGCCGACGAAGCCGAACGATCGATCTGGTCATCTTTCGTCGCCAAGGCGGCCTGCCAGGGGCTCTCTGGCACAGAGATGGACGAGATGAAGTCTAAGATTGACGGTGGTCGATTTAGTGCACTCCCAGCATTCTGCCTCCCGACCATTGAGGCGCTGCAGGCGATCGCCGCCGTGCGCGGCCGACTGAGAGGCGCAGACATCCTCGCGACCGCCTCAGCGCTCGTGCAATTCGAAGAGGATGACCTTTTCCAGACGCCGATCGGACAGCCGCAAACGACGGCAACGGAAAATTCACCAACGGAAACACTTTTTGCACTTCTTCGCGATAGGGAACGAGACGAGGTCGTCCTTGCTCACTTTTGTGAGGACCGTGACCGTTGGCTCGGACCACGATTTTCGACGGAAACCGCAGCCCGCGTGTTCGCGACATTTGAATACGGCATCCCGGCCGCGGCTTGGCAGGTCGAAGCGAGGCCGCCCGGACTGTAACGCCTCCGGACGGTAAGAACCCCGGATGTATCGCGTTGGAGGGGAACATGGCTGAAGCAAATCTGAACCTCTCGGATGTTCGCGCGGATATGAAGCGTGCTGTGCGGCGGCGTCCTTCAACACCAATCCCCGCCGAAACCCTCGCAGAAGAACTGGTGCGAGACCGCCCGCGTTCGAGCGCCGAGCGGGAAAAGGCTCTGAAATCGCGCTTCGGCCTTGATCCCGACGCCTCGCTCGCGTCGATATCGAACGTCCGCCAGAAAGCGGAAAGCGTTTTCGGCAATCAACCCACGGCAAGCGCGTTGCGCCACGTGCCAATCGGTCGACTGACAGCCGCTGATCTCGCAATTCTCCTGATGCATCGCGAAAGCACAGCCAGGGTGATCATGCTGTGTGTGGACATGCTCAGCCAAGACCCGCTTCTTGAAGCGCAGTTTTATCCGGGCGACCTTCTAAAAGCGGCAGCCGAGCGCGCTTCGACACCCCTTGGTGCGGAAGAGGCCCGCTCGATCCAATCGCTTCGCAATCCGCTTCTGGCACTTATTGCTCAAGGAGTCGTTCGAACCTGGGACGATTTTGAAGCCGATGCCGACCGCCTGCGCATGTCGCCAGATGCACGTCAGCGGCACCGCCGACGGATCGCAAGGGGCGAGCGCCAACCGGAGAACGATCCATTTTGGCGTACGGTCGATCGCCTAAACCTCCTGGCAGAAACCAGACGTTTCCTCGAACCTCTAGACATTCAATTCGTCGCGCAATCAAACATCACCTATGCGCGGTATCGTCCGATGACGGGGCTCGAGCCTGTGCCTGTCCCGGATCTTCTGGATAAGGACATTTCGGAGCGCCTTGACGGGCCGGACACCTTTTACTTCGTTCGAGAAACCGAGTTCGTGATTGCACGCGACGTGGATCGCGACGGCTACCGGCTTCATCACTACGCGCACGCGGCAACGAACAACCATTTGGGCATTGCTTTCGAAGAAATCGCCGACGCGAAACACTATGCGACGGCCAATTTCGGTGTCGCGGAAGAACTCTGGCTTTCAGCCTAAAGAGCGACGGACCTCAAAGCGTCTGGGCCGAACGGCGTGCCCTTTATCCCATCAAGAATGTCTCGAGATCTTGCGCTGTCTCGATCCATCTGCGCGATCAACGCATTGACGCCGTCAAACGACATTTCCGCCCGCAAGTAAGCGACGAATTCGACCTCGATGTCGGCTCCATAGAGATCACCTGCATAGTCAAAAAGATGGGCCTCAAGAAGGATCGAACCATTGTCGTATTGGGGACGGCGTCCAAAATTTGCAACGCCTGCGTGAACACCATCGGCCGTTCGGACGCGCACCGCATAGACCCCGTATTTAAGGGTCGATTCGCTTTGTAAGATCATGTTCGCAGTCGGGTAGCCGAGGTCCCGCCCGCGTTTATCGCCGTGAATGACTGTCGCTGATATCGTGTAGCGATAACCGAGTTGCCGGTGCACCAAGTCCAGGTCACCGTCCGCCAAGGCTTCCCGGATGATAGAGGACGCGATCGGCTCACCACTTGCCCCGGTATAGGCTTCGACGATTGATACGCCGAACCCCGCGTCTCGACCTGACTTGACCAGAAATTCAGGCGTGCCCTGACGTTTATGACCGAAGTGGAAATCGTACCCGGTTGCAACGTGGCCGACTTTCAGACCGCGAACCAGAATATCGTCGACAAAAGCGTCGGCGGACTGACTAGAGAACGCGCGACTGAACGGAAAAATGACCGCCACATCGACGCCGAGCATGTCGAGGACGGCGATCTTCATCGGTTCCGGTGTCAGCCGAAAGACTGGATTATCAGGCTTAAAAACGGTTCTTGGGTGCGGTTCAAACGTCATGACAGCAAGCGGGACATTTCGAGCATCCGCAACGGTCCGAGCGGCGTCTATGACCGCCCGGTGTCCGGCATGAAGGCCGTCAAAATTCCCGATCGCAAGTGATGCGCCCGCCCATTCTGGCGAAAACGCCGCCACATCACGGACAATGTGCATGAAATGACCTGTGTGCCTACTTGAACTGCCTCGTCTGGTCTCTCACGGGCGAATAGTCATTGCAACGGGCTCAGTGAAAATGCGGCAAAGCCATCAGCGCGTTTTGTAGCGCGACGGAACTTTGATGAGCGCCTCTCCGTCCAGAACAACAGCATCGTCGACGAAGCACTCGCACAGCAAGCGAACCTTCTGACCGACCTCCACCAATTCGGCAACCTCGACGCGCGCCGTGACCACATCGCCAATGCGAACTGGGGCGCGAAAGTTCAAGGTCTGGGACATGTATATGGCGCCGGGTCCTGGAAGACGCGTCCCGAGCACCGCGGAGATGAGGCTCGCGGTGAAAAGGCCGTGGGCGATACGGCTCTTGAACGGCGTTTTGACTGCAAAATGTTCCGACAGGTGGACCGGATTTGCGTCGCCTGAAAGTTCCGCAAAGCCGATCACGTCAGAATTCATCACGGTACGCATGACGGACGCGTTCATGCCGATCTCTAAATCCTCAAACCAGAGAAGCTCATTCCGTGACATCCAAAAAACCCCAATATTGCAACGAATTGCAGCCAACTACCAGCCGAGAAAGCAGGAACAAGTCCTTAGGGGCAATTGGGCGAAAGTGCTACCGCCCAAAAGACAATGCACGCAGAACGCGTGGGCCGTTAACCGATTCTCAAAAACGAAACGCTAGGTTGAAACGCGTAACGGGCGTGTTCGACCTCAGAACACTTCACCGTCACATGTGTTTTGCGTAGCCGCTGGGGAGCGGCAGGACTCGTGGGAGTGACAAAATATGGCGCTTGACCTGAACATGCCGGTTCTCGTGGTCGATGACTACAAGACAATGATCCGCATCATTCGCAATCTTCTCAAGCAGCTCGGCTTTAGCGATGTCGACGATGCGGCTGACGGCACCGAAGCGTTGCAGCGCCTCCGTCAGCGTCGTTACGGGCTTGTGATTTCCGATTGGAACATGGAGCCAATGACCGGCTACGAGCTTTTGAAGCAAGTGCGCGGCGACGAGAACCTCCAGCGGACGCCCTTCATCATGGTGACGGCTGAGTCTAAAACGGAAAACGTGATCGCCGCGAAAAAAGCAGGCGTGAACAATTACATCGTGAAGCCGTTCAATGCGGCGACCCTCAAGGCGAAAATCGATGCGGTTTTCGGCGATCGCTAAGCGCGACGCAGACACCTTGATTATGCGCCAATCCTCGGCGCTTTCAGCTCAAAAAAATGGATAAACCTATGTCAGAACTCTCAGCTGAGAGCGTCGATCGCATCGTCGCATTTGTTCGCGACGGAGATCGGAACAAAATCGCAATCGCGGACATCGTTGGTCTCGCGGATCTGATGGCTGACTCCTTCAAAGACATATTTCAGGCAGAGGCTGTCGAGGCCTATTCGGATTTCATCTCGATCGCAGACGCGATCTCGACGATGAAGGCTGACATTAGCGAATTAAGCGCGAGTGATATCGCACTCAATCGTATACCGACCGCTGGCCGCGAATTAGATGCTATTGTTGAGGCGACCGAAGCCGCCACCAACACCATCATGGAATCGGCTGAGGCGATGCTCGGCCTCGATCCAGATATGGACGCGCCCGACTACCGAAACGCCGTCGAAGGCGAGTGCATGAAGCTGTTTGAGGCATGCTCATTCCAAGACATCACCGGCCAGCGTGTGACCAAAGTCGTCGAAACCCTGCAACACATCGAAACACGAGTCGCTCGCTTCTCAGAGGCGATGGGACTGAAAGGTGACGATGCCGGCACGCTGACAGATGAGGAAGAGGTCCGTGAACAGCGCAAGCGCGATCTTATCCTTCACGGGCCGCAACTTGAAGGCGATGGGATTGAGCAGACAGACATTGACGCTCTTCTTTTTGACCTCGACACCGCAGAAGAGAATGCGGATTTGCCGAGCCAGCCGTCTGACGACATCTTTGACGCCGTCGATCTGGATTCAATCGATTTTGATAGCATCGACGAGCCGACCGAAGTGGTCGAGCCTAGCGATGTCGACCGTGCCGTCGCTAAATTGACCGGTACCGACGGCTAGTTCTACAAATCACCACGCCAACGACACAGCCGTTCCGACCGGCCTCGCTTTTGCGTCATTGAAGAGCTTCTCCAAAGCATCGCTTTCAGCGGCATGAATGCCGTCGGTGATGAAGAGAACGTCGATCCCCTTCCCCGCAGCACCGTTCAAATCGGTCCGAACACTGTCACCGATGGCCAATACACGACTAACGTCAACGGACTTGCCACCAAGTGCGGCTTCGCCTGTTGCGATTGCTGCGTCATAGATCGTCCCATGAGGCTTGCCGACAGTTAGGACCTCACCACCCATATCCTCGTAGAGATCTGCAAGCGCGCCCGCACAATAAACAAGCGTGTCGCCGCGCTCCACCACCACATCCGGGTTGGCGCAAAGCATCGGCGTCTTTCTCGCCAAAAGCGTATCGAACATCGCTCGATAGTCGTCAGGTGTCTCGGTTGTATCGTCGTAAAGCCCAGTACACAGGACAAAGTCTGCGTCGTCCTTTCCCGCTTCCACAAAGGTCAGGTCTTCGTAGAGACTGATGTCTCGACCGGGGCCGAGATGAAACATGCGCTGACCTTCACGCTCCCGAAGAAGCGCTCGCGTGACGTCACCAGATGAGACGATCGCGTCGCTTACCGTGTCTGGCACATTTAATCTGTCGAGCATCGCTTTGACCGACCAAGCAGGCCTTGGCGCATTGGTAATTAAGACGACTGCTCCGCCCTTCTCACGAAAACGCGTCAGCGCATCGGCGACGCCCGGCGTAGCGCGCACGCCGTTATGAATGACACCCCAAACATCGCATAGGATGAGATCGTACCGTTCCGCGATGGCGCTAAGCCGCGTGTTCTCTGTCATCTTTGCTTCCTATCCCGCAGCCGCGATCTGCGTGGGCGCAGTGAGATTTGCAAGAATATCAGACCGGACTGGACGCGGTGGTGAGAACAAATCGCCCTGTGCCAACTCCACATCGTAATCAAGCACATCGGGAACCGTGCGCTCTTCACGAATGTCGGATGCAATCAATCGGATCCCGGTCCTCATCAAGAGGCCTCCCAAATCGGCCGGGTGGATATCAGATGGGATTGTATCCGCCGTAGAGAGGATTGTGTCTGCATCAATGCGCACAAAGCGTATGCCGCGTTTGTTGAGCGTGTGATGATCGAACCGCAAATCATGCACACCATGCAGGGCGAGACGAACGCCCTGATCCCTCAACGCAAGCAGCGTCTCGTCTTCAAGTGGCCCCATCAGGTCAAAGCCACTTTGCGAAAACGATAGGATCACACGCTGTGCGATATCCTTTTCCGCGCTGATTGCATCGGAAATGACCTTGAACGTTTCGCTGTCGCTGATCGACTGCATGCTGACGGCGACAAAAATGCTGACATCACGTCCACGCTCGATGAGGCGCCGCACGACTGCGATCGCCCTCGGGACAGCGATCATATCAATCTCTTTGATCCCGCCTGTATTCTCAAGAGCGTCTGAAAACTGCGACGGCCAAAGCGCACCGCCATCGCGCGATTTAAGTCGCGTTACGGCATCGTAGTAGACGACTTTGCGTTGCGGGAGTTTTACGATCGGCTGGAGACACATCTCCGCTCGGTCATCGGCAAGTGCACTATCGGCGAGCCGTTGAATGAGCGCATCGCGTTCAGCGGTTTCAGACGCGGCACCATTGGCTTCGACAGGACCCTGCTCGACGAGCGGGCTTTCGACGGCGCTTACGGGCTGAGGCGCAACGCCATGCGCTAGTGCGTCCAGCGCCGCCCTACTTTCAGGCGCTTGCGCCGACACACTCGTGAGGGTCGACTTCTGGGGCTCAGCTGACCGCTCGTGCTGAGGTTGAGAGAACGAATTAACAGCTTCCTGCGCCTTTGACATGCCATCTACGGTGTCGGCAAGCTCGCGAACGGCAGCTTCAACAAGCGAGATCTCCGCGTTTAGTTGTGCGCCGTCCTGGTCGATGCGATCGGATAACTCGCTGTGCGCTTGATCGACGCGCTCAGTCAGCGTTCCGATTTGACGAAGTGTATGGCCAACCGTTTCGCGAAGGTCTGTAATTTGATTGCCAACGGTTTTCCGGACCCGGTTGAAAGACAGGCTCACCTGCAACGCCGTTAGGACAGCGAGGGTCGATAACCCGGAAACCACGGCAATTGTCAGAGGCACCGCCATCGCGACAACGAGGATCACCGAAACGCTTATCGCAATCACAGCGATCGATGTTCCGATTATGAAGCCGCCAACTGGCATGAAACGCGCCGCAATCCTAAACTTGCATCAGCCTCTCACCCCGAGTTTCGGAGCAAACTGGACGAGCATCTCCGTCCGACTGATTCGTCATATCGTGTAGGACGTGTATAGGGCCGCACATCAACGGGATCACGCGCAAATCAATGACTTTTCACGGTTTAAGTCAGAAATGGGGTCAGCTGGCTAGCAGCCTGCGTCTCCGCTGATCCCGCGCGTCACGGTTCGACCATCGGAATGGCTAACAATCAGCCGGCCAGTCTCGACTTGAAGGGACGCAGCAAGCGCATCCGCTGGACGGAATGACAATTCGACGATCGCAGAAAGTGTCTTGTCGATGCTTTCAAACGTTTGGACCGGATACTGCCCAAACCCAACCGGTTGCCCAGAAACTGCTGTGCGCGTCATTGCGACTGGACGATTATTGACGATCAGATACCCTTCGCTCTTTCCATCCGCAGCCGGGAGACTGTGATAAAAGAGGTTTCGTGTTTGATCGTTTTCCTCTGTGAGGATCAAGCCGCAACCGACGGGAATACGCGTGTCATTGACGCCGAAAGAGGCAAGCTGAAGCGGGCCTACCGTCTGTTCGCTCGGTTCTTCGACTTCAAAGATCGCAGGGCCACCGACACCGTCGCGCAGTGTCACGTCGGTTTCCGGAACAAACGCTTCAACGTTCACGTTGATCGTTTCAGTCGAAACTTTGCGAACTGGGGCTTCATCCTGAGGAAGAAGCGTAATTGGAAACGGGTCCGCAGGTTGGGCTGTTTCTTCCGCGACGGTCTCACTTGTCTCGTTGCGAGGCGTTACGGTATCGAGCGCTCTCGGTGGGGTCAGAGCGGATGCGGTGTCGTCATTTGAACCAAGAGGCACAACGACCACGACGCCTGCTGCGATGAACGCCGCCGCGAGAGCCGCAATTATCCAGTCGAGCGGACGCACCTCTACCCCCAACACTTTGACAGGGCCGAAAGACAAACCAAAAGCCGGTTCGTCATCAAGATACCCGTAGGCCCCGTCCTTCTGTTCGGCATATACGCTCAACACGCCGCTCCGCACAAGCATTGTCACTCTCTTGCGATATCAAGCAGCGCGGTCGATTGCACCTCGAACTTCACAAAAGGGTGAATTCCACATCGATCAATGAGCAGTCTGATATGCGTCGCGCAAGAAATAGCCAGTCATTTAAACCCGCTATTTACCATACTTCGCAAAACTCTTGAATGATTCCAAGAGAGGCGGGACATGCATGATCGGTTCTGAACGCGGGCACAAATCTGACCTTTCAGACCGAGGAAAAAGCCTGAAACGCATTTTGATCGTGGGCGGTACATCCGCGGAACAAAGCGTTTATCAATCCTGGCTTGAGCAGCCGGACCTGTCCAGGAGCCATCTGGACATCGAAACATGCGATGCGGCGGATCTCGTGTTGGCCCACGCTTCCGGTGATGCGCTTGTTATCCTGGACGCGTCCGACGCAAAGAAAGTCGGATCAACCAATGATTGGCTCAGGGCATCCAATTCGGCACTCATCATTTGGCCGAACGCTTCCGAGGACGGGCTCTCAAAGCCGCTCACTCGATCCCGCTTCCTCAGCGCATTGAAGAACAAATTCGACGTGTTGGACGAAAGTCTCTCAAGAAATGATCCGGCGGTCTCAACCTTGCCCGTCTATCTCACCGGAACATCGCCAGCGATCTTCGAATATCGTGCACTCGCGGAAAAAGCTGCGTCTTCCAAAGCACCCATTTTCCTCATTGGTGAAGCTGGAACGGGCCGACCGCAAGCAGCACGCGCAATCCATGACCTGTCACCACGAAAAACGGGACCCTTCATTGAGATTTCTTGTGCGTCGTTTTCAGGGCCTTCCGCCGACGTCGAACTCTTTGGGGAGGAGCAATC
This sequence comes from Pseudomonadota bacterium, assembly GCA_039026395.1. GTDB lineage: Bacteria > Pseudomonadota > Alphaproteobacteria > Rhizobiales > JAKSCL01 > JBCCMK01. The sequence goes on along the minus strand of JBCCMK010000023.1, from coordinate 22,992 downwards.
GATCGAGGCCGGGGGAGAGCGGAGAACGGGGCTCATTGAGCTCGCCGATAAGGGCACATTGGTCTTCCACGACATCTCTGAGCTCGACCAATCCATGCAGATACGCCTGCTTTCAATAATCAAGGCCGGTACATTTAGCCGACGCGGCAGCGCGCGCCTTCGGCGTGTGGATGTTCGATTTATCTCAACAATGCCCGATGACCCGTTTGACGCACTCGCGAGCGGGAAACTCAGGGCAGATCTTTTCTATGCACTTCATGTGTTGCCGCTGCGGCTTCCGGCGCTGAGGGATCGCCGCAATGACATTGAGGAAATGGCGAAAGCCCTTCTGCAGGCAGTCGAGGGTCGCACGTGCACGTTGAGCGCGGAGGCCGTGTCTGCCCTCACGCGCCACTCCTGGCCCGGCAATGTCCGCGAGTTGGACAGCCTTATCACCCAAGTCGCGACCTATTCCGGGAGCGGCGAGATAACCGGAGCGACGGTGCAGAAATACATCCACACACTTCCGGTATCCCGCAAACAGGCTCAACCGCCATCCTTAGAGGATGTTGTCCAGCCCTATTGGATCCAGGAGCAGCGGATCATCGAACATGCCATCGCTGCTTGCGGCGGCCACATTTCTAAAGCAGCGGAAGCGCTAGAAATCAGTGCGTCGACCATCTATCGAAAGATGCAGGTGTGGCAGGAGCGTGATATCGATCCAGCGACGACGGCGACGCCAGATCACGCGGTTCACCGCCAGCAACTCAACTAAGATGGCCCTTCGGCGCTCCGAAGCGCCGGAGGTAGCATGAAGAACGTCTCGTCGGTCCGCCCGATCCTCGCAGCCCTTTTTGCAATCTCACTTCTTTCGATCATGGATGCGATGATCAAGGATGTGCGCGTCGATCTCTCATCGCCGCAAACGGTGTTTCTTCGCTATGCCGTTGGCGCCGCCACCGTTCTTCCGTTTCTGCCGATGATATTGAGGCGCGGGCTGAATTGGCAATCGATCAACGTCAACGGCATCCGTGCCGTCACCATGCTTGTAACGGCGCTCCTATTCTTCTTCGCCATTGGCCGATTGCCGCTTGCCTATGCTGTTGCTCTCGCCTTCTCCGCGCCCATCTGGATGACCTTTATGGGCACATTCATGCTGAAGGAGCCGCCAACGCGCATTGCCATTGTCGCCATTGCCAGCGGCTTCATCGGCGTCCTCGTCATGGTCATCGGCCCGCGCCTCGATGGAGGGCTCGTCGCGCCGGACCTCGTTGGCGCATGCGCGGCCCTCGCTGCATCCGTCACCTATGCGCTTGCCATGATCCTCACGCGTAAACAGTCAGCGCGCGACACCGTCTCGACGATGATCACCCTGCAAACGCTTATCGCTTTCGTGCTGGCTGCGCCTTTTGCCGCGATGGTCTGGGAACCCATACCCGACGGGCGATGGCAACAATTGATCATGATCGGTACGCTTGGGACGATTGGCCATCTCTCACTCGCCTACGCATTCTCAACGGCAACGGCGGCACGGCTTGCGCCTGCGGAATATACCAGTCTCGTATGGGCGGGCGTACTCGGGTTTTTCATCTTCAATGAGATCCCGAGCATCTGGACCCTGGTCGGCGCCGCAGTCATCGCTGGCGCCTGCGCGCTCGTCATGCTCGAAAAGCCATCACCCGAAACTCACTCAGATAATTCACCGACCGATCCGTTGCCAAAGAAGTGACAAAGCCTGAGAGACAGTCGTTAAATGACTGGTAATCAACGCTTTAGGGTTTTTTAAGTCGGCGTGTGTAACTTCGTCATCGTTAGTGGTCAGACGAGTATTGAGTATTATGACCGACCGAGTACGCCCACGGGTGAAGTATGTCATCGGGCCAGATGGCAGCCCGCTTACAATTGCCGATCTTCCACCTAAAACCACCAGGCGATGGGTTATCCGCCGCAAGGCGGAGGTTGTTGCCGCTGTACGCGGTGGCCTTCTTAGCCTTGAGGAAGCCTGCGAGCGCTACACGCTCACGGTGGAAGAATTTCTGTCCTGGCAGCAATCCATTGAGAACCACGGATTAGCTGGTCTTCGCGCGACGCGCATCCAGGAATACCGCGCCACATAGCCATTTGATTTCGACCGTCTAGCGACGGTGGATTTCAATTTTTACGGGTAGCATCGAAAGATGTTGCCCGTTTTGGTGCACCCAACGTTCCAACATTAACAGCTTATTTACCACGCAGTAGGCATTTCTTGCCTAGCGACCTTTGGTGGACATCGAACCATCGCGGTCGCGAGCTTTAAACTTGGGATTGTGGGGCTCCCGCGTGGAATCGATCGTCAGTTTTCTCCGATCTCTCGGTGCAGGCCGCCTTGCAGCCATGGGCGCAGTTACGCTCGCGCTCGTTGGGTTCTTTGCATTCCTCATGCTGCAATTGTCGCAAGAGGATATGGACACCCTCTTCACCGACCTGACGATTGACGATTCAGCGCAGATCGTCAGCGAACTTGAGGGCCGGAACGTTCCGTTTGAAATTCGGTCCAACGGCGCGACCATTCTGGTGCCGAGGGCCGAAGTTTTACGCCTACGGCTTGCGTTCGCCGAAGAAGGTGTCCCCGCTGGCGGCACAGTCGGATATGAGATTTTCGACAATCAGGACACGTTTGGTGTCACGAGCTTCGTCCAGCAGGTTAATCGCGCTCGCGCCCTCGAAGGTGAACTTTCGCGCACCATTCGCTCCATCGGACGCGTTGAAATGGCCCGGGTTCACCTCGTGCTCCCCGAACGGGAACTCTTTGCCCGCGACATGCCGGAACCCTCGGCCTCCATTGTATTGCGTCTGCGCGGCGATCTTGAACCCACCCAAATCAGAGCGATCCAACATTTAACGGCCGCTGCCGTTAAAGACCTAAAGCCCGGGCGCGTCTCCATCGTTGACGAGAATGGTCGGCTTCTCGCATCCGGAAATATGGACGACGAGATCGGAATGGTCGCGACCGCGATTGAGGAACGCCGTCTATCTCTTGAACGGCGGCTCCGCGGGCAAATCGCCGAGATCGTCGAAAGCGTTGTTGGGATCGGTCGCGCACGCGTTCAGGTCACCGCAGACCTCGACCATAATCGGGTTACACAAACCTCCGACGTTTTTGACCCGGAAGGTCGGGTGGTCCGATCCACTCAGACGCGAGAAGAGAACAGCGCGGCCAGCGAAACAAATCCGAATGACGAAGTGACCGTCGGCAACGAACTCCCGAACGCCGATGGCGGCGATGCCAACACGAGTGGTGCCCAAGAGAACGCATCGTCGCTCGAAGAAATCGTCAACTACGAGATTTCAAAGACGTCCCGCACGGAGATCCAAGAGGCGGGACGCATCCAAAGGCTTTCTGTCGCCGTCCTCGTCGACGGTATTTACACCGAGAACGCAGACGGTACGCCCGTCTATGCCCCGCGCGCGCAGGAGCAACTGGACCAAATCGCCGCCCTGGTTCGCTCAGCCGTCGGCTTTGACCAACAGCGCGGCGACACCGTTGAAGTCGTCAATCTCCAATTCGCACCTGCCGCAATACCGCCAGCGCTCGAAGAGGAGCAACCGTTCCTTCTCGGCCTGACGCGGGCAGAAGTTTTTCAACTGGCCGAACTGGTCGCCCTTCTGGTCGTCGCAATCCTAGTTCTGCTCTTGGTTGTGCGGCCCCTTGTGAAGCGCATTGTTTCCCCGGAAGAATATGTCGAGGGACAGGCCGCGCTGATTGGGTCCGATGGTGTCGCGATCGATCCAAAAACCGGCCAGCCAGCTCTCCCCGCGCCTGAAGAAGAGGTTCAAGAAGAGGACCCACCGAACGCGGCGCTTGAGCTGATCGACGTCGCGCAAGTGAATGGCCAGATCCAAGCCTCAACCGTTGAACGGGTCGGCGACCTCGTCAAAAACAATCCAGAAGAAGCCGTGACCATCGTGCGTCAGTGGATGAACGAGGCGGCTTGATATGATGAAAGCGCCGTCGCTTGACGCCCTGAAAAATAGTCAGGAGCAGACCGCCGTCCTCGCAGGGATGCCGGGTAGCCAACGCGCGGCGATCCTCATGCTTGCGCTTGGCCCGGAGCACGGCGCCCACATCTGGAAGCAGCTCGAAGAAGATGAAATTCGCGATTTGTCAGTCGCGATCTCCCGTCTCGGGATGATCGATTCCAAACACGTCGAAGCGATGTTGGTCGATTTCGTCCAACGCATGTCGGCAGCGGGCGCAGTCATGGGCTCCTTCGATTCGACCGAGCGGCTTCTGCAAAAGTTCCTGCCGTCCGACCGCGTCTCGAACATTATGGAAGAAATCCGTGGCCCGGCGGGTCGCAACATGTGGGAGAAACTCTCCAACGTTCAGGAAGAGGTCCTCGCCAACTATCTAAAGAACGAGTACCCACAAACCGTCGCGGTGGTGCTTTCCAAGATCCGGTCCGACCACGCGGCCCGGGTCCTCTCGCTTATGCCAGATGAATTCGCGCTCGAAGTCGTACGTCGCATGCTTTCGATGGAATCGGTCCAGAAGGAAATCCTGGAAAAAGTCGAGCAGACGCTCCGGACTGAATTCATGTCGAGCCTGGCTCAAACGCGGCGACGCGATAGCCACGAGGTCATGGCAGACATCTTCAATGCTTTCGATCGCCAGACCGAGTCTCGGTTCCTGACCGCGCTTGAAGAGCAAAACCGCGAGTCTGCAGAACGCATCAAGAGCTTGATGTTCACCTTTGAAGACCTCGGCAAACTGGACCCCGCCTCTATCCAGACCCTGGTCCGACAAGTCGACACCGGGCAACTGGCGATCGCGCTCAAAGGCGCATCTGACGGCATCAAAGAGACGTTCCTCTCAAACATGTCTCAGCGGGCCGGAAAACTGCTGCGTGACGACATGGATGTCATGGGGCCGGTGCGTCTGAAGGAAGTCGACGACTCGCAGTCGGCCATGGTGCGCTTCGCCAAAGAGCTCGCTGACCGCGGCGACATCATGATTTCGAAAAACAAAGGGGAGGACGAACTTGTCTACTAGTGCTTCTCCCATGAGCGTTCCGAGGCGTTTCCGATGAACGCTCCCGCGAAATTTCTCTTTGAGCGTGATTTCGACGTCGAAACACGTCTCGCGCCCCGCTCAGAAGGCGTACCGTTTGAGCAATATTATGCGGCGATCAAGGCGGCGCGGACTGCTGGTCACGCAGCCGGATATCAAGAAGGTCGCTCGAACGCTGAAAAAACAGCAGACGCTCAGTTTGCAGCGCATACCAGCGCTGTGTCCGAAGCGTTGTCACGGATCATCAACGAACTCGACAAAGAGATCGTCGACCACGCGGCAGCGTCAAGCGAACTCGCCATGACGGTTGCCCGCGTCCTGGCGCCAACGCTCGTCGCCCGCGAACCGTTGGCGGAATTAGAGACACTCTTCACCGACTGTGCGAGCCATCTGAAGAAGACGCCGAAACTGACGATCAGCGTTCACGATAGTCTCGTGGAGGCCGCCGAAAAGCGCCTTCAGCCCATCGCCGATCGTATCGGCTTCGAGGGCCGCATGACCGTAATCGGCGACCCGGATGTCGCGATCGGAGACTGTCGAATCATCTGGAGCGATGGCGGCGTCATCAGAACCATCGGCGATCTGGACCGAACGATACGCGACCGCGTCGACCACTATTTCGAAGCACGCCGATCCCTCATCGGAGATACTCAACATGGCTGAAGAAGCAAAAGAGGTCGATCTCTCGGATCTGACCGACCAGGTCGACACCGAGGCGGCGTTAGACGCAGATTTCGAGCGCGAAGAAAAAGCGCGCGTTGCCTCAGACCTCGAAGCCGTTTTTGACGTCCCAGTTAAGGTTTCGGCGGTTCTCGGGCGTTCAAAAATGGAAGTGTCAGAGCTTCTAAAACTCGGCGAAGGGACAATCGTCGAACTCGATCGCAAGGTCGGGGAAGCCATCGACATCTATGTCAACAATCGCCTGGTCGCGCGCGGCGAAGTGGTCCTCGTCGAGGATCGGCTTGGCGTGACCATGACTGAAATCATCAAGGCCGAGCGGTCCTAATCGCCATGCCATCTTTCGTTGTTACTGGGGAATTCCCATGCGTCTCATGATCATCGGCGCGCTTCGCGTCGAACTCACAACCGCCACGAAAATCGCCATGGATCGCGGAGCGACCGTGCTCCACGCCGGGACGATTGACGAGGCACTCGGCACATTGCGGTCTGGGCGCGGTGCCGACCTCTTGATGGTCGATGTCAGCGTCGACATCAGCCAGTTGATCGCAGCTCTTGAGGTCGAGCGGTTTCATGTGCCCGTTGTTGCCTGCGGCATGGACAACGACACGCGAGCAGCCGTGAACGCGATCCGCGCGGGCGCAAAGGAATACATCCCACTCCCGCCCGACCCTGAAATGATCGCAGCCATTCTAGCTGCAGTGGCAGATGATGGCCGTGCCTTCGTCTATCGCGATGCCGCCATGGCTGAGGTGGTCAAGCTCGCGGAACAGGTGGCGAAATCAGACGCGTCTATCCTGATCACGGGCGAATCCGGCACCGGTAAAGAGGTGATGGCGCAGCACGTCCATCGCCAATCAGGCCGGTCGAAGGCGCCCTTTATCTCCGTGAACTGCGCCGCGATACCCGAAAACCTTCTAGAATCTGAGCTCTTTGGTCACGAGAAAGGCGCATTCACCGGCGCAATCGCGCGACGGATCGGAAAGTTCGAAGAAGCGAGCGGTGGGACACTTCTTCTCGATGAAATTTCTGAGATGGATGTCCGTCTTCAAGCAAAGCTCCTTCGCGCGCTACAAGAACGGGTCATTGATCGGGTCGGCGGAACGAAACCGATCACGGTCGACATTCGCGTCATTGCAACGTCCAACCGCGATCTCGCTGAAGCCGTTCGCGAACGCTCGTTCCGCGAAGACCTGCTCTATCGTTTGAACGTGGTGAACTTGAAACTTCCAGCCCTGCGCGATCGGCCGGACGACGTCTTTGAACTCGCTAAGCATTTCGCCAAGCAATATTCCGAAGCGAATGGCATGCCGAACAAGCCATTCTCCGACGAAGCGGTCCGGCAGGTGAAAAACTCGCGCTGGCCAGGCAATGTTCGCGAATTAGAAAACACGATGCACCGCGCGGTTCTGCTGTCGACAGGCCATGAGATCGATGTCGATGCGCTTCGCATGCCAGACGGTTCCAGGCTCTCAGGCCGTGATCGCGCCTTCATCGGGTCAGACGCCGCAACACGCGCTGCTGCGACCGCCGATGCGGTTAGCCAAACGCTTGTCGGCCGCACAGTGGCAGATGTTGAGCGCGATCTGATCCTTGGAACGCTCGATCACTGCCTCGGAAACCGGACACATGCCGCGAACATTCTGGGCATCTCGATCCGCACGCTCAGGAACAAGCTCAAACAGTACACCGATGAAGGTCACAGCGTGACACCGCCAGGTGAACTCCGCGCCGCCCATGCCTAAGCCGAAAAAGCCCAAGCCTTAAACGCATGAGCGACACAACTGTCCAACCACCCGAAGGCAATGCCGGACCCGGGCTGAACGGCGTCCTGAAAGGGATGTTTGCCAGCGCCAAACGGGGCGACGTTGCGCTCGCGCTCGGTGTAATTGGGATCATTGTTGTCCTCATCTTGCCCATGCCAGCGGTCATGCTGGACATGCTTTTGGCGGTATCGATTATTTTCTCAGTGCTCGTCCTCATGACGGCGCTTTTCATTCAAACGCCCCTGGAATTCTCAGCGTTCCCTACGATCCTTTTGATCGCGACCATGCTGCGGCTGGCATTGAACCTTGCGTCTACGCGGCTGATCTTGTCTCAGGGGCACGAGGGTACCGATGCGGCAGGCCAAGTGATCGAGGCGTTTGGCAATTTCGTCATGCAGGGCAATTTCGTCATTGGCCTGATCATCTTCTCGATCCTGGTGCTCGTGAATTTTGTTGTGATCACCCGAGGTTCCGGCCGCATCGCCGAGGTTGCCGCGCGCTTCACCCTTGATGCTATGCCCGGCAAGCAGATGGCGATCGACGCCGACCTCTCGGCAGGTCTGATCAACGAGGCGGAAGCCCGCGATCGGCGTAAAAAGCTTGAGGACGAAAGCGCCTTCTTCGGCGCTATGGATGGTGCATCGAAATTCGTACGCGGCGACGCGATAGCCGGTCTTTTGATCACCGCGATCAATATCATTGGCGGGATCATCATCGGCATGGGCCAAATGGGCATCTCCTTTGCCGAAGCCGGAACGACTTACACGACGTTGACCATTGGCGATGGTCTCGTCTCACAAATCCCAGCCCTTGTCGTCTCGACAGCGGCTGGTCTCTTGGTCTCAAAGGCAGGGGTCTCGGGCGCGGCAGATAAGGCACTCTCCAGCCAGCTTTCGAACTACCCGACCGCCATTGGCATGTCGTCGGTTGTCATGATCGTCATGGCAGCGCTCCCTGGCATCCCGGTCATTCCTTTCCTGACCCTCGGTGTCGGAGCAGGCGCCCTCGCCTACAAAATCGCCAACGACAAGAAAAATGCGCCCGATACGAAGGACGCGATGGCGAAACCGTCTGTTCCTGGCGAACTGGGGCAACCGGGCGCAGCCGCCAATGCCGAGCCAGCGGAAGAACCAATCTCCACGGCACTCAAGATGGACGAGTTGCGGATTGAGATCGGCTATTCACTGCTCCCCATCATCAATAATGGCGACGGCGAGGACCAGCTCTCTCAGCAGATCAAGGCATTGCGACGCCAAATGGCGAGTGATCTCGGATTTGTCATGCCGCCTGTGCGCATCCTCGACAATATGCAGGTTGGACCGAACGATTACGTGGTGAAGATTAAAGAGGTGAACGCGGGCGAAGGCACGGTCTATCCCGGCCAATTGATGGTGATGGACCCGTCAGGCGCGCAGATCAGCCTGCCAGGCACCCATACGACCGAGCCCACATTCGGCCTGCCTGCCACTTGGATCGAGGAATCGCTCCGCGAAAAGGCGGTGACTCTCGGCTACACAGTCGTCGACCCATCAACCGTGATCGCCACCCACCTGACAGAGGTGCTGAAGGCTAACGTTTCAGAGCTTCTTTCCTACGCGGAGGTAACGAAGCTTCTCGACGAATTGCCAAGCAACCATCAAAAGCTCGTCGACGATATCGTGCCTGGCACAATAACCATGTCTGGCATACAGCGCGTGCTTCAGCATCTCTTGGATGAGCGCGTGTCGATCCGCGACCTCCCAACCATACTCGAAGGCATCGCCGAGGCGGGCACAACATACTCTTCGCCATCGCGTATCGCGGAACACGTCCGGTCACGTCTTGCACGCCAGCTTTGCGCCCAGCATCAATCGCCAAACGGATATCTCCCGCTCATCACGCTGTCTCCGCAGTGGGAGCAAGCCTTCCTCGATAGTCTCGTTGGCGATGCTGAAGACAAGCAATTGGCGATGGCCCCGTCCAAAATTCAGGACTTCATGCAGGCGGTTCGTGATGGGTTCGAAAAGGCAGCAGGAGAAGGCGAAGTGCCTGTCCTCCTCACCAGTGCCGCAATCCGTCCATTCGTTCGCTCATTGGTCGAACGGTTCCGGGCCCAGACCACCGTGATGTCGCAGTCCGAAGTGCATCCCCGTGTTCGGCTCAAAACGGTCGGGAGTTTGACCTGAGCGCACGGCTCAACCTCTTGGACGAACGGGTCGTTAATGCTGGGTTAACCATACTTTACTTCAGCGGCACGAGATAACCATTCGGCAGTCGTTTTGGATCACTCTTTGAGACTGAAAATAGTGTTTCGCCAGGTCCCTGTGCATGTCTACCCGCTCTGAAGCCGTTGCCCTTTTGGCTCAAATCGAAATGTCGCCCAACAGCGATGATCGTCGCGCACTTTTGCGCACGGCGTGCAGTCTCTTTGAGGGAAGCGAAGCGGAGCTGAGCGAACGCGAACAGACCATGTTCGACGATGTATTCAACATCCTGTCTGAACAGGTCGATTCCGATCTTCGCGCAGAGGCTGCAAGCCGGTTGGCTCCGATCGAAAATGGGTTGCCGCAGACCATGCGGACCTACGCCTTTGATACCGATGTTCGGGTCGCGGCACCAGTCGTTCGGCGCGCCCGCAGCGTGACCGAAGAAGAGTTAGTGTCGTTGTCAATCACCGGCTCGAACGAACTGCGTGCCGCAATAGCGCAACGCGAAAACATCACAGCAAAAGTCACCGACGAACTCATCAATTACGGCGACCAGCCCGTCCTTCACAACGTATCAGACAATCATACAGCCGAGATCTCGCTTGGCGGTTTCGACAAGATGGCCGTGCGATCGAAGGATGACGACACGCTACAACGGAGCCTGTCGTTCCGCCCGGACATCAATGCCAAGGCCTTTGCAAAGCTCCTCGATGTTGCAAGCGACACGGTTCGCGACGAAATTTTCAAGCGAGCTCGCGCAAACAATTTCGACAATCAGGCCCTGGTTCGCGTGATTGACCGCGCGAAAAAGAAACTGGTCGAGAAGCAAGGCTTCGACAAAGTCGACTTCATCGCCGCAGATCGCCGAGTGCGCGTCATTTCGCGGAAACGTAAAGTCGACGAGAGCCTCATTCGCGCCTTTGCGAAAGAAGGCATGATCGGTGAAGTGATCGTCGCTTTCACGTTGATCCTCGACATTCCGCTCGACCAAGCAAAATCCGCAATGACCTCTCCGGAGTCACTTTTAATCGCAGCGCGCGCCGGCGACTTCACACGCGAAACTGTGTCCCACCTCTTATCCGTAGGTCCGGCATTTGAGGCGCTCAACGAACCAACGCGCGCTAGCCATCTCGAAGCCTACCAGCAGATCCGTTCAGAGACTGCGCAGCGCGTCGTACGTTTTTGGAAAACCCGTCAAAAACTCAAGGCTGCTTAGGCTGAACTGAGCTTTCGTGTCATCCAAGCCGAAAGACCGGTTAGGATTACGCAGCCGATAAAAGCGAATAAGCCAAGCTCGGTCGAGATCGATTGAAGCCCTGTGATCTTTAGAGCGACGATCGCGATCGCGACGATCATCACGTCGAGCATCGACCACTTACCTATGACGTCGAAAACCTTCACGAAGTGGCCGAAACGACCCGTCACTAATGCGGCGAGGATGGTCGCGAGCTTTGCAATCGGAAATGCGACCGCAAAAATCGCCACGATGAGAGCCAAAGCGACTTCGCCAGATGTCCAAAGCCTGGAGACAAGGCTCAGAAGCGACGGGGCGTCCGTGAAAAAGTAGAGTGATGTCACCGTCATCAACGGGAGCGTCAGGCCTGCAAAGAGCAGTATTGACGCAAGGATGGCGGTGAAAATCGCTGATGCCCGCACATCAGTCCCTGAAATTCACGAATTGAAGCGGCTGCTCGATGTCCATGCCTTTGACGTGCTGGATCGCGGCTTGGAGGTCATCGCGTTTCTTCCCGCTTATCCGTACTTCATCGCCCTGGATTGAGGCTTGAACCTTCAGCTTTGAGCCTTTGATCGCCTTTGTGAGGTCTTTCGCAAGCGCGCTGTCGATGCCCTCTCGGATTGTAACCGTCTGTCGAACCGACTGACCCGCCGCTTTCTCAACCGTGCCAAACGACAGAACGCCCGCCTCGATTTTCCGGCGTGTAAGGTGGCCCTTCAGAAGCTCGTGGATTTGTTTGAGTTTCAAATCATCGTCGGCATGAATTTCAAGCGCATGACCGTTCCGCTCGACCGTTGAGGCCGAGCCCTTAAAATCATACCGCTGCTCGATCTCGCGCCTCAAATTTGACAGCGCGTTGTCGACTTCGGCTAAATCTGTTTTCGAAACGATATCAAATGACGGCATGGCGAGCTCCTCTTGATGAGCTAGGTCGCTGCTTCCGCCGCTGCCGTCAAGAGAGCCACGAAAAAAGGCCCGCCAGGTAGGCGAGCCTTTTTGGTACCCGAAATGAGGACCGTTTAACCGGTCGCTGCCCGTGCAGCCATTTCATCCATCTCGTCTTGCTCGGCCTTTTGAACACTATCGCGGGTGATCCGCTCATTGCGCTCTTCGAGCATCTCGAATTTCTTCAGTTCTTCATACGCGCCTGCGAGGACATCGCGCGCGGTCTCGAGCTGCTGCCCGAGTTCGGCCTGTGAAGCCTTGAGATTGTCGCGCCGCACCATCGCCGCCTTAGCAAAGGTCGGGTAAGCGAAGTGCGTGGGATCAGAGATACCGCTCTTTTCCTGCTCATATTGGATCTGGTCCTCCAGATCGTCGATATTGCGCTGGAAATCCGCGATCATTGTCTCGATTTGAGACACGCGACGTCTCTTTTCGTCAACTTGGAACCGCTTCAGGCGGATGAGAGACTCTTTCGACTTCATTACGCGTTACCCCCTTCGGAAACCGATTGCCTTTCGCCTTGGTTAGCAAAAGACGGACCACCCGACAGGATCGCTGCCAGACCGTCATACCCCTCTTCCATTGACGCGGTTTCTTCCGGGTCCTGACCCAAAAACGCGTCAAACGCTGGCTGAAGCGAAATCGCTCGATCAGTCAGCGGGTCCGCACCTTGGCGATACGCGCCAATGCGGATCAACTCTTCCATGTCGTCATAGGCCGCAAGCACACTTCGCGCTTCGCGAATGATCGGACGACGATGCTCCGGCACACAGTTTGGCATGGTGCGAGAAATAGACTTCAGGACGTTGATTGCTGGATAGCGACCGCGCTCTGCAATCGCCCGCTCCATAACAATGTGACCGTCCAAAATTCCGCGCACAGCATCCGCCACCGGTTCGTTGTGATCATCACCTTCGACCAAAACAGTAAATATGCCGGTAATGCAGCCTGAGCCGGTCGGTCCCGGTCCGGCACGCTCGAGGAGACGCGGCAATTCGGAAAAGACCGTGGGAGTATATCCACGCGTTGTCGGCGGCTCACCTCCCGCGAGCCCGATCTCCCGCTGCGCCATGGCAAACCGTGTCACACTATCCATGAGGCAGAGGACACGCTGCCCCTCATCACGAAAATATTCGGCGATCGCCATCGTGGTCAGCGCTGCCTGACGGCGCATGACGGCAGCGTCACTTGAGGTGGCGACGACAACGATCGCACGCTTCAGCCCGACCTCCCCGAGCGCGTCATGGATGAACTCCTGGACCTCCCTCCCCCGCTCGCCGACCAAACCGATGACCGCGACGTCACAATCAGCGTTTTTGGCGAGCATTGAAAAAAGCACGGACTTGCCGACGCCAGATCCAGCGAAGATGCCCATCCGTTGCCCCTCGCAGATTGTGACAAATGTGTTGAGGGACCGAACGCCCATATCCATCGGCGCGCCAACCCGTTGTCTGGTGTGCGGATCGGGCGGCTCCGCTCGGACTTGCCGTGCAGTGGCCCCAGGCAGAAGCGGTCCTTTGCCGTCAATCGGCTGTCCAAGACCGTTTATAATGCGACCAAGCCAGGTTCGGTCCGGTCGGATCCTGCTTCCAGCTGGCTGGACGACGGCGAGATCATTGAGCGCGACGCCCTCAACCGACTGAAATGGCATGCAACGCGCAACACCGTCATCAATGCCAACCACCTCGCACGGAATCTTGCCGACATTGGACGCAATATCGATGCGCGAGCCAATCGCCATGGCCTGGATCGGGCCGGAAACTTCAACGAGGAGACCCCTCACGGTCGAGACCCGCCCATAGACGGTTGAGGCACTCAAGTTCGAGATGTCATCGATTAACGTTTTCATGCCGTCGGAGCCCCGGAATTCTCAGCGCTATCAAGGAATCATTCACAGATTTTCGTTAATTTCGTCGCTGCGCGTTAAGACCTCGTAAACCACGTCACACTGTTTACCGCGCCCTCATATCTACGAGTCGCGAGAGTCGCTTGTAGCGCGTTCTTAAAGTCATACTTAACTTTTATAAACGGACCTAATTCGTTGAAAACAGGCACTTAGCTGTCAGGCATGCTCAGCATTGTTAAGTTTGAAAATGCCTAACAATTAGTGTTTGTTAACGATTAGCCGTTTACATTTGATTCGAAAGCCGAGTGAGGCTGGGGAATGGCCGACCTGTGGGAGCTGATGGTTTGGCCGTCAACGATGGGCACGAAGGGGATTAAAACACATGCGCGTGCTTTTAATTGAAGACGACAGCGCCACGGCTCAGAGCATCGAGCTAATGTTGCAGTCCGAAAGTTTTAACGTCTACACCACCGATCTCGGTGAAGAGGGCGTCGATCTCGGCAAACTCTATGATTACGACATCATCTTGCTGGACCTAAACCTTCCAGATATGAGCGGCTACGACGTTTTGAAAACGTTGCGCCTTTCAAAAGTGAAGACACCGATCCTGATCCTATCAGGCAATTCCGGCATTGAAGATAAGGTGCGCGGTCTGGGTGTCGGCGCCGACGACTATATGACCAAGCCATTCCACAAGGATGAGCTTGTCGCACGGATCCACGCGATTGTTCGTCGCTCGAAGGGTCATGCAGAGTCAGTCATTCAGACTGGCGAGTTGAAAGTGAACCTCGACACAAAGACGGTCGAAGTGAACAGCCAGCGCGTGCATCTGACCGGTAAGGAATACCAGATGCTGGAGCTTCTTTCGCTCCGCAAGGGTACGACGCTCACCAAGGAGATGTTCTTGAACCATCTCTATGGCGGCATGGACGAGCCTGAACTCAAGATCATCGATGTTTTCATCTGTAAGCTCCGCAAAAAGCTTGCAACCGCGACCGGCGGAGAGAACTACATCGAAACCGTTTGGGGACGCGGCTATGTGCTTCGCGATCCGGACGAAGGCGCACCGAGCCTCCAAGCTTCGGCCTGAGCCAAAGACACTGAAAACAAAAAAACCCCGCTCTCGAGCGGGGTTTTTTTTATTATTCAGACTTCTGAACCGAATGGGCTAGATCGCTTTTCACCAAGCGCATCAACCAACTGCAAGTTTCAGATGTGGTGTCGCGACCGATTTCTCACCGGCATCAGATCTCGTGTAGAGCCCACGACGGCCACTGCTTGGCACAAACTTGTCTGTAATTCCGACAACAGTCTCAGCGGCGCCCAGGAGCAAATACCCGTCCGGCGCCATCATGGCGTGGACCCGAGACAGGATTTCCGACTTGGTTTCCCGATCGAAATAGATCAGGACGTTTCGGCAGAAGATAATGTCAAATTTGCCAAGCGATGACAGATTGTCGAGCAAGTTCATCTGCTTGTAGCGCACCATACGGCGCAGGCCCGCGTCGATTTCCCAGGTCTCGCCTTTCTGGGTGAAGTATTTGAGGAGGTGCTGAACGGGCAGTCCGCGCTGAACCTCAAATTGCGAATACTGGCCTTTCTCGGCCTTCTCCAACACTTCTGTTGAAATGTCAGTGCCGACAATCTCAAACGTCCAACCCGCGGTTGCTTGTCCCATTTCACGGATCGTCATCGCGATCGAATAGGGTTCCTGACCTGAAGACGCAGCTGCACACCAAATGCGGAGGCGACGGTTCGTACGGTTCTTCAAAAGGACGGGTAGGATTTCTTCCGACAGATTGTCGAAGGGCGTTTTGTCCCGAAAGAAAAAGGTTTCGTTCGTCGTCATCGCTTCGATGACGGTTTTTTCGAGCGCCGACGATCCGCGCTTGAGCGCTGTTACCAAGCCATCAAGATCGTTCAGCCCGTTTGCCCGAACGATCGGGGTGAGGCGCGTATCAATCAGGTACTGCTTGTCGTTTGAAAGGATTAGCCCGGACTTCGACTTCAGAAAGGCCGCAAGCCATGTGAAATTTGACGGATTCATATGGTTTGCCCCTTCAGCATGCGTGAGATCTTGCCGGGGATTGCCGACAATGGCAGGACAGAGCATGCCGCTCCAACTTGCGCTGTTGCGCCCGGCATTCCCCACACCACGCTTGTTTCTTCGTCTTGCGCGACGATGTTCCCGCCGCCGTCGGCGATGACCTTCGCGCCAGCAGCGCCGTCATTGCCCATGCCGGTCAGCACGAGACCGAGAGCGGCCGCACGATAGATTTTCGACACGCTTTCAAAAAGTGGATCGACTGCTGGCTTGCAGAAATTGATCGGTGGTCCGTCATTCAACCGAATGACGGATCCGGCGCCGCTCGCCTCAAGCGTCATATGCTTGCCGCCAGGCGCGATATAGATATGGCCAGGCTTGAGGTCCTGGCCCTCTTCGCCCTCCATCGCAGACAGATTACTCGACCGCGCAAGGTGCTGCGCCAAGACTGGCGTGAAGGCTGCAGGCATATGTTGGGCAAGGACGACCGGAACCTGCGATAAGGCCGGTCCAAGTTCTTTCATCACCGCCATTAACGCTTGCGGACCACCCGTCGAGCTACCGACCGCGAGGATACGCGGAATACCCGGGTTTTGGCGCCGAACGGTAAAACCCTGCGTCGGTTCTTTTGCCGCGCCGTCGGTGACGGTCTTAAGAGCGGAGAGAGGTTTTGATGCGGGTGACGCTTTACGGATCGACCGTTTGCGTTGGGCGATCTTACCGAGCGTCTCCACCTTCAGGATCAAGTCACGGCGGAAATCCACCGAGGTCGTCACGCCGTGATTGCCTTCAGGCTTTGGAAGATAGTCGCGCGCTCCGAGCGATAGCGCCTTCAGGCTGATGTCGGCGTTTCGCGTCGTTAGCGTCGACGCCATAATGATCGACGCATTGGGGCACGCCTTCAACAGAAGCGGCAACGCCTCAAGCCCGTCCATGACCGGCATTTCGATATCGAGAATGATAATGTCGGGATCGGCTTTCGAAGCACCGTCAACGGCTTCACGACCATTGCGGAATGTGCCGACGACCTCGACGCCCGAGGTTTCGCCGAGCCACCGCGAGAGAAGCCCCCGAACGACGACCGCATCATCAACGAGCATGACGCGGATGGGATCGGATTTAGCGCCAAGTGCCGAAGCAGAACGAAGCCGATCAAGTGGTGACGCGTCGGCGCGCAGCGCACCGAGGGGCTTACTCATACTCTTTACTCACAACTCTCGGACCAACTGGCCCGTACACTACTCAACTCAATGCCGAACCAAACGCACTGGCTCGCTTCCACCCGGGTTCAAAAACCCAAAATTCTTAGAGCGCGGCGACCCTCGCCGCGCCGGAAGGTGCAGCTTAGATTAAGCCCGCCTGCTGAAACTTCGTCTCGACGATATCGCGATCGAACGGCTTCATGATGTATTCGTCCGCGCCCGCGTGCAGAGCGCGAGCGATCTGGCCGACATCATTTTCAGTGGTGCAAAAGACAACTTTTGGGCTGTCTCCACCCGGCTGAGCGCGAAGCTCTTTTAAGAAATCGAGACCGTCCATGACCGGCATGTTCCAATCAAGGAGCACGACGTCCGGCATGGTGCTGACGCATTTTTGGAGCGCCTCTTCGCCGTCCTCGGCTTCATCGATTGCGAAGTCCAGGTCTTCCAGAATTCGCCGGGCAACTTTGCGGATAACGCTTGAGTCATCCACCACCAGACACGATTTCATTGGCAAACTCCTGACATGGAAACTGAATTGCGTGACCCCAAACGGATCAAGCAGCTATTGAGAAACCGGCTTTCGTATCGAGAACCCGATCGACATCCAAAACTATCATCAGCGCACCTTCCAAGCGGTAAACGCCGCCCGAAACTTTCACCCAGCGCGGATCAAGGTTCATCGGGTTTTGTTCAAGGTCCGTTTCGGGAAGGCGGAGAACTTCACCGACGGAATCGATAATGAGGCCAAAAAATTCGCCTTTGTATTCGATGCCCACGGCCATTCGGGCGCCGTCCTCTCCCGCCGGTGGGAGTTCGAGACGGCGGCGCATATCGATCGCCGTTACAATACGACCTCGAAGATTGAGCACACCTGCAATTTCCGGCGCAGACATTGGAACGATCGTAATCGATTCCGGCATGAACACGTCATGCGCCCGCTCGATCGGAATACCGAAGAGCTGGTCGCCAATATTGACGGTCACATACTCGACCGTAGCTCCTTGAGCCGCTTCTTTCGTGTCGACCAATTTCATTACGCAGCCTCACGCATCGGGGTTGTTGCTTCTTTGATTGCCGCGATCAAACCCTCGCGGTCGAACTTCGCCACATAGTCGAAGAACCCAGCCTGGCGGCCCCGTTCGATTGCCGCTGGCGTGTGATAGGACGACAGGGCAACGATCGGGATATGGCGGATTTTTTGGTTTGCCATGACGGCTTCAGTGAACTCGAAGCCGTTCATCTCCGGCATCTCGATGTCGCTGATTATCGCATCGACCATAAGACCGTTTGAAAGGTCGTTGAGTGCGTCTTTCGCACTGTCGTAAACCGCCACATTGTATCCAGCGGCCTTCAGAACAGGCGTCAGCATGTTGCGGAAGAATGCGCTGTCATCGACAAAGAGGATCGAATGATGCAGCGCATGGACGTCCATCTCTTTGCGCTCAAACCAATCCGGGAACGCGAGCGGTAGGAAGTGCGCGATGTCGATGACATCGGTCGCCCGACCCTTGATGACCGCGGTTCCGAGGACGCCAGCGCCTTCGGATTGCATCTCGATGTCAAGTGATTGCTCTACGATATCGACAATGTCATCGACGACCATTCCAAGGGTGTGCTGTTCATCTGCAAACACTAGGAGCGGCTGGCGACCCGACGTCTTGAACTCAAGCTCAGGGCTGATTTTGATCAGCGGCATGAGCTGACCGCGATACTGGACGACATGCCGACCATCGACGGTCTCGATCTGATCGATTTCAACCTCTTCGAGACGTGTGACGAGCGACAGCGGCACGGCTTTCGGTTCTGGCGTACCAGCGCGGAAGAGGAGCAGCGACATGACGTTTCCGTCGTGCGTTTGAAGCATTTCCAGGTCGCTTTCCATCTCGTTGAGCGTGGTTGCGATCCCTGAACCGACCTCCTGCGCGATGCCGTTTGGATCGATGATCATGATCACCGAACCATCGCCGAGGATTGTGTTGCCTGAGAACATGGCAACATCCTTGAGCTTCGCGGACATCGGCTTCACGACGATCTCTTCGGTGTGGAATACGCCGTCGACGACAATGCCGAAATTCAGAGCGCCAACCTGCGTGACGATGATGAAACCATCCTCACCGGTGCGCTCGATATCGTCTTCATCCGCGCGCGGAAGACCAAGAAGATCGCCCAGATGGATGAGCGGCAAGAGCTTGTTCCGAAGACGTAAGACAGGCGTGTCCTTGATCCGTTCGATCTTATGGTCAGAGTTCGATTGCGCACGAACGAGTTCGACGACGTTCAATTGGGGAACCGCAAAACGCTGGCTGCTTGCTTCAACGATGAGCGCCGACACAATTGCAAGTGTCAGCGGGATCTTGATCGTGAAGGTCGAGCCCTCACCTTGAATACTCTTCAGATCAACCGAACCGCCAATGAGCTCAATGTTGGTGCGGACAACATCCATACCGACGCCACGACCCGAGACGTTTGTCACCTGTTTTGCCGTGGAGAGACCCGCATCGAAGATGAACTTCTGGATCTGATTTTCAGACATTTTGTCGAGTTCTTCGTCGGTCGCCAGACCTTTCTCAAGAACTTTTGCGCGGACCTTCTCGACATTGATGCCGCGGCCATCATCAGAAATCTGAATGATGATATGGCCACCCTCATGGAAAGCTGAGAGGCGAATGATGCCGACATCTGACTTCCCGGCGTCCTTCCGACCCTGCTTGTCTTCCAAGCCATGGTCCGCGGAGTTTCTCACCATGTGAGTGAGCGGATCTTTAATCAGATCAAGCACCTGACGATCGAGCTCGGTTTCAGCGCCGATCATCTCAAGCTCGATCTTCTTATCGAGTTCGTTTGCGAGATCACGCACGATCCGCGGCAGTTTTTGCCAGGCATTGCCGATCGGTTGCATGCGCGTCTGCATGACGCCTTCTTGCAACTCGGCGGTCACATTCGATAGCCGCTGAAGCGGAACCTTAAATTCTGATTCTTCGTGGCGACGCACGATTTCAAGGAGCTGGTTCCGGGTCAGAACGAGCTCCGACACCGTTGTCATAAGATGTTCAAGCGTATCAACATTCACCCGGATCGACTGGTTTTTAACCGCGCCGCCATCTTTAGCGGGAGCTTTGCGATCTGCCGGCTTTGCAGCTTTTGCGGGCTCAGCCTTCGCGGTGTCATTGCCAGCGCCTGGGTCAGCGCCTGGGTCAGCGGCTGGCGCAGCAGCCGCGACGGGTTCAGCGTCAGCAGCAGCTGGCGCGTCCGATGCAAAGTCCATTTCCGGCCCTGGCGCATCCTGGAAAGCGCGCTCTAGCTCGTCGAGCGAAACTTCGCCGGGCTTCAATTCCCGCTCTAGCACCTGCGTGATGGGCGGTTCTTCCTCGACTTCTGGTTCAGGTTCGGGCTCTTTCTTTTCAACGCCCGTTACGGCTTCACCCAGCGCCATCTTTTCCAGTTGGCCGATCAGGTCGTGATCGTTGCCTTCCGGTTCCTCTCCAGTTTCGCCGAGCTGCTCGAGAATTTCTTTAATGCGATCAAGCGACTGAAGGATCAGCGTCACCGCTTCCTGTGTCACGGGAACGCCATCGCGGAACTTACCCATGAGCGTCTCAGCCGCGTGCGCGATGGACTCAAGGCGAGGCAGGCCGAGGAAGCCGCATGTGCCTTTGATCGTGTGCACCAGTCGAAAAATATTATCGAGAATTTGGGCGTTGTTCGGGTCTTGTTCGAACTTCACGAGTTCGACGTCGACAACGTCGAGGCTTTCAGCCGTTTCGGTCAGAAATTCGGAGAGAAGATCATCCATATTATAAACACTCGACGCTAATTATCTATCGGAGGGAGCGGCATGCCGCCCCCTTTTCCGCGAAACCACTTATGCGGGAGTGTCAACCGAAACGGTTAAGGAGTATTGAAACTGAGACGGGTATTTTTCGTCTCAAATCGACACAAAACCCAAGCTATTTGAAGGTTTTGCAGTCAAAGTGTCAGGCGACAGCAAACTCAACTCCAGATTGCATTTGCCTTCGGCCATTGATGGAGACACGTTCGCCATCAAGGGTCATGACCATGCGAATACCCACGAGTTCAGCAATCAGGCCAGTGTAGTAGTGTTGCGCTTCTCGCGCATCGACATCGCCCCAATTGCTCTTACCCGTGACATGAGCTTCCATCTTCTCCGGGATGCGAGCGAGCGGACCTTCTGCGACAAGCGAGAGAGAGGTCAGCGCTGGATCAACGTCACCCGAGACGGTGATCACACCACCGCGCGGGATCGTAGCACCGGCGACCAAGAGCATATTCAATATCAGCTTTGCCTCATCTTTCGCGACCGCGACGTGGGGAAGCTCCCAAACCAATTCAGGCTTCTCATGGGAGAAAAACTCAGTCGCTGCGCCTTTCGCATCGCCCAAATCGATGGTCGCGCCTGATGAGCTCGAAGCGCCGTAGGCGAGCCGTGCAAACTGTAGCTTTGCTTTCGCTTGATTTGTGCTTTTGCGGATAACGTCGAAAGCGATCGTTCGGAGATCTTCATCGTCACCATCGTCAAGAACTTCTAGCCCGTTTGCGATCGCGCCAACGGGGTTCACGACGTCGTGGCAAACGCGACTGCACAGGAGCGCCGCAAGCTCTAAGGGATCTGGTGCACGTTCCATGATGATGGTCCTTTCAGTGCCGGAAGCCGATCGAATGAGGAGACGCGAATCACACGTATAAAGGGTGACACACGCAAAGTTCGCGGACAAGCTTTAGGCCCGCCGCTGTTAATTCGGTTCATCTGAGAGCCGCATAGTGGGTTCGTTGGCCGCGAGTCTCTCGCGCCAAAACATTGTTGCCATTGATAAAATTCGATTTTTTTCTTTTCGCCAGATTGCTTGATGTACCGCGTCGGCGAAGAAAAAAACGCCACCCTCGTGCAGCGACCAAATGCCCGGGTTTCCAGGCAAAATGACACCGCGGCTGAGGCTCACAGGGTCATACCCCCCAAACCGAGGAGCATAAATCTCAGGCGCCTCGGAGAATGCGTCGAGATTTCCGTCATTCGCGAAGGCCCAAGACACACCGCCCCATTCCGTTTCGCGGCCGGGCTCTCCAGTGCGCGCCTGACCGTCCGTATAATAAGAGACCGGATCATAACCACCGATCGCAAAACCGGTGAGCGTATCAGTCCAGATCGTTTCGCGCAGACCTTCGACGCGATTGTTCGCATGGGCGGTGCTATCAAAAGCGACCACACCGACGGACATCATGCCCAAAAAGACCAGAAAACGCGAAGAGATTGTCCCAACTCGCCCCAACTCAAACACCCGCCGCAATTGCATCGAAAGAGTTTCTTAGGGGTATTCGGTAAATAACCTATCAAGAATTTCGTCGGGCTTTGCAGGGCTGGGTTAAGCAAACTGAGTGTAGGAGTATCACCATGATCATCCATCGATTTAGAGTTTTAATGAGTGCGCTTGTGATGAGCGTTCTTGCTGCCGTGCTTCCGGCACAAGCTCAGACCCAGGCAACTGACGCAACATTCTCAAGCGACGAAATCGTAGATGCCGGCCACGCCTTTTTTGGCACCGTATCGAAAAACCTTGCCGGCGTCGTTGAGAACCTCTTTGCCAACTATGGCCGTCCGAACGGCTACATCCTCGGCGAAGAAGCAAGCGGCGCGTTTGTCGGCGGCATTCGCTACGGCGAAGGTCAACTCGTCACGAAAAACGCAGGAAGTCATCCCGTCTTCTGGCAGGGCCCGTCTGTCGGCTTTGATTGGGGCGCTGACGGCGCACGCACCATGATCCTCGTTTACAATTTGCCGAGCGTCGACAATGTCTATCGTCGCTTTGTCGGCGTTTCCGGCTCCGCCTTCGTCGTTGGCGGGCTGGGTGTGACCGCACTGACCAACGAGGTTGTCACCCTCGTCCCAATCAGAACGGGTGTTGGAGCGCGCATTGGCGCCAATGTCGGCTACCTCAAGTTGCGCAAGAACCCGACTTGGAACCCATTTTAGAGAGTTTAGCGCTAACCTTCTGTAGAAACGCGTTATTTCGCGCTGCGCCCGGCTGGAAACCCCACGCCGGGCG
>JBCCMK010000022.1:0-50385 GCA_039026395.1 Pseudomonadota bacterium | reverse complement strand
GGGATCAGATACCGCTCGCTGAAGAATTTCCCGATACCCGCATGATCGATGTGAAGGTCGGCCCGATGGAAGCGCCGGTCCTTCATTCCCCTTCTGCGGTCAATGTCGGAAATCCGCATGCGATTTTCTGGGTCGAAGATCTCGAAACCCATGATCTGTCGCGCATCGGACCGCTCCTCGAGCATCATCCAATGTTCCCAGAAGGCGCAAACATCTCGCTCGCGCACGTGACCGATCATGATGCGGTGACGATCCGCGTGTGGGAGCGTGGCGTTGGATTGACCCAAGCTTGTGGCACGGCGGCGTGTGCCGTCGGGGTCGCGGCTCACCGCAAAGGCCTGACCGGAAATCGCGTGACGGTGACCCTGCCGGGTGGCCCACTTGAGATTGAATGGGGCGATGAGGATGGCCGCATTTTAATGACGGGGCCATTTTCCTATGATTTTGAAGGCGAGATCGGCCCCGAACTCCTGTCCGGGGCCGCGTAGTTCGCGCTCATTATCTGCGAATTGTTTATTGCGGCCAGAGGCTCGTTCCCGGGTGGAACTGAGACCAGGCAAACCAGAACGCCTGGTGGCTGCCAAGGTCCGACCCGTCGGCATCGACAGCGCGAATGCCGCCCGCGTCGAGCGTGAGCCGAACGTTCTCAACGGTGATTTCGTCACCCTGGTTTAGCGCGACGAAAGCCTTGCTCCGCTGGAAGGCGACCGGCTGGCCGGACGCGGTCACGACGCCGATCACGTCCTCATGGACCGGTAGGCGGGGATCAACATCGCCAACTGGAAAAATCGGCCCGTTCGCGTCGCGACCATTGCGAAAGTCAAAGTCTCGACCAAGCGCGAGAGGTTCAATCAAAACCGTCGTCTCGGGGTGCTGTTTTTTCCAGGTCCCCCAGTCGGTGGTGACGACGCTTGCCTGCTCGAGCTTGATCCCTTTTTCGGCGAGCGGGCCGGTGACCGCATTACCGAGGAAGGTATCGAAGACGGAATAGGTATTCACGTCATACATGACTTTGTTTGAGCGGATGAGCAGCCCGGATGTTCGAAGCACGGGCCGTTCCACGCCCTCCGGCATGCGGTCGGTGAAGTAGGCCTGCGCCGCGCCGCAGAGCGTGCAATAGGGGATGCCGAGATCGCGCCCGCCAAGCGTGTCATTGACCATCTCGCGGACTTCCATGATGCGGCGGGGATAGGCGCGATATTCGCCATTGATGCCGATGCCAAAGACGACGTCGTCATCCTTCAGCCAGGTCGCGTCCTCCGCGCTCGAAACCGGGGGATTGTCAGCAGCGGGGATGCAATTGCAGCGTTCATCGGTCGTGTCATAGGCGCGGTTGTCGATCAGGACGCCGCCCCAGGAGACAAGCCGCCAGTCGATGTCGCCCTCAACGAAGATCCGTTCCCAGCCGGGGACGAGGCTCGTGAAGATCGCGCGCTTTGCCTTCAGGTAGTCGGGCGGCGCGGGGATGTCCCACGCGATCAGATGATCGGTCACGACGCCCCAATGGTTTTGGTTCGGGAGCGTCTTTCCAAGGAGTTTCGATGCCGCATCGTTGAGTGACGTGGTCAAGCCCTGACCGGATGCGAACCGCATGAGATCGGAGATGATCCAGACGATGCGCGGGTCGCCGGACTTGGCGATTTCTGTGAGTGCGATGGTCTGATCGCGGCCCCAGGTCGATTGCGTCACGCTGTCGATGAACGCCGTTTCGACCGCCGCTTGGAGTGATTCAGAAAGCGGTCCATCGGGTATCTCCGGCGGTTGGCCGAACTGCTCAATCACATAGTCGGGGAGCGGATCGCGATCCTGCGCTTTTGCGCTGATGTTGGCCGCGAAGGCCATGATGATGGCGAGGAAGCTGATGAGTGCCACATGGCCAGCATGCCATGTCGGTTTGAGGCTTCGTGGCTCGTGCATGGCTTATCCTTATGGCTGTTCGCGTGGCGCTACGGTCCTGAGCCTAGACTTGTCGCGCGAGCCTCGCGCTGCAAATCACGCTCTGATCAGCATTCGGTGAACGGGCAGGCGTGTCGGCCACCACCACGGCGATCAAACCCGCCAGGCGAGGAGGTATTTTTCGATCAATCCGATGGCTGCGCTCACGAGAACACCGAGGATGGAGAGGATGACAACGCCCGCGAAAAGTCTCTCCAGATCGTAGAGCGATCCGGCTTCCAGGATGTAAGCTCCGATGCCGAATTCGGCGCCCAACATCTCGGCGGCCACCAGCAGGATGATCGCGATTGCGAGACTGATTCTGAGGCCTGACAGGATGCCGGGCATGGCACCTGGAAGCACGATCTTGCGGACGATCGACCACCAGGACAGGCCGAAACTC
Organism: Pseudomonadota bacterium; assembly: GCA_039026395.1. Classification (GTDB taxonomy): domain Bacteria; phylum Pseudomonadota; class Alphaproteobacteria; order Rhizobiales; family JAKSCL01; genus JBCCMK01. The sequence continues at coordinate 48,047 of JBCCMK010000022.1, read as the reverse complement.
TGCCCCATGCGGATGAGCGTCCGATCGACATTATCGACCGCGCCATAGGTGGCGACGACTGTCGGTGTGAAGGTGCCAAAGGCAATGAGCGCGTATTTCGATCCCTCGCCGATCCCGAACCAGATGACGAAGAGCGGCAGGAGCGCGATTTTCGGGATCGGGAAGATCGCCGCGACCAGTGGCACGAGGCCCGACCGGATGTAGGAGAAGAGCCCGATCAGGACACCGATGCTGATGCCGAGGCTTGCCCCAATCGCGGCGCCGACCACCAGGCGCGACACGGAAAGCCCGATATGGGTGAAGAGGAGTCCGCTTTCATAGAGCTCGCGAAACGTGTCGAGCACGTCTGATGGCTTTGGCAAAGTGAGGGCGGAAATCCAGCCCGCGCGCGTGCCCCATTCCGCTACGATAATGAGCGCGATGAAGACGAGGAGCCCGATGACGCGGCGCGGGCGCGGGGCAAATCCGCCGCCGCGAAACGGAACAGCGCGGCCAGCACCGGGGTCAGGCATCGATCAATTCCGCGTCCGCTGCTCTCGCCTCGTCTCGCATCAAGCCCCAAAGATGAGCCTGCTCGGCCTCCAGATCAGCGTCGCCGATTTTCCGTTCGCTCAGCGGTTTATCAATCTCAACGATCTCGCGGATCTGACCGGGACGACGGGACAGAACCACGATCCGATGCCCGAGCCGAACAGCTTCGGCGAGATTGTGCGTGACATAGACGGCGGTGAAGGGTTCGCGCGTCCAGAGATCGATCAGATCGTCCATCAAGAGTTCGCGGGTCTGCGCGTCCAGCGCCGAGAGCGGCTCGTCCATCAACATGACAGCGGGGTTGACCGCCAGCGCGCGGGCAATCGCGACCCGCTGCTTCATGCCGCCCGAAAGCTGCTTTGGCCAGGCGTCAGCAAAGTCAGTGAGTTTCGTCCGGGCAAGCACGTCGGCGATGATCGCCCGTCGCTTGTCGTCTTCAAGGCCGTGATCCTCCAAGACGAGCGAGACGTTACCCGATGCGGTTCGCCATGGCAGGAGTGCGAAGTCCTGAAACACATAGGTTAGCGGATTAAACGAGCCCGACGGCGCATCACCGACCTGGAGAACGGTCCCTGATTTTGGACGCTCAAGCCCGCCGATCAGACGAAGGAGCGTCGATTTTCCGCAGCCCGACGGCCCGACGATGCAGACGATCTGACCGCTCGAAATGTCGAGCTTGATGTCGGTTAGGACATCGACGCCGTCATAGGCGTGGCTGATGCGGTCGAGCCGGATGTCCATACTCTATCCCGGTCGTCGATCCCTGAACATGGGCTGAGGTGCAGTGTGCAGAGCGGATGGAGATACCCGCTCCGCGACTTAAAATTCAGGCGTCGATCATATCCACGTATGAACCGTCGACGAGCTGATCGATTGAGATGCCCTCATCGACCAAACCCTCTGACTGGAACCACCCCAGCTGGTCGCGCACCGACGCGACATTCAACGCAGCGCCCTTATTGAGGCGCATCGTGCCATTGATGATCGACGGGGCCGCCTTGTCGCGCGGGCGGTCCGTGTAGACATATTTGTGAATGAGGTCGACCATCTCATCCATGTCGGCGGTCTTGTCGATCATCGCGGCGGCATAATCGTCAACGCCTTGTGAGAAGCCTTGAAGGAAATTCTTGGTGGTTGCCCGCTCGTCCGACGCGTTTTTCGCCGACGTGAAGACCGTCGTGACCTGATAGTTCGGGATGTAGTCCGCGACATTACCGATGATGTGCACCGCGCCGGAACCGGCAAGCGGCTTAGCGATGTGCGGAACGATGGACCAACCGTCGACCTGGCCGGACTTCATGGCACCGATGATTGCCCCGACCTTTTGAAGCGGCGTGAAGGACATGTCGATCCCTTCGGCGGCGGCCATTTTCGATCCCATATAGTGGAAGGACGAGCCCGCCTGGGTGACGGCGAAGCGCTTGCCGTTCAAATCCTTCGGCGTCTTCACGCCCGCCTGGAAGGCCGCATCGGATGCCAGGAACTTCTGCCCATCAATGCCTTCTTCTTCACTGAGCGCGCCGCCGATGATCTTGATTGCGCCCTTTTCCGCGAGGTTGATCAAGCCGCCCGAAATCGCGGTGACGGCGTAGTCGACGTCGCCGGATGCAATGGCGACCGCCATGGGCTGGGCGGCCTGGAAGAATTCAAACTCAACGTCGAGCCCAGCATCCGCGAAATAGCCGCGCTCAAACGCGATGAAGCTGCCGGAATGCGAGGTGAACCTGAGCGCGCCGACCTTGATCTTTTTGTTGGATGCGATCGCGGGTGCGGCGAGCGTGCTTGCGGCGACGGTGCCGCCCATGAGGGCCAAGACGTGACGACGATTGAGATTTTTCATTCTGTCCTCCGGTGTTTTTGGGCGGGATTTGCCGCTTAAGTCTTTTAAGTCTGTGTTTTTCGCGCATTATGCCCGACATTCGAAACGGGCTCAAATGGCGCGGTGGCGCGTGCGTGTCGCGGTCACTTTTGCACCAGAACGATTGGCACCTTGCACGCCGCGATCATGGCGCTGGTCGTTGATCCAATGACAAGGGTGCGGATGCGACTGTGGCTGTAGGCACCCATGACGATCATGTCGACATCGGCCTCTGCGACGAGCCCCGCAAGGGCCGTCCCCGGGTTGCCGTCGACGATGGACGTTGTCGGCTCAAAGCCAGCGGACTTTAGTTTTGCTTGCGCGTCAGCGAGGCTGTCGCGGACCCGTCCCTTGTCCCCGCCCGCGGTCGCGACCAGGATCGACAAGCCCTGACAGAGCGGCTCGCGGACGATGAAATCAATCGCCTCTATCGCTGACGGCCCGCCATCATAAGCGACGAGCACGGTCTTAACCGGCTTGAATTCGCGCGCCGCAACGAAAACGGGCTTACGGCTTGCTCGCACCATGCGCTCGAAGTTCGAGCCCAGTTTCTCTGTGCCGGATGCGGCGGTCTCGCCACGCTTGCCGATCATGATGAGTTTGGCGTCGTGCTCGACCTTTTGGACGGTCTCGATCAGTTCGCCATGGCGCAGGCGCGTGGTGATTTCGGTGACGTCCTTGGAGATCAGGATCGAGTGCGCGTCTTCCAATATCGCGCGGCCACGATGGGTCATGAGCTTGGCGCGCTGCTCATCAAGGCTCGCGAGGTCTTTCATAAGCGCGGTACGGGCGCCGAGTTTGATCGAGCCGGAAAGGTCCGATTGCTCAGCCGCTGGCCGTGGTCCGAGCACGTGGAGGAGTTCGACCGCCGCATCCGTCCGTTGTGACACCCAGGCTGCGTAGTCGCAGACGGAAGCGGAATATTCAGAGCCATCGACGAGCGCGATGATCTTGTTACTCATGGCAATGGTCTCTCGGTCCTATACTTCGAGTATCAGGTCTAATGCGCCGTCAGATCGTCGAGCGCGCCCGGTTTGTCGTGCATTGCGAGCTTGTCGACAAGCGTTTCCGACGCTTCATTCATGCCGACAATCTCAACGTCGGCACCATCACGGCGGAATTTAAGGACTGCCAAGTCGAGCGCCTGCACGGAACTGATGTCCCAGATATGGGCGCGCGAGACGTCGATCGTCACCTTGTCGAGTGCTTCCTTGAAGTCGAACGCGCCCATGAAATCCTCAACCGAGGCGTAAAAGAGCTGACCCTCCACCCAATAGGTGCGCAAGCGACCATCGGCGCTGATTTCCGACGTGACCCGGAAGAGTTGCGAGATTTTGGCGGCGAAAAAGACGCCGGATAGAAGCACGCCGACCAGAACGCCGATTGCGAGGTTGTGGGTCCAGACGACGGTGGCGACGGTGGCGATCATGACGATGGATGATGAGCGCGGGTGATCGCGAAGGTTCTTGATCGACGACCAGGAGAACGTGCCGATCGACACCATGATCATGATCGCAACGAGGGCAGGCATCGGAATTTGGCTCACCCAATCGCCCATGACGACGACCATGAAGAGAAGGATCGTTCCAGCTGCAAAGGTCGAGAGGCGGCCTCGACCACCTGATTTCACATTGATGATCGATTGCCCGATCATCGCGCATCCCGCCATGCCGCCGATAAACCCGGTCGCAGTGTTGGCAACGCCCTGTCCGATGCACTCCTGATTGCGGTCGGACGACGTGTCGGTGAGATCATCGACGATGTTCTGCGTCATCAGGCTTTCAAGCAGACCGACGACAGCAACCGCCATCGAATAGGGGAAGATGATCGCGAGCGTTTCGAAATTGAACGGAATTTGGGGGATCAGAAAGACCGGCAGTGTGTCGGGCAATTCGCCCATATCGCCCACGGTTCTGACATCCCAGTCAAAAAGGAGCGTCAAGGATGTCAAGACGATGATCGTGACGAGAGGCGAGGGGATGGCGCGGGTCAAAAGCGGGAAGAGGTAGATGATCGCAAGCCCGGCCGCGACCAACACATAGGTTAGCCATGTGACGCGGGTCGGATCGAGTTCGGGCAATTGCGCCATGAAGATCAGGATCGCGAGCGCGTTCACAAAGCCTGTCATCACCGATTTCGAAACGAAGCGCATGACGACGCCGAGCTTTAAGAGCCCCATCCCGATTTGCAGGAGCCCGGCAAGCACCGTCGCCGCCAAGAGGTATTGCAGCCCGTGGTCTTTGACGAGTGTTACCATCAAGACAGCTGTTGCGGCTGTCGCAGCAGAGATCATACCTGGACGTCCCCCAACGATCGCGACGATGACGGCGATCGAGAACGACGCGTAGAGCCCAACTTTCGGGTCAACGCCCGCAATGATCGAAAACGCGATCGCTTCCGGGATCAGCGCCAACGCAACGACGAGGCCGGAGAGAAGATCGGCGCGCGCATTGCTCAGCCATTGGTCGCGATAGGTCTCAAATGACATCATGTGATTTTCAAAATCCGTCTGCGGTAAGCTGAGGATTTTGCCTCAAGGAGTGGGCACTGGGGCGATTACGCCGCGCCAACCGAAAAGGCGGCGAGGGGCCGATCTCTCCCTATGTGAGGCGAGCGCCCGGTTCGGAAAGGGAGGGCGAAAGAAATTCACTCAAAAACTTGGTGTTAGGCGTTCCCGCCGTGATCAACCGATGGGGATGCCCAATTCGATGATAATGGTCGCGGTGGGACCGAAATGCTCCGCTTTGATCGCGCCTCCGACCGGGACCTGCCTGTAGATGTCGCCTGCGAGATTAGGCGCTTGCACGACGGACAAACCGGTCTTTCGGCCCGCACGATTGATCCGGTCGCCATGCGGCCCGCGGCCCTTGGCGACGACAATCGGGATCGGCGTATCATTTGAGTTGAAGCGGAGTGCGATGACACATCCGCCGCCCTCGATCATGAAGGTGGCGCTTCGCATACCCAGCGTGTTTGCCGCACTTTCGCGATGGGTCTCGCGCCGATGACCCTTGAATTCGGCTGAGCCCTGGGTATCGCGCAATTCGCGTTTGTATTCCTGGTGGCTCATCTTTTGTTCGTGCTCAAAGAGCGCGAACTGAACCGGCAGGTCGAGGAGCCCCATCACGATCAAGATGATGATGGCAAGCACAATGATCCAAAACCCGGTCCTAACGCCCATGTCGATGACGCAGGCCAAGCCGCACTGGGGTGCTGCGACAAGGGCCGGCCACAAAATCCAGGCGAGCAGGATCGCGACCGTGAACCAGATGACCGAGCGGACAAAGGAGATCGCGAACTCGGTCAAATTGCGACGGCCAAAGAGCTTCTTGAGGCCGCTCGCCGGATTGATCTTTTTGAAGTCCGGCTTCACCGGGTGCATTGAAAACGGGATGCCGCGCTTATGGATGATGTTGGCGAGGATCGCGACCATCGTCACCACGAAGAGAAGAGGCACAACGGACATCATCGTCGAGACGGTGGCGCCTAGAAAGTAATTGAGACCGAGCGCTTTGAAATCCGCGCGGAAGCCCTGAAGTGAGGTGGTCAAAAGGTCAGAAAACAGTTTGACGAATTGCGGCCAACTCAAGATCACGACAATCAGCGCAACGATGACCGTCGTTCCGGAGACAAAGTCGGCACTCGACGCCACTTCGCCCTTTTCGCGCGCTTTACGGAGTTTGTGTTCAGACGGTTTTAGCGGGCGTTCTTGCGATTCGTCGCTCATCGAAGCGCCCCCTCAACGATAGTGAGAAGCCCACTGACCGCTTGGAGATCGCCGGTGATCACGCGGATATAGACGATCGCAAAGATCGGTAGCGCGATGATCATGATGAGGTTTTTGGTCGAAAAGATCAGGTGCGTGACATTGATCTGCTTGCCGAGTTTCGCGGAAACCAAAAATACGAAGTCCGACAGCATCATCAAAAAGAGAAGCGGCGCGGAGAGCACGAATGCTCCGACAATGAGAGATTTAAGGAGCTCTACAAAGGCCAGCAATCCCTCGCGCGAAAGGGCGGGCAAGGCTTCGAACATCGGCCACACACCATAGGAGGTGTAGACAAGGTCGGTGACGATCCAGAACCCATTGAGAGCGGCAAAGAGCCAGAGCGCAACGATCACGAAGGCCTGCTCGAGAACAGTCGATTGCGCGCCGGTTGGATCCGCCGAGCCGATGAAGCCGCCGCGATAGGTGTCGATGATGTTGCCCGCGCCCATGACGACGGCGAACGGGATGCTCGCCACAAAGCCGATCAGGCCGCCGATAAAAAGCTCTTTCGCGAGGAAGAGAAGGATCGGGCCTTCCAGGAGGACGAGCGCGTCATCGGCCCGTCCAAACCAGGGGGCAACAACTGGAAGCGCGATGGCGAGCGCAAAAGCCGTGCGCAGGACGCCAGTTGTAAGGCGCCCCCAGGCGAACGCGATGAAGGCGAACGTCAGACCAAAGGGACGCGCCATGGAAAGCGCACCCAATTGCAAGGTCTGGAAGACCAGATCCTGCAATCCCGCAAAGCCCAGCAACGCCTCCACAGATCACCTGTAGAGATGGAAGGAATCGAACACCTGGTTCGTAAGCGCATGCAGCGGTGAGATCAGGACGGCGCCGAAGACAAGCAGGATAAACGCGATTGCCGCGATCTTGATCGTCTGGGGCAGCGTCTGCTCCTGGATCTGCGTGACCGCCTGAAAAAGCCCCACCACGAACGCCACAATGGTGCCGATCAGGAGCGGCGGCCCGACAAAGAGCGCCGCATAGTAGAGCATTGAAAAGAGTGTCGATTCGAGAGTTGCAATCGGCATATCGGTCAACCTGCGTAGGTCAAGACGAGGCCCTGCACGATCTTCGTCCAGCCATCGACGAAGACGAAGAGCATGAGCTTAAAGGGGATCGCGATCGTCGCGGGCGGCACCATCATCATGCCGAGCGCGATCAGGATTGTTGTCACGATGATGTCGATCGCCATGAAGGGCAGGTAGAGGAGGAAGCCGATCTCGAAGGCGCGTGTGAGTTCGGACAGAAGAAACGCCGGAACAAGAACGGAGAGGTCATTCTCCGTCGGCGCGGTCACGGTCTCGCCCCATATCTTCTCTGTCGAATTCAAGAAGAATGCGAGCTGAGTTTCGTCCGTGTGTTGGCGCAGAAAATCGCGCAGCGGCTCAGCGGCAAGGCGACCAGCTTGCTCATATTCCGTGAAGTTCTCGAACTGAAAGCCCGCGTCGCGCACGCTCGCATAGGCCTCGTTGATGACCGGGACGGCGATGTAGACCGACAGGATCACCGACAGGCCATAGAGGATGATGTTGGGCGGCAATTGCTGGATCCCGAGCGCGTTCCGCACGATGAAGATGACGATCGCGATCTTTGCAAACGCCGTCACGGTGACCGCGATCAGCGGAAGCGCGGCCATGCCTCCAAGCAGCAGGAGTACGGCAAATGAATTGTCGATGATGGGTGTCACGCGGCATCCTCGAGCGCGGTGACGCGGAAGCCGTATGTGTCTTCGAGCCGGATCATATCCCCGAAGGCGAGCGTGCGGTTGCCGCCGATGACGACCGCGGAACCGGACGTGCTCGTGTCGACGTCATAGACATCTGCAAGGCTCGGGATCGCGTTCGACTGCTTGACGGCGCCAAGGTCGATGAAGATAGAGATCGTCTGATGATCTCCGTTGCCGCCGGTCGAGATCGTTTCGGCTGCCATCTCGCCAAAGACGACTGCGCGTGACCCGTCGGTCTCTATTTTCCAGATCCGGCCATCGGCGCCGACCAGGAGGCCAGCGATGAAATCCCGCGCGCAATCATCAAGAACGAGCATCGCGCCCGCAGCAAGGTGTGCGAGATCGTCAGGATGCGAGTAGATTGGCCCAATGAGCGCGTGGCCGGGTAGCGCTGTCAGATTGGTCGGTTTTGAAAGATCGATCCCTTCGAATGGATTGGTGGGCTTTGGCGGTGTAGCACGCTCGGCGGCTGCCTCTTCGAACGGTATGATCTCCGGGTCTGCATCGTCCGCGATATCGGTGTGGTCGAAATCGTCGTGGCTGTCTTCGATCTCGTGGGTTTCTTGGTCATGCTGCTCAGCGTGGAAATCCTCTAATGCACGAGCTTCCGCGAGCGCGAGCGCTTGTGACCGCAAACGATCAAAGGCCGGCCCGTCTTCAACCGTGAGCGCAAAGTCGTAAGGCTCAGAGTTCCACTCCAACTGACCATGGACCGTTGATGCGACGCGCGTTGGCTTACCGCGACGGATATCGACGAGAACGATTTGGTCGCCATGCGCTTCCTCGATCATTTCAATGATCGGGAGCGCGATCTGCTCAATGACGAGCGCGGCATCATTTGGTGTGAGTTGTCCGAGCGAAATGGAAGACTGGGCGTCGTCGATGAGCGTATCGATGAAACGGGGTTCCACAGCCAATTGAAAGGCCTCGTCGCCCCAAAGGCCTGCAATCAGCACGGCTTTTTGGAGGTCGTTTTCGGCGCTCGGGGTCAGCTTGAGCCAGGCAGTCGAGGTCTCAAACACGCCCTCATAGGCCGACGCTTGCCAGAGTTCCGGCAGCGAAAGAGCCTGGAGTTGACGGCGAATGCCGTCTTGAACTTGCGTGTCGTCTAAGGTTCCCACCGCCGCGATGACCCCAGTCTAGCCTTGCTTTGCCTCATGTGGCTCAAGGGTCAGGCGCGCTCTGCTTCAAACTCCTCAACGAGATCGGACATCTGCCGGTCGAGGTTCGTTTGGGTGCGCACAAGCTCCCCAAGCTTCTCCTCGTTGCGCAAGCAGTGTGCCAAGGCGGATTGCTTCATTTTGAGAGTGGTAAATGCTTCGGTTTCTTCAGCTTTTAGCGTCTCGATCCGTGCCTCCGCGGCCTCGATATCTTCGCGGGCAATCCGATGTGAGAGCGTGATTTGGGCGATTTGAGAGAGGCTTGCCGGCCGTGAGAGAGCGCGGTCAACGGCTGATTTGCGGGTGTTTTCAGCGTTTTCAATGAGGTTTTGGCGTTCAGCTTCGGCGGTCTGGGTTGCCTGCTGTGCGTGCGTGAGCGCGTTCATGGCAAGCTGCATTGCCGCGCGTGCCGCCTTCGTTCTGACGGTCGCCAAATGGAAAAGTCCGGCAATTCCGGCCTTCACTGGTATTCGACCTCGCCCCAACCGAGCGCTGCCCGCATCTCATCAAGTGTTTCAGCAAGAGAAACGGAGGTGTCGCTCGGCTGGCGGAAAAATGCATCGAGTGCTGCTTTCCGTTCGACTGCTTCGTCGGCAAGGCGATCATTGCCAGCTTCATATTCTCCGACTTGGACCAAAAGTTCGATCTCTTGGTACTTCGCCAAGAGTTCACGGACGCGGCCCACGAGCTCTATCTGTTCGCTCTCGACGAGGTCCGGCATGATCCGGCTGATTGAACCGAGGACGTCGATCGCGGGGAAATGCCCCTTTTGCGCGAGCGAGCGCGACAGACTGATATGCCCGTCGGTGAGGCTTCGAATTTCGTCCGAAATCGGGTCACCGAGATCATCATTCTCGGTCAGGACCGTGTAGATCGCGGTAATGGAACCCGTGTCCGTGCGTCCGCAGCGTTCAATGAGCTTCGGTAGCTCGGCATAGACTGACGGTGTGAAGCCTCGGCGGACGGCAGGTTCTCCAGCGGCGAGACCGACTTCGCGGAGCGCCCGCGCGTACCGGGTCATGCTATCAAAGAGCAGAAGTACACGCTTTCCCTGGTCCCGGAAATGCTCGGCGATCCGGGTCGCCACATGCGCGCCGGTGATGCGCTCCATTGCCGGGCGATCGGATGTTGACGCGACGATCACGCAATTGCTTCGAAGATCAGCGGGCAATTGGCGTTCGAGAAACTCACCGAGTTCCCGCCCCCGCTCGCCAATGAGTGCGAGTACGCAGACATCAGCCGATGAGTTTCGCGCGAGCGACCCCAGCAGCGACGTTTTACCGGAGCCCGGCGCTCCGAAAATCGCGAGACGTTGACCTTCGCCGAGCGTCAGGCAGCCATCGATGACTTTGGTGCCGGTTTCAAGCGGTGTGTCGACGAGGCGACGCTTTAAAAGAGACGGCGCTTGTGAATTAATTTCGCACCGTTTCCGGGATGGGTCATCGGGCCGATCGAGCACGCTCTGATCGATGGGACGGCCAAGTCCGTCCAGCACTGAGCCCAAAACATCGTCCGAAATCCAAAACGAAAAGGGTTCGCGCTCGGGGAGAACTTCGGTCTCCGGCGACAATCCGTCGACATCATCAAAGGGTGCTAGGATCGCGCAACCATTGTCGATGCCGATGACCTGGCTCTGGATTGTCCGTCGCGTGTGCGGATCGCGCAGGCGGCACACCTGGCCGATGGAGACGTCCGTCAGCGTGGTCTGGAGGCCGGCGCCCGAGACATTTGTCAACCTGCCGATGACGGAGTGGAAATTCTGACCGGATAGCCCCGCTTCGAGCTGTTCGAGAGCGGTGTCAAACGGCCCTTTCCTCACTGGGTCAGCGTCAAGCATCGTTTGGCGTTTGTGAGATGTCGTGGGGAAGCGCGAGGCGACGCGCGAGCGCCCGCATCTGTGTCTCCACGCCGATATCAAGCACGATATCGGGTGTTTTCAGACGACATTCGCCGGGCGCAAGAGCGTGATCGCTCTCAACCGCGCGAATGGCAGACCGCTTATGATCCGGTAGTCTCTCAACCGCGCTCGACATCGCAGCAAGATCCCGCGGATTGACGAGAATGATCGCGGTCGTGTCTTCGCGCAGTGATGATAATGCGTGAGAGATGACACCGCGGCAAACGTCTTCCTCGGCCATTGAGCCGATGATTTTCCTGACCGAGTTGAAGACGATCGATGAGAGACGTGGCTCGATCGCACGCAATTCTCCATCGAGCTTGTGTCGGCCTTCCAGCGTCTCAGCCGCGACCTGCTCTTCAGCCTCTTGACGAGCCGCGTCTTTGATTGCGTCGGCCTCTGCGAGAGCAGTCGCTCGGATGGCCTCGGCCTGTTCCTCTGCTTCGAGAATGATCGAGGCCGCTTTCGCGCGCGCCAGGCTGATGGGCGTTTCTTTGACAACGGGGGCCATTTCGTGGCCCGTATCGGGTCGCGCGTCTGCGGGTATGGGCGCGGGGGCAACGATCCGGGCGCGATAGGCGGTTGCAGGCATCAAAGGGTCCTCACGCCTATCCATAAGTGCCAAGAGTCTCAGCGACACTGTCGTGCGCGTTCAGGTTTTTCGAACCGGAGAGCAACTCCGTGACGGCATATATGATCCGATGGCCGTGGCTCTGATGCGTTTCAAGGATCGGATAAGTCCTCTCAAAATCCTTCGAAATCAGAAGGTTGATCCGCGCTTTGACGCTGACGGGCATCTTTTCAGCCCACGCGAGAAGGCAACGCGTGCCTTGCGATTCGACCGCCTTTGGCAAGTGTTCGACCGACATGGAGGCTGGCGCCTCGTCGGGTGCGACATGACGAAGACGGACGGCGTTTTTCAAAGCATCGAGATGAATATGCTCGGTCAACGCCTCGAGGTCGCCAGACTGGATCGACCGCGCAAACACGTTCGAATACCAGACCAGACCGGCCATATTGATGAGATCGCTGAACTGCGCCTTCACCATCTCAAAAACGACCCGGTCATCGTCGCTTAAAGCCGTTTGATCGGGTGAATCGACGTGCTGGTTTCCAGCGGCCGTACGCAGCATGGAAGCGACAATCCGGCTTGAAAACCGGGGATTGCTCTCGATTGACTGGCGAAGATCAAAATCTTCTATCGACTGACCCCACGCGTCGCGCCAATCGCCGTGAATGGCATCAACAGCGATGTCAGAAGTATCGGCATAGCTGATCATCTTTGCGATCATTTGAGCAACCATTTCTGCTCGGTGTCGCTGCTCCGTCGGCGCAATTGAACCCAGATGATGAGAAGGACCAGCGGGACCAGCAGGAGAAGCAGGCTGATATTTGCGGGCACGAGGCTGTTCAAGCTGGGGAGGATGTTCCCAGTCCCACTTTGGGACACGGTCGACGCTGGGAAGAGCGCAATGGAGACGTCTTCGTAGTTGAGATCGCTGATGCTGTTGACGATCAGCTTTTTGATCACGGGGACGTGGGTCGTCATTTCAACGACCGGATCATGGTAGATGAAGACCGATGCGCGGGCTGCTTCGGGGTTGCGGTCGAGCGGCGAACTTTCCGGCAGCATGATGTGGACGCGTGCTGACGTCACGCCGCCAATCTGGGTAATGCTCTCGGCAAGTTCTTGGTTCATGGCGTACATGAACCGAGCCCGCTCTTCAAACGGTGTCGAGACCATTTTGTCGGTGCTGAAGACGTCACCGAGGCTTGTGAAATTATCCCGTGGAAGGCCAGCACGCGACAGGACGGCGACGGCATTGGTCATGTCCTGGCGTTCGATCTGAAGCGCAAATGTGTCGTCGCGCTGAACGCGTGACGCTTCAATGCCCTCGGTCAGGAGAACGGCGGTCATTTCATTGACCTGGCGTTCGTCGAGACCGGTGTAGAGATCGGTTTTGCACGCGGCTAGGGCAAGCCCCAACGCGGCAACGACAGCGATCCTCTTGGCGGACCGGGCCATCCTCTCTGGAAAGCCCCGTCCCTTGAAATTAAGCCACATCCTTATTCGCCTCACTCAATACAACGCGGCGGTTTTATTATTCAGCGTCTCCGCTTAAGTGCTTCCGGCCCACATGCCCTATGGCTGACGGAGCAGACTGTTTGTCGTTTGCGACATCCCACCCACGACCTGTGTCACCATGGTAATGAAGATCGCGTGGTCGAAACTTTTCCGCAGCGCTTGCTGCGAGTTCATCTCGGCCTGAAACTTCGACTGATCTGGCACGATGCTGCCCGACATGCTGACCTTCCAAGGTGACGGCATGAGCCCGTCTCGCGCCGCTTCGATCTCCGAACCGTTGAGCGCGTCTTGGGCAGGCTGGGGCCTTGCTTCCAGGTCCGCCTTTTTCAGATCTTCAAAGACGCCTGAGGCGGTATCGCGAAGCGTTAGACCCTGGGTCGCCGACGGATTGGACGCTGAGAGCGACGACACGGATACGGTCTGCGTCGGCGAAAGCGATGCCGTCGCTGAAGGCGCGCTGGCTCCTGCACCCTGCGAAGCGGAGGCAGAGGCAAACTGCGCAGACTGGAGTGTCTGCGATGAGCTTACATTCATGTCAGGCGCGATGGCTGCAATTGCACTCGTCATGGTGGCCTACGCTTGGCCTTTTCCGACTTCGCCCTGGATGATCTGGATCACGAGGGAAAAGACGGTGGACGCGGCTTGCTGGATGAACTGGTCTTCGATCGCGGCGGCGTCAGTCGCCTGTGCGCCATTGACGGACTGTGTTCCGAGGGTCGGATCGATAACCCCTGGTGCTGTAATCGGTTCCATGACGTACGCGACTCCTGTTTCGTCTTCCGGGTCCGACAGGCAGGCTATCGAAGACCCAAAACCGTTTTTTGTGCGCCAACCGCGCCAATGATGGAGCGCATGGCTTTCCTGTCGGCCTCTGATGACGGGTTTATGTCCTGCAAAAAGAGTGCCGCCTCGGCGCGTTTGCCCTTTGAGATTGCTCGAAGGGCATTTGCCAACGAACGGCAGGCTCCTTTTGGATCGAGAGCCTCGACGAGGGTTTCCAACGCCGCGCGCTCGACCGGTACGTGCCGCCATTCCGCTTGAACGAAGACTGCCATTAGCGCCGCGCGTTCGTCCTCATTGAGAGAATCGAGGCAGGCCGTTCGAAGACAGGCGGTTGCAGGACCGTCATCCTCTCCAGGTATAGGATATGTCTTCGCCATTTGCTCTACTTATTCCGTGCGTATGGTTTACTGAGGTCGTTAATCGGCGGAGGATTATGCGGCTTCCGTCTCGTATTCGTCATCGGGATAGACCTCTTGTTTCCGGCCGCTCAGCGTTCCGATCGGCTGGAGATGGAACTCGGCCGCGATTTCTTGAAATGAGACAACGTGCAATTCGAGGCCGTGCGTTTCCAGATAGGCGTGAACGTGCCGTCTAAGGTCGACGCTCGTGACGATCACCGGCGGTTTCGCGAAGATGTCAGCCGGTGGGACGACGTTCTCGAGCTCTTCGAGAAGGACACTCGATGTGCGCGCGGGGAGCGACAAGATCGTTCCGGCCTCGGTCTCGCGGAGGGCCTCGCGCAGCTCTTGCTCAAGTTCCGGCTCTAAGATGTAGCCCGCAATGACGCGATTGTGGTCAGCGAAAGACTGACAGATCTGCCGCCGAAGGGCCTTGCGAACATACTCGGTCAGGATCTGGACATTGCTCTCCTTGGCGCTCCATTCGGCGAGCGCTTCAAACAGGATGCGACGCGGGCGAAGCGGCACGTCCTCGGCAACCAAACGCCGCAAGACCTCGAGCATCTTCGTAACGGGAAGCGTGCTTGCGATCTGTTCCGCCAGGTGCGGGCTGTCGGCTTGAACCTCTTGGACCATGCGTTGAACTTCATCGAAGCCAACGAGGCCAGAGGCGTTCTTGCCGACGAAATAACCTGCGACCTCAACGAAAAGGCGCGGGATGGACCAGAGTTCAGCCCCCGCTTCGGTCAGTGCATCGGCGGAGTTTTCAGGCACGAAGAACCCGCTGACGACGGGCCAAGGCTGTCCAAGCCGAGCGCGCGGGGCATCCGCGAGATCGAGAATGTCGACATGGGTGCGCGCGACAATTGTTTGCGCGGGAACTGACGCACTGAAAAGCGCGACCTGGTCGAGGATAATGTCGACCTGATCCGCCCCGATACCGTGGTCAACGAGAAGCCCGATAGTTGGGAGATCAATGCCACGCTCCGTGCGGACCCGCTCTTCATAGTCGCGACGGGCCCTGACGAACGCCACCGGATCGATCGCGGCTCCGATGGTTTTGCCGACCCGGACAACCACCAGAGCATTACCGTCGGCATAAGCGTCTTGTGGGTCGATGTCCTCATCCGCTGTCAGCGCTGCCTGACCGTTCTCTGTGCTTACGGGTAGAGTTTGCGCCCCTGCTTGTTTCTTTTTGGTCTTCGCGTCACGCGTCTTCAGCATGGTCCAGGCGAGCGCGCCAAGGCCCGCGCCAATCAAGAGGAAGATGAGCGTTGGGAAACCTGGCACAAAGCCGATTGCAGCGACGATGAAGGCTGCAACCCCGAGGGTGCGCGCGGATCCTGCGAGCTGCCGTGCGATATCGGTGCCGAGATCAGATGAACCTTCTGCCGTCACGCGCGTAATAACTGCACCGGCACAGAGCGCCATGAAAAGAGCGGGGATCTGCGCGACCAATCCGTCACCGACAGTCAGGCGCGAATAAACTTGTGCCGCTTCTCCAATCGACATGCCCATCTGGGCCGTGCCAATCGCGATGCCGCCGATGAGGTTGACCGCGATAATAATCAGACCCGCGATGGCATCGCCTTTGACGAATTTCATCGCGCCATCCATGGCGCCAAAAAACTGGTTTTCGGTGTCCAATTGACGGCGACGGCGACGGGCTTCAGCTTGATCTATGTCACCGGCGCGAAGTTCCGCATCGATCGACATTTGTCGACCGGGCAAGGCGTCGAGAATGAAGCGGGCAGCAACCTCGGCGACACGCTCAGAGCCCTTCGTAATCACGACGAACTGCACCGTTGTGATGATCAAGAAGATCACCAAGCCGACAATCACGTTCCCGGCGGTCACAAACGTCCCGAACGTCTCAATGATCGCGCCGGCATCCGCCTCGCTCAGAATGAGCCGCGTTGTTGAGATCGAGATCGCCAAGCGAAACGCAGTGGCAATGAGGATAATGCCCGGAAACGTCGAGAACGACACGGGTTTGTCGAGATAGATCGCAACAATGAGGATCAGAACGGTGAGCGAAATGTTGAGGGCAATCAGCGCGTCGATCAGGATCGTCGGCATGGGTAGGATCATGAGCACGATTGTCATGACCAGGATGCCAACCAGGAGAAGATCCTGCCGCCTGGCGACGGCTTGAAGGAAACCGGTGATGGCTTTCATCGCGCAAATCCTCCAGAAGCAGCGTCAAGCGCTTGGCGGAAGATCGAGCGCGCTTCGATGAGTTTGTTGCGGCCAAGGGCGATGAGCGCGCTCAGAAGTTTGGTTTTGGACGACGCTCCGTCTGCCGCCTCAACCGCTTCGATTTGGCGCAAAAGTCCCTCAGCGCTATCGTGGTCGCCGGTTTGGATCAGCGCTTCCACCATCAAACGCAGCGTCGGAATGTGGTTTGGGAACGCCAGATTGGCGAGTTGCAAAATCGCAAGCGCGTCGAAGGGCTTGCTGTATGTCACGTGATAGGCGGCAAGCGAGACGAGCGTATCGCGATCACGTTCGGTGATCGGCACGGGCCGCGCAGTCGTTTTCGGCTTTGGTTTTGGTGATGTCTCCGTCGGCTGACGACGGCGTTCAAGGACGGCCATCGTCACCTCACATGACAAGGCTGTCGCGCGATTGCTGGACAAGCAGCAAGCGACGGAGTTGTTCTTGGATTGCCGTTTGGCCAAGCTCAAGACTTGGCCTGACTTCCGGTGATGCGACAGCGAGTGCTTGGCTGATGGCGAGCTCGATACGGGTTAGATCGGCCAGAAGCCAATCGGTCTGGATGAAGCGCAGCCCCTCAAGGTCGGCAGGATCGGGGCCGATTGCCGGCACCGGGCGCTCGGCTTCTTGCAACCCTTTCAGATTGAGAGAATTGTCGCGATTGTCGTTTTGGCTCTGAAGTCCATTGACCGGCAGCAACCGGTTGGATTCGACACGGCAGGCCGAACGCGCCTGGATAGGCAGCGGATTGATCTTTGCGCCCAGACGGCCTGTATCAATACCGGACATTTTTCTCTCCTTGCGACCGGGATCGCAGAATTCGGACCGATTGCGGGCGTTTGGCCTCTGGCACTGGCGTCAAATGTGAAGTGAATGGGGTCGACATCAGAATGTGATCATCACCCGGCGCCCAGCGCGGTTTAAGATCACGTTGGCCTGCGTGATTTTTTCAACGCTCCAGCCATCCGAAAGCGTGTCGCCTTCCTCGGCGCGGCGACCACTTTCAAGAATTAAATAGGGTCTCTCACCCATCCAAACGCTTCTAACCTTAGGAAGTGATGCGGACTGCGTGCCCTTTTTCACATTGTTGATGAGAAGGGGGGCTCGCAATTGCGCATCGTGCCATTGGATCACCGAGCGCCAGCTCGGTGCTTCGCCGTCATTGATGTTACCGGTTGCGACGATTGCGCCGGTACTCGTCTGCTCAAGAGAGATGGTCTCCGAGAGACCCGAAGACGCAAGTCGCTCGCGCAACGAGGCGAGATGGTCGCCGGATTGGCCCGCCAGCTGCGCGCGGTCGGTCGAGGTTGACGACGTAAAGATCGGTTCAGATGAGAGGCTCGCAAAGACGTTTTTGGTCAGCGAAGCGATGACCTGACCACCAATTGCGAGGCCAAGGATCAGGACGGCGATACCGATGGTGCGCGTCCAAAACCGGTCCAAATCAAGAGCCGGTGCAATTTCTATCTCGGTCTCCGCAACCCGCACCAAGAGCGGCAATTGTGCTTTGACGCTGCAACCAGGTTCGACGATCTCGCCATCGCCAAGCGTGACTGGCCCCTCGATCGCTCGCACCTCGGCCTTGCCGAAGAACATGTCTGTAACCCTGACCGTGAAGTGGCGGGGCGCAAGGTCATCGGCAAAGAGGACAATGTCGTTTGCCGGGTCCGCGCCAATGGTGAGCTTGTTTGTCGTGAGCGTCGTAACCGTGCCGCGATGCGCGCCCGAATGCACAGAAAGCGTGACCTTTCCAAGCGGGATACGCTCCCTCAATGTCGAGGCATCGAAGGTCTTTGGATCGCCAAAAAGAGTTGCGATGGGCATGATCTGGGCTCGATTAAGACTCAAAAACAAATGGGTGGTGCCGCGCCCGAAGGCGCGACACCAGACCGATCACTGCGGGCGTGCCCGCAACGCATTCAGGGTCGCATTGCCCTTCGTGCTGATCTGAAGCGTTTCCCGAGCCGTTCCTATGGCTTCGTTAAACGCGCTCTGGAGATCGGCGGTTCCGTTCGAGGATCCCCCGGCGGTTCCACCGGCCCCCGAAACGCCGTTGGCGTTTTCGTTGAACATCGGGTTTTTTCCTTCCGTTCGTTACGTTTTCTGCCCTCGCTTGAGGGCATGAATGCACGCCGCCGCATTGGCGAGTGCAGCTTTGATGCGTTTTTGATCGACAGGATCGACCCCGGCTGCATCAAACCGCTCGGCGGTCAGCCGATTCTGTGCGCCTTGGATTGTTGTGCTCAGCCAATTGAGATCGGCGAAGCGTTCAGCCCCTGTGGCTTTTCCGTTCATGCCCTCAGCTCCCTTCCACGCGAGACGTGCGCCCAAAGCGGATGACGCGGATCCCGTCGCCGCTGCTTTGACGCGCCTTCAGCGCTTCAAGGATGACTTCGACGCGCGCCACATATTGAGGAGGGGCGGTGACGAGAAGGGCGTTCGCCTCGGGGAGTTCGCGCAGTGAGAAACGCTTGGTCGTCAAGCCCACGGTTTCCATCTGCTCAATCAGGGTGTCGTATTTGAACCGATCGAGGCTGATGAGGCGGGTTGCGTATTCCGACGCCGAACTCACGTGAAGAACTGGGCCATCGAAGAACCAGCCAAGGGTGAATTCATCCGCGAGTGCCTTCAAAAACCCTTCAGGTTCGCTCGGAAGGCGACGGTTTTGAACCTTACCACGGACAGCCGATGATATTTGGGCCTGCACCCCGAGATTGCGGGCAAAATCCTGGATCAGCGAGCGCAGATCCTGGTTGACCACGATGATGTCGGCATCGGCTTTCTTGGCGGGGGATGCAACGGCGGGCGCTGAGACCTCGTCAACGACCTGGCTCGCGGTCTGGGACGCCTGGATGTCGGACGTGCCTTTGAGGCCCAGATTACTGAATTCGGAAGCAGAAGCTGGCGCGCTCACCATTGGCGCAATAACGCACGAGGTTACCAGCACCACCGCAAGGGCTTGCGCATGGCGGGTTTTGACGTCTGTGGTCATGGTTGCACCTCAAGGCCAGGCATGCCCACCATCTCGTTCGGGACGCTACTGCGCTCAGACTTCAGGCCGAGTTTTCGAGCGATACGCACCAGATCTGAGAGCGTGCCCGCCTTTGTTTTCTTTCTAATATTGAGCCGGTGCGTCTCGACGGTCCTGACGCTCAAATCGAGGCGCCGGGCGACTTCTTTATTGGAGAAGCCATCGGCCAGGAGCGAAAGAACCTCGACTTCGCGTTGGGTAAGTCCATAGACATTGACCCCGGCCATGCTCGTTTCGCGACCTGCAAAGATCGACGACATGAGCGACCCGGAGATGTAGTTGCCGCCGCCATGAACGGCGCGAACGGCGTTCAGAAACTCTTCGGGTTCGGCACTCTTTGAAATGAAACCCGTGACGCCCGCCTGCACGAGCTGGCGAACTTCAAACGCGTCTTCAGAGACAAAACAGACAATGATACGCGGCGGTTCAGGAAGCGCGATCATTGATGCGGTGGCATCATGGGCATCCATCTTGGTGAGGTTCGCATCCAAGAGCACGATATTTGGCTTTGTCTGGCGCGCGGCCATGATCGCCGCGTAGCCGTCGCCGGCTTCGGCCACCACCTTGCAGGCGTCGGTCGCCTCAAGCGCCATTTTCAGCCCGGCACGAACGATAGGCTGGGAATCCACGACGAGAACGTGGATCTGATCGTCTGTTTTCGATGGTTCGACCATCGCGTTCATGCCTCCGTCGCCTTGAGTTGTTGGTGTTGCATCGGACCGGCGTCTTAGTCCGTCTGCGCCTTATTCTTCCTGCGCCTATTTCTGCGCGGCTGTTCCATTCTGATTGCGGTAAATCATGCCGACATACGGCATCGCCTCGCCGTTCCGCATGCGGATCAGGCCGGTCGCGGTGACCGTGTTGGCATTGGTGTGGCGGTTTGCAGCGTTCACTTCGAAATCGACCATCGGGGCGGGCAAATCGAACCCGTTCACGGTCGAGAGGAACCGGTCGACGACGCGGGCAGGCGCGGTGTCGATGAAGGCGTCTGGAGCGTCAAACTCATATCGGCCCTCATTGCCTCCCGGGAACATGAAGATTGCTCTATACGTTGCCATTCTATTGGCCCTCTGGGTTCTGGCCCGATTGATGTCCCGCATCGAAATCGAGCGTGACCTTTTGAAATTTTGCGTCCTGGCGATTTTCCTGCATCGCGACATAGTCGGTCAGGCCGGAGACGAGCGCGGCGAGGAACGGCACAGGGTCGCCACCATCGGTGAGCGCGACAAAGGCGGTTTCGTTGACGAATATGAGATCGCCAACCACGGCGTAGGTGACGTGGACATCCGAATTTGAATGGGTTTCGCGCACTACGAGGATTGTCGCTTTTGACTTGGGCGGCGTCTCGCTGACCCGAGCCAGGATCGATGCGATGTGATGAGATGCCGGATCGTCGCGACTGGTCATCTTCGCGACGCCGAGTTCACGGAGGAGCCAATCCTCGAGATCGTTTATCGCGCAGTGAAAGACCGTGTCGAAGGTGGGAACCGAACTCTCTATATTGAGGAGATCAGCCGCCATCGAGCCGCCGACAGCAGCGGTCTGGCTGCCGGTGCCGGTTGGGTTTTTTGCCCTCATTTGGTTTTGGTCAGACATGGTCAGCCAAAGCTCTTTCACGCGAAACTCGCCTCAGATGAGCAAATCGGATGCCGAATTGGCTGAGGCGGCGCGCAAAAGCCTGAGTTGGGTAAACAAAATCAGACGCACCGCCTATTTCGACGCTCGGTGGCTTCCTCGCGGGGCGCTATTCCTGGCGTCGCTTGCCTTTGAACCCAGGAAATCCCTCGTTTTCCCGCCCTTATAGTTAAAGCCCGTGCAACGCCGCGTTCGCGATCCTGAAAACTGCCCGCTGGCCCCACGTCCTTAATGCGAAGTGAACGCCATCCCATTGTATTCTTGAGATTTTTCCATCGTGGTACGGCTGTCGACCTGCTTCGCACGGTGTGTCTTTGCACCGTCCAAGTTTGGGTCAGTCCGTCAGTAGGCGCATCGTTTCGCTTTGATCACTACTGAGCGGCACTCAGTAGTCTCTCCGAAATCGCCCGTAATCCGCCCGCCTAGTGCCGCAACCGTGGGTAGGTCACGACTTTTGTGTCAGATGGGCGCAGTGCCCTCACAGATTTCGCGTCATGCGTTAAGGAGATTTCAAGTGACTAAAGTAGCTCCGTCCTCGGGCAATGTGATTTACAAGCCCAGCGGTCCGAAACCGCAGCCGAAGAAAACCGACTTCCTCGTCGTCGTTGGTAAGCCTGGCAAGCCCGGACCTGAGGGTCCAAAGGGTGATACTGGACCCCAAGGTCCGAAGGGCAAGACCGGCCCACAGGGTCCAAAGGGTGATACAGGTGCCCAAGGCCCGAAAGGCGACACCGGCGCTCGCGGCAAGACCGGCCCCGCCGGCCCGCAGGGTCCAACGGGTGACACCGGTCCTGCTGGCCCACAGGGTCCGAAAGGCGACGCGGGTGCTCGTGGCAAAACCGGTGCTCAGGGTCCTAAGGGCGATACTGGCGCGCAAGGTCCAAAAGGTGACACTGGCGCACGCGGCCCTAAGGGCGCAACCGGCGCGCAGGGACCGAAGGGTGACACCGGCGCACAAGGCCCGAAAGGCGACAAGGGTGATACCGGCGCAACCGGTGCCAAGGGTGAAAAAGGCGATACTGGTGCACGTGGACCTAAGGGCGCTACCGGCGCGCAGGGTCCAAAGGGTGACACCGGTGCACAAGGCCCGAAAGGCGATAAAGGTGACACCGGCGCGACAGGTGCCAAGGGTGAAAAAGGCGACACTGGCGCACGTGGCCCTAAGGGTGAAACGGGCGCGCAAGGTCCTAAGGGCGACACGGGTGCTCGCGGACCGAAGGGTGCCGACGGCAAAGATGGTGCCGACGGAAAAGACGGTAAGGATGGCAAGGACGGTAAAGATGGCGTCCAGGCTGAAGCCGATACCAATAAGGACGGCATCATCAGCAATGATGAACTTCGTACCGCGCTTCGTCCCGATGCCGACATCAATAAGGATGGCACGGTAACCGTCGCTGAGCTCGCGAAGACCGATAAGGGTGACACGGGCGCCAAAGGTGCGAAGGGCGACAAGGGTGATACCGGTGCCCAAGGTCCGAAGGGCGACAAGGGCGATACTGGTGCTCAGGGTCCGAAGGGCGACAAGGGCGATACTGGTGCCCAGGGTCCGAAGGGCGACAAGGGTGACACTGGTGCCCAAGGTCCGAAAGGCGACAAGGGTGATACTGGTGCCCAAGGTCCGAAGGGCGATAAGGGTGACAAAGGTGACACTGGCCCAATGGGTCCTGCTGGTCCGCAAGGTCCTAAGGGCGAAAAGGGCGACAAAGGTGACACTGGCCCAATGGGTCCTGCTGGTCCGAAAGGTCCGAAGGGTGATAAGGGCGACAAAGGTGACACTGGCCCGATGGGTCCTGCTGGTCCGCAAGGTCCGAAGGGCGAAAAAGGCGACAAAGGTGACAAGGGCGATCGTGGCCCAGAGGGTCCTCAGGGTCCAAAGGGTGACAAGGGCGATAAAGGTGATCGCGGTCCGAGAGGTGAAAAGGGCGATAAGGGCGACACCGGCAACACGGTGGTTAACGTCAACTTCGGCAAGAAGTCCGAAGCCCGCTCTGAAGTTACCCGCAGCATCAACGTCGCGATTAAGAGCATCAACCTGGCAATCAACTCGTTCAACAGTGGAGCGAGCAAGTCGTCCGGCGGCGCGAGCGGTGGTTCTTCGGTGTTCTCATCGAAGGGTTCAAGCACCAGCGTCAGCACTGGCGGCTCCAACGATGTCAGCGCGATCCTCAAGCAGATCGGCCAGATGCTCAGCTCGCTTCTCGGTAAGATCGAGAGCGGCTCAGGTGGAATGGGCGGTAAAGGCGACGGCGGCAAGGTCGACGGCGGTGGCCGTGGTGACAAAGCCGGTGGCGGCGGTCGCTCCGAGAACCTCGGTGAGATCCGTCAGCTGCTCCAGCAGATCGCACAGCTCCTTGAGCGTGTCATTTCGATGATGGAAAACGATCAGAGCAAGTACGATGCTGGTTCCAAGTTCGCCTGCGATGATGCATCGAAGGCCATGGACGACACCAACAAGTACATGAGCGCCTAATCGCTGATCCAAGCGTTAGGACGAAATCAGCCGGGGGTGCACATCGCACCCCCGGTTTTTTATTGCCGCCCGTCAAGAGCGGTCCAAATGACCGAGTGTTGGCTTTTACGCTAAACCCGCGCGCAGAAGATCGTGAATGTGAACGAGGCCAACAGGCCGCCCATCGCGATCGACCACGAACATGGATGTGATTTTCCGCGAGTTAAGTTCGTGAACGACCGATCCTAAGAAGGCGTCGTCCTGGGCCGTGATGGGCTCGGGGGTCATCACAGAAGAAGCGGCTAACTCCAGAAAATTTTGGCCTGCGTTTCGGCGCACATCACCGTCGGTAATGATGCCTGAGAGGCGTCCGTCTTCCCCTGTCAGCCCAACGCAGCCGAAACCTTTCTGACTGATGATATCAATGGCCTCCGCCATTACGACACTCTGTGAAGTGACCGGCACCGCGTCGCCGGTGTGCATGACGTCTGCGAGCTGTTTGAGGTAAGCGCCCAACTGGCCGCCCGGGTGAAAGACGCCAAAGTCTGATGCGGTGAAACCGCGAGCCTCAAGGAGCGCGATCGCCATCCCGTCGGCGAGCGAAAGCTGCATGATTGTAGAAGTCGTTGGCGCCAAGCCGTGCGGGCAGGCTTCGGTTGCCGTTGGAAGGATCAAGGGAATGTCGCTCGCTTTTGCAAGCGTGCTTTCCGGTTTCGATGTGATTGCAATCAGCGTGATGCCAAAGCGTTTCGCATAGCCAAGAATGGGATGAAGTTCGGTCGTTTCTCCGGACCAGGAAAGCGCAATTATGGCGTCTTCCTGGGTGATCATGCCGAGATCGCCATGGCCAGCCTCTCCCGGATGGACGAAAAATGCGGGCGTTCCGGTCGACGCTAAGGTTGCTGCCATTTTCTGGGCAACATGTCCGCTTTTTCCCATGCCGGTTGCGATGACCCGACCCGAAAGACCCAAAATCGCTTCGATCGCTTGGGATACGTCACTACCGAGTGGCCCCGATAGCGCGTCTTCAAGGGCTAGAAGCCCGTCACGCTCGGTTTGAATTGCGCGCAAAGCGGGCGCAATGCGTGTCGTGTGCTCTGTTTTCCGATCGACCAACATGGGTGCAAGTGTCCTGTGCGCAGTATCTTGAGACTGCTAGCCGTCACGAAAGGCGGATTCAAGGCCGCGAAGGCCGCTTTGAAAGCATTCATTAACCATAAGTCTTGAAGGTAGGCCGCTGATGGAGGCGCGATTCCAGCGCGCCAGATGTGCCAGGCGCCTCAACCGTGTCACGACACCGTGCGGCAGGTCCGCTTCTCTTTTGCGCCAGTTTGGCGTTGATCGCGTCGTCTGGCGTGGCCGATGCGCAATTCTTCCCGCGTGATGACAGTCGATCCGCCGTGGATGACGAGGTCGAGGGCACTAGAAGGGCCTTCCCCACGCCGGCTGTCGAAGCGCCACGCAGCGAGACCCTGCCGTGGCTCAGGCGGTCACCGGTGACATCAATTGAACGCGATGATCGTTTGATTTTCCGTCGGATCGACGAGGAGGAGGCCGAGCGGGCGCAACAGGTGTTCGACCCGTCGGAGCGGATTGATGGCACAGCGGACGGTTCTCAAGCGCGGTTTGGCGAAGACGATGTCGATCAGTTTGGGCGTCCGCGGACAGACGATAATGCGCGGGATCGGCGTGCGCGACGATCGAGAGACGATACGGGTGACGGTCTCGATGGCGAGGATGTGCTTGATGCGGCAGCCACAGTCGCCTTCCCGCTTCCTGACGGGTTGAGTGACGCACCGCGCACCGACCGCACCGGATCCGTTCTGCCCCCGCGCGACGATCCGCCGGTACAGGCGGAGATCTCACGTCTCGATCCGCCCGATATTTTTCCCTCGCCAACGTCAGCAGACCCTGATGCCGATCTAGATGACACCGATCCTACGGCGACCGATGACGGTTTCGACGATGATGGTCTCGGTCTTGATGTCGGCTCGTTTCGGCTTTTTCCAGCGATTGAGTTTCGGGCCGGTGGCTCCATCGACACGGAGGATTCGCTCAACCAAGAAGCCGGTTCTCTCTTTGGTCAGGTCTCGCCGGAATTGCGCTTTGAGACGCTTTGGGATCGTCACAGCATCGACGGTGAGCTCCGTGGCACTTTCACACGGTTTCAGGATGAGGATGATGACGACGATATCGATGCCGACGGTCGCATTACCGGACGCCTCGATATCCTCAGTCGGTCGTCGCTGACGCTTGAAGGCACCTATGACATTGATCGTGTATCAGGCGGGGATGTCGGCGCGCCGGACAATGCGCAAGAGCGCCCCTTCTTGCAGACGATTGGCGGCGAAGCGACGCTCGACCACCGGTGGAACCGTTTCTCAGCAAGGCTTCGCGGCGCGGTTACGCAATTCATCTTTGGCGACGCCGAGGATGAAAACGGCGACACGGTCGACAACAGCGCCCTCGATCACCGGATAGACGCGGCTGAACTTCGCCTTGCTTATGAGTATTCGCCAAAGACTGAAGTCTTCGTCGAAGGCGAGATTGATCGCGACGTTTATGACGATAGTGACCAGGGTTCGACCGGCCAACGCTTGCAAGTCGGCGCGGTCTGGCGACCGAGTGCACTTTTAGAAGTGTCCGTGGCTGGCGGTGTCGATCGACGTGATCCCGACCTCGATGGGGCAGATGACGTGGTCGGTCTGGCGCTTGACGGCACGATCACCTGGCAGCCGAGTGCGCTCACGACCGTGACGTTGCGCGGTTCGCAAGAGACCGATGTGACGAACGAGGAAGACGCGACCGCGGTGAGCGTCACATCTGGCGAGATTACGCTCGAACATGCACTCACCCGCTTCCTGCAATTTCGTGGTGGCGTCCTCTACGACATCAATGATTTCTCAGGCATTGACCGAGAGGACCGCCGCCTCAGCCTGACAGCAGGCGTCTCCTATGAATTCAATCGACACGTGCTTTTCGTCGCGGACGTCGCCTATATCGATGTCGACAGCACCGATGACGATGAAGTCAGCAGCGATGCAGAGTATTCCGCTGGAGTGAGAATCCGTTATTAACCATATTACGCCAAGGAAAGGCCGTCATCCGTCGCTACTGAAGGGCGATGTTGACGCGGAAATCGCGGCGATAGGGGTCAAAGAATGCAAATGATGCGACCTGTTTATGTTCTCGCAGTCTTATTGGGCGGGATTGGACTGACTGTTGATTCCCAACCGGTCGAGGCGCGCAGCTTTGAGGCCTGTGTCGGGGGCCTTTGGAACGATGCACGCTCGGCGGGGGTGTCGCGCTCCACATTCAATGCGGCGACCGGCGGCATCGGCCCTGATCAAGCGGTCTTGAAGGCGGCCAGCCGGCAGCCTGAGTTCGTCAAACCGATCTGGGACTATCTCGATGGCGCCGTTTCGAGCGCGCGAATTTCTAAAGGTCGAGAGCTCTCGCGCCAATATGGCGGCATCCTTGACGCAATCGAAGGGACTTATGGCGTTGATCGCAACGTCGTTCTCGCGATTTGGGGCATGGAGTCCTCGTTCGGCGCGGTCCTAAACAATAAGAATATCGTACGGCCGGTCATTCGATCGTTGGCAACGCTTGCCTGCCTCGACGAACGGCGGGCGAAGTTCGGGAAAACTCAACTCGTTGCGGCACTTCAGATTCTGGAACGGGGCGACACCTCTCCGGCGCGCATGACAGGCTCCTGGGCCGGTGCCATGGGGCATACCCAGTTTATTCCGACCACTTACAATTCCTATGCCGTCGATTTTGACGGTGATGGCCGCCGCGACATCTGGACGAATGTCGCCGATGCGCTGGCGTCAACCGCGCACTATCTTCGAAAATCCGGATATGAGCCGGGTAAGACCTGGGGCTATGAAGTTCAATTGCCTCAAGGCTTTAATTACGCGTTGGCTGATCGAAAGACCTTTCGAACGCTGCGTGAGTGGCAGCGTCTCGGTGTCAATCGCGTTGCAGGTCGTGAGTTTCCGCGCCCTCGCGACAAGGCAAAATTGGTTCTCCCGGCCGGTGCGCGCGGTCCGGCGTTTTTGATGCTGCCAAACTTTGACGCGATCCTGAAATATAACAACTCGACCTCTTACGCTCTCGGCGTCGGTCACCTCGCCGACCGGATCAGGGGCGGCAGCGGGTTTGTTCAGTCCTGGCCGCGCGGCGATACGCCGCTGACCCGGAGCCAACGCCGCGAGCTGCAAACCATATTGACGCGCCGGGGGTTCAACACCGGCGGGATTGACGGTAAGATCGGCCCGATGACACAAAGCGCTATACGCGATTATCAGGCTCGATCAGGGTTAGTTGCAGATGGATATGCCTCGCTTCAACTTCTCCAAAGGCTTCGCCAGTAAGGCGCTCCGCTATGCGGCAGCGCTGCTCATTGCTGTCATCGCACTGACAAAGCCTGGGCTTGAAGCGCCGCTAGACCCGCAAGCCGGTGAAGCGGTCGCGCAACAGCAAAATCGCGGCTTCTTCCTGTTCCAACCGCTCTTTAGGCGAAACCAACAACGCAAGGTCGAACCCGCGCCGCAACGCAAGAAGCAGCGCAAGGTCCGGTCCTCAACGAAGCGCAGGGCGACCACGAAGCGAAGAGCGACGACGAAACGGCGGGCGGCGCCTGCGCCTGTGGTCGTTACGGCGAACAAGAGTGATGACGCCGAAATCGTGGCTGTCGTGGGTGACTTCCTCGCAAGCGGCCTGGGGCGCGGTCTGACTGTCCATTTTCAGGACAATCCTGACGTTCTCGTCATGAATTACGGCATGCCGTCTTCGGGGCTGGTGCGTGACGATCACTTTGATTGGCCGAAAAAAGCCGCTGAAATCGTTGCGGGCGACAAGAAACCGACGGTCGCCGTCGTGCTGATCGGGGCAAATGATCGCCAGCCCATTCGGCTTTCAACGGGCCGGGTTGCGGTCGGCTCAGACGCTTGGACCGAAGCCTATCGGTCCCGCGCTCAGACACTCGCCAAAACCTTTCTCGATGCGGGTATTCCCGTCGTGTGGACCGGTCTTCCGACCATGAAGAACGCGTCGCTTTCTGATGCTCTGGCGACCTTTGGCGATCTTCAAGAGCAGGAGATGGAAAAGCTCAACGCGTCGTTTGTCGATATTTGGGACGCGTTCGCCGACGAAAACGGGCGCTACGTCGCGAATGGGCCTGATCCGTCCGGGCAGATCCGGCGGTTGCGGACGAATGACGGCATCAATTTCGCTCGCGCCGGACGAGAAAAGGTCACGTTCTTCGTCGCACCGCAGGTTGAACGGCTTTTGAAAAATGGCGCGTCGGCGCCGTTGATCGCAGCGGTTCAACAAACTGAGCCGGAGCCGGTCAAAAAGTCGAGACGTCCTGACGTGTGGCAGCAAAGCCTTGAGGTGAAGGTTCAGCCCGGCTCACAGCTTTTGGGTGGAACAACATCTGAGATCAAGCCGCCGGAAGATGATCCAATAGCGACGCTCGCGTTTGAGCGACTAAACAATGGTCAGACGCCGCCACCGCGGGTTGGTCGGGTCGATGCGATCGTCGGTATCCAGACCCCGACGGACACACCGGCCCTGTGACGGTTGATCTTGACCGATACGGTGCGACGCCGGGCGGACATTATCTAAAGCAATGACAGCACCTGCCGGGTCGTGGCCTTCGCCAATCACCGCTGAGATGATCGCTGCGGGCTCGATCCGCATCGGTGGCATTGGCGTCCATAATGGGACACCCGTATGGCTGGAATCTCGCGCGTCAGAGGGTGGTCGCGGCGTGATCGTCGGAGTTGGTGCCGACGGTGAACCGGTCGATCTCTCGCCTTCAACGGTTTCCGTGCGAAGTCGCGTGAATGAATATGGCGGCGGTGCGCTCTGGTCTTTGGGTGAACACGGGATCGCTATTGTCGATGATCTGAACGGCGGCGCGCTTTCGATCCTGTCTGACGGGGACGTTAAACCCCTCGTCATGAAGGACGGTTGGCGGTTCGCCGACGGTCATTTTGTCGGCGGTGACACGATAGTGTGCGTCGTGGAAATCCACGATGGTGACCACCATCCAAGCCAGAAAATCGTGCAGATCTCGCTCGCGACCGGCAATTTTGAAATCGTGCATGGAGGCCGCGATTTTTATGCTGCGCCTCGCCTTTCGCCCGATGGTGCACGACTGGCGTTCCTCGCCTGGGATCTGCCGTATATGCCGTGGCAGGCGGCCGAACTCTGGGAGCTTGATCTCACCAAGGGCGCGCCTGGTCGATTGCTCGGCGGCGGTCTGAACCGGGCCGCGTTCCAGCCGGAATGGCGTGAGGACGGCGTCCTCTTTGCGGCCCTGGAAGGCCGGTCCGGGAGTCACGTTCATTGGTTTGATCCTGATCGCGGCTGGCGCGTTGCGCTTAAAACCGAAGGCGAGGCCCATCGCCCGCTTTGGGGGCTTGGCACGCGCAGCTATGCGCTTCTTCCAGGCGACCGCATCTGCGTTTCGCACCTGGTCGACGGGAAATGCGCGCTGAGTTTTGGCACAGTCGGCCAAGAACCCGACCGCCGCATCGACGATTTCGCAGATTTTTCCGATCCACATGCGCTCGGTGATGATCAGGTGTTCGGCGTTGCCGCGTGGTGGGATAGAGCGTCGGCGCTCTCGACCATCAAAGGAGAGGGCACGACGCAGACCATTAAACCGCTTGGGCCGGAGCCGGAAAACGCGGCATCCACATCGGCGGGCGAGATCATGGCGCTTGAGACGGACAGTGGGACGATCCACGCGGTCTACTATTCTCCCTGGCTTGAGGGACACGCACTTGCCGTCGGCGAAAAGCCGCCGGTTATCGTCAAAGCCCATGGCGGGCCAACCGGCTATGCGGATCGGGGTTATGGTCTGAAGACCCAATATTGGACGACGCGCGGCTTTGCCGTTCTCGACGTCGACTATCGGGGCTCCTTTGGCTACGGGCCGGACTATCGCCGCGCGCTCGACGGCGAGATGGGCATCATCGACATCAAAGATGTGGTCGATGCCTCAGAAGCGCTCGCGAATGCCGGGATTGTGGACCCTGGCGCGCTCTTTGTCTCAGGCGGCAGCGCTGGCGGCTATGTCGTTTTGGGCGCGCTTGCCTTTCATGACGTGTTTCGCGCCGGGTGTTCGCGATACGGCATTGGCGATCTGAAGAAGCTCGCTGATCTCACCCACAAGTTCGAAGCGGGCTATCTCGATACGCTTCTAGGGCTCACGGGCGTGCCTGACGATCAGGCGATTTTCCAAGATCGCTCGCCAGTTCATTCTGCCGGTCAGATCAAGGCGGCGACGCTTCTCCTGCAGGGTGCGGACGATAAGATCGTGCCGCCATCCCAATCGCAGGAGATGGCGCGCGCGTTAGAAAGCGCCGGTGTCCCCGTTGCCTATGTCGAGTATGAGGGCGAGGGACACGGCTTTCGCGGTGCCGACGCGGTCGTCCATTCGTTAGAGGCAGAACTTGCGTTTTTCCGCACGGTGCTTGGCGCAGAAACTGAGCCGCTCGATCCACCGCTCGACATCAAAAACCGGGACAGGCTGACATGAATTTCACCAGCGACAATGCGGCCGGCATGCATGATGACGTTTTGGCGGCCTTGGCGCAGGCCAATCCGGGGCATGCGTCATCCTATGGAGCCGACGATCTGAGTAGGCGTGTCGAAGAGCGGTTCGCTGAAATTTTCGAGCGTGACGTCGGCGTTTTCATGGTCGCGACCGGAACCGCGGCAAATGCGGTTTCGCTCGCCGCAATGACTGAGCCCTTCGGCGGCGTGATTTGTCACAAGGAGGCGCACATCGTCGTCGACGAGTGCGGTGCGCCGGAATTTTACACCGGCGGCGCGCGGCTCGTCGGTCTGCCGGGCGATGGCTGTAAGCTCAGTCCCGACACGGTTTCGGACGCGCTCGCTAGCTACTCTTCAGCCAATCAGCACTCCATCCAGCCTCGTGTCTTGAGCCTGACGCAAGCAACCGAGGCTGGTCGGGTTTACACCGTCGACGAGGTTTCCGCGCTCGCCGAAGTTGCGCACGAGAGGGGACTTTCGGTGCAGATGGATGGTGCGCGGTTTGGAAATGCTGTTGCATGGCTCGATTGCGCGCCCGCCGACATCACATGGCGCGCGGGCGTCGACGTCCTGTCGTTTGGCGCAACCAAAAATGGCTGCCTGGCCGCAGAAGCGATCATCATCTTTGATCGCGTAAAGGCCGACGAAGTCCGCTTCCGCCGGAAACGCGGTGGGCATCTTTGGTCAAAGGCGCGGTTCTTGGCCGCGCAGTTCGATGCTTACCTCGCAAACGATAATTGGTTGAAATGGGCAGGCGAGGCAAATGCGCGTGCGAGCGAACTGTCAACGGGGCTGTCGCTTCTGAACTCGGTTGAGATCGCGTGGCCAACTGAGGCAAACGAGGTGTTTGCGATCATGCCGAAGGAGTTAAAGACAAGGTTTGAGGATGCAGGCGGCGCTTTTTATGCCTGGCCGGGTGAGCCGCCACGTCCCCTTGCATCCGATGAGGTGCTCACGCGACTGGTCTGTGCATTCTCGACCACACCCAAGGACGTCGAAGATTTCCTCTCAAAGGCAGTTTGAGCCCGCATGGTCGTCGCCATACGGGCCCAAACTCACGTGTCAGCTCGGCTCTGAGCTTCGTTAAACGCACTAACCCTCGATGATTTTCTGGGCTGTTGCGGCGCTGGTCGCGATTTCGATCGACCGAGGTTTCTTAGCTTCGGGGATCTCACGCTCCAGATCAATGTGGAGGAGGCCGTTTTCGAGGCTCGCGCCCACGATATTCACATGGTCGGCGAGTTGAAACCGGCGTTCAAAGGTACGCTCGGCAATGCCTTGGTGCAAAAACTCACGCTTCTCGTCGGTGTCTGCAACAGCCTTTTCGCCGCGCACGGAAAGGAGATGTTCCTTAACCTCGACGTTGAGCTCGCTGTCTGAAAAGCCCGCAACCGCCATCGAGATACGGTAGCTGTTTTCCGCGGTGCGTTCGATATTGTAGGGCGGATAGCCGCCACCGGTCATTTCACCGTTTGCCGCTGAATCAAGCAGCGAAAACATCCGGTCAAAGCCAACTGTTGAGCGATAAAGGGGGGATAAATCGAAGTGACGCATGTCTCGTTCTCCTTTTGAGCAACTGTGCGTGCGCCCGCCATCTGGCCGGGCGTTTTCATGTCTGCGAACCCTTACGTGGCATCCGCATTCAAGATGTGGGATTGCTCTTTCGCCGTTTCAAGAGACCCGTTCATGTCCATGAATGGGCTCTGAACGCGAGGTTCCGTTTCCGTTCAAGTCCAGGCGCGTAACGTCCGATCCATCGATCAGATGCTGCCCATTGGAAAGGAAACGGAGCCATGAAACTCTTCATCAAAACGGGACTGATCTCCGCCGTTGTTCTCGGCCTCCTGACTTCCGTCGCAAATGCTGAGCGCGGTCAACGCGGCGACCGAGAAGCGCGCGATGGCCGTGACTTTTCGAGGATTGAGCGGGTCGAACGTGGCCCCACGGTTCTGACCCCCCAAGTGCGCGGGGACCGGTTCGTCGAGCGCAACGGACACCACTACCACGTTGACCGTGTCCACCATCGGTCGCACATCGTGCCGCGCCGCGCGATCCGCCGCAAACTGCGTCGCCGAGGCATGGAGCAGACCTCAAAAATCAACCTTCGCAAGGGCCGCTATCACGTCCGCGCAATCGGTCCGCGCGGTGCCCATCTGAAACTCGTTTTCAGCGCTCGAAATGGCCAACTCATTCGCGTCCGCGTGCTGCGCGGGCCCACCTGGCGCGGTCCGGTCTTTTACGGCCAGTATTCCTGGTAGTTCTCGTCTCCCTGACCAGACCGATCTGCGAGAACCCGGCCCTGATAAAGGGTCGGGTTTTTGCATCTGCTTGTGTTATGCGAAGCAATCACAGATGCGAATTTCGACATGACACAGCTCGTTGCGAGACCAGAAAGCCCGATCCCCGAAGGCGGGGAAGCCTTCATGTTGGAGCGAAGCAGGAAAATCTCGCTGCGCTACGCGAAATTTCCGGCCAAGGCGGATTGCAAAGGGACCGTCGTCATTTTCAGTGGGCGAACGGAGTTCATCGAAAAATACTACGAAGTGATTGAGGAGCTTCAGGACCGCGGATTCGATGCGGTCTGCATCGACTGGCGGGGGCAGGGGCTCTCAAGCCGCATGAAGCGGAATTCCAAGAAGGGCCATGTTCGATCCTTCAATGACTACTTAGGGGACGTCCGCGCCTTTGTGAAAGATATCATGCTGACCGAGATGCGCGCGCCGTTCTTTTGCCTTGCGCACTCCATGGGCGGTCACATCATGCTGCGTTACGCGGTCGAAGGGCCAAATCCATTTGAGCGGATGATCCTGTCCTCACCCATGCTCGACATCAAAATGGGCACGACCTCGCGCCAAATCGTGTCGGTTCTGACACCATTGTTGAGGTTTTGCGGTCTGGGCGGCCTGGCCCTCGGGCGATTGAGCGCGAAAATGCCGTTTGAAAACAACCCTTTGACCCGGGACCCGTCACGCTTTGATACGTTCAACGCATTCACTGACGACGAACCGAAACTCCTGGTGACCGCACCGACGGTCGCTTGGCTTCATTCGGCGTTGAAATCTATCAAGGTCACGTCAGACAGGCGTTTTGGCGAGAAAATAAGGATTCCCGTCTTGATCCTGGCTGCTGGCGAAGATCGGATCGTCTCGACGCCCGTCGCCGAACGCTTTGCCCAACGGGTCAAGCTCGCCCGCACGATTGTCATCCCTGGGTCCGAGCACGAACTTCTCCTGGAACGCGATCACATCCGCGCGCAGTTTTGGGCAGCGTTTGATGCCTTCATTCCAGGAACCGAAGACGCCATGCAGGTGCGGATGTCTTTGGTTTAAACCAATGAATGATGGGACACTCTCGTCTACCAAAACTCCGCCGTTTTTTAGTTTCTAGCCGACCATGACCGCGCGGACTGCGTCGTGCAGCTCTGGTGTTGCGGCGGCAATAATGTCGCCGCCAATGACCGCGGACCCGCCATCAAAGGTGGTGACAACGCCGCCCGCACCTTCGACGATCGGGATAAGTGCGGCGATATCATAGGTCTGAAGACCGCTTTCAACCACGATATCGATGAAGCCAGCTGCGAGGAGCGCATATCCGGAGCAATCTGTTCCATACCGGGAGAGGCGAACCTTGGCTTCGAGTTCAGAGAAGGTTTCGCGGTCTGCTTTGGAAAACAAATAAGGGCTGGTTGACGCCATTACGGCGTCTGACAGCGTCGTAACGCTCGACGTCGAGATTGTCCGTTTTTCGCCAGCATTGGTGAGCGCTGCGGTTTTGCCATCGCCGGAGAAGAGGTCGCGGGTCGCGGGTTGAGCCATGGCGCCCGCGATGGCGCGACCGTTTTCTGTGAGCCCGACCAGTGTCCCCCAAGTCGGTAGGCCCATCATGAACGCGCGCGTCCCATCAATCGGATCCAATATCCAACGCGCATTGGCATTCTCGTTGGTAAGGCCGTACTCTTCCCCCAAAATTCCGTGATCGGGGCGATTGGCTTCAATAAGGGCGCGCATGGCCCGTTCGGCTGCACGATCCCCCTCGGTCACGGGATCAAAGTCCACGCCTTCTTTTTTGTTGTCGATCTTTAGGTCGGTGCGAAAATACTCGAGCGCCGTTTCTCCACCCGTTTTCGCGACCATTTCCACGAATCCTACATCCATGAAATCACCCGTTTTGTTGCGATGCACAACATTTATGCACGAACAAAAAATTGCATAAGCCGTTGTTTTTCATTGAAAACTGGATTTTGGCCCGAAGTGCCTCGTCAACTCATCTTGACGTTATTTATGTGCGGTGCAATATTGATGGTGCAGCGCGACATTGTCCGTTGTAGCCCTCCTTGGGCGTTTCCTCCCTAGACTTGGGCCGTCCTCATTCGAGTGGCGGCCCCTTTCTTTTTGCCTATTCGGCAGCGTCGCGATGCTCGGTCAAATCGGCCATGTACTCCACGATCGCATGAGATAGCTCCATGAGATCGGCCTGAACTTGCGCGAATCCTGCACCTCTCACAAACCGGCGTTCGTTCATGTAGAGCGACCGATTTATTTCGATCTGAACGGCATGAAGCCCCTCTTCCGGGGTGCCATAGGTCTCTGTGATGAACCCGCCAGCATAGGGCTTGTTTCGCACCACTGAATATCCAAGTGCTTTCAGATGGTCTTGTATGAGGCCGACAATGATGCCGTCGCACGCCGTTCCAAAGCGATCGCCAAGGATAAAGTCGGGGCGCTTGTCCGAGCCCGAACGAACCGACGGCATTGAATGGCAATCGACGAGCAATGCGATGCCGAAGCGGCGCCTCAAGCTTTGCAGCGTGTTTTTGAGTGTTGCGTGATAGGGTTTGTAGAGTTTTTCAATTCGGCCGAGTGCGTCTGTGACAGAGAGGCGGCCGCGATAGATGACGTCCGTTTCTGAGACGATGCGCGCGATGGTTCCAAGGCCGCCCGCTACACGCATGGATGTGACGTTAGCGTAGTCCGGAAGCGGTCCGTCGAACATGGACGGGTCTAATTCGTAGGGCTCACGATTGACATCGACATAGGCACGCGGGAACCGCGCCGATAACAATGGAACACCTGCTCTAATGACGCCCTGAAAGAGTTCGTCGACAAAAGCATCCTCTGATCGCCTGATCCGCATGGGATCAAGGGCGATCTCATCAAGAAAATCCTGCGGGTAAATCCGGCCACTATGGGGCGCGTTGAAGAGGACCGGCGCTTTGATTTGCGTCGGCGCGTACAAATCGAACGGCGGATTAAGCTCGTCGTCCAGCGTCCAATCTCCTCTTTCGGTCCCTAACCCGTGTGGTTTGTGCGGTTACGCACTGCTCACTTCACGTGCATATTTGCGTCTGAAGTTAACTTGTGTGCAATAGTCTCATCGCCGCATCGTTCTATATCGACGGAAAAACAGGTTTGCAGCCCGGTGAACAAATCCCGTGAATAAAATCCTGCTTGCCGAAGATGATACTGATATGTGTCGTTTCCTCGTCAAGGCTCTAGAGGCGGCCGGATATTCGGTTGTTTCCTTTGATAACGGAAAAAGCGCTTACGAACGCCTGTGCGAAGAGCCGTTTGATCTCCTTTTGACCGATATCGTCATGCCGGAGATGGACGGCATCGAGCTTGCGCGGCGTGCGACGGAATTGGACCCAGAGATAAAAGTCATGTTCATCACCGGCTTTGCTGCGGTGGCGCTTAACCCGGATGGGGACGCACCAAAGAATGCAAAGGTTTTATCAAAACCGTTCCACCTTCGCGAATTGGTCCAACAGGTGGAAAAAATGCTCGAACCGGCAGCCTGATTGCCGCCGGCAGGTCTTGCCAACCGACAAGAGCAAAGCTATAGCGGCGGTCTCGCACGAGAAGCAGTGATGGGCGTGTAGCTCAGCGGGAGAGCACTACGTTGACATCGTAGGGGTCACTGGTTCAATCCCAGTCACGCCCACCATCCTTTTTCATAATCCAAGCGGTCGCGTCTGCCCGCCGGCTGAAGTGCTAAGTTCGCTCATCTGAGGCTAGGCGACGATTGCTATTCGCTTTTAGCTCCTGTCCTTCTTTGCATCACATGCAACATGGGCTGCACATATTTTCGCCGGTTTCGTGTCTTCTCTTGAAAAAGGACCGCGCATGTGATGCGTTACCAGTGATTGAGAGGGGTAAAATCGATGAAATTCGCAATCCCTAAGCTTATTTCTGTGGTGTTTGCATTTGCATTCGGATTGGCGTTGGCTGCACCGGCTTCAGCAAACCCCGTTGCGACGGGGTCGCTGCAAACACTTAGTGAAAGTGCTTCTCACATCGAACTCTCAACTTATTTCTACAGGAATGGGGTGAACCGCAGGCGTTTTTTCCGCCAGCGCTTCCAATTCCGGCAGTGCACACGTCTTTTTATAAAGTTTCATCGCGCGCAAAGCCCAGTTCACCCACCGCGATTTTGTTTCAAGTTCTATCCCCGCCGTTATTGGCGTTGAATTTCGAATGCGTCACTCAAAGCTTCGAAGCCGTATCTGAGCTGAGATAAACCGAACATCCTCTTCAGTTCGGATGCATTTTCTTGTTCGAGCATCTGGAATGCCTCGGCATACGCCTGGAACGAGCGCCGACCACCAACATCGAGAATGTTCTGCAGATCCTCCATCTGTTGGTAACGGGCGAGCGTCTGAACATCGCGCTGAAGAATGCTCTCTGCCATCTCGCTTTCCTCGCCGATCTCAAGAAATTGCGCGGCAAACTCAGCCCTCAAAACGGTCGTCCACGCTTCATAAGGTGAGAACCAAAAGGATTTTTCAAACGAATTAAGTGTCGTCTCCGTTGGTCCAAGGGCTTCAATAGAGACCATCGCACGCTGCATCCAAAATTCGCCATCGGTTGGTAGGCATGCGAGCGCGTTATCAAGTGAAGCGAGCGTCTTCTCAAACTGCGCATCGACCGGTTCGAGATCATCATTCCCGTCAAATGCAAGGTTTTCATAATAGACATCAAGAGCCGCAAGTTTGACTTGGACGATCAGTCGATGGCGATCAGATCTGCAAGTTGATGTCGCAGTCGCCCAGTTAAGCGGGGCATCTAAGCCAGACAGGAGTTCCGGGGTTGCCGTTTCGCTTGCCTGAAGTGCGTCGGAGATGTCCAGGATACGATTGTTTTGTGATTGTTCGACCAGTCCTAACACTGCGCCGCCCGCGACCCCGAAGCCGAGCGCTACGGAACCGATAGCTCTAAACGAAAAAACGCTCGTATTTTCGTCGACTGCAGTTCTGATTGGGCTTTCCTGATCATGGGACGGGCTAAACTGAAGAATAAAGGCGGGAAGATCGCGAAGCGTGTTCGCGATGGCAGATATGGCGGGCCTGCCTCGCCGATTTAATGCTTCGATAAGGCCGCCCATTACCAGCTTATCGCTTTGGAAGATTCCTCGCCATATGCCTGCGGCTTCCTTTCTCAATCGCTCAAGTCTCGATTTTGAATTTTGCAACTCTTGATGATCCAGACTGGGGATGAAGTGAGATGAAAACCGTCAAAGGCTTCCGCATGACTTTGGCGTTCGGTTACACGCGAATATGATCCGCTAGATCGTGTCGTAACTGTGTCAGCAGATCTGAATTTCTGGCATGACTGCAAATGCTGGTTAAATCGATAGATCCATAAATACTTAAATGATGTCAGCCGCATTCCCGTGCAGTCTGAGACACGTTAGGCGGCCTGTCATATAGGCCCCAGTATCTAGGTTAATGCGATTGGGTTTTATTTCCGGGGTCTCCACCGGCGTGTGACCGTGGACAATCCGTGCGCCATGCCATCGTTTTGATTCCAGAAACTCGTCTCGTATCCAGAGGAGATCGGCTTCGATCTGGCGATTTAAGGCAATCCCGGGCCGAACACCGGCATGACAGAAAAAATAGCCACCGTCGGAAACCGAAAACGGCAAGGATTCCATGAATGTCCGATGGCTCCGCGGCACGGCCGCGATCCATTCGCGATGGAATTGCTCAAAGACAGTATAGGTAATCGGAAGGCGTACGCGCACGCCATATGACGTCATCGTCTCAATGCCACCAAACTGCCGCCATGCTGATGCGGCCCCCTGGTCG
Organism: Pseudomonadota bacterium; assembly: GCA_039026395.1. Lineage (GTDB taxonomy): Bacteria > Pseudomonadota > Alphaproteobacteria > Rhizobiales > JAKSCL01 > JBCCMK01. The sequence continues at coordinate 8,846 of JBCCMK010000022.1, read as the reverse complement.
ATGAGCGCGTCTTGAAAGAGACTTTCATGATTGCCTTTGAGCGCGATTACCGTTCGCTCTCTCAGGCGTTGGAGTAGGCTGTCGATCACGCCCATTGAGTGCGGACCGCGATCAACATAGTCGCCCAAATAGATCTCAAACACCTGATCAAAATCATGTCTGAGCGGGTCGCCGTCTATCGCCTCGTATATTGCTTCTAATCGGTCTAAACGGCCATGAATGTCGCCAATCGCATAGATAAGCGTCCCGTCTGAAACGCGCGGGCTCGGTTGTGGCTTAGATTTTCGAAAAATATTTTTCACTAATAAATCAGTCGCTTAGGAAGGCTTCTATCGCGAAAACAGGGGTTCCTATTCAAATCGCCTAAAATTGCTCGCATCTCTGAAAATGTCCTCCAATACCTCTCCGGTAAAACGCTTCTCGTCAAACAAAAAGCCTCACGGCATTTGGGGGCAGAGGAGTAAAAGGACATGCTTAGTAGAACTCTTGCAGTCTGTGCGGCGGGAATGTTTTCACTCGGCCTGATGATACCGTCGGCCGAAGCCATGATGGCGCTGCCAAAGAAACTGAATATCCCGACGAGCACATCCATGAGCATGGGGTCAAAAACGCTGGCGCCGTTCGCTCATGTTCGCTTTTGCAAGGCGAATCCGTCGCAGTGTTCGGTGCGCGGTGGCAAGCGCTCGGTGACCATGACCGATGACAAATGGCGTCAATTAAGCCGCGTGAATTCGATTGTGAACCAGGCAATCCGCCCCGTGCACGATCGCAAGATCGGCGCTCTTGCTGACCATTGGACACTCAATCCGCGCGCAGGTGACTGCGAGGATTATGCGCTAACCAAGCGGGCAAAGCTGCTCCGCATGGGCTGGCCGTCATCGTCGCTTTTGATCGCGACGGCGTATGCGCCGCGGGTCGGCCATCACGCGGTGCTCGTGGTGCGCACCAACAAAGGTGACTACGTCTTGGACAATCTTCGCCGCCAAATCAAACCATGGCGCAAGACGGGCTACCGTTGGCAGAAGATGCAATCGCCCAAAAACCCGCGCTATTGGGTGAAAGTATAGGGCATAATTGAATGCCCACTTAAGCGGCAGGTCGGCGGTCTGAATGGGTTTCAGATCGTCGACATTTCGTGTTAGCTCGAACGCTTCATAGGGCGTGAATGAAGCGTGTCTGACACGAAGACAATCTCAGAACGTGTTACGGTGGTGATGCGGTGGCTTTTTCTCGGAGCCATCGCTCTTGCCGTATTGCCGAACGGCTCCATCGACCAATTCAACTACTTCCTGAATGGTCTGACGTTCGGTCTACTTTTCATAATCGTTGCGTTCCTACCCGTCAGAAAACCGCGGACCCGATCGACGCTGCTGGCGGTGATGTTGGTTTGTGTCATTTTCAGCGCCTACATCATCCTGCAAGCCTGGCCTCTTGTTGATCACCCGTTTGCAAATCCGGCTTGGCAAGACGTTATTTCGGAGGGGATCACGGACCGGGGCGCGATATCGGTTGCGCCTGGCGAGACATTTGCTTCGATCCCGTCATTGGTCATTCCATTGGTTGTCTTTGCGATCGGTCTAACGCTCCACCAAGATGATCACGCCGCGCGAGAGTTTTGGGTGCGTCTCACCCTCTTTGCTGGCGCCCTTACCGTCATTGCACTGGTTCGACATGAGTTATTTCGCGAGGCTGAGCTTTTCGGCACGCCATCCCGTGGAGATCAGATTCTGACTGGGAATTTCTTCAATCGAAACACCTCCGCCTCATTCTTCGTCCTCTCGTGCTTTGCAGGCGTTGGGCTTTGCCTAATGCAGGTGAAGAATATGCGGTGGGAAACCGTCAAAAGGCGCTTTTCCAGTTTCAATTATTTCGATGAGCGGAAGTATATACTGTTCGCGTCTGGACTGTTTTTGACGTTTGCCTCGCTCGTCGCCCTGTTTCTAACGCAATCACGCGGTGGCGTTGGTTTCGGGTTGTTAGCGCTTGTCATCAGCGGGACGGTAATTCTTCTCACGGACCGCTCAGCAAAGATTGGGCGATCCTTCAAGTTGGGGTTTCTTGCTGGTTTAGGTGCACTCTCTGTCCTTGCCTTTGTCATCCTCGGTGGCCGAACGATCATGCGTGTCGACGATGGAGGTGTTGATGAGAATCGCGTCTGCGTGGCTGAATCGACACTAGCTGGAATCGCGGATTTTCCACTTCTTGGGACCGGCTTCGGTACGTTTAGAGAAGTCTTTCCGATTTATCGCAAGCTCGAGTGCGGCATAGACGGAGTTTGGGTCTACGCCCACAATTCTTGGCTTGAAGGCTATTTTGGGATGGGCCTTCCGTTCGCTTTTCTTGTGCTGGTTTGTCTCTTCTGGCTGGGCCGCGAACTCCTTTACGGGTATCGCGCGCGTAGAAGATTTCGGTTTGTTCCGATTCTTATCTTTGGAATTGTCGGGTACATGTCGCTGCACTCGACGTTGGATTTTCCGATTCAAATACCGGGTATTGCGATTTTGTTTGCCGCACTTTTAAGCGCGGGTGTCGCAATTTCGACGTCGCGTTAAACAATATTTAACCCTAATCGAAAGTACTCGCTAATATTGTTGCGGCAGCGCCACACCCGCGAGCCTTGATTACGTATTCTCTTAATGGAATGTTGCGCTGCGGGGCAAATTAGGTGCCTAGATGGTTAAGCGGCGAAAACTAGCCACACGCCAAATTCTTTCTAAACCCGAGAGTGCACGCATGGCTTGTAAGTCTTTGAGGCAAAGACAAATTGTTTCAGGAGACGGAGCGACTGCGAAGTCAGCCCGGTCAGCGTTCGTTCGCGCGGCGAGCGTCTCATTGTGTGCGGCCATTCTTGCAGGCTGCACCGCGCTCCCACGCTCTGGCCCAGATGATCGGTTGATTGCAAATAGCGCAACGGCGCGACTGGCAGACGAAACCGGTAACGCTCCGACATATGAGTATGCCGCGGTCGACATCACGAAGCAGATTTTGCCCTTCCTGAGCGTTGATCGACCAAGTTCGATTTTTTCGACATTTGGTGGTGGCCGTGGGCCTTCACCGGAGCTTCTGATCGGTGTCGGCGACATAATTCAGATCACGGTTTTTGAATCGCAAGGTGGTGGTCTCTTCGTCCCGGACGATGAGGGCAGTGCGCGGACCGGCAACTTTGTGACGTTCCCATCTCAGCGGGTCGATCGGCGAGGCTTCATCACTGTGCCTTACGCAGGCCAGGTGAGGGCATTAGGACGTTCGTTGCCTGACATTGAGGCGGATATTGTTTCTCGTATCATTGATAAGGCTATCGAACCGCAAGTTACGATCTCGCTCGTTGAGCGAAACGCCAGTAACGCGACGGTAGTCGGAGATGTGAATTCGCCGCAGCGTCTTGTTATTACCGAATCTGGCGATCGCGTTCTTGACCTGATCGCGCGGTCTGGTGGCATTCAATTCGAGGACTATGAGACGTTCGTTACGCTCACGCGAAGGGGGCAATCCGGCACGGTTTACTATCCAAACCTCATAGGCTCGACACGTGAAAACATTTTCACAGCGCCCGGCGACACGATTTATGTGAACCGAGAGCAGAGACGCTTTAGTGCATTTGGTGCATCTGGGCTCACCGGTGAGTTTGAGTTTGACCGTGAACGCCTCTTTTTGACCGAAGCCGTCGCGAAGGCTGGCGGACTGTTAGACACGCGCGCGGATCCTGCGCAGGTCTTGCTCTATCGTCGTGAGTCCAAAAGCGCTCTCGATCGCATGGGCGTTGATTTTAGTGATTTCTCCCACACGCATCAGACAGTCCCAACGATTTACCGGATTAATTTCCGCAAACCCGACGCATATTTCGTCTCTTCTAAATTCGAAATGCGTGACGGCGATGTCATATACGTGTCGAACTCCGACTCTGTGGAACTGGTCAAGTTCCTCGACATCATCAGCATCGTGACCAGCACGACGGCCGGGGTGACGGGTGACCTGAATGCGATCAAGCAGAACGTTCACGCGCTGCCTCAAAAGGTAGACTAATACTCCGTCGCGTATTTATGAGAGTAAAGCCGCGCACCATCTACAATGGTGTGCGGCCAAGTGCTGCCTCAGTTTGCTTCACTCAGAAGCGTATTTGGAACGTGATCGGCAAGTACGCGGCACTAGCGTTCTGGTACCTGCTCAGTTTATCAACGCTGGCGATCACCAATCCATTGTCGGCTGACCCTTGGTCGCTGATCTCGTCTCCCGGTGTCTGCACTTACACTTACGATCGCGTGCGGGATGAGACGACGACAGAGTGTTCCGCCGTCGCGTTACTGATGGATCTGGACACGTCCGAGATTGTTCGATGTTCTGGGTATGTCGAAGGCAATCAGGGCATGGCGCCATCGGTAGAGGAAAACGTTCCTGACGCTATTGTGTGTCGTGCTGTTGGTCGGGTCATGGCTGGCGAAGGCCCATTTGGTATCGCGTCCTTGGACGACGCGTTTATTGAAGAAAACACGAAAATACGGCGACGTGGTCAGTATGTCTGGTCAAATGCTTTTTGGGTCTATTCCACGTCCGGGGAACTGGACGTCCGCTTGTGTGCGGCACGGAGAACGATCCAGAACCCTGACTTTGCGCAATCCTGTTCTCGTACTGTGAACTGGCCTGATCGTTGAGAGAATAAGATTTGAAGTGTCAACTTGAAGTTGATTTAACCTCTTCATCATGTTGCTAAGATCGCTGTTCAACTGGCGACTCTTGGGCTATAAATCAGAAAACCAGTGTTAGAGGGTAGTGTCATGCTGACAATTCCAATGGCAAAACGTTTACTGACGACGACGGCGACATTCTCGTTGTTAGCGTTCGGTTCTGCATTCGCCGCCCATGCGCAAGACGCGGGCTCGTCGCTGGAGCCTGAGATCGTAGTCGAAGAGACCGCTAACGATGCGGTGGAGACAATTGTCATCGACGAAACCCAGCCGGAGGATGCAAACGCTGTCGAAACCGCTGAGACCGACTCTCAAGATCGAAGCTGCGTTCAGCAGTCTGCTGGAGCGTCACAGGCAGCCATCGATTCGTTCAAAAACAATCCAAACAGCCTGCTCGTTCAAAATCCTCTTGGCGGGTTAGCGCTCTCGAACGAGGTGCGCTCTCTCGTTGTTTCGGATGTTGATACGGTTCCACTGATCCTCTCTATTGAAGAGCAAGCGAACGACCGCCAGTCTCGCGCAATTGGTGCCGGTTTGGCTCGAGCCGCAGCAATTTGTGTTGCGACGAACCCGGAACTTGCGGAAGAAATCCAACTTGCAGTTGCAGCAAGCGAAAATGAAGCGCTCGTAACTGCGTTTCTCACTGGAGCTGGAAACCAAGATACCGCTGCAATTGGTGGGGTCGGAGGCGGCGCGCCAGGCGGCGCAGCAGGTGGCGGTGGCGGTGCCGGCGGGATTGGTGGAAGTGCAGGTGGCGGATCAACAGCATTCTCCTCTACAAGCGTTGGAAATCCTGGCGCCGCGGGCGGCGGCGGTGGTGGCGGTGTATTTGGTGGATTTGCCGCGGCGGATGCTGATGCTGAGCCTGAACAGACTGAGGCGGATGGTGAAACCACAGTTCAGTAGGCGCTTTAACCGCGATCTCCTATAGAGCTGAGTAATGCTCCAACGTAACGACATTGAGACGCAAATCGACGACCGTTTTCTTGACGAAAGCAGTGGTTTTGACTTCGACTTTCTGATCGCGGCGGCTCGTCGTCGTTGGAAAATCATTGCTGCTGGGCTCATCGCAGGACTGGTGCTGGGGTATGCGTATCTCGCGACAGCAATCCCTCTTTACACTGCTACGACAAGGCTCCTCATCGACACGCCGGAAACCCGAACGGCCCAAGAGGTTTCAGGTGTAACCGAGGGTATATTTGTAAGCGGTGAAGTTGACAGTCAGGTCGAACTAATCCGCTCAGAAGCGATTGCGGGGCAGGTCGTCGATAGCCTCGATCTTGTCAATGACACAAGTTTTTGGGAGCAAGAGCATTCTCCGATAGATATCGTGTTTGACTGGCTGCAATACGGATCGAGGTTCGTAGCTTTACAGGTGCAGCGTTTTTTAGCTGATGATACGGGTTCAGTCGAACAGGGAAGTGCCGGTACTGATACAGCTATAGACGAACTTTCGTCTAATGATGCTGTCGAGCTCTTGAGGCGCAAGGGGGCGATTAATGGTGTCCGCGGCGGCCTGTCGGTGGGGCGTGTAGGTCGCACATACGTTTTGGCGATTGGATTTACTTCAACCAATCCAAGCTTGGCCGCTAGGATAGCCAATGGTTATGCGACAGCGTACATTAATGACCAACTTGAATCGAAATATTCCGCCACGCGTCGGGCAAGCGAATGGCTTCTTACCCGCACCGAGGAATTGCGTGTCCAAGCAGCAAACGCGGAGCAAGCTGTGGAAGCGTTCCGCCAAGCAAATGGCTTGGTCGTTTCAAGCGGGACATTGATTTCAGATCAACAGCTTGCGGAAATAAACGGGCAGCTTATAGCGGCTCGCGCAGAAGTCTCTCAGATCAAAGCGCGCTACGATCGTCTAAATGACATCATTCAAAGCGGTGATGCGGGAGCAGCCGTAAGCGAAACGCTAAACCAGGGCATCACGTCGAACCTGCGGCAACGGTATCTTGAAGCTAGCAAAAGACTTGCTGAAATCACCGGTCTTCTCGGTCCAAATCATGCGCAGGCCGTGCGCTTGAGGAACGAGATGTTCCAACTCCAGCGTCTCATGTTCGAAGAGTTGAAACGCGTCACGGAGGTGACGGGAAACGACCTTGAAGTGGCGCGTATAAGAGTGCGCGAATTACAAGACGATCTTGATGCGCTGGTCGGTACTTCGAACGAAGTGAACGAAACGCAGATACAGCTCCGAGAACTCGACCGGAGCGCGACGTCTCTGCGAGGACTCTACACGACGTTTCTCGAACGATATCAAGAGTCTCTCCAGACGCAATCATTCCCGATTTCTGACGCACGGATTATAACACCCGCTGAGCGTCCAGGCTTTGCCAGTTACCCTCGCCGCTCGAGATCACTGATCATGGCCCTTCTTTTAGGTGGAATGGTCGGTGGCGGTTTAGCTGCCCTCCTTGAGCTTCGCGATCGCGTTTTCCGGACAGGTGATCAAGTGAGGGAAGAACTCGGTATTGAGTTTATCGGCATGCTCCCTGCGATTTCACCAAGCTCGTCTCCAGTATCCAAACTCAATGTGCCGAAACCCGCTCATCTTCCTAGAACCAATGCCGGTGAATCATCGTACGAATCCCCTCTCGGGGCACTAGACTTGGCTGGTTTTGCGAGTGCAAGAAAAATCACGCAACGCGATCCGGTCATGCAGTACGCTTTGGCCAATTCCATGTCCGGCTTTTCCGAAACCCTTCGATCCGCAAAAGTGGCTGCCGACATAGCGATTGATGTGGAGGGTGCGCCGCTGGTCGGGATCGCTTCTGTTCTTCCTGGAGAAGGCAAGACAACGATTTCAAAGAACCTCGCGAGCCTTGTCGCAAGCCAAGGTTCTCGCGTTCTTCTCATCGATGGTGATATTCGAAACCCAGGATTGACGCGGGCAACGGCAAAAGACTCGGAAGGCGGTCTCGTCGAAGTTATCGTTGAGGGCGAAAGTTGGCGCTCGCTTTTGAGGTATGAGGATGAATCTGGTCTCTACATTTTGCCGACAATCCTGAAAAGGCGAGTTTCGCACACGAGCGACCTTCTCATGTCACCGGGCATGCGCAAGCTTGTGAATGATGCGAGGCCGCTCTTCGACTATATCTTCATCGATATGCCGCCGATGGGACCGGTGGTTGACGTGCGTGCGATGTTGCCGCTGTTAGACGGTCTGTTGTTCGTGGTCGAATGGGGAAAGACAAACCGTAAGATTGTGAAAAATACGATTTTAGAAGATGGCCGAGTTCAAGATAAAGCGCTCGGCGTCATCCTAAATAAAGTCGATAAAGACAAATTGAAGATGTACGATAGCTATCAATCAAAGAGTTATTACAGTAATCGATACTCGAAATATTATTCGCACTGAGCAAGGTTTTGTTTTTGTGCCGGGGAATTAGCGTTTGCGTGTTTGCATTGCTATTTTCAATTTCGTTTTTTTCGCTGGCAGTCTCAACCGCCCATGAACCGATCGTGGAGATTGGCAATGCGATCGCGACCGGCAACACGCTGACAGAATTTTCCTCAGATGTGCTGGTGGCCCACGATGAAGGAGAAAGCATTGATCTCTGCCGTACACTAATTCTAAGGCACCATGTAATTATTCGCGTGACACTCGCCGACGCCGCGCTTCAGGAAGAACTTTCCGGCGAAAGCGATAGTGTCCTCTCCAATTTTGACCGAAAGCTGGAGCAAGCACAGCGCGCAATAGAGCGTCTACTCTCCTGCTCGCCTACGAACGGTCTCGCCTGGCTTCGTTTCGGCCTCTCTGAGGGGTACGCGTTTGGTTATGGCAAGCGAGCAGTCAACGCGGCATTGCTGTCGCAGACTTATGCTCCCCACGAAAAACGCGTCGTTGAAGCGCGTTTGGAAAACCTTCCCGATTTTGATCTATCGACAGAACCGTTTGAAATTCTGCGCAATATCCGCAGGTTGGATGAGGTCGCAGCTTCTCAGTAGCACGCCGAGGCGTTGTGGAGGTCTCTGTTCCTGACAAGAGGCGTTATCGGGCGCCTATACTTTTTGCGTTGCAATTCCGCGCGTTGATGCCTGCTGACCTGCTCCCCTGATTGTACCCACTCATAGGTTAGCTCTGTTCATGGTGTGGTCCATTCTGGACTGGGTTGCAAACTCGTTCGGTGTGAGCCCATCGAGGCTCGTATGTGGACG
>JBCCMK010000021.1:0-50551 GCA_039026395.1 Pseudomonadota bacterium | reverse complement strand
CCAAACCCGGGAGCATGCACTTTCACAAATGAAGTTTTCTTCGACAGCGGCACACATTTCCTTCGCCCTGGCGTGTATTGCGGCGGTATTCGTGTTCAAGGGACAGCCAAACTGCACCTTGAGGCTGGATTGTACACGATTAAAGACAGTCCTTTTGCTGCAGTAGGCGAAAGCGGTGTGACTGGAGAAGACGTAACACTCTACTTCTTCGGTCGAGATTCGCGGCTCAATCTCCGCGGAAACGCTGAGATCAACCTCGCGGCACCACGGACCGGCGATTACGCAGGCATTTTGATGATGCAGCAGCGGATGTGTCGTTCTACGGATGGCCTCTGCGCCGCCATGTATGACGGCAAATGGGACGATGTCGACGAAATCATCGAGGACATGTCCGCAGATCCGGAGGACGAAAGGTCCACTTTAGAGGATTTGTGCGAAAGTACTCGGTACCGGGAGGCCCTAGAGAGCATGGGGAACGATCTGTGTGCCAATGATCCTGCGTCCGACGACGAGGAAGTCGCAAGAGATGACGGTGATGACGACGTTGATGTTGACGACAAGGATCGCGACGCCGATGACCGCGACGCCGATGATAAGGGAAATCGGAAGAAATATGCTGAAACACTTGGATTTCCTGGGATGTTTAGGATCGAAGCAACCGGCGTAGAGCGGCTTCTGGGCACTCTCTATCTCCCGTCGGCGCATCTTCTCATCGATGCCGATGCGCCAGTCGCTGAACGCTCCGAATACACTGCAATCGTCAGCCGAAAACTGACACTCAACCGCGGCCCCAACCTTCACTTGAACGCTGATTATGCAGCAACATCCGTTCCCGTCCCAAAGGGAATTGGACCGGTTGTTGAAGTGAGGCTCGCTCAATAGGCCTGCAACTTTGAGCAGTCCGGTCGGCTGTTTCGGCTAATGCACATGAAAACTGTGGTGGAACGCCCGATGAAACTCATCCCGACATCAACCACAGGGCTTCTAAAGGCCTCATTGTTCGGTTTTTTTGGCGTTTTTGCCCTTCTGATGACGGGGATCGGAACACCACTTCTGTTTCAGGCAAAGCTTGATCAACTCAACGCCCGCGCGACGACCACAGCAACGCTTGTCGCCGTGCAGGTCTCCCAGTCGGTCGCGTCGAAGGATCGTGTTGGGATCATCAGGAGCCTTCGTCAGGCAGACAAGCTCGGCGCGGTCGAGAGTATTCAAGTTCGCGGTATCGAACCGAGCGGTGAACCTGGATCGATCCTTTTTGCGACAGGTGATAGCGCAGCTTTAGTCGATTCGTCCGGCCGCTCGCGGGCTTGGACACTCGCGCTCGGGCAACCTTACGCAAAAAGCCAACCCATCGTGGACAACGGCGAAACCGTTGGCCAACTCCTGGTGGGTTTGAACTCTAATGCTGAGCAGCGCGAGATCTTCGTCACGATTGCTGGCGCCATCGTTGTTTACGTGGCGATGGCGACCCTATTCACAGTGGTTTTCCTGCTCATCCAAAGACGCCTAGTCGCTCCCTTGCTGAGGCTCGAACAACACCTCTCCGATCTTAGCGTTCATCCGCTTTCATCGGCGCCTGGAATTCCCGAGACGGGAAGCCGGGAAGTTCAAACAGTTGCTCGTACCACGAACCGCCTATTAAGCCTGATCAAGGCGCAGTCGGACCAGTTGCTAGCCGCTAACGAAGAGCTTGAGGAACGCGTTGTTGAGCGCACGGAACAGCTCGAAAAGGCCAAGAACGAAGCAGAAAGCGCAAACGCTGCAAAGACCGCGTTTTTGGCAACAATGACCCACGAAATACGCACGCCGCTCAATGGAGTCCTTGCGACAGCCGACCTCCTTACCCGCAGCAAACTTCCACAAGCTGAGGATCAACTCGCGCGGATAATAGCGCGGTCTGGCCGCTCTCTGCTCGCCATCATCAACGACATACTCGACCTCTCAAAGGTCGAGGCCGGGAAAATGACGATTGAGAGGATCGCCACACCGCCCAAGGAAATTCTCGAGCAAGTCCTCTCAACATTCGGTCAGTCAGCACGTGAGAAAAAGCTCGAACTCGGCGGAATGTGCCAACCACACGTTCCAATGACAATTGAAAGCGATCCAGTCCGGCTCTTTCAAATCATCAGCAATCTCGTGTCGAACGCGCTGAAGTTCACCGATGAGGGACGGATTGAAATCTCAATAGACTGGGACGCTGATTTTGAGGCAAGTGCCGAAGACGATAACGACAGCGAGTGTCTCGTCATTCGGGTATCCGACACAGGCGTCGGCATTTCAGCCGACATGCAAGACCAAATCTTCGAAGCGTTCCGGCAAGAGGACGACACGGTTACGCGCAAGTTTGGCGGGACGGGCCTCGGCCTTGCGATCGTTAAGCGGATCGTTGACCAAATGAACGGTCGTATTCGGCTGAGCAGTCAACCGGGTCAGGGAAGCACGTTTGAGATTGAGTTGCCGACCCGCGCAATCTTTGACCTGAGCGACACGGAAACAATGTCCGCACGCGATGTCGCAAACCTCGCCCCCGCGGTAAAGGGGCCGGTGTTGTTGGTCAGCGACAAGCGAACGCTCGATCTCGAGATCACAGAAGCGGTCCTCGAAAAACACGATGTGCGGAGTATCAGAGCCGAAAGCACCGTCGGTCTCGATGAAACAAGCTTTGGGCTTCTCGTCACGCACGCAGCCGACCTGACCTCAGTCTTTGAGACGTCTGAGATAGCTCCAGAAACTCTAACTGAACGCCTAGTCGTCATTGCCGAACCCGGCGATATTTATGTTCAAAACGTGCGCGATCGCGGCCACACATTAAAAGTGATTGGTTCACCCTTGCTGGAGAGTGAGCTTTTGGCCGCTCTCCGACTCGAGCCGGTTCGCAAGAGCCTTTCGGTCGATCACGTCCATCGCTCGGACGCAGAAAGAATCGAGATCGAGAACCGCGATCGCAAGGTCATGGTCGTCGATGACAATGACCTGAACCTTGATGTTATGCGTTCAATCCTAGGCTCATTTGGCGTCGACGCGCGATATGTGGGGAGCGGCACAGAGTGCCTCGAAATCGCATTGCGCGACGATTATGATCTGATCTTCCTCGACATTTCGATGCCCGAAATGAGCGGGATCGAAGTCTGCGAGAACCTCCGATCACGCGAAAGCACCGCGAAGATCGTGGCTCTGACCGCCTACACAGACGACCCGCTCGGCTGCAATTGGTCGGATTACGGTTTTGATGCGCATCTGACCAAGCCGACCACGCTCGAAGATATCGCAAACGTGTTCCGTTCGATCGACGGCTCTAGCGATCACATGTCAAACCAGGCACCAGAGATTGCCTCAGTCAATCTGTTAAACTGGGATTATGTCGAAGCCTTTACGCGCTTGATTCCCGACAGCGCGAGAAACGCTAAGCAGCGTGAGCTGGTCGACGATTTCGCAAAAGACGCGGGCGGAATGATTGAGAGCGTCACCGATCTTGAGCGGCACGACGATGCCAAAATCTGGCTGAACCAAGTCCGCGCACTGAGCGAACTTGGCGAGAACTTTGGGGCGAAACGGCTCGCAATGGTCGCAAACGACATCGCCCACCGTACTGTTCGGGGCAACACTGATCCCTTGGGAGATGGTCGCGGCGAGATGCTCTTCAAAACGCTTACCGGAACGCTCGAACAGATGCAGTTCCAGCTCGATAGCGCAGACCGCGCAGCGCGGATGTCTGACGTTTCAAATGCTTAGCCTGTCGATCCGGCAGAGGTTCGACCTGTAATCTAACGTCGTTCGGCCACGATTTGCGGTCTTTGTGAACATCTCTTCTCCTGCCACGAAAATCCACGACACGCTGCAACAACCGACTTACGCCGCGATAAGTGAGTTGTCGCCACTCAAGACCGCAAAGCCGAACGATTCTGTTCTGTTTTATAGAATGAATACGCCATTTATATGTATTTTTATATGTAAATAGGATTTGGTACCCATTCGCGATCACGGTTGAGGGGCTACCGCCATGGAAAGTGTTGCAGACATTGCAACGACCATCGTCGCGCAATTTCAAAAACCAACGCTCGCGTTCTTGATCGGCGGAATGGTCTTGGCTGCTCTTGGGAGCAAGCTCGTGGTTCCAGAGCCCGTTTACAAATTTGTCGTGATCTTACTGCTCCTCACAGTGGGCATGGGAGCCGGAATTTCGATGCGCGAGGCGGAGCTATCTGAACTTCTGGCGCCAGCGCTTGTGGCGATCATCTTAGGCGCAGCAATCGCGGCAATCGGCGGCTTTGTCTTGAGCCGGCGGCCCGGGATTAAACCCGCAGACGGCATGGCAACCGCTGGCCTTTTTGGCGCCGTATCCGCATCCACGCTCGCAGCCGGAATGGCAATACTCGACAGTGAAGGCATCGCGTACGAGGGCTTTATTGCAGCCCTCTATCCTTTCATGGATGTAGCTGCGTTGGTTACAGCGATCGTGCTCGCGCGATTGAGTCTCGAACGGCAAGCACAAACGGTCGTTTACTCCGACGGCACCGCCGCAATGTCGGGTGGCGGCAGTACGCTCCAAAGTCCGAATAACATGAATGTCCGGGCGATCCTGGTCGACACGGTCCGCAGCCCCGCAATTTCCGCCCTACTTTTCGGACTCCTCGTCGGCGTTTTCGCGCGTCCCGACGGTATCTATGAGACCTTCTATCAGGACCTCTTCCGCGGTCTGCTTTCGATCCTGATGTTGACCATGGGAATGGAAGGCTGGGCTCGGTTGAGCGAGCTCAGGAAAGTCGCCTTTACCTATGTGCTCTACGGCATTGCAGCTCCGCTTCTCCATGGCCTTTTAGGCCTCGGGGCTGGCCTCATCCTCCATCAGCTGACGGGTTTCTCGATGGGCGGCGTTGTGCTTCTCGCAGTCATGGCGGGATCAAGCTCAGATGTGTCAGGGCCACCAACAATGCGCGGTGCTTTGCCAGAGGCAAACCCCTCAGCCTATGTCGGCACATCGACGGGTCTGGGGACGCCAGTCGCAATCCTCGCCATTCCCCTTTGGATCGCGCTGGCACAGCACTTCATGACTTAGCCCAGGTCCATATTCTAAAGAATGCGCCTTTGTTTAGAGCGTGGCGTGCGTACCACTTCTCCAGGTCAAACAAATGGATCGATTGAACTACCACCACCTTCGCTACTTTCGAGAGGTGGCCCATGAGGGCAATTTGACCCGTGCCGCTGAGAAGCTAAACATCTCCCAGTCAGCGCTATCGACGCAAATCAGGCAACTCGAAGACCGCGTGGGTCATGCGCTTTTCGAACGCGCGGGACGGCGTTTGAAACTGTCTGAAGCTGGCCAATTGGCGCTTGATCATGCCGACCGAATTTTCCAAGCGGGGGACGAGCTTTTGGCCGCCCTCGGTCCTGGAGACAGTCTAGAGCGCACACTCAAAGTCGGCGCGCTATCGACCCTCTCGCGGAACTTTCAGCTCAGATTTTTGCGTCCCGTACTCTCAGACCAAGACTGCTCTCTGAGCCTCGTTTCAGGAAATGCCTCCACGCTTCTTAATCAGCTCCAGTCGCTCGCTTTGGACGTGGTCCTTTCTACCGAACCGCCGTCACGCGACGGGTTTTCTGATCTCGTCGCGCATCGCATCGCCGAGCAACCCGTCGGGCTTTTTGGCGTTCCGCAGCGGATGACGCACAAAACCTTGACCGAGCTTTTGTCGAAAGAGCCCATCATTTCGCCCAATGAGAGTTCGATCCGCACCGGTTTCGATGCGCTTGCGGCTCGATTGGGGATCTCAATTGCCATCGCTGCCGAGGTCGACGACATGGCCATGGTCAGGCTTTTGGCGCGAGAAGGTGTCGGCGTTGCAATTGCGCCCGCGGTTGTCGTTGCCGATGAGTTGTCGGCTGAGATCCTCTATCCGGCTTCTTTCTCGCTCGACATTTCATAGACCTTCTACGCGATCACCGCAAAACGTCGGTTTCAGCACCCGCGTCTCGATGCCTTGCTCGAAGGGGAAATGAAACAGTAAAAGGATTGCATCGTTTTTGAGCGCTTTGGGGGACTGAATGGCATGAAGATAACATGGTATGGCCACGCAGCTTTCGGCCTTGATCCCGAAAACGGTCCTCGCATCATCACCGATCCCTACACACCTGAGGGCGTTGGGTACGCGCCGATTACGGACCCAGCCGACCTTGTCATTATCTCATCCGATGACGACAGTGCCCATTGCAGAGCGGATTTAATCTCTGGCGAACCGACCGTCGTGAACGCGCTAAAAGTCGCGCTTAACGGCGGGGTGCACACGGCAAACGATGTTGAGATCACCGCGATCGAAGCCGCGGAATGGGAGCACCATCCGACCCATGAGGTGCCCGGCCAAAACGGGATGTATCGGTTCGCGCTTGACGGCATTTCGTTCGCGCACATGGGAGATGTCGGCAATCCCCTCACCGACGCGCAAAAGGCCTTCTTTGAAGATGTTGACGTGCTCTTCGCACTTGCAGGCGGGTATCTGACGCTACAACTGCCGGATTTGATGGAGATGATCCACCGGGTGCGGCCACGGCTTGTCATCCCAATGCACTTTCGCACACTCACGTATAAGCCACGCAATACGCTCTGGATTGAGAGTTTTCTCGGTCATTTCAAAGACGAGGACATAGATTTCGCCCTCGGCCCGACCTATGACCTCACAAAACGAGACATTCCGGCGCGCACACGCGTCCTCGTCATGGACTATGTTCGATAACGCTCAGACGAATTGAGCGGCGGACTTTAATTCGGGAGGAACTCATGAAACTCGCAAAAACACTTCTTGTCTCGACTGCGCTTGTCCTGGTCGCTTCAGCTGCATCCGCCCAGAATGTGGCGCGCGAGAACACTGTCATCTTCGATCTCGACCGAACGATCCAGGACCCTTCCAATTTCAACTGGATGACCCCCGGCACGAAGCGCATGCACGGCGCACATCAGACCATGTGGGAGCCGCTTTTCATCCTCAATTACGGCACTGGAGAACTGGATCCTTGGCTTGCGACAGGGTTTGAAAGCAATTCCGAAAGCACCGAATTCACGATCACGCTGCGCGAGGGTGTCGAGTGGTCGGACGGCGAGGCATTCAATGCCGATGACGTCGTTTTCACGACCAATATCGCGCTCTCAAATGAGGAAATATCCAGCCGGGAAGCAGCGACCATTCGGGCACAAGTTGCCTCGGTCGAAAAGATCGATGACCTCACCGTCAAGTTCACGCTCAACGATCCAAATCCCCGCTTCATTGTCGAGAACTTCGGTGTCCGCATCTTTGGATCATTCCTCATCATGCCGGAGCATATCTGGGCGGACGAAGACCCAGCGACTTTTCCATTCAGTTCGCCGATCGGCACGGGCCCATACACATTTACCAGCGCCGCATCGAACCGTGCGATTTGGGATCGGAACGATGGGTGGTGGGGCGCGGAAACCGGCTTCATGGATCTACCGGCCCCCGAACGCGTGATCTTTCTGGAGTCCGGCGGCGAGGAGAGCCGCGCGCAATTGATTGTCTCGAACCAGTTGGATGCCGCACAAAACGTGACGATTGGGACGTTTGAAGCGATCCAGGCGCAAAACCCGAACGTGATCGCCTGGCATTCTGGATATCCTTACGCGGCGTCTGACCCCTGCGCTCGACAGTTAGAGATCAATACGACGCTTGCGCCCTGGGACAATGCCAACATGCGAAAGGCTGTTGCCCTCATCATCGATCGCAGCCAGATCGTCAACGTGGCGTATGAAGGCACCACCGAGGCGTCGCAAACCATGTTTGCGCAATATGGCTCTATGGCAACCTTTATCGATGCGGTTGTAGATGCCGGATTGGGCTTGCCTACGAACGCCGATGCGGCGGCAGGACAAGCATTGATTGAAGCCGAAGGTTGGTCTCGGGACGGCGACTACTACACCAAGGATGGCGAAACACTTTCTGTCGATATCCACGTCAATTCCGCTTCGACAGAATACACGCGCACCATTGATGTCATCGTCGAGCAACTTCAGCGCGCAGGCATCGACGCGAAGGCCGTGCCCGTCGAGAACGGTGTGTTCTGGGGCGAGGTTTTACCGTTTGGCGCCTATGAAATGACGTATAGCTGGTTGTCTTGCGGATCCGTCAACGAGCCTTGGGCGTCCATGGGCCGCTACACGGTGGTGGATGTTGTCCCCGTCGGCGAGCGTAGTCCTGGATTTAATAACACGGCGCGATGGGATGGCCCGGCCGCAGAAGCCTATTCGGCGATCGTGGAAGACATCGCATCCCGGCCACTGGGTGATCCGGCAGTTCCCGGCCTCGTGGCTGAAGCCTACTCCCACCTCGATGCCGAGATGCCGTTCATCCCGCTTGTTCAGGCGGCGAAACTCCTGCCGTTCAACGAAACCTATTGGACCGGTTGGCCGACTGCGGACAATTATTACAACCACCCATTCTTTTGGTGGAACCACACACACCAGATCATTCACAATCTGGAACCCGCGAACTAGATATTCGATTTCGCTCTGGGCGTGGCAACATGCCCGGAGCGCTTGAAACGCGCTTCGCTATACTCCGCATCAGAAGATCTCAGGCTAAACTGAGGCTGGCGGGGAGAGAGACATGGGTCGCATTCCGCGCGACTATTTGGTCAACCGGCTCGTAACACTCGTTTTGACGGTGCTGATCGCGGCGACGATCATATGGATCATCCCCCGCCTCTCACCCGTAGACCCCGCTGAAATCGCGCTCGGACGGATGGCGGCAGGCGCAGGCGCCGTTGCCAATTCTGAAGAAATTCTCGCACAATTGCGCTCGAATATGGGCATCGATCAGCCCCTCATCGTTCAATATCTAAAGTATATCGCAGGCGCCCTTGTCTTTGATTTCGGACTGTCGACAGCGGCGTTCCCAACACCAGTCTCGACGCTCATCATGAACGCCCTGCCCTGGACGCTTGGCCTCATGATCCTGTCGCTCGTCATCACATTCTTCATCGGCAATCTCCTCGGCGCACTGATGGTCTGGGACCGCTCGCCAAAGCTCATGCGGGTCGCGATCCCAGCGGCGATGGTCTTCACCTCGATCCCACCGATCCTATCCGGGCTTCTTTTGATGTGGATTTTTGCGGCCAAGCTCCAGTGGTTCCCGCTCACAGGCGCTTACAGCATCTTCGTGGAACCTGGATGGTCGTGGGACTTTGTGCGGTCGGTGCTCCATCACGGGTTTCTTCCCGCACTCTCCATCGTGTTGGTCACGTTTGGGTTTTGGGCGCTCGGCATGCGCGGTCTGATGATCAACGTTCAAGGCGAGGATTACGTGAAACTCGCCGAGGCAAAGGGTCTTCGCCCACGATATATCCTCTATCGCTACATGATCCGAAACGCGATCCTGCCGCAGATCACGGCGTTTGCATTGAAGATCGGGCTTTTGGTCGCGGGCCAAGTTCTGGTTGAGCGCATCTTTGCCTATAACGGCATGGGCAAACTGCTCTACGACGCGATCCTCAACCAAGACTTTCCCGTCATCCAGGGCGTGTCCTTCGTCATCATCCTGATCACGGCACTCTCTGTCTTCCTCGTTGATCTCGTCTATCCCTTCATCGACCCACGCATTCGACACGAGGCCGGGTGACATGGCGATCGAGGAGATCAATCTGCCTACCAAAGAGGATCGACGACAGGCGAAGCGCATTCGCCGGTTCGACAACCCTTGGATCAATCCAAAGCTCTTTTGGGGTCTCGGTCTCCTACTCACCATCGTGGCAATTGGGATCGTCGGTCGCCTCGTCTGGAATCTCGATCTCGTTTTCACTGGCTCAAGCCCGCTGAAGCTTCCACCACTCGGGTTTGAGAACCTCAGACGTCAAGTCGGCATTATCGACCACCCGCTCGGCACCGACGGCGGCGGTCGAGATATGCTCGCGCTCATCGTCATTGGAGCGCCGAACACGCTCTTTGTCGGACTGCTTGCAAGCCTCATCGGCATGTCGGTCGGGATTTTCCTAGGTTTCTCTGCTGGCTTCCTCGGCGGTCGAATCGACGATGTGATCCGGGTGAGTTCGGACGTGATGATCACCATCCCGCCCCTTCTCATTCTCGTCGTGTTTCAATCGGCTTTCGGTGACGTTTCGCTCACAATGATGGCGCTTTTGATCGCGGGTTTTGTTTGGCAGTCGCCGACGCGTCTCATCCGCGCTCAAGTGCTTTCGATGAAGCAATCGGGCTATGTGCAAATGGCCCAGCTTTCGGGCGCGTCGACGGGGCACATCATGTTCCGCGAGATGCTCCCCAATCTCGTCCCCTATCTCTTTGGCTCTTTCATCGCGAGCGTCACGACGTCCATTGTAACGGCTGTTGGCCTTGAAGTTCTGGGCCTCGGACCGCAGCGCATCCCGACGCTCGGGCGGACAATCTACGAGGCGATCAACGCCGGAGCGCTCATCCAAAACCTCTGGTGGTGGTGGGGTATCCCAACGCTTCTTTTGGGCGTCATGTTCATCGGCCTTCTCCTCATCAATCTCGGTCTCGATGAGGTCTCAAACCCCAGACTTCGCAAGCTCTCATGACCGACAAACCCGTTCTCACACTCAAGGACCTCTCGATCGAATTCCCGACGCCGAAGGGCATTGTCGCAGCGGTGAAAGCACTCAGCCTCGACATCCGAAAAGGCGTTCGCGTCGGGTTCATCGGAGAGAGCGGGTCGGGCAAGACAACGACCGCGCTCGCGGTCATGCAAATGCTCGCCGAACCCGGCCGGGTCGCGAGCGGTGAGATCATGCTCGGCGAAACGAATGTGCTCGCGTTATCTGAGGAGGAGATGCGCCGAACCAGGCTGTCGCGCGTCGCCTACATTCCGCAGGGCGCAATGAACTCGCTGAACCCGGTCATGCGCGTTGAACCGCAAATGTGGGACGCCATCATTGCCCATGAGGGCGCGATTGATCGTGCTGAACTCAAGAGGCGATCAGATCAAGCGCTCGAGAGCGTTGGCCTACCCCAGCATACGAGCCGCCTCTATCCGCATGAATTGTCAGGCGGCATGAAACAGCGCGTCTGTATCGCGATGGGGATTATCCTCAATCCTGAACTGATCATCGCGGATGAGCCAACGAGCGCGCTCGACGTCGTGACCCAACGCCAAGTCATCCAGACGCTAAAATCGATCCAGGCCGAAATCGGTTCCGGGCTCATACTCATTGGTCACGATATGGGGCTGATGGCGCAGACTGTTGACGAACTTGCCGTTTTAAAGGACGGCGAAATGGTCGAGCACGGAACGGTTCGGCAGATAATGGAAGCTCCGAAGCACCCCTATACGCGCGACCTGATCTCATCTGTGCCGCTCGTCGGCGGTGAGAGCTTTTTGAACCCGGCGACCCGCGCAAACGCCCCAAAGCGCGACAGTGCCGAGCCGCTCCTGCGGTTCGAAAACGTCCGAAAGGACTATGGACAGGTTACAGCACTCCATCCCCTTTCAATGACGCTCCAAGGCGACACACCTCAGATCATTTCAATTGTTGGCCAATCAGGGTCCGGGAAATCGACTCTCGGCTCAATCATGCTCGGCTTTAATCCGCCAAGCACTGGACGCGTTCTTTATGAAGGCCAAGACATTCAAAAGATGAAAGCCGCGCAAGCACTCATTTTTCGCAAGAACGTGCAGGCCGTCTTCCAAGACCCGTATGCCTGCTTCAATCCGTTCTATCGCGTCAATCACACGCTGGAATTTCCGTTCAAGCGGTTCGGGCTTGGAACATCAGAGGCGCAAACGCAGTCTGCCATGGAAGAGGCATGTGCCGCGGTTGGTCTCGACCCGGATCTGGTCCTCACGCGCTATCCGCATCAGCTTTCCGGCGGCCAAAGGCAGCGTTTGATAGTGGCACGAGCGCTGATGCTGTCGCCAAAGCTTTTGATCGCGGATGAACCCGTCTCGATGGTTGATGCGTCACTTCGTGCAACGATCCTCTCGAACATCTACGATCTGAAGGACAAGTTCGGGATATCGATCCTCTATATAACCCATGATCTTGCGACCGCGTACCATGTCAGCGACTATGTGATGGTGCTCTATAAGGGCCGTGTCGTCGAAGCGGGACCGCCGAAAAAAGTGATCGGTGAGCCGCAGCACCCCTACACGCAACTTTTGATCGATTCCATACCATGGCCCGATCTCAAAAGGTCCTGGGGCGATAAAGGTGACGACTGGGACTCCTCTTCACTTGAAGCGAAAGCAGAACGCGCCGAACCGCGATATCGGGGCGAGGTCGCAGGTTTCGACCTGGCGCGCATCTAGCTCAAAATGGGCGGACGCTGGCCATTTACCGCGGAGAAAATCGCGTCACGTCTGGCGCTCATCAAACCCCTTTTCCATCGCCGCTCAGTTCCTATCGCTCCTTTTCGCATTCTGCCGCTTTCATCGGCGATCGTGGATGCACCGATTTGCTCCGATCCTTCAAATTGGGAGGAAATCGAACACGAGAGCTACTGGGGTTCAGGCGACCTCAACTTTGTGATGAAGAGCCATTTTATCGTGCCCCACGATTGGAACGCGGACAATCTTGCGCTTCATCTGCCACTCGGCGATTTGGGTGATATCTTCAATCACCCAGAGGCGCTTGTTCATATTGATCAGATCCCGATTGGCTCAGCCGACCGGCATCACCACACGGTGGCGCTCGATCCAAAATTCTCTGATGGAAATGAGCATGTTATTTCGCTCCACGGTTGGACAGGGTTGGCCGGTTGGCCGCCGGACCCAAAGAGCCAGGCAAAGCTTTTCATGGGAACACCGTGTCTCGTGGAACGCGAGCCTGCGCTGATCGCGTTTCATGCTCATGCGAGCGCCGTTCTTGACACATTGTCGGTCCTTCATCCCGACACAGCCCAACATCAGGGCCTCCTTGAAGTGCTCGATAACGCGTTCAAAATCCTCGATACGCGCGCGCCTCTTGGCGACGCTCTCTACGCGTCAATGCCTGACGCTCAAGCCGCACTAAACGAAGGCATCGCCGAAGCCGGAGAGCCATCACACGAAACGCTCTTCGGCATCGGTCACGCTCACATGGATATCGCCTACCTTTGGCCGATCTCTCAGATCCGGCTGAAAAACGCGCGGACGTGCACAAACGTTCTCAAACTCATGGACCAGGACCCTGAGTTTCGGTTCTCCCATTCGCAACCGCAGCTCTATGCGATGATGGAAGAGGATTATCCGCAGATTTTCGACGAGATCAAAGACCGGGTCGCGGAGGGGAGATGGGAATTAATTGGCGGGATGTGGGTCGAGCCGGACATGAACATTCCGGGCCCAGAAGCACTCGTGCAGCAGCTTGTGCTGGGGCGTCGATATTTCAAAGATAGATTTGGCGACCTGGAAACGCCAGTTCTGTGGCTGCCAGACACGTTTGGCTTCCCAGCGCAGACTCCTCAACTCATGCGACATGCTGGCCTAAAATGGTTCGTCACGAACAAGCTAAACTGGAACCAGAAAAACAAGGTGCCGTGGGCAACCCACCATTGGGAAGGCCTCGACGGAACACGCGTTCTTGCGCACATCCTAACAACACCGCGTGACGTTCAGTATCTGCCGTTTCCAACCAATTATAAGAGCGACCTAAGCGCCGCAGAAATTCGCGGGACGACGCGTGATGAAACAATACCCGATGGGATTGACGCGCTACCGATCTGTTATGGCTATGGCGACGGCGGCGGTGGGCCGTCCGAAGAACTGCTCGCCAAAGCACGAGCCTATCGACAAATGCCGGGCATGCCGCGGCTCAAAATGGCGACTGTCCGCGAGGCCATGCAGCGTCTAGAGCAGTTTTCGGAAACGCTCCAAGTCTGGCGCGGCGAGCACTACATGGAAGGGCATCGTGGAGTTTACACGTCGCAAGCCTGGACCAAGCGCGCCAACCGACAAGCCGAGCGCGCACTCCATGAGGTAGAGGCCCTCTCAGCAATGGCTGGTCTTGAGGCCGATCTCGATGAAGCATGGAGACTTCTCTGTCTCTGCCAATTTCACGACATCATCGCAGGTACTGCGGTTCCAGAGGTCTTCGAAGACGCGCGGCGCGATTATGCGCGGATCATGAAACTCGTCGAGCCAGTCGCGGCAAAGGCAGCTGACGCTCTACGCGGTGAGAGCCCGATGATAGCGAACACGTCGCCAATCTCCGGGCCGCGTACGGTCCTGGTGCCGGTTATGGAAGCCATCCAACAAGGCCAGCCCGCCGACGGCGGCACGCTGATCACGTTCGATGGTCTTCCCGCCTATGCGACTACCCCAATTGGCTTCGCTATCATGCCTGCGCAGCCAGCAACTGCGAGGTTTTCCGACGACCGTGTGACGCTGGAAAACGCGTTTCTGCGGGTAGAAATCCTCGCAAACGGTCAAATCAGCGAGATTTTTGACAAAACGTGCTCCGCAAATGTCGTCAAGACCGGGGACACCGCAAATCAACTCCACGTCTTCGAGGATCGCCCACTCTGCTGGGACGCCTGGGACATCGACCCATTTTTTGAAGACCGCTTGGAACTGATTGAACACGACGGTCAATTGGAGATCGTTGAAAACGGTCCCATCCGGGCAAGTGT
This sequence comes from Pseudomonadota bacterium, assembly GCA_039026395.1. Lineage (GTDB taxonomy): Bacteria > Pseudomonadota > Alphaproteobacteria > Rhizobiales > JAKSCL01 > JBCCMK01. Next base: position 35,970 of record JBCCMK010000021.1, on the reverse strand, counting down.
TCGCCTGGCCCGCGAGTGGCGAAATTCAACGATCACCCAAACAATCCGGTTAACGGCAATTAGTAGGCGAATTGATTTCGAAACAGAGGTCGATTGGCATGAACACCATACGCTCCTAAAAGCCGCTTTTCCGACCACGATAAATGCGCAAATGGCTGAGTTCGACATTCAATGGGGCGTTGTTGAAAGGTCGACGTCACGGGAAACGTCTTTCGACGCCGCGCGGTTCGAAGTCCCCGCGCATAAATGGGCTTGTCTACGTGACGAGACTTCTTCTTTCGCCGTATTGAATGATTGCAAGTATGGCCATGACGTCCGCGACGATACGATCCGGATAACCCTGATCAAGTCTTCGACCTCGCCGGATCCCGAGGCGGACCAAGGCCGTCATGTCTTCACGTACAGCGCGCTTCCGCTTGGGCCAAACGACCGAGCAATACTCGACCATGAGGCGTACGCTCTCAACACACCCGTACGGTTTCTTCCGGCTACGTCGACAGCGCACGCAACGCCCGGCGCATTCATTCATTCGCACGCAGAGAACGTCATAATCGAGACACTGAAGCCTGGAGAAAACGATCGCGACATTCTGCTTCGAGTTTTCGAAGCCCATGGGTTGGCGACCGAAACGGTCATTGAATGCCAACAACCCATTGCGAATGCCGCGCTGACCCTCTTCGACGAAACAGTCCTTTCACGTCTCCAAGTCGACGGCCGCCGCATTCTGATCACCATTGGCGCTTATGAAATTATGACCATCACGGTATCGTTTTTGAAAGACTAGTATTGTTTGCGGAAACCAATCACGGGATCGTCATCACGCGGTCATATATGCTTGCAGGCAGTGATGATACGCCCGATACCGGTCGTGGCTTGGAGAGGACGAATTGCGTTGGGTAGCTTGAAGATCATTCGTTACGCGCTTTGGGCTTTGGTCGTCATTGTTGCGGGTGCTGTGGGGTACATCTCCTTCACGACGGTTCGCGAGGCGAACTCCGTGCAACAGCTTTCCGAAGCCGTCCAAATCGGCGGTCCGTTTGAGTTGACGGCGATGACCGGTGAACCGTTCGATACTTCGTCAATGGACGGCGCGCCCTACGCCATTTTCTTCGGTTTCACCTACTGCCCTGACGTCTGCCCAACGACACTATTCGAGATGTCGACCTGGCTCGAAACACTGGGCGATGATGCCAACAATGTGCAGGCGCTTTTCGTAACTGTCGATCCGGAACGCGACACGCCGGAAGTTCTGTCAGATTATGTGTCCGCGTTCGGTGACCGCATAATGGGCCTCACAGGAACACCAGCTGAGATTGGCACCGTAGCAAGGGCCCATCGCGTCTTTTACCAACGCACGGAACTCGATGACGGCGACTACACGATGGACCACACCGCATCAGTTTTTCTCTTTCGGGGTGATGGTTCGTTTTTTGGAACGATTGCCTACGGCGAAGCTGCCGATTCCGCGCAAGAGAAGCTGAAGCGCCTGGCAAAGACCTAAATCGTGTTTTCTGCGCTGCGCATCTTCGCCTTCAGTGCACTCACCTTTTCCGTTACCCTAGACCTTGCGGTCGCAGAAAATATTCAGGTCGGACCCAGGCCATATTTTCTGATCGAACAGATGGCTGACGGCCCGCTGAAGGCGAAGCTCCAGTCCTGTTCAGAAGGGCCGTTCAGACGCACTGATTTTTCGATTGGGCATCGCGGCGCCCCGCTTCAGTTTCCAGAACACACCGTGGAATCAAATTTGGCCGCCGCACGCATGGGCGCAGGAATCCTGGAGTGTGACGTGACTTTTACCGCCGACCAGGAATTGGTCTGCCGCCATGCTCAAAACGACCTTCACACGTCAACAAATATTCTGGCGACACAGCTGCGTGACAAATGCACAGTGCCGTTCACTCCTGCAGCGGCGGATGAGGACGCACGCGCGGAGTGTCGGACGAGTGACGTGACACTTGATGAGTTTAGAACACTAAGCGGGAAAATGGACGGCGCCGATCGATCGGCAACAACGATCGATGATTATATGCATGGCACCGCAGGTTGGCGTACCGATCTTTATGCAGATGGCGGTGGGACGCTCATGAGCCATGCGGACTCTATCGCACTCTTCAAATCCCTCGGCGCGAAATTTACCCCCGAATTGAAATCGCCGATCGTCGACATGCCTTTTCAGGGTTTCAGTCAAGAAGACTACGCTCAAAAGCTGATCGACGAGTACAAAGACGCGGGTATCCCCGCATCCGATGTTTGGCCTCAATCCTTCAACCTGAATGACGTCCTTTACTGGATCGAAAACGAGCCTGAATTCGGCAAACAGGCCGTTTATCTCGATGGCAGTTTTGCTCAATCAGGTTGGGACCCGATGGCGCCCTCGACATGGACGCATCAGATGCCGGAATTGAAAGCGATGGGTGTCAATTACATCGCGCCGCCGCTGTGGGTCTTGGTAACGCTCTCTGAAGCTGGCGAAATCGTGCCGTCGGTATATGCGGAAGAGGCGAACGCTGCTGGCCTCGCCATCATTACATGGACTCTTGAGCGCTCCGGACCGCTCGCTAGCGGCGGCGGTTGGTATTTTCAGTCAATCACAGACGCGATTGAAAATGATGGCAGCGTATTTGAGCTATTGCATGTTCTCGCAAACGATGTCGGCGTCAAAGGCGTGTTTAGCGATTGGCCCGGCACGACCACATACTACGCGAGTTGCATGGGCCTCGATTGATCAGCGTAAAATTAGAGCTAAGCGGATAATGCGAATGATCTCGCCGTCATCTGAGATGCTTTCAAATCAACGATTGGGACGGCGCTCCCGAACTTGAACCCCTGAAATAGGGTACAGCCTTCCGCCTTCATCGACTTAAACTGTTCGTCAGTTTCAACGCCCTCGGCAATAGCGGGGATCTCAAGCGCTCTCGACATGGCAAGAACTGTCCGCACCACTAACCGGGTGTCTTCGCTTTCATGGCTCCGCTGAACGATTGTCGGATCAACTTTTATGTAGGCAAGCGGTAGTGCGCTGAGCTGGCTGATCGATGTGAAGCCGGTTCCAAAATCGTCCATGCAGAAGCTAACACCAAGGGCATTTAGGTTCCGCATTTGCTCGGCGACGTAAGGCGTATTTCTGGACATGACCGCTTCCGTCACCTCGAGTGTGAGACGGTCGTGCTTAACTGGTTTCTTCATCAAAAGCGCACCGAGGCGCTCGGTGAAGCCACTTTGCAAGAAACGCGAGGCGGATACGTTCACGAACATCCGAAGGTCACGCAAGACCTCATCGCTTTCCCATTCGCGCAGTGTGTCGATCGCTTTTTCAATCACCCAATCATTCAATTCAGCTAGAAGTCCATATTGCTGGGCAATGGCAAGAAACTCGCGCGGGTTCATCACGCCGCGCTCTGGATGTGTCCACCGCAGGAGCGCTTCGGCTGCGATTTTTTCACCCTCAGCGTTTACGACAGGTTGGTAGTGAAGTGTCAGATCACCACTGGTCATCGCCTCGCGAAGGTCGTCTATCAAAGACATTGTCTGTTCGAGGTTTCGCTGCATGTCCGGGTCAAACATGCGCATCGTATTGCGGCCGGCCCGCTTCGCTTCATACATCGCCGTATCGGCATGCACGAGAACCTCTGGAGCAGTATGGCTTGCGCCTTCGAACATGGCGATACCGATACTCGGCGTCGTGTGGAATGACACGCCGTCAAGGTCATACGGTTCTCCCACTGACTGCAGAATCCGACGCGCAAGGAGACCAGATCGCATCTCGGCGCTTTTTATGTCGGCTTCGAGCCCTTCGACGAGTATGACGAATTCGTCTCCACCGAGACGCGCGACGGTGTCGGATTTACGGACAGCCGCTTGGAGACGATCTGCGACTTCAACGAGAAGCTTGTCACCGACGGCATGCCCTTCAGTGTCGTTCAACCGCTTGAAGTTATCGAGATCGATAAAGAACACAGCGCCATTGCGATCACTACGGTCAGCCATCAGCAATGCCCGATCGAGCTGATCTTCCATGTAGCGCCGGTTTGGCAATTTCGTGAGCGAGTCGATGAACGCCATATCATGGACGCGTTCTTCTTCCTGCTTGCGCGCAGAAATATCGCTCAAGAAGCCTGACCAGAGTACAGTCCCATCGGGCTGAAGCTCTGGGATCGAGTTTCCATGAACCCAGTGATAGCCTTCCTCGGTCTTGACCCGGAAATCGCAAGACCAAGTAGCAAGCGTCTGGGCAGATTCCTCAATTGATGCCTGCATCTTCTCGATATCCGAGGGATGCACCGTCTCAAAGAGCGCTTCAGCGTCCTGAAGTTTTTCAGCTTCGACCAGTGGAAACATGTTGGCCATCTGGCGGCTGACATAAGGAAAGGAGTAGGAACCATCGGCATCGCGACGGAATTGGTAAAGACAACCCGGAACGATCGCGGTTAACTGCGCTAAACGCCGTTCGGCGTTCTGTCGGCGGATTTGGTCCGAAACCTCGCGGACCGTTCCCTGATAGTAGGGCGCTTTCTTTCTATCTTCCGGTCGAACGAGTTGCGCATTCTCTGAAATCCAAATGCGCTCGCCAGTCTTATGCCGATGGACCTCTGAGACAAAGTTTTCGACGCGCCCATCTCGCGCAATCAGTGCAACAAACTCATCTCGGCGGCGCGGGTCGATATACCATTCGTCGCCCATATCGTTCACGCTCGAAATGAAAGCCTGCTCGGTCTCATAGCCATTCATTTGAACCATTGCGGGGTTCGCGCTCAGAAGTCGGCCATCGAGCGTTGAACGATAAATTCCGTCAGCGACTGAATTGTAGATGCTTTCGAAGCGGACTTCCTGGCGGAGCGCACGCGCGCGCATCGCCGCGAACGACACACCAAAGCCTCCAACCAGCGAACAAACAAAAATTATGATCGCAAGCAGGGTTTGAACTGATACGCCGTCCATCGCCACCTCTTTTCCCCTGAAGCATGGTAAGCGACGCAACGTAAACAGCCGCTTAAGTCTTTAGAGATCGAAAATAGAATTGAGGTGGAAACATCAGTTCAACTGAACTGATCAATTTTTATCTATTGGCGTCCATTTCTTTCGACGACGCCGCTATACCGATAAAGAGCGGTATGAACGCAACAGCGGCCAGGGCGGCTGCACCGAGAAACGGCATGCCAGGCATGAATATCGGGGCATCATCGCTCGTGAAATGGCTGAAAAGCTGAGTCATCAAGATCGGACTCGCGATAATTGTAATCCCTTGCACGGCTGAGATAGCCCCTTGCATCTCGCCTTGACTGTCGTCACCTGCCCTGTTTGCCAAAATTGCATGTAGGGCGGGAGGCGCTAGCATGCCGAGCGCTGAAAACGGCATGAGCGCGTAAACCATCCAACTTTCAGTCGCCACACCGAGCCCGGTCATAGCGATAATGTTCAAGAAGAGCCCGATATAGACGGTTTTGATTTCACCAAAGCGATCGATCATTGGGCGGATGAGGGCACCTTGGACAATGGCGAAGCCGATACCCACGAGCGCGAGCGACACGCCGATATCGATGTTCGACCAGCCGAAAGCAACCTTTGTGTAAAAGCTCCAAATCGCCGGATAGACGTGATGCGCAATGTTGAAAATCAAAAGCGCGAGGAAAATCCACGTCAGAGAGGGAAATTTGCCGAGCTGACGGATCGTGCCAAGGGGATTAGCACGCGCCAAGGAAAACGATCGCCGATTTTCTGGCTTCAAAGTCTCTGGCACGACCAGATAGCCGTAGATTGCATTCGCTCCTGCGAGGATCGCAGCTGCAATGAACGGAACGCGTGTTCCAAATTCGCCTGCAATGCCCCCAATAACGGGACCAACGACGAAGCCGAGGCCAAACGCGGCACCGATCAAACCAAATGCTTTTGCCCGCTCTCCCTGAGGATAGATGTCGGCCATATAAGCGTTTGCGGTGGAATGCGTCGCGCTAAAGACGCCAGCGAGCAGCCTGCCTACAAACAGCACCCACAGCGCCGATGCAGCCGCCATGATCATATAGTCGATAGCGAGCATGGCGAGCGACGAAATGAGGATCGGGCGCCGACCAAATCTGTCGGACAGATTTCCGATGATCGGCGCGAAAAGGAACTGCATCGTCGCGAAGGAAAACGATAGATAGCCGGCCCACAGCGCAGCCTCAGAGAGCGGAATACCGCCTAACTCGGAAACCAGGTCAGGGGTGACGGGGATAATGATCCCGATCCCCATGGCATCGATGAAAACGGTGCCAAGGACAAAGAAACCGGCTTTTTTTGATATTGCTGACGGCGACTTCGCCGACACATCAGATTGGGCGGGTTCGGTTGCCTCACTCACCCCGCGTGATCCAATCGTAACGTCTCAATTCATCCTGGGTGAAAAGATAAAGCGCGTCTTTCGGTGTGGCCATGGCATGGATCCATGCCGCCGGATCGACGCCCATCTCACTTAAAAGCCTTTGGGTTTCGGAGGAGATAGTTTGAGCGCTCTCAATGCCGTCCTGCAATGTCCCGGTTTGCGTTTGGCGAGCAAACACCTGATGCACTCCAAACCAAACGGGCGATCCGACGGTCCGTTCCTCACCGCCAGAAAACGCAATCGGACACGACGAGACGCAATATCCATTGTCCGGGACCAGTGTCGCCATATCGAGATCGCGCACGAGCCGCGCCATGCTCATGGCATCTTGGACGCTCCCACCGGGGGAATGAAGGATCAGAGTGCGGAAAGCGACACGGTTCTCACCCTCGCGGGTCACGGAAAGATAGCGCTCGAAGGCATCGAAAGTGCCGACTTCGATCCGACCAATTGCAATGAGTGACCCGTTTTCTCCCTCATGAAAAGTCATAGCGCTCGCGAGTGCGCGTTCCGGGTCACCTTGAAACCCAGGAAGGTCAACGGTCGCACCCGGCGCATATCTTGGCATGGACCGCGGGGAATACCGCCTGACCTGATCGTCTGGCTCGGGAAGCGCGATCGGGGTGGCGGGGCGCAAACGATCCGGCAAACTTGGGAGTCGGAGGGCACCATTCGTCAGCTGTTGGAAGTCATAGGTGACTGCGGCCACGGCTCCCATGAGCAGCAGGAAAAAAAGAAGCTTCAGGACCCAGTCCTCGCTCCAGCCATGCTCGATCTCATCGACCTTTTGGACGCGTTCACCCCTATTTCGCCGTCGAACGATCACGTTAGCGTTTGATCGTCGGGAGCGTCGTCACGCTGTCGCGCTCAGATTTATCGCTCGCTGGTTCTCGGCGAACGATACGACGCGGCGTATCTGATGGCGGCTGTTCTTCGCCTGTTGCTGCTGCAGGCTTCTGGTCGGGTATGAGCGGTCTTTCTGCTGGAGTGCCCTCCATGTCCGCCCTCATCTCCTCGTATAGGAGCAGTGCACGGTTCATCTCTGCAACGGTCACATTATGCGCGTCGAGTTCCTCCCCCTCTTCGCGCCGGATCGCGGCGTAAACGCCTGATAGGATAAGGACGAGGATTGCAGGCATCAGATCGATAGAAATCGCGCCGGCCCAGCTGGGCAGGAATTGGTCTGCGTACTTTAGCACCGCTTCGGGTGTCGAAAGCGGTGTAAACCGGAGCGGTGGAACGGGATCGCGGGATAATATACCGTCGGCAGCACCCGCGAGTGCCCTTCCCTGCGCCTGGATTGCCGCTTCCACACGACCGACGATAGCCTGTTGCCTGGCCGCAAGTTCAGGCGTCACGCCGTCCACTTCCGGAGCGATAAAGGCGGCGCCAAGATCATCCGCTGCACGTTTGACGGCCGGCGCAATCGACGTCTCCTGAAGTGCCGTTATAAGTCCGGCGAGTGCGACAGCCTCCTCACCAAAGGCGATCGAACGCTGCTCAATCCGCCCCGGGCTCGAGACGATGCGGCGCATCTGATTGAGATAACGGCCGCCTTGATCGTAAAGCGCGTCTGCCTCGGTTCTTGAGGCCCTCACCTCTTCCGCCAACTCGTCGAGTTGCCCTTGCATCTGCGTTAAAAGCTGGACAACTGTCCCCGACCCGGATGTCCCCGTTAGCGATCCAGTTGCGTTTTCCTGTTCGGCAAGGCGTTGAAATCGGTTCGCAACCAACTGGATGTCCGGCAAGAGACTTTGGGCTGCGAGCGCGTTGTTATGCGCCTGATTGAGCTTGGTTTGATATTCTTCGGTTGTGATCGCGAGGTGCTGTTCGAGTGCTGCACCACCAGCAAGCGCCGCCGCGTTCAGCCAGGACGACATTGCGACAATCATCCCCGAACCAAGTAGCATACTGATTACCAGAGCGCGGCGTTCTCCGCCTGTTCGGACGTGGGGTGTGAATTGAATGAGGTACGACCAGAAAGCGTAAATCCCGACAGAAACCGCAGTCGAATAGACAATCGCACCAAAAAACACGCTCGGTCCGGTCCCCTGAAGGAGGCCGCGCACACCAAGGTAGGTGTAAACGCCACTTGCGAGCGCAAGCGTCGCAAGCGTCAGTTTCGTCGTTGTCTCGAGGCGAGATACACCCCGGCGCAAGACTTGAGACATCGCCCATTCACTCCAAACGGATCACTTCCGGACGCCAAAGTGCGCCCGGACGCGAAGAGAGTCCAGTCTTGCGGACTGTCCTGGTGAATGCGGCTATTGCGCGGCGCGGGTGGCAGTAAGATCAAGCGTCACAGAGACTGGAAATTTAAGCCAGCTTTCGTCCGTAGCGCCTAACAAGCCGATTTGGAGTTCACGCCGATCAATCGTCGCTGAGCCACGGACCTTTGCAGTACTCTCAGCTTCGGAAAACGAGAATGGGAGCCTCACTGGCACCTCAATGCCCTTTAAGGTGAGCCTACCATTGGCAACGAAGCCTTCTCCTTCAGCCACGAACTCATCTGCCTCAAATGTTGCGGTCGGGTGGTTCGACAGATCGAAACCGTCAGCACCCGCAGATTGGGACTGCAAGGTCGGCTCATCAATTGAGACAGACGCCATATCGATTGTCACCGAGGCAGAAGACTGGTCAAGCGCGTCAGGATCGAACGAGATCGCCGCCTGCCAGTTTGAGATTGTCGCTGAGATATCGCGACCTGTGTAGGAGAGCTGAAAGCCAAGCGTGCTCGCTTCTTTGTCAATCACCCAGTCGCTGGCGACTGCTTCCAGCTGGGTCTGGGTCGCCCCACCGGATTTTTGAACAATACCCGCCCAAAGACCAAGCCCGAGAAACCCGACGACGACGGTCAGCGCTGCAATGCCCGCGCTTTCTTTTACGTCCACCAATGCGCGCCCAACAGGCACCATGCGCATCATGAGACCGTCCTTCGCGATGAACTGATGTTTGCAGGCTGCCGCCACGTGAAGGACGAACAGCGCGAACGTTGCAAACGCCAACGCCTTATGGGCGACGATCATGGCATTCTCGGCCGCTTTCATGGCCTCAGCGGTCGAGGCAAATGGCACCGGCAAGTGTGCAAACGGCCATTGCTCCACCATGAAAAGGAATGTTGGCACGGCTGTCGGCGAGACAGAGACCATAATCCAGCCGGATAGAGGCACGAGGATCATGAGAGCGTAGAAGAGCACATGGGTGAACTTTGCGCCAAACGTCTCGATCTTGGTCATACCCACCGGCAACTCCGGCGCGGGGTGCGCTAAGCGCCAAATGATGCGCGCAAACGTGAGCGCCAGAACAATGAGCCCCGCCGTTTTATGCAGCTGATAAACCGTAAAACGCGCAGCCGATTCACCCGCGAAATCGACCATCCAGATGCCAGAAGCGATCTGGCCCAGGATTGCAGCCGCAATCACCCAGTGAAGGGTGATTGCGACCGTGGTGTACCGTGTTGTTGGCGCCGGTTCAGACGCAACGCTGAGCGGTTTCGATCTGCTGTCAACGAGGCTCATCGGACTATTTTTGTTCGATAAATTCCGCTTCGATCACGATTTCGACGTCATCACCAACGCCACCGAGAAGGTGCGTCATGCCGAATTCTGAACGCTTGAAGGTGCCTGTCGCATTCATGCCAAGAGCCGCACCCTCTGCGAAGGGATGCTTCGGCAGTGCGCCGTGAAGCGTGAGGTCAAAAGTAACTGGCTTCGTGATGCCGAGAAAGGTGAGGTCACCAGTCATTGTGCCCGTATTGTCACCGGTGACTTCAATGCCAGTTGACGCAAACTCGATCGTTGGAAAGTTATCGCCGTTCAGCCAGTTCGCGCCTTTTGATAGTTCAGCATCGAAGTCTTTTTGATCGGCGTTTGGAAAGTTCGTCGTGACGGAAAGCGGATTTGCAGACGCTGAAACTGAGGAATTTGCGACGTTTTCCGCATCTAAATTGATGGTCACATCAAAGTCGGTGAGTTTTGCCGTATAGTTTGAAAGTCCAATATGGTTGACCTTCCAAACAAGGCTGGCGTGGGTGTTGTCCATCGCATAGGTACCGCTTGGAACATCAAGGGATGCGGCGAACGCAGACGACGCAAACGAAACGGCGAGAGCGGTTGTGGCAAGGAAGCGGGTCATTGAAATTGTCTCCAGTCGGGACTGAGTTAATCACGCACATTGGAATTTAGGGTGTTCGACTGCGACAGGGAGGCCCAAGACGCTCTGTCACGAAAATTTTGACAATGGGCGCATTGATCATTCACGGACGACGACAACCGAGATAGGGCGATAGGTCTTGGCGCGAAGAGGCAAGATGACAATGCAAGATGCAATCGATGGCGTTACCGCGCCAGGCACGAAGCTAGAGCAGGTCGCAACGGGCTTTACCTTCACCGAGGGCCCGATTTGGCATCCAACCGATCACTGGCTCGTCTTCTCGGATATCGCTGAAAGTATACAGTACCGTTGGAGCAAAGCCTCCGGTATTGAGGTTTTCCGCCGGCCATCAAACCAAGCGAACGGCAATTTCTTTAATTGTGAGGGTCAGATCATCACCTGCGAACACGCGTCGTCTCATCTGGTTATACACGACCATGGCGGCAAGCGCGTACAGGTGCTGGCATCGCACTATGAAGACAACGAGCTCAATTCACCCAATGATGTGATTTGCGACAGCGAAGGGAGGATTTGGTTCACCGACCCGGCGTTCGGACGTCTTAGAGAAGATCTTGGTATCGTGCGCGACCAGGAACTCTCTTTCCAAGGCGTCTTCCGTCTCGACCCGGACGGCACGCTCACCTGCGTGGTTGATGATTTTCAGCAGCCAAACGGGCTATGCCTATCAAACGACGAAACAAAGCTATTCGTTAACGACAGTTGGGGTCCGACGATCCGTGTCTTCGATGTTAAATCGCATGGAAATCTGAGTGGCGGCGATGTTTGGGCAAAGATCAGCGGTGAGGGTGAAGGCGTCCCGGACGGTATGAAAACCGATCTCGACGATCGGATTTTCTGTAATGGCCCAGGCGGGGTGCACGTGCTGTCGCCCGATGGTCAGTACGTTGGTAAAATCGCGACGCCAGAAAAATCGACGAATTTTTGTTTTGGTGGGCCCGAGCGAAACCGGCTCTTCATCACGGCGTGCACGTCAATTTATGCGATCGACACGTTGACGTCTGCGAAACCGATGATCCCTGTGATTTAACGGGATTTGTCCGCCCTTTTGGATCGGGATGCGAAGCTTATGAACTGTGCCCGGACGGGCGCGGGGCGCAGACGGTACGCGTCCGGCGCGGAAAACCTTGAGTGAAAGATTTGATTGTTCAGAGGGGCAAGGTCACGTCCACATAATTCCTTGGGCTAACAACTAACCGAGCAAGAGACCGTAATTCCGGCTAATCTGACCTGCGCTAAGTCGATGCTCCGGTCAGATCAGCCTTCCCACAGGAGCAATGTGATGCTTACATTAAAGCTGGCTGCGCTATCTGGGTCTATTCACGTTCTGCTTTGAAATGTGTGCCGTGTTGGCCATGCAACCGAAAACATCTAAACAAACCATCGTTCGGTTTCCTAACGTATAGATCGAGGACATTGCGTGAGCGCGAACACGACTAAAGGCGGGAGCGGTGATGAAAAGGTCGGCTCGCGTATCTCCGACGCGACGATGGCAGTTGGGCAGCAGATCGCCGAGCAGTCTCCGGGCCTAAACGACCGTATGAAAGCAGCAAAGGCGCGTGCGTCAAAAAGCTTGGATTGGGCAAAGAAACTGCTCCTACCGACCTATCAACTTTCGGCCGATTTCGGCGAAATAAGCCAAGACTTCAAGAAAAGCCTGATGGCTGTCGGGCTAGTAAGCCTCTTCACAAACGCGCTAATGCTGACCGGTCCACTGTACATGTTGCAGATCTACGATCGGGTGCTTGCGAGCCGCAGCGGTCAAACGCTTTTAGCGCTCACGCTGCTCGTGATCGGGCTTTACATGATGATGGGCATCCTGGAGGCGGTCCGATCTGCAATGATGACCAGGATTGCCGCCGTCTTTGAAACGCGACACTCTGACCGCGTATTTCGCGGCAACGCGCTTCTTCCAGTGCGCCTTTTCGGAACGCGAGAACGGCCCGACCCAGTGCGCGACCTCGACCAATGCCGCGGCTTTCTCTCGAGCCCCGCCCCGCTTGCCCTTTTCGATTTGCCGTGGCTGCCGATTTATCTCGGTATTGTCTTCTTGATGCATCCAGCACTTGGATTTCTCGGCACGGTTGGCGCAGCGCTCCTCGTTGTCGTGATGCTCCTGAACGACAAAATGTCACGCACGCCTATCCAGGAAACATCCGGACATGTGCAGGCCCGAAGCGCGCTCGCAAATTCAGTTCGAAGCAATCCGGGCGCGGTGCTCGGTATGGGCATGATGGCGAACCTTGCCATCGTATGGTTTGAGCGGACAAAACAGCTTCTGGCTTCGCAGACTCTTGCAGGCGACAGAGCTGGCATGTTTTCGGCGCTCACAAAATGTAGCCGAATGTTCTTACAGTCCGCCGTCCTTGGCCTCGGCGCTTACCTCGCAATTCTAGAACAGATCAGTCCAGGCATGATGATTGCCGCATCAATCATCACCGCACGGGCGCTAGCGCCCGTAGAACAGACCATTGGTAACTGGCGCAACGTGGTTTCATCGAGGCAGGCCTTTAAGCGCCTAGGTGCAGTGCTCGATATCACTAAGACTGAAGCGAAAGAAATAAAGCTGCCGCCGCCGACCAAAACGCTCACAGTTGAGAAATTGGTGAGTGGACCTGCGCAATCCCAGATAATCTTAAAAGGCGCAACATTTTCCCTGAAGGCCGGCGACGGTCTCGGCATTATTGGACCGAGCGGATCGGGAAAGACGACGCTTATACGCGCCATCCTCGGGATCTGGCCGGCGCTCGGGGGCGCGGTACGCTTTGACGGGTCGACAATAGATCAGTGGGATCCAGAACGCATCGGAACATCAATCGGTTACCTCCCCCAAGATGTTGAGATGTTTGAGGGTACAATCGCCGCCAACGTTTCGCGCTTCGACCCTGACGCATCTGTTGAAGCTGTGATGGACGCTGTCTCCATGGCAGGTGTTCACGAACTCATTGCGAGCTTGCCAGAGGGATACAGTACCGTCATCGGCGAGGGCAAAATGAGTCTGTCTGCTGGTCAACGGCAGCGCATCGGTCTTGCGCGTGCGCTTTACGGTGACCCCTTCATTGTCATTCTCGATGAACCAAACTCCAATCTTGATGCAGATGGTGATAAGCTATTATCGAAAGCAATCGCAGGCGTGCGCGACCGCGGGGGCATCGTGATTGTCGTGGCGCATAGACCAAGCGCTCTATCGGCCGTCGACAAGGTATTGGTGATGAAGGAAGGTCGGGCGGAAGAGTTTGGACCAAAGAACAAGATACTTGCGCGTACCGTGAGAAACCCAAAAGCGATGCAAGCAGCCGGAGGATTGAAGGTGGTTGGCGATGTCGAACGGACTTCTTGAGAAATTCTACGCAGATGGTCTCCAAAGGCTTTCACGCCTGACGGTCGTGATGCTCGTCGCCTTATTCGGCGGCGGGATACTTTGGGCCGCCAGCGCTGCAATTGAGGGGGCAGTAATTGCTTCAGGCCAGGTCATGGTTGAAAGCAACGCCAAGACCATTGAACACTCCGAAGGGGGCTATGTTTCTGAGATCCGAGTCCGTGAAGGAGACGCGGTTGAAGCAGGGCAGATTCTGATCAAGCTCGATGAAACGCGTGCTGCCGCTGAACTTGCAATCATAACGGAGTCTCTCAACGAAATCATTGCGACTGAGACACGCTTGCTCGCAGAAAATGCCGGGTTGGAGCGATTTTCAATTACCGAAACCGACATGGCATTCGTATCACCAAACGAAAAATTTGAGAATGTTCTCGTCACCCAACAAAGGCTCCTTGAGGCGCGACGAGCGAGTATTGAAGGCCAGATCCGGCAACTATCTGAACAGATCGCACAGAACGAGCAACAGATCGTTGGTTTAGAGGCGCAGCTTTCTGCAACGACGGTCGAGCTTGATCTTATTGACGCTGAATTGAAAGATGTTGAGAGACTATTGCGTCAGGGCCTTGTCACAGAGATACGCGCAAATGAGCTCCGCCGGGATAAAGCAAACGTCGATGGACGCCGGGGAGTTTTGATTGCCGATATTGCCCGTGCGCGCCTTTCGATTTCTGAGCGCGAGGTTCAAAAGATCCGCGTTCGAGATGACGCTAGGACGCAACGTCTTCAGCAACTCCAGGACGTACGGATACAAAAAACACAACTTGTTCAGCAAAAAATCACAGCCCAGGATCGCCTCTCCCGTCTCGAAATTCGGACAGCCCAGGCAGGTATTGTCCATGATCTGCAGATCCACACCGTCGACGGGGTTATCCAGCCCGGCGAAACTCTGATGTCGATCGTGCCCAACGAAGATCTTATGGTTATCGAAGCACGCGTCGCAACCACCGATATTGATCAAGTCCACCAAGGCCAAGACGCCATGTTGATGTTCTCATCTTTCAACATGCGCACGACCCCGCAACTGCACGGGACAGTCACTCGCGTTTCGCCAGATGTGAGCATTGACGAGGTAACAGGTGTGCCATTTTACAAAGCGCGACTTGCGGTGAAAGACGGTGAAATGGAGCGTCTCGGAGAAGAAAATCAAATCATGCCTGGCATGCCTGTCGATACGTTTATCCGAACCCGGGAACGCACGGTCGCCAACTATCTGATCCAGCCCTTCGTGGATCACATGCATCGCGCATTCCGCGAGGAATAAGCTTCTTAGTCTCGGCGGTTTCCTGCCGTCACCGACCTTGTATTGACTGGCCCGCGGTTGCGTAGCCATGTTTAATGTAAGCACTGCGATCTACTCGGGACAGTCCGGTGTGACGGGCGCTTCCACGCTTCTTTGTTTAGGTTTGCTCAGATGATGGCGTCCGGCGTGGGTGGTCGATATCCTTGCGCTAAATGAGGCCGCCTAATGTTGTAGTGGCGTCGCCAGTTCTCGATCATGATCTTTGCTTCACGCAGGGAGTAGAACACGTCACCATTGAGTAGATCATCCATAAGCCGGACGTCGAAGCTCTCGACATAGCCGTTTTCCCATGCACGGCCCAGACAGTCGTTTCGGAGAAACGCGGTGATCCGCCGATACCCGTAGCGGCCATATCTGCTCGCCAAATTGATGATTGCGGATGTCAGCACATCTTCATGGTCAGACTTTTGCGGCTCACGCCATTGGGTCGATCGATGTTGGCCCACCAACCAGCAATCTCGGCCCTGCGAGACGTCAGGCTCACCGCATGCGCACTAAATGAACTTGCGCTTGCGGGAGGGTTGAGAACTGGATCATGAGAAGGTCCGACAGGCCTTTTCTAAGGATGAACGGGAAGCGCTGGGCCAATTTTCCGACGTAACCTGTTTGAGAGTGGCCTCATCGAGCTCAGCATGCCCGAGAAGACGCTGCAGGGGGCATTCTCTTTCTCCAAGTCCTTCAACTGTTTCGCCTGATCGGCCTTCATTCGCCGTACCTTTACGCCCGTTGCCCGACAGGCCATTGGAACAATCGCTGAGAGGAGGCGGTAGAAGGTCACCTGGGTCACGCCGGGTTGTGGCACTACTTCACCGAAACTCACGCCCTATCTCTTAGCAGCCCCTCAGTCTCACGCAGCTTCGAGATGACCTCTTCGGGTTTGTAACGCGTCATGCCGACTTTTGTTCTCCTTTGAACTCACAATTATTCCACTCAACGTGACTGCTTTCAAAGGGGCTAGGGCAACCCCGCAGTCGCTCGGGGAAAGGGCTTCAACAACAACCAATTGACTGTTTTGGTTGAAGAAAAGACGTTACGTGACAGCGATGTGGGCTATACTACCGAGGAAGTCGGTTTCGTGTTCAATGACGAGACCGTGTTTGCCTAATTGGCAAAACATTGCCGACGCATCGCTTGCATAATCCCGGCAAAGAGACACCGGCCATCACAGTGGCCGGTGTTTTTCGTTGTGTGGAAACTTATCTCGAAATGCGCAAAGCCGATATCGACTGCCCAATTTCCTGGAAGGCCCGAACTAGGTCTGCATTTGAATTTGCAGAAAAGGAGTGCGTGGCCGGATCCGAGGAGCAGTTCTGGTAAAGCAGCCTCAGATCTCGAGGCAGGCTTCCATTCCGGTCAAATACGACGGTAAAGATCTCGATGTCGCGATCCTTCACACGGTCGCATATCCGCAGCATCTTGTCGTCGAGCTCAGAGCGGAAAGCCGCTCGATCGCGTGTGCCGAGTCGGGCCTGCTGGAGGTAGCCCCACGCTCCATAGTCTGAACGGTTCCAGCCGTTGTTCTGCTCCTGAATGTCATTTTGACCATCGGTCATAAGCACGATCACCTTCCGGTTCCGGTCATCGTAGGGGAAGCCCTCAGTGAACGGCGGCTCAGGCGATAGCACTCGCCATCCCCAAACGAGGCCGAACGGCGCCGCAGTACCTGCTCCTCCGGCAAGGGTTAGTCCATCGATCGCGTTTTGAACGCGATCCTCGCGGTCGGTGAGCGCTAAGACGGGCTCTGGACACGCCGCGTTTGGTCCACGCTCGACAAACGACGATCCATTAATTGACGGGCGCTCATCGCGATATTTCCAAACTGACTGCTGTTTCTGAAACTCACCAGGAAATGCTCGATTTCCATCAGCCTGCTCTAGGCCCGGGAACCGCAGATAGTCGTTTCGGCTCTGATCACTAGCATTTGTGCCGCGAACGCCGTCGACCTCGTC
Source organism: Pseudomonadota bacterium (assembly GCA_039026395.1). Classification (GTDB taxonomy): domain Bacteria; phylum Pseudomonadota; class Alphaproteobacteria; order Rhizobiales; family JAKSCL01; genus JBCCMK01. The sequence goes on along the minus strand of JBCCMK010000021.1, from coordinate 18,811 downwards.
AGGCCAAAGGTATGGCACCCAATAGCTATCCGGGTCAGAGCGGCGAGGTGGAGTGTCAACCTCATCCAGGCCGTTCGGACGCGCTTCAACACAACCGCCCCAACGCTCATTCATAGCGTCGAAAAGGTCGAAGTGATTGACTTCGGTCGGACCAGCGCCTTGGCACCTTACCGGGTCCTGGAAGTTCAAAGCGTCACCATACGACCAGGAACCCGCCTCGGCTGAACCAACCGGATTCAGAACGCTGGCAAGTTGGTTCGCTTTGTCTGAAAACCAGTCGAGGCTTCCAAGATCGCTACCGCCTGAGTTTCCTGGCGGCGGCGACGCCGGAGGAGGTGATGAAGGCGGAGTAGGATTCGACGGCGGGTTTGCCGGCGTCGGGTTTGACGGAGGCGGGTTCGGATTAGGATTTGAAGCGACTGGTGGACTTGGTTGTCGCTCCTGGCGTTCCCTCTCTTCGCGCTCACGACGTTCCCGACGGTCGCGCTCGTCAGCGGTTTCACAGTTTGCCAGCCTGTAGTTGAGGCCAACAAAGTTTGAGCCATGCCACCGAGACCGGGCGTTTCGGTCCATGTAGGATCTCATTCCACCCGACGAGCCGACATTAACGGTCATGCGATACGGGACGACCGCCATCCGCGTTGACGGCACATCCATCACGATTTCCGTCAAATCCTCTGCTGCCCGTTTCAACGACCGAAAGCTACCGCGCATCGATCCCGTGACGTCCAGGACGAGCGCGACCTCAGCATTGTCGATCCCTCGGACCGAGGTGCCGCTCATAGCGATCGGTATTTTCTTCAAACCAAAGGCTCGAAGAAGCGTTGTTTCTTGCTCCCATTTGACGTCAATCGTAACGCTCTGGGGGTCGTCGGATACCGTCATCGTGAATGGTACACGCCGCTCAACAAAAGGCAGGTTTTCGTTGAGCTGGCGTCGCGCCTGACGACGCATCGCTCGCTCGCCGCGGCCAAACTCTTTGAGAGCCGCAAGGCTTGCTGCATCAATCGCGTGTTGGATGTGTTCGCGTGATTTAAAGGCGCGGCTGTAGTCGACCGCAGCGCCGACTAAACCGGCGATCGGAAACAGACTGAGCGCGAAAATAACTGCGGTATTGCCTCGCTTACACCGTGCAAAGTGGCGGAGCGAGTTTTCACCAGCATGTTTGGGGGGATTGAGACGCATCGTTTACACCTGTCCTTGGACATGCGGCGAACGTGCATCTTTGTGAGTTAACGCGAGCGCTACCTAAAGCGCGACACGGGGAGGTGTCATAAAGTTTGGTAAATTAAGGGCTTCAAACCGATCAGTTTTGGGTCAAAAACGCTGAAAATTCACTCGATTTTCATACAAACCTGTTCAACAGGTTTTCAAGTCGCTCCTGTCGACCAGATTTAGGCTCGGGATTGATATCTTTCGCTACGACCCGGTCGGCGATCGACGTGAGATCGCCCTCAAGCATGGACTTCGCGCCATTTGTGTCCCAGCCGGCGTAGCGATCGTCACGTCGGCGTTCGAGCTTGCCGTCTTCAAGAAGCGCTGCCGCAACCTTGAGTCCTCGGGCGCAGACATCCATCGCGCCGATATGTGCCGCAACGAGGTCTTCAGGATCGAGCGATTGTCGGCGAAGTTTTGCGTCGAAATTCGTACCGCCGGTCGTGAAACCGCCGGCTTTCAAGATCTCATAGTAAGCGAGTGCGACCTCAGGCACTGAATTTGGAAACTGATCCGTATCCCAACCCGATTGATAGTCATTGCGGTTCATATCAATCGAACCAAAAACGCCGAGTGAAGTGGCAAGGGCAATTTCATGCTCGAAGGAATGGCCAGCAAGGATCGCATGGCCCTGCTCGATATTGACCTTTACCTCGTCCTCGAGACCGAACCTCTTCAGGAACCCGTAGACCGTCGCAACGTCGTAGTCATATTGATGCTTAGTGGGTTCTTGCGGCTTCGGCTCGATCAAGATCGTGCCCTCGAAGCCAATCTTGTGCTTGTATTCGACGACCATTGCGAGAAATCGCCCAGCCTGCTCAGCTTCACGCTTGAGGTCGGTGTTGAGCAGCGTTTCATAGCCCTCACGCCCGCCCCATAGGACATAGTTTTCACCGCCGAGCTTGTGTGTCGCGTCGATGCAGGTTTTCACAGTCGCGGCCGCAAAGGCAAACACGTCCGGATCCGGGTTTGTGGCCGCACCGGCCATATACCGCCGGTGCGAGAAGAGGTTTGCCGTCCCCCAGAGAAGTTTCGTCTTCGCTGCCTCCATCTTCTGACCGATATAGTCGACCAACACTTCGAGGTTGCGCGTATTATAAGAGAAATTTGCACCTTCCGGCCGAATGTCAGCATCGTGAAAGCAGAAAAAAGGTTGGCCAACGATCTCGAATAGATCGAACGCAGCATCCGCTTTCAGTTTGGCGTGATCCATCGTGTCGCCGAACCAGGGTCGTTCGAACGTTTGGCCGCCAAAGGGATCGCCTCCGGGCCAGGCGAATGAATGCCACCAGGCAATCGCGAAGCGAAGGTGGTCCTCAAGCCGCTTTCCAAAAACCATTTCAACCGGATCGTAATGACGAAAGGCAAGCGGGTTTTCCGTCTCAGGCCCCTCGAACCCGGCGGGCGAAATCCCGTCGAAATAGGATGTCATGATACCTCCTTCACGGCCTTATACGCGTCTTTGAAGCGCTCATGCCCTTCGGCATACGCAGCAATAAGTGTCTCGTTGGGGTCGATTGTTTCGGCAATTTCGGGGCGCGCCGCCACCTGCGGTCCGGCGCCTGTCGCGGCCATCAGCCCGAGCCGCGCGGCCCCTTGTGCAGCGCCCACGCTGGAAACGCGTGGAACTTCGATTCGGATTTGGAGCGCGGTCGCGATCGCTTCAATCCAGACTCGCGAAGCGCTTCCGCCGCCCGCGGCTATCAATGTGTCAAACCGTGTGCCCGTTGCCGAAAGAGCATCGAGACAATCCTTAAACGCGAAGGCAACACCGTTGAGGACGGCGCGAGTCGCGGCCTCTGTGTCCGTGGCGTGGCTCAAGCCCAGAAAAGAACCGCGCACATCCGCATCATTATGTGGTGTGCGTTCGCCGCCGAGATACGGCAAGAAAAGCGCGTGCCCTGGCGCCTCCAGGTTTTCAAGCCCAGCCGTAAGATCAGCGCTTGATTTGCCTGTGAGGCGCGAAAGCCAGGTCAGTGCGTCGGCGGCGGCTAGGATCACGCCCATTTGGTGCCAGGTCTCGGGGAGCGCGTGACAGAACGTGTGAACCGCAGTTTCCGATGCTGGGGCGTAGGTGTCGCAAGCAGCAAAAAGCACGCCCGAGGTGCCGAGTGAGACAAAACCTTCACCTGCTCGGGCAATACCGAGCCCGATCGCGGTCGCTGCATTGTCGCCTGCCCCGCCCGCTACCGGGACGTTGGCCTTCAAACCAAAACGCGATGCGATCTCGGCACGCACGCGGCCTGAGACTTCTGAACCCTCGACGAGGCGGGGCATCTGCGAGCGGTCCAAACCGGAGACCTGGAGAAGGCTATCGCTCCAATTCCGATCGCCAGTGTCTAGCCAACTCGTACCAGCTGAGTCTGACATGTCTGACACAGCCTCACCGGTCAGCCAAAGCCGCAGATAATCCTTTGGCAACAGCACGCGCCGAACTCGTGCGAAAATCTCTGGCTCGTTTCGCCGAACCCACTCGACCTTGGGTGCCGTGAACCCAGGAAAGACGATGTTCCCACTGATCTCGCGCCACTTCGGATCGGCATCCATCTCAGCTGCTTCGGCGTGTGAGCGGGTATCATTCCAGAGGATGCAGGGCCGAAGCGGCTTGTCGGTCTCATCAAGAAGGGTTGCACCATGCATCTGCCCAGATAGGCCGACGCCCTGGACTGCCGATAGGTCGTGACTAGCGCCTAATTGTGAAAGGGCCAGCTCCGCCGCGGCGATCCAACTGTCGGCATCCTGCTCAGACCAACCGTCATGTGGACGGGTAACGTCGAGTGGCGCAGTCGCTTCGCCAACTGTCTGCTGCCCATCGTCAATCAGAAGCGCTCTTAGGCCTGACGTCCCGAGATCGAGCCCGAGAAACATTATGCTGCCAAGTGTTCGGGCCTTTTGCCCGCAATGATCATAGCGAGGATGTCATCGACGGAGACAGCATCGACATCGACCACGCCGACAAGCTGGCCATTTTTCATGACAGCCGCCCGGTCACAGAGGTTTTTCACTTGATGGACGTCATGATCGATGAGGAAGATCCCCAAGCCCTGGCGTTTCAATTCGCCGATTAGGTCAGCGACCATCTGCGTTTCCTGAGGCCCGAGCGCTGCGGTTGGCTCATCCATGATCAAAATCTTGGCGTTAAAATAGACCGCCCGCGCAATCGCAACCGACTGCCTTTGACCGCCGGAAAGGGCGGAGACAGGTGCAGAAAACTTTTTGAAGTTCGGGTTGAGGCGCCCCATGATTTTGCGGGTTTCGGCCTCCATGGCGTCGTCGTCGACAAGACCAACCGCGTTCGTGAGTTCACGGCCCAAGAAAAGGTTTGATGAGGCGTCGAGATTATCAGCGAGGGCGAGCGTCTGGTAGATCGTTTCAATGTTATATCGCCGCGCGTCACGCGGGTTCTGGATCGTCGCGCGATCCCCATTGATTAGGATCTCGCCTGCATCCATCTGATACGCGCCGGAGAGGCACTTTATAAGCGTCGATTTCCCGGCGCCATTGTGGCCGAGAAGACCGACCACTTCGCCTGGAAAAAGGTCAACCGTAACATGATCAACCGCCTTGATCCCGCCAAACGAGATCGAGATGTCGCGCAATTCGACGAGTGGTGCACCGGATCGATCGACCATCACTTGTCTCCTGTACGCTTGCGATAAATCGTGTCGACGAGCACTGCAGCCACGAGCACTGCCCCGACGACGATGTTTTGGAATGGCGCGTCGACACCGACCATCGCCATGCCCGATTGCAGCGATTGCATAATGAGCGCGCCGAGGATCGCCCCATAAATCGTTCCAACGCCGCCCGCGAGTGCCGTCCCACCGATGACGGCCGCTGCAATCACGCGCAGCTCATCAAGCGTGCCGATATCATTGGAGTGGTTGGCTAGGCGCGCTGATGCGACGACTGCAGAGATTGCGCAAAGCGCACCCATCAAGGCGAAGACTTTGACCGTGAGCATTCGCGTATCGATGCCCGAAAGAGACGCCGCGTCTGGATTGCCACCGGTCGCGAATATATATCGTCCGAAGCGCGTCCGCTTTGCGACCACGGTCATCGCCACGGTAATCGCGATCAAGAGCAGCACCGAAATCGGAATGCCGTAACCGGCGACAAAGCCTTCTGGCATCACTTCGCCCCGGGCCTCAAACATGCGCTCGAGCCTGCGTACGGGAATCTCATAGGAATTGAGGATGTAAACGAAGCCTGCGATCGCAGCGACCACGATCAGCGAGAGGAGCGCCTCCGCCCAGACTGGTTTCACTGGAAAGTCATGCCGCATCTTATTGCGTCGACCCGACCAGAGCGCAACGAGGGCAAGCGCGATCATGATGCCACCAGCGATCCAGGACCATGTCGTCCCGAGCGTGCCGTTGATGCCGCCGAACTGCATGAAGGTTGAATCAAGCGGGCCAATGGTTTGGCCGTTCGTCAGGTACCAAGCGACATTCCGCCAAACGAGCAGGCCGCCAAGCGTCACAATGAACGCCGGAATACCGAGGAAGCCGACCAGATAGCCGTGAAAAGCGCCAATTGCGACGCCTGTGACGAGGCCGACAATAATGGCAATCGGTGCGGTCAGTGGATTATTGAGTCCTAGACCGAGCCATTCGGGCGCGACCATCGTCTGCGTCATCGCCATTACAGCGGAGCAAGTTGCAAGCAGCGATCCGACCGACAGATCGATGTGGCGGGTGACAATAATGAACACCATCCCGGTCGCCATAATCGCGACCGACACGGTTTGGATCGTGAGGTTGAATATGTTGCGTGGCGTTAGAAACCGCCCCTCGGTGATGAAATCGAAACCGATGCACAGCAGCACAAAAGCGCCGATCATGCCCAAAAGGCGCGTATCCAATTCCAAAGTTTGAAAGATCGAACGGCGCGCAGGATCTGGCGCGCTAAGCGTTTGGTCCGTCATCGATTGTCCTGCCGTCTGAGCGCGAAACGCCCCGGACTGCGATCAGGCCGGGGCGTTGTTGTTATGCGTTAAGTCCGCGCGACTAGTTGCACGGTGCTGGGCCGCCAGACACGCCCTGGCAAAGCGCATCTTTGGAGATCCAACCGGCATCAACCACCGTCGTGAGGTTCGACGCTGTGATCGGAACGGGAGCAAGGAACACGGCGTTCATGTCCGTGCCGCCCGGCGAGGTCCACGACTGAGCATTGTCGACGTCGCCCATGGCCGTACCACCAGCAAGCGAGACGGCAATCTCACCAGCTGCTTTGCCGAGTTCACGCGCATCTTTCCAAACGGAAACGGTCTGCGTGCCCTTCGCGACGCGGTTCAGCGCAGCGTGGTCGCCGTCTTGACCAGAAACTGGAATACCGTCCATGCCCTGTGCGGTGAGTGCCGCAACAACACCGCCTGCGGTGCCGTCATTTGAAGCGACGACCGCGTCAACATTGTTGTCCTGTGCAGTCAGGATCTGTTCCATGTTGCGCTGCGCGTTCGCTGGCAACCAACCATCGGTGTAGGCTTCGCCAACGATGTTGATCTTGCCGGCATCGACAGCCGCCTGGAGAACTTCCTGCTGACCACCGCGCAGGAAGTCTGCGTTTGGATCCGTCGGCGATCCCTTGATCATAACGTAATTGCCCTCGGGCTGTGCTTCGAGCACGGCGCGAGCTTGCATGCGTCCAACCTCGACATTGTCGAAGGTCAGGTAAAACGCCCGAGGATCTTCGATAAGACGATCATAACCGACGACTGGGATGCCTTCGTCGGCTGCTGCTTGCACCGCAGGGCCGATGGCCTGCGCGTCCTGCGCAAGGATAATGAGCGCGTCGACGCCCTGTGCGATCAAGCTCTCAATGTCGGAAAGCTGCTTAGCAGATGATGATTGTGCATCCGAGGAGACGTACTCAGCGCCAGCCGCGTCGAGTGCGCCTTTGATGGCCGCTTCGTCGGTCTTCCAGCGTTCTTCCTGGAAGTTCGACCAACTCACGCCGACGGTGATGTCGTCGGCTATCGCAGGTCCTGCAATTGATGCCGCCAATACGGCAGCCAAAAGGGTTGATTTGCGCATACTCTCAATTCCTCCCGAATTTTTGTCTTTTGAGACAGTCTTAGCGCTGCAATGACCGGAGAATGACGAGCTATTTTTTTCTTGTCAAAAAAATAAATTTCTCGGGCGTTGCCAGGCTGCACATATTGAAGGCAACCTGCAAAACACTAGGCAGATCGGGCGAGAAAAATGGTGAAATGGCGAGGGCTGAGCCCTGCTTTTGCAGCGCTTCTTTTGGCGGCGTCCATCGTCAATGCGGCCGAGATCCAGTTTGAACCGCGTCTGAGTGCACTGCCTGAAGACCATGTCTATGACGGAGGCTGGGAGCACTTTGTCGGTGGCGGGGTTGCGGCCTTTGACTGCAATGACGACGATCTTCCAGACCTTGCGATGGCAGGCGGGGAGAATTCCGCCCGCGTCTATATTAATGAGAGTGAGATCGGCGCCGATATCCGCTTTAAGACGGGACCAGTCTTGTCGGAGAATAAAAGCGTTACTGGACTCTATCCTCTCGATATTGACTCCGATGGCATCCTCGATCTCGCAGTCCTTCGGGTTGGGCCAAACAGCCTAATGCGAGGACTGGGCGGTTGCCAGTTCGAAGACGAGAGCGTTGACTGGGATTTCGCAACGAGCAAGCTCCGCTGGTCCACTGCCTTTTCAGCCACTTGGGAGGGAGACAACGCGTTTCCCACGCTCGCCATTGGAAACTATGTCGATCGCGACGATCCCGACGGACCATTTGAAGCCTGCGATCCAAATGAGGTGCATCGACCTGTTGACGGTCAATTCGAGAAATTTATTCAGCTCATGCCGGGGTATTGCGCACTGTCGATCCTTTTTTCCGATTGGGCGCGCACAGGCGAGACGATGCTCAGACTGTCAAATGACCGACACTACTATGTCCGTGGCGGCTTTGAAGAAATGTGGCGGCTCGATCCGTTAGCGCCACTCACCGAAGACGATGGCTGGGAGCGCGTATCACTCTGGGGGATGGGCATCGCCAGCCGCGATATCTCCGGCGATGGCCGTCCCGACGTGATGCTGACGTCGATGGGCGATCAACTGCTACAATTTGTGGACGGGCCACCTAACACGCCGTCGCTGAGAAATGCTCCATTCGCACTCGGCACTTATGCGCAGCGACCATTCATTGGGGATGATGGCCGACCGTCGACGGGCTGGCACGCGGAATTTGGCGACGTGAACAATGATGGGCGAGACGACCTCTTCATCACGAAAGGCAATGTCGACCAAATGCCAGGAAACGCGATGGAAGACCCGAATAATCTTCTCATTCAGAATGGAGACGGAACATTCACAGAGGTTGCGCATATTGCAGGTGTCGCATCCATGCATCGAGGGCGCGGGGGAGCGCTCGTTGATCTGAATGCAGACGGTCTACTGGACATGGTTGTGGTCAATCGGCGGGCGCCCGCCGAGATCTTTGAGAATGTTACGGCTGACACGGGAAACTGGGCGTCGATTGACCCTCAGATAGAGGGTCCAAACACCCGCGCCGTTGGCTCTTGGATCGAAGTCAAAACGCCGGATGGTCGTATACAAGCACGTGAAGTGACGGTCGGCGGTGGCCATGCTGGCGGACAAGCCGTCGCGCATCACTTTGGGCTGGGCGAACATGAGACTTTTGACGTCCGCGTGGAGTGGCCGGACGGGCGGATATCCAATTGGAAAACGTTGAGTAAAGGTGAACGCTACACCGTTTCTCCTGGTGACGAAAACACGCTAACGATCAACTGGTAGGCCGCTCGGTACTTTATCTGGAATACCCAACCGACCGTCGATCGCCTGCTGATCCGTCAGCGCGTTCATGAAGGCCATCAGAGCATCGAGGTCATCGGAGTTCAGGTCGACATCCGGCATCTCAATCTTGGCTTGAATGGCGGTGAAGTCATCGCCGATCCCAATCTGCGCGTCGCCGGAGGCATAGAATACCGGCGCTGTCCCGGGATCCGGCGCATAGGTCAGAAGCGCGTCGCCAGGATCTGCGTGGAAGGCGATGAAGTCACGCAAGTCTCGATGCGACCCAGAATGCCCATAAGGCGCTGTGTGAGCGACGTTTCTAAGGCTCGGTGTCCGAAACCGATAAAGATCGTCCGCACGCCCCGTCACGCGAAAGCGCCCCTCATCCCGATTGTGACTTTCAAACCGCGCTGCCTTGCCCGGCCCGAATTGAGGCACGCCTGCTACATGGAAACTGTGGTCAGTTTGAAACGCGCCAGTGTGGCACGTTCCACACCCTGCGCGACCATAAAAGAGTTCCTTCCCCGCGAGCGCCTCAGTGGAGAGTGGTGCCTCGCCACGCAAATGCTGGTCAAAGGGGCTCTCGTCCGATCGCCACTCAAAGGCAACAAACGCGGCGATCGCATTTGAGATGTCAGCAAACGTCAAATCTCGGCTCGTGCCAATTTCCGGGTCTAATGCTGCAAACCCATCGGCATAAGCGGACAGTGCAGCGACGCGTTTGGCAATGATATCCCACGCGCCGCCCTTGCCGGTAATGAGACCTTGCCGAACAGCCTTGGAAATATCGTTTTCACCATAATGCCCGGCCATCTCGTCTTGGGAGAGCACCGGGAACATGTTTTGCGCCGATAGAATATTTGAAAAGCCCGCCACCATGTCGTCACCAAGAGGTGTCCGGAGGCCAGAGGGTCGCGACGGGTCAACCTCGATCCGACCGTCGTGAAAAAGGACGGTGAATTCCTTAGCACCAAGGTTAAACAAGGCAGGCGAGTTGCGGGGTATGCGCTGCTCGGGATGATTCTCTGGATCGGCACGACGCTCGGGTCCTAGTCCGATACCACCCTCGCCAAGCGAAAGCGACACGCCATCAGACGTTCCAAAACGCGGATGGTGGCAGGTGCCGCAGGAAATGTTTTTGTTCCCCGACAGAATCGGGTCCCAAAAGAGGAGCCGGCCGAGTTCCGCCTCCGCGCGGTTGATCGCCACATAGTCGTTTTCGGAGACAGCTTTCGGGATGGGCGATGAGATTTCCGCCCCCGCCCCTCCAATCGCGATTAACGCGAAAGATATAGCTCCGATGGTGCGCGCGAACCGCATTCGCCTCCCCATTTATCTTTTTCGCTTATCACATACGCAGTGACGCGCATGCGCAACTGAAAAACGGGGAGGCGGACTTTCGCCGCAGGATTACTCGTTTTCGAGAGTTGTCCGGATGCTATCGACAATCTCGTCGATGTGCTGACGTTCGGCGACAAAAGATGGCGCCACGATCGCACTATCCCCGGTCCATTTCACATGGCAGCCGTTCCAGAACATTTCCTTTTGAAGGCGTGTGCCGCGTGCACCGGGCTTCCCATCCTTCGGAAAGACTTCAACGCCCGCCATCATGCCAATGCCCCGAATGTCGCGAACGACCGGGATATCTTTTAACGACCAGATTGCGTCGAGAAAGTAGTCTGACATTTCGGCTGCACGCTCGAAAAGGCCCTCGTCTTCGTAGATCTGAAGCGTTGCGAGCCCTGCGGCGCACGCTGCCGGATGACCCGAATAAGTGTAACCGTGGAAGAGCTCGATGGCTTCACCTGGCGAGGCTTCTGTGACGGTCTCATAAATGTGGTCCGTGGTCGAAACCGCACCCATTGGGATCGCGCCGTTTGTCAGAGCCTTGGCCATTGTGATGATGTCGGGCGTAACTCCAAACTTGTGTGCGGCAAACGGCGTACCCATACGGCCAAAGCCGGTGATAACCTCGTCAAAAACGAGGAGTATGCCGTGCTGATCGCAAATCTCGCGGATCCGTTCCAAATAGCCCTTTGGCGGGACCAACGTTCCCGTTGATCCAGCGACCGGCTCAATGAAAACTGCGGCAATCGTCGTGCCGCCATACGTTTCGCAGTGCCGTTGGAGGTCTTCAGCAAGCTCAGCGCCGGTCGAAGGCTGACCACGCTCAAAGCGGCGATCCTCATCCCAGGTGTGCCGCATCATCACAATGTTTGGCATGACGACCGGGAATGTCTCACGATTTCGCACCATGCCAGAAAGTGAGACGCCGCCAATGTTGACACCGTGATATGCCCGCTCACGCGACACAAACCGCACGCGCTGGCTCTCACCGTTTACCCGGTGATATGCCATCACGATCTTCAACGCTGTGTCGATCGATTCCGACCCGGAGTTGGTAAAGAACACGTGGTTGAAATCGTCCGGCAGGATTTGCGACATCTTCGCTGCAAGTGCGAATGAGCCTGGCTGACCAAGCTGAAACGGTGCTGTGTAGTCATTGCGCAGCATTTGAGCATGGACCGCGTCGGCGATCTCGCGGCGACCATGGCCAGCAGCGACATTGAAAAGTCCAGATGAGCCGTCGATCAACCGATCGCCATTCTGGTTCCAGAGGTACATGCCCTCACTTTTCGTGACGAGCCTTGGCGACGATTTGAAGTCGCGATTGGCCGAGAACGGCATCCAGTGCTGTTCGAGCGAATTCGTCTCGAAACGGGCAAGCGGTTCAGCGAGCATGGTCATGGCAAAACCCTTTTTTCTAGCGCAATTGGCATTATGGGGTTGATTGTGGCTGATGTTTTGGCCTCATAATAGGTCCAGTTCAGCACGACGAAGGGCGACACGTCTACATGTTTGCGATCCGCAATGCGCGATAGTTTGTTCCATGTCGAGCGCCTGGAAGCGATGACCCTCCAGGCACAAATCCGCGAGATGCTCGTGTCAGCGGTTCTAGCGGGTCAGCTTGCCCCCGGATCGCCAGTGCCTTCAACGCGCTCCATGGCGAAGCGCTTGAACGTCTCACGAAACACCGTGATATCCGCTTATCAAGCACTTGCCGATGATGGCTATCTCGTTCCGCGCGAGCGGTCTGGCTACTATGTCAGCGATCAGATGCCGTCGCGTCCGGATCACGTCCCGGAAAAAACAGGCGAAGCTTCATCTATAGACTGGCGCGAACGCCTGAAGCTCAAGCCCTGCGAACAAGACAATATCGCCAAACCCAAAGACTGGCACTCCTACCCCTACCCCTTCATTTACGGCCAAGTTGATCACGAGCTCTTTCCCATGACCGCATGGCGCGACTGCATGCGCCAGGCCATGGGGCGGAAATGGCTCGACGCCTGGACCGACGACATGTTTACGGAAGACGACCCCATGCTGGTCGAGCAGGTCCGGCAGCGGATTTTGACGCGGCGTGGTGTGATGGCCAAGCCGGACGAAGTGCTTGTCACGCTCGGCGCGCAAAACGCACTTCACATCATCACGCAACTCATCCTTGGGCCAGGGCGCACCCTCGCGATTGAAGACCCCGGCTATCCAGACATGCGGAACATGGCCGCTCTATCGGGCGCGCGCATTGTGCCCGTGCCGGTCGACGGTGACGGGCTTGATCCGGCGCGATTGCCGCAGGCGGACGTCGTCTTCACAACCCCCAGCCATCATTTTCCAACGAGCGTGACAATGCCAATCAACCGGCGGCGCGAGATGCTGCGGTGGGCGGACGAATATGATGCAATCATTATTGAGGACGACTACGAGTTTGAGACGAACTATACCGGCACGCCGCTCCCGGCCCTCAAATCCTTAGACCGGGTTGGACGCGTCCTTTACGTCGGTAGCTTGTCGAAATCACTGATGCCAGGTATCCGCCTCGGCTTCCTCGTCGGCCCGCGCGAATTTATCGATGAAGCCCGCGCGTTTCGAAGATTGGCGCTCCGCCATCCGCCGGGAAATAATCAACGCGCCACCGCGCTCTTTTTAGCACTCGGCCATCATGATGCGCTGATCGGACGGCTGCACCGGACGTATTCGAGCCGATGGCAAGCCATGAGCCAAGCGCTCGATAAGCATCTCCCGCACTGGGCGACGCGGTCAAATTTCGGCGGAACATCATTTTGGCTTCAAGGTCCGACCGATTTCAACAGCCATGACTTGTCGGACAAAGCGCTCGAACAAGGAGTCGTTCTTGAGCCAGGCGACATCTACCACGCTGCAAGCGAAGCACCCACGAACACATTCCGTTTGGGGTTTTCATCCATCGGGACCGAAAAGATTGAAGGCGGGATAAAACTACTCGCAGAGACTATCGAGACCATGCAAAAAGACCGGTCTCGCGACTGGCTTTGAGCGTTGAGGCAAACTGGACCTAAGACAGAACCAAAACCTACGATATAAGAGATGCTAATAGGGGTGGGTTATGTCCACCTCGCCCCGCACCTGATCGGCAGCATCCGAAAAGCCCACCAGAGAGGAAAGATACAACGCCATGAAAATGACGACCGAAGAAGCTTTCATCAAAGTCCTGCAGATGCACGGCATCGAGCATGCATTCGGGATTATCGGCTCGGCTATGATGCCGATCTCGGACCTCTTCGGCGAAGCGGGCATCACCTTTTGGGATTGCGCGCATGAGACAAACGCGGCGCTCATTGCTGACGGGTATTCTCGGTCAACGGGAAAGATGTCGATGGCGGTTGCCCAGAATGGTCCAGGCGTTACGGGCTTCGTGACGCCGATCAAAACGGCGTATTGGAACCACACGCCGATGCTCCTTGTGACACCGCAAGCGGCGAACAAGACGATCGGTCAGGGTGGCTTCCAGGAAGTCGAGCAGATGGCGATGTTCAAGGACATGGTCTGCTACCAAGAAGAGGTTCGCGACCCATCGCGCATGGCGGAAGTCCTAAACCGGGTGATCATGAAAGCATGGCGCGGGTCAGCCCCCGCACAGATTAATGTGCCGCGGGATTTCTGGACCCAAGTGATAGATATCGAGCTCCCTCAGATTGTTCGCTTTGAGCGCCCATCAGGCGGTCGCCAGGCAATCGCTGAAGCCGCCAAGCTTTTGTCAAACGCAAAGTTTCCGGTCATTCTAAACGGCGCTGGTGTTGTCCTTGGTGACGCTATCCCGGCGTCCGCTGCGCTTGCCGAACGTCTCATGGCGCCGGTCTGCTGTAACTATCAGCACAATGACGCATTTCCGGGTTCGCACAAATTGTCCGTAGGCCCCCTCGGCTACAACGGCTCGAAAGCCGCGATGGAGTTAATCTCCAAGGCCGATGTTGTTCTCGCTCTCGGCACCCGCCTCAATCCGTTTTCGACGCTTCCTGGATACGGCATCGACTATTGGCCGAAGGATGCAAAGATTATTCAGGTCGACATCAATGCCGACCGCATCGGCCTCACGAAGAAAGTCGCGATCGGAATCGAAGGCGACTCCAAGCAGGTTGCCGAACAGATCCTCGAGCTCCTCTCCGATGACGCGGGCGACCACGATCGCGCTGGCCGCGAGGCACTGATCGCCACGACCAAATCGCGTTGGCTTCAGCAGCTTTCTTCGATGGACCACGAAGACGACGACCCGGGCACAACGTGGAACGAGCGCGCGCGCGCTGACCAACCCAACCGGATGAGCCCACGCCAGGCATGGCGGGCGATCCAAGGTGGCATGCCGTATGACGCCATCATATCGTCCGACATCGGCAACAATTGCGCAATCGGCAACGCCTATCCGACGTTTGAGGAAAGTCGCAAATATCTCGCACCTGGCCTCTTTGGCCCGTGTGGTTATGGCTTTCCGGCCATCATCGGCGCGAAAATCGGCAATCCGGATACGCCAGTCATCGGCTTTGCGGGTGATGGAGCCTTCGGGATTTCGATGAGCGAAATGTCGTCGATTGGTCGAGAAGAATGGCCAGCCATAACCATGGTCATCTTCCGCAACTACCAGTGGGGCGCGGAAAAGCGGAACTCGACGCTTTGGTTCGATGACAATTTTGTTGGTACCGAACTTGATCCGGAGCTGTCATACGCTCGTGTAGCAGAAGGGTGTGGCCTTAAGGGCGTGACAGTCACGACGATGGAAGAAACGACCGAAGCACTTCGCAAAGCATGCGAAGAACAAGCTGATGGCGTTACCACGTTCATCGAAGTGATCCTCAACCAAGAGCTTGGTGAGCCGTTCCGTCGTGATGCCATGAAAAAGCCGGTCCGCGTGGCTGGTATCAGCAAGGAAGACATGAGACCGCAACAGGCGGCCTGATCAGTGAGTACTCAATGGCAAATATAGTCCTTTTAGACGGCGGCCTCGGCCAAGAGACGATCCATCGGTCGTCTAAACCTGCATCACCGCTTTGGTCGACTGCCGTCTTGATGGATGAGCCAGATGTCGTGAAAAGCGTGCATTCGGACTTCATAAAAGCCGGTGCACGCGTCGTCACGGCGGCGACATATCCGATCACGCGTCCACGCTTGCAAATGTACGGGGACGAGACCCGTTTTGAGGAGCTCATTGGCCTCGCCCTCGACACTGTCATGGCGGCTCGCGATGACGCCAATGCGCATCATGTCAGGATCGGTGGAGCGCTTCCGCCACTGGTCGCGAGCTACCACCCTGAGACGACGCTTCCCCGCTCTCGACTGGATGAACTCTACGCCGAAATGGCTGGTCTGATGGCCGACCAGGTCGATGTCTTTCAATGCGAAACCATGATCAGCTTGGACGAGGCCGTCGCCGCGACGAAGGCGGGCGCGGCGACCGGCAAACCGGTTTGGACTGCGCTTTCAATCAAAGATGACGCATCAGGCGAGCTTCGGTCGGGCGAAAGTCTGGCAGAAACAATCCATGCCGTGAACGAGGCTGGCGCGGAAGCGATCCTGATCAACTGTTCGTCGCCTGAAGCGACGGGTGCTGTGATGCCATTTCTTGCCGCGAACACTCGCTATGCTGGCGCATATGCAAACGGGTTCGTCTCCGTTGCACCGCTCAGAGTTGCTGGAACCGTTGATGCGCTATCGGCCCGCCGCGATCTGACACCGGGCGCGTATGCTGACTACATCCTCAAATGGGTCGATCAAGGCGCTCGGATCGTCGGTGGTTGCTGCGAGATAAGCCCGGAGCATATCTCCGTCCTCGCCCATCGGTTGACGGCAGCAGGGCACGTGATTGTGAGCGATTTTCTCCCTGAGCCCGCGCGCCAAGCCTCATAATCATGTCGGTTTGATGCAAACAGGACTTGCATCGCCACAATTCCCTTGCTCTCTACCGCCATCGACGTTCGCCCCACAGGGCGTAACGGCACGAGACATGAGCGTTTTCGGCGTTGACAGTGAAAACTCTGCAGCGCCAAGCCTTGGAGGAAAGTAGAAAATGACAATTATGCGTATTTTGACGGTTGCTGCATCGGTCGCTATCGCTGCACCAGCGGCACTCGCCGATGATCGCGAAGGGTGGCCAGAAAGCTTTACGGTAACCACCGCATCGCAGGGCGGCACGTACTTCGCCTATGGTTCTGGTTGGGCCAATCTTGTCGGACAAGAGCTCGGCATTCCAGGTGGTAGCCAGGTCTCTGGTGGCCCCGGACAAAACATGTCGCTCGTTCACGAGGGTGAAGTGGAATTCGGCATGACCACTATGGGTCCAGCCGCTGAATCCGTTGCGGGTCTGAGCCCCATCGCGCCGGGCGTGCCGCTCACAAACGCTTGCGCCATGTTCCCGATGTACCAGACGCCGTTCTCCGTGACGACGCTTTCGTCATCGGGTATCACTTCAGTCTCTGAGATTCCTGCTGGCGCGCGCATCGGCTTTGGTCCTGCGGGCTCTACCTCAGACACCTACTTCCCGCGCATGATGACCGAACTCGGCGTCGAATATGACCGCCGCAACGGTTCATGGTCTGACCTTGGCGGTCAGCTTCAAGATGGTCTGATCGACGTCATCGCATTCGCAGCTGGCGTGCCGGTCCCGGCCGTTTCACAGCTGGAAGTTCAGACCGACGTGAATATCATCGAGTTCACCGAGGAAGAACAAGCGCAGATCCTTGGCGCGTTCCCCGTCGCTCCGTTCGAAATCGGAGCCGACACCTACACGACACTCGAAAACGCAGCACGCTCAGTGTCCATGTGGAACTTCGCGATCGCCAATTGCGATTTGCCGGAGAGCTTTGTCCACGCAGCGGTTGACGTTGTTATGTCGGACAATGAGCGGATGGTGAACATTCACCGTGCCGCGCGTTCGACGCTGCCGGAGAATTGGGACAAGAACAATGGTGTTCTCAAATGGCACCCAGGTGCAGCGCGCTGGTTTACTGAAAATGCAGGTGCTGAGATCCCGGCCGATCAAATCTACGGTGGATAGTCTCAACGGCTAATCCATTTGCGCCCCGGGGCCATGAGAGCAGCGACGAATAGCGCGCGTTCTAACGCCCCAGGCCAACGGTTTGCTTGAGATCAACGAAAGTTTAGCGCGCCCGAGCTCACTAGTCCGGGCGCGCTTTGTCTATATATTGCCGAAAAAGCCCGGCTAAGGGCTGCGCTCTTGTGATTTCGTTTAGGGGAACGCCGTGACCGACCAGACCGCGCCAACACCACCGAAGTCTGCAAGCGAGCCGACAGACCAATCTGAAATGGTTGTCGCGCAGGATGTCGACGTCGAGCCCGTCGAAGGGAACCGGCGCCTCTTTGAGGGATGGCGGTATTTCGTAATCGCTGGTCTAGCGGTGGTTTACGCGCTCTTTCATATGGCGGCACTAAATGGCCTGTCACTCGAAGAGCTGACGGGGATTAGCGTTCCCTTTTTGCCGTCCTTCCCGCTTGAGACGTGGAACTTCCGGATGGTCCACATTGCCGGTGCGCTTGCGCTCGGTTTTTTGCTTTTTGCCGCTTACCGATTTCCGTCGAAATCTGATGGGGATAGTGCTCCAGGAAAGCCCGGCGTCCTGACTATCGCCTCGGCACTCCTCATTATACCGGTGATAATTTCCGCATGGACAGCGATCGGCTTCATTTCATTTTTGCAGTCAGACCAACCGATCGAGATGCTGGGTCGCGCGGCGTGGGTCTCTATGGCCGGGCAGGTGCCAGACGCATTTGCATCATACAGCGATATCTATAGCCGGGAATTCTATTGGTATGGGATACCGCTCCTGATGGCGACGTTTGGCGCCATCATCATCGGCTGGTTTGAACGCCGAGACAGAAGCCGGTTTGCAGCCTCGGACATCATTCTCGCGCTCTGCGGTCTTGTTGTCGCCCTTTATCTGATCCCAATCTACGAGACCAACGCCCGCAACCAGGTCGGAACGCCAAATGTGGCAATCGGCGTGGCGTTTGCTGCCACGGCGGGCTCAGCCTTGATTTTAGAATTGACGCGGCGCGTGGCGGGCCTCGCCCTCGTCGTCATCACCGGTGTGTTTCTGGTGTATACGTTCACAGCTCACCTCTTGCCCGGCATATTGTCGATCGACAATCCATACACTTGGCACCGGTTCTTCGGGCACGTCTACTCCGACGCTGGCATTCTCGGGCCAACGACCGCTGTTTCATCGACCTACATCATCCTCTTCATCATCTTTGCCGCCTTTCTTCAGGCATCGAAAGTGGGCGACTACTTCGTCAATTTCGCATTTGCTGCTGCCGGTCGCGCGCGTGGCGGCCCAGCAAAAGTGGCAATCTTCGCGTCCGGTTTGATGGGCATGATCAATGGCACATCGGCGGGCAATGTGGTTGCCACAGGCTCGCTGACAATCCCGCTCATGAAGAAGGTCGGCTACAACAGCAAAACTGCGGGTGCGATCGAAGCGGGTGCATCCACT
>JBCCMK010000020.1:0-50818 GCA_039026395.1 Pseudomonadota bacterium | reverse complement strand
GGCGCTCGATATGGCAAGAGATACAAGAAAAAGCTCGAAGAGCGGGGTCTTTCCCCCGGTCGAGGGTTTTTTCGATGGAGATCGCCGCCAGATCGAGCGTCCGAAGGATGAGGTGTCTTTGCACACAGGTCTGCGTTCAAAAGCCTTGAAAACCAGGGGGTTTCCGGCGGCTTTTCGCCTTGCCTGCGCACAAACCCATCCTCACCATGCCTGCGAAACTAACGGGTCCTGACCTAATGGCCGAAATCGTCAATCTTCGCCAAGCCAGAAAGGCGAAAAAAAGGGACGAAAAAGACAAGCGCGCCAAGGAAAACCGCACAAAATTTGGCCGGACGAAGGCTTCAAAAAAGCTGGACCGTGCCCTTATAGAAAAGGCACAGCGCGACCAAAACGCAGGCAAGATTGATCGCTCAGAAAGCGATGCTTGAGAAACGATCGTTTTCTCTGGAGGGGCATCGAACGAGCGTCGCGCTAGAGCCGGAGTTCTGGGCAGAAGTTGAACGCATAAGTCGAGAGCGAGCGCTGTCGATCGCCGCTTACATTACGTCGATTGACAATGCTCGAGGAGAAGCGCCGCTCGCGTCTTCACTACGATTGTCAGTGCTGAGGGACCTGAAGGACGCGTAACCCCATCACTGCGTGACGAGTGAATCCGGCAAAATGCTAACCGGCGGCGCCAAAGCGTCGGACTGATCTTCTAAAATCGACCGAATGGTCTCGCGAAGCTGGTCTGTGGATGTGTTGCCGGTGTTTGTCCGCGTCGGCGCAGCGCGCTCAGCAGCCTCTTGAGCCGCTCTCTCAGCTTCCGCTGCAGCCTCAGCCGCTTCGAGTGCCGCCACTTGCTGATTGTGTATCACGATCTCTCGGGCGAGCCTTTGTCGCTCTAAAATATCAGCCTGTAGCGCTTCTACTCTTTCGACTTCACGCTCAAAACGCCGCACGTTCAAATATCCAACAAGCCCGTCGACATCGACCGCACGCTCAATCGCGGCGAACGGACCGGCATAGCGCACGGTAACTTCCGTTGTATCGGTCACGATCCCGCTGCCTGACGGAGAGAGCGAGAGACCGACGTCGATTTCTCGCTCGGCCACGTCGATCGCGCCACTCGCCCTCAGGCTCGCCTGATCTCCGTCGACCACAACGTTTGAAATCCGCGCAACGCCGCCCACGATTGTGAACGCACCCTCGGCACGCGGCACGCGCAAACGACCGGCATCAAGATGGCTCTGAAACACATCGCGCACGGCGATGCTCTCAAGGTCCAAACCCGCGTCAGAGGCTCTCACAACGAGGGGGAATGCCTGCGGGTTTAAGTTTGCAACCGTCGCATTCTCGATCTCAAAGCGGCCGTCGCCGGAGAGCGATCCGAGAATGGCTTGCGGTGTTGCGCCCTGTCCTTTGATCTGAATGTCAAACGTGCCAGCACCGGCAAAGCCCGCGGACCGATCGAGCACCGTATCCGTGAGCGCCACCATGTCCAAACGTTCAAGCCTGGATTGAAGGTTGATGGCGACGCCCGTCGGCGAAGGCAGGATTGCGCCCTGCCCTTCAAGTGTTCCACCCAGCAAACGTCCCTCAATGGTATCAAGTTGGACGCGGCCATCGCGTGATGTCAGTTCGATTGTTGCTTCCCGGGCCGTGACGCCCTCGCTCACCGTGAGTTGGCCAGCCTTGAGTGCAAAATCGACGTGACGGTCGGAAAGCGTTCGGATTGTCAGGGGCACTTGGGAACCGCCAGCTGAACTTCCAAAAACACGGTCTTCGAAGCGGGCGGCTGTCGCGGCGATCCCTGGTTCAGGCCCGACAAAGGGCGAGAGCAAAGCGGAGAGATCCGCCTCATCCACGACCATATCGAGACTGTATCGCCGTGTATCGCCTTCAGGCTCAACACGCATTCGACCAGAGATGGCCGTCCCCGCGAAACGACCGTTTATATCGTCGAAGGTCAGTGTCTCACCCCTGAGCGCGACCCGCGCTTGAGCCGCGCCCGACTTTCGAAGGACATCGTCAACCGGCACGCCAAGGTAAGACGCAAGTGCGCGATGGTCTGCGGTTTCGAGCCCCAATTCGAGGTCGGACTGCAGTGAACCGTCCGCAACGATCCGACCTGACCCGCCGGCAAAGAAGTCGAGATCCAAAACCCGTCCCTGGACCTGCATCTCCATTCCTTGCGATGGGACGCCATTTGCAAGCACTGAGATTTCGCTCGCAACCGAATCCGCACCAGCTGTTGCGTCATCAAGCGGAGAGAAACCAAACTGCTCTAGAAGAGCCTGCGAGCCGCCATTTGCAAACGTCAAGTCGACGGCCAGAAACCGGTCCATCGTGCGTTCTTGGGAGATTTGGCTTTCGGCCTGGAACTCCACTTCGCTCGATGCGGCGTTCCCGGTACCGTTTAGCGTGAGCCGCGCACCGTCCTGGTCAAGGACCGCCCCGATTTCAGCCGACATTGCGAAGGGTTCGAAACGCGCGAGCGTTGCGGCATCCGCTGTGTTCTCCGGCAAAGCAGCAGGCGCATCATCGGAAAAGACAAGCCTCAACCCCTCTGTGATCACCGGATAAAGTTGGTCAAGCTGTGGCGCCGAAACATCCAGGGAAACGGCGCCTTCAGGTTCGGTCGGCCAGCCAAAAATACTGCCATTTGCGGCAATTTGCGCGCCGAGAACGTTCGCAATGCTCAATCGGCGGATGTCGATTTTGTTCTGATTGAAGCTCAGGTCGGTTTCGATACCGCGCACCAGGCTCTTAGATGTCCGCAGGCTCTCAACGTTCAAGCGCGCTTCGATAGCGTAAGTGTTCAGCCAGTCGAAAAAGGGCGCTTGTTCATCGGCATCGCCACCGAGAAGAGTTGAAAGCGGCAAATCGGGTAGCGCTAGCGACGCGGCTTGAAGCAATACGTCCATCGCGCCTGGTTGATCATCAGTTGGATAGACAATTTCGACCTCAGCTGAGATCGGAGCGCCCTGGATTTCGCCAGACAGCCCCTCGATTTGGAGCCCCGTCGACGATAGGTTCACGTTCGCCTCGGCCAAGAGACCGGACATCGCACGTGCCGCTTCAGGTGACGATGAGAGGCGCCCATCGGAGACCCAGCGCAACGCGGCAGCAGGATTAACGGCCTCAATGCGTGTCACGCCGTCAAACCCTTGCCCCTGCTCCGTGACAAGGCCATTGAGTGCTACCGACGTCGTACCAGGTAAAGTCGCCGATGCACCTTCGATCGCGACCGATCCTTCCTCAAAAGCAAACTGCGCGCTGAAATCCTGAACAATATCGCCGCCAAGAACGAGCGCCGTCGCATCAAGCCCGAGACTGACCTCGCGACTGCCAACGACCGAGCCAGAAATCGCTTGCGCTAGCAAATTGGCGGCCCGCAGCACTTCGGCCGGTTTCGCCGGCTCATCGGGGCCGGCGCCGAAGAAACGATCGAGGTCGAGCTGTCGGCCAGAAAGGACGATATCGAGCGGATCGCTTGGGTCCCATGGCATCGACGCGATGCCACTGAGCTTCAGTTCCCTGTCAGCCGGGCCAAGAGTGATTTCAGCATCGCGAAACAGCATCCGATCGACGGTCAGGCCGACGCGACCAATGGATCGCCAAAACGGAACGAACCGCGCTGTCTCCTCATCGAACGTGCCGAACTCAGCTTCTGCCGCCCCCTGGAATGCTGGCACACCGCCAACGAGCGATGTCTCACCCTCGAGTTCAAGCGAAAGCGGGAAGTCAGAAGGCGTGAGCGACAGCGCAATCGGAATTTTCTCAGCGCTTCGCGTACCGGTGGAGAGCGTCAATTCAAACCGGCGTCCGGCTGAGCGAAAACCACCGACAAACTTGTAAGGACCGTTGAGAGCGCGAACTGTGCCGGTACCATTGATCTGATCGAGAAAAATCTCACGACCTGTCGCGTCTTCACGAACTGTAATTGCTCCACCGGCGAAATCGATTGATTCAGCCGCGACACGCGCCGGATCGAATTCAGACGACTGGAGAAGCGCCGGAACACTCAGCTGACCACTTTCGGCGATACCAACGGAGAACTCTGGATCGGCAATTTGCGCGGCCTGGATCTCAACACGACCCTTTAAAAGCTCGCCGAGCGTCAAACGAATGGCAATTTCGCCGACGCGAATCACGTGTTCAGCGTCTGGCTCTCCGATCGTAACATCCTGGAAACTGAACCGTGGCTCGGGCAAGAGCACGACGTCTATTGGACCGGCCATTTCCACTTGTTGGCCAAGCAAATTCGAGGCTTGTCGCTCGAAGAAGCCGCGCTGTGTCGACCAATCAAGAATAAAGGGCGCGCTCAGGGCGGCAGCGAGTACGACGAGGATCCCAATCCCAACTGAAAGAAGAAACGCGTTCACCGGCCGCTCAACCTTAGTTCCGGGCCTCTTCGGCCGGGATCAATTTGCCAGGGTTCAGTATACCAGCGGGATCAAGCACGTGCTTGATCTTACGCATGACGTCGACCGCCGCGCCGTGCTCGGCATGCATGTAGCCCAGTTTTCCAGACCCGATGCCGTGCTCACCCGTGCACGTGCCATCCATTGAAAGCGCAAGCTTCACAAGGTCGCTTGAAAACGCCTTTGCACGCGCAATCTCATCCTCGTCAGCCATATCCACCAGCACTGTGACGTGAAAGTTTCCATCCCCGACATGGCCGAGGATCGGGCCCAAGAGCTTTTTCTCTTCAAGCATGTTTTGGGCTTCCACAACGGCTTCAGCCAGCCTTGATATGGGGACGCAGACATCGGTTGCAAAAGCCTCGGCGCCCGGACGCAGGCTGCGGCCCGACCAATAGGCATCATGACGCGCCTGCCAGAGTTTCGTGCGCTCTTCCCGGTTGGCTGACGCCGTCAGAGGGCCGCCACCATTTGCCTCCGCGATCGCCGTGAACAAGTCTTCTTGTTCGGCAACACTTGCGGGCGACCCATGAAATTCGACGAAAAGATGCGGTGTCTCAGCCAAGTCGAGCTTTGAGTAACCGTTACAGGCTTGCACCTGGAGTGTGTCGACCAACTCGATCCGCGCAATCGGAATGCCGGATTGAATGGTTTCAATCGCCGTTTGGCATGCGTCATCAACCGACGGAAACGGGCATACGCCACCGGAAATGACCTCCGGTATGCCCTGAAGCTTCAAAGTGAGTTCGGTGAAGACGCCGAGCGTACCCTCAGATCCCACCAGAAGATGGGTCAGGTCGTACCCAGCCGATGTCTTTTTCGCCCGACGGGCCGTTCGAATGATCTCACCATCCGCGAGCACGGCTTCTAGGGACAGAACATTGTCACGCATCGTGCCGTATCTGACGGCGTTGGTGCCTGACGCCCGTGTTGCGGCCATCCCGCCAATGCTCGCGTCAGCCCCTGGATCGATCGGGAAAAAGAGACCGGTATCGCGCAGATATTCGTTCAATTGCTTGCGGGTCACGCCGGGCTGAACCGTGCAGGTCATGTCCTCTGGCGACACGGAGAGGATGGATTTCATGTTCGAGACGTCGATCGAAATCCCACCGTCGGGTGCATTAATGTGCCCCTCAAGCGAAGTACCCGTGCCGAACGGTATGATTGGCACCGACTTCGCGGCGCAGAGTTTAACAACCGTCTGAATTTCATCCTTCGCCTGCGCGAAAAATACGGCGTCCGGTAGTTCTGGCGCATGCCAAGTTAACTCGTTGGCGTGCTGTCGGCGGATTGCTTCGCCAAGCGAAAGCCGATTGCCAAACTGCTCAGAGAGTTGCGCAATAACCCGATCGACGGGACGCTCATCCGTCACGCGATCAATCTGAAGTTCTGTTGCTGTCATAGACATTAATTCGCACGCCTATTAGCCGAAATTACGATGCCATTCTTCTTCAATTGATGGCACGGCATCCAAGAATTCGCTAGCCTATCAACCGGCTAAGGAAAACAAATGTCCGACAGATCTGATCTCAGCGCCATTGCGCTACGCGACGCACGCCTTCTTGTGTCGCCGGTCGAGACCGTTTCGTCAGACTGGATCGACTATAATGGCCATCTGAACATGGCCTATTACAACGTCCTATTCGACCGTGGCGTGGATGCAGCGTTTGAGACGTTTGGGCTCGGGCCAGACTATGTGAAGGTCCGTAACATGTCGTTTTTTACGATGGAGGCTCACACCTGCTACCTGGGTGAAATCGGCGCTGGCGACCGGACAGTCACGACGTTTCAAATCATCGACCATGACGAAAAACGCGTGCACTATTTCGAAGAATTGTACCGCCTCTCGGACGGGCTCCTGTCCGCTACAAGTGAGCAGTTGGCGATGCACGTTGACATGGCGCAACGAAAATCGGCTCCGTTTCCGGACGATGTTTCAGAGCGGATCAAGGAAACGGCAACCAGCCACCAGATGATTTCCAAACCCGATCGCGCGGGTCGCGTTATCGGCATTCGAAAGAGGAGCGACTGACTGCGCGATGTGGCAGGACATCGTCCGTTTTCCGCGCTTCCTCGCTGATTGGATCCGCCCCAATCTCAACGATTTTCGGCGTGCCGAACTGGCTTCGGTCTGGATGCTGGCCTTCGCCATCGGTGTCCTGGTCGGCGTCGGAGCGATAATCTTTCGGCTGATCATCGGGTGGGTTCAGCTTCTTTGGCTCGGCACACAGGGCGAAGCGATTGCTTCGGCGGCGGCGAGCCTACCGTGGTGGGCCGTGTTTATCGCCCCAGCGATCGGTGGCCTCGTGGTTGGAGGCCTCCTGACACTTTTACCGGAGCGCCGCGCCGGTGGGGTCGCCGACGTAATGGAAGCCCAGGCTGTTGGGCTCAATCGGCTGACGCTCGGAAAAGGCTTGAGTTCTGCGCTCATCTCATCCGTATCGCTCGGCGCTGGCGGAAGCGCGGGACGCGAGGGCCCCGTCGTGCACCTCGGCGCGACACTTTCGGCGGTCCTTGCTCGCCGGTTCGACCTACCAGGTGCCGCGCGGCGAACAATTCTGGGCGCCGGCGTCGCAGCCGCTGTATCTGCCTCGTTCAACGCGCCGATTGCAGGCGTGATCTTCGCGCACGAAGTGATCCTGGGGCACTATGCTCTTTCGGCTTTCGTGCCGATCGTGATTTCGGCCGTCGTCGCTTCGGTCATCTCAAGACTGTACTTCGGCGATTTTCCAGCCTTCATCATCCCCGATTACCAGATCACATCCTATTGGGAGATGCCGGCTTTTGCCCTTCTTGGCGTGACGTGCGCAGTCGTCGCAATCATTTTCCAATTCGTGTTGATGGGAACAGACAATGTCGCAAGACGCATTCCGATTCCCTACTATATACGACCCGTCATTGGTGGGTTTGCAGTCGGTGGCATCGCTGTTTTCTACCCTCAAGTACTGGGAGTTGGATACGAAGCGACGGACCAGGCACTCAATCAGCGGCTTTTGCTTTGGATGATGATCGCGCTGATCTTTGCGAAGACCGCCGCGACCGCAATTACGCTTGCGAGCCGGTTCGGCGGCGGCGTTTTTTCGCCCTCGCTCTACTTGGGCGCCATGACCGGCGGCGCCTTTGGCATTATCGCCGCTGAGGTCTTTCCCGAACTCGCTTCCAGCCAAGGACTCTACGCAATCCTCGGCATGGGCGCGGTATCTGCCGCCGTGCTTGGCGCACCCTTTTCGACCACGCTGATTGTCTTTGAACTCACGGGCGGTTTTGCGCTTTCAATCGCGCTCCTGATCTCCGTATCGATCGCTTCCGGGCTCACCCAGGCGATCCATGGCCATTCATTTTTCCAGTGGCAGTTGGAAACACGAGGGCTCTTTCTTCGAGACGGTCCACACAAGAGGATCGTACGAACGATCCGGGTTCGCGATTTCATGCGTGAACTCGAAGAGGCGGAAACGGCTGAACCTATAGAGATCGGCGAAGATACCGTCACGGTGACGCCCTTCGATACGCTTGAAGCGACGCTTCGCGCCTATGACCGCGCGGGGCAACAACGCCTACCCGTTGTTGACGCTCAAAACCAAAAACGCGTCATTGGGTGGGCGCTCCGCGTCAATGCGCTCCACGCTTATAATCAGGCACTCATCGATACGAGTGTCGAAGAGCACCGGTAGCGACGCTATATTCGTTTCATCCCAATGAAGTTTCACGACTCTCACTGGACGCGAATCGAACGAAATGCGAACACATTGGCATGAGTGAACCGGCTCCCGCCCCTCAACCCGATACACCGCGTGGTGGCTCAATTTCCATGCGCGCGCAGAGCGCGTCCGTTGCTGCCGCGTCGCCCTATCTGGACGGGCTAAACCCGGAACAGCGCGACGCGGTGGAAAGCCTCACCGGCCCCCTTCTCGTTCTAGCCGGCGCCGGGACAGGCAAAACGCGTGTTCTCACGACCCGCATCGCGCATATCCTCGCGACACGCCAAGCATTTCCAGGCCAGATTTTAGCGGTGACGTTCACCAACAAGGCTGCCCGCGAAATGAAAGAGCGGATCGGCACGCTGATTGGCGGCGCGGTCGAAGGCATGCCGTGGCTCGGCACCTTTCACGCGATTGGCGTCCGGATCTTGCGCCGCCATGCTGAGTTGGTGGGCTTGAGTTCCAATTTCACCGTGCTCGATACCGATGATCAGATCCGGCTCTTGAAGCAGCTGATCGCGGTCGAAAATCTCGACGAAAAGCGCTGGCCTGCGCGCCAACTCGCAGGCTTCATCGATTCTTGGAAAAACCGCGGGTGGACGCCGGACAAGGTGCCGAAAGGCGAAGCGTTTGCCTATGGAAACGGTGTCGGCGGGAAACTCTATGCCGCCTATCAAACGCGGCTGAAAGAGCTGAACGCGGTCGATTTCGGCGACCTTCTGCTTGAACCCATCCGCGTCTTTCAGGAAAACCCGGATGTTCTCGCCGAGTATCACAACCGCTTTCGGTTTATCCTGGTCGACGAGTATCAGGACACCAATGTCGCCCAATATCTGTGGCTGAGGCTCCTTGCCCAAAAGAGCCAGAATGTCTGCTGCGTCGGTGACGACGACCAATCGATCTATGGCTGGCGCGGCGCTGAAGTCGACAACATCTTGCGCTTTGAGAAGGACTTCCCAGGCGCCAAGGTCATCCGGCTGGAGCGGAACTATCGGTCGACATCGCACATTCTGGCCGCCGCCTCGCACCTGATCAGCCACAATGAAAGCCGTCTGGGCAAAACGCTTTTCACCGACGCTGCCGAGGATGGCGAGCGCGTTCGGGTCCAGAGCGTGTGGGACAGCCATGAAGAGGCGCGCACGGTTGGCGATGATATTGAAGCCTTCCAGCAAAAAGGCTCGTCCTTGGAAGATGTCGCGATCCTGGTGCGAACATCGGCTCAAATGCGTGAGTTTGAGGATCGCTTCGTCACACTGGGCCTCAATTACCGGGTCATTGGCGGGCCTCGCTTCTATGAACGCGCTGAAATCCGGGATGCGATGGCATATCTGAGGGTCGTTGCGCAGCCAGCCGACGATTTGGCATTCGAGCGGATCGTCAACACGCCGAAGCGCGGCCTTGGACCAGCAACGATCCAACAGCTGAGCCGGCACGCTCGCGCACAACGGATCCCGCTCATCGATGCCGCAGCGAGCCTTTGCCAGACCGACGAACTCAAGCCGAAGGTGCGCGCCACGCTCCGCGATGTGGTCGCAGGCTTTGACCGGTGGCGAACGCTTCTCGACACCACCGCCCACACCGAAGTCGCCGAAATCATCTTGGATGAATCCGGCTACACCGAAATGTGGCAGAACGATAAGTCGCCAGACGCGCCTGGGCGCCTTGAGAACCTCAAGGAACTCATCCGCTCGATGGAGGACTTCGAAAACCTGCAAGGGTTTCTGGAGCATGTTTCCCTCGTCATGGACGCGGAATCCGGAGAAACGGACGAAAAAGTCTCCATCATGACCCTCCATTCGGCGAAGGGCTTGGAGTTCGACATCGTCTTCCTTCCCGGCTGGGAAGAAGGTCTTTTCCCGAACCAGCGCGCACTCGACGAATCGGGCCGCGCGGGGCTCGAAGAGGAACGCCGCCTTGCCTATGTCGGGATCACGCGGGCCCGGAAATTCGCGAAAGTCTTCTTCACTGGCAATCGCCGCATTCACGGATTGTGGCAATCAACGATCCCATCGCGCTTCGTTGACGAGCTTCCTGAAGACCATGTCGAAATTGTCGACGCATCGGGTTATGGCGGCGTCAATTCCTATGCGGGCGGCGCGTATGGCGCGAGCCGGTTTGAAAGCGTTGAGCGGTTTGGATCGACCTATTCGACGCCGGGTTGGCAGCGGGCACAAAAGCGCGGAGCCAACGAATGGCGTCAGGCGAATTCTGGCGGCCAGCGTTCGCGTCCGCCGACCATCGAAGGCGAGTTGATCGCGTCATCCTTTGACGATTCTGCTGGATATGAGATCGGCGAACGCGTCTTTCACATGAAATTCGGCTACGGCGAAGTGGAAGGCATCGACGGCAACAAGCTGACCGTCCAATTCGACAAAGCCGGTCGCAAACGTGTCCTCGCCTCGTTCCTTGAACGCCCCTAAGAACGCCCGTGCGAATGCCTCAAGGATCGCCGATGGGATCGCCGATGAGATCGCAAGTTGAGTGAGCATTTGACGGGGCAGACGATCACCCGTTTTTCCGGGTTATCTAAAGACAAGGCCGAACGATTAGCGGCACTTCTCGGCGAGGATCTCGTCTTCGAGACACAGGCCGTGTCACTCGAAGAAATCACGCCAAGTGCCTGGCAGGTCGAGGTCTACACCGCGACCGAGCCATCAAACGCTGACATCGAGGATTTGTTTTCGATCGGCGATCTCGGCACCCTCGCCTTCACCTCAGAGCCCGTGCCACAAATGGACTGGGTCTTAGAAGGCCTCAAGACACTTCAGCCCGTCGAGGCAGGCCGCTTCGTCGTGCTCGGAAGCCATTCATCTCCAGCGGAGTACCCTGGAAAACTGCCGATAATCGTCGATGCCGGGGTTGCATTCGGCACCGGGCATCACGGAACAACCGCGGGATGCCTTGTTGCGCTCTCCGACCTCGCAAAACGAGGATATCGCGCATCAAACATCTTGGATGTCGGAACAGGCAGCGGCGTTCTCGCGATCGGCGCCCAGAAACTGTTTCGAGCACCAGCCATGGGGACAGATGTCGACGCACCGTCCGTTGACACAGCGTTGGAAAACGCAAAGCAAAACGGCGTTGGGCCCGAATTCCGCGGGATTTGCACAGGAAGCCCAGCGGATCGAAAGGTCTCGGAGTGTGGACCGTTTGATCTCGTCTTCGCCAACATATTGGCAAAGCCGCTCATTCGGCTCGCGCCCGACATTGCCTTAGTTGCCGGGCGCAGCTGCCATTTAATCGTCTCCGGTCTGCTGCCCCCACAAACCGGACCCGTCCGCGTCGCCTACGGGCGACGAGGTTTTGGACTGAAGAAACGCTACCAGCTCAATGGCTGGTCGACACTTGTCTTTCAGAAGACGAATTAGTAGCTCGCTGTCGCGCTGATCTTGCTCAGCTCTTCGCGGTCGTAACCTAATTCCTTGAGCGTCACGTCATCGAGCGCCAGCATATGATAAGCAACGCGGCGCTCTGCTTCACGCATGCGGCCAGCCATGATCCGATCTGCCAGGCGACCGAAGAAACCTCTCGATGCTTTCTCGGCAGCGGGATTGTATGCATTTGAAACCGTGGTAACAGACATCAGTGCCTCCTTTATCGGGAGAGTTTGGGGTAGTGTTCGATGTTGCACTGCAAAAGATAAGCTAACCAGTCGGCTGAGGTAGCCCGGAAAACGCATGGCTTCGATGCCCAAAACGCATGGAATAATCTCAGTTTTGTCATGAATTCTTCACGAACGACCCAGTTTCAGAGTTTTGAGGATCTATCGCAGCCTGATGTTGGCGCACCTCGAATTGCTGCACTGCGGCAAGAACTCGACCGGCGGAACATGCAGGGATGGCTTGTCCCTCACGGTGACGCACACCAGAGCGAGTACCCGCCCGAAAGCGAGCAGCGTCTTCGCTGGCTAACCGGATTTTCCGGGTCTGCAGGCTTTGCCATCGTTTTGAAAGACAAGGCCGTGGTCTTCGTCGATGGGCGATACACGCTTCAAGTCCAAAGCCAAGTCGATACGACCGTCTTCGAGATTTGCCATCTGATCGATGAACCACCGCCAAAGTGGCTTGAAAGCCGTGACTTATCAGGTGCTAAGATCGGCTACGATCCAATGCTGATGACCGGCTCTCAGGTCAAAGCCTTCGAGAAGGCGGCAGTAAAAGCAGGCGCGTCACTGGAGGCCGTTCTCGAAAATCCAATCGATGAGATTTGGACAGATCAGCCGACACCACCGAGCGCAATCGTCGAATTGCACCCAGTCGAATTCAACGGAAAACCAGCGGCCGAAAAAATTTCATCCCTCCAGGAGGCAATCAAAGCAGCAGGCGCAGAGGCGAGCATTTTCACGGCTGCCGAGAGTGCGGCATGGCTCTTTAACGTCAGGGGTCGCGACGTGACGCATGTCCCGGTCGCGCTCGCGAACATTATAGCTCCAGTGAACGCACCGCCGCGGCTCTACATCGATCCCGCAAAGCTCACAAACGAAGTGGCATCAGCACTCGCCGCGTTCTGCGACGTCCGAGCGCCGGGTGCTTTTCTGGCTGACCTTGCCGACTTCGGTGGCAAACCTGTTCAACTCAGTCCGGCATCGGTTCCAGCGGCAGTCGTCAGCGCTCTCAAAGAGGTCGATGCTGCCATCATCGAGGGCAATGATCTGATTGCGCTCCCCCGCGCGATCAAGAATGAGGCTGAGATCAATGGCACCCGGGCCGCTCACGCCCGAGACGCGGTGGCTGTCTGCCATTTTCTCCATTGGCTTGAGGAGATGGCGGGCGCAACCACAATCGACGAGATCGACTGCGTCGAAGCGCTGGAACGCTTTCGCCGTGAGACAGGTGCCCTTGAAGACATCTCTTTCGATACGATTTCTGGCGCCGGTCCGAACAGCGCAGTCATCCACTACAGGGTCAGCGAGGCGTCGAACCAGCCGCTCGAAAACGACACGCTCTATCTGGTCGACTCCGGCGCCCAATACCGAGACGGCACAACGGACATCACCCGCACGATCGCAGTCGGCACTCCGACGCCCGAGATGGTTCGAAATTTCACGCTCGTTTTGAAGGGCATGATCGCGGTCTCAACGATCCGCTTTCCGAAAGGAACGACCGGGGCGCAAATTGACGGGCTCGCACGTGCAGCGCTTTGGAATGCGGGTCTAAACTTCGATCACGGCACAGGACATGGCGTCGGATCGTTTTTGGGCGTCCATGAAGGGCCGCAACGGATCGCGAAAACCGGCAATATCCCGCTCGAACCCGGCATGATCCTCTCGAATGAGCCGGGATATTATCGTGATGGGCATTACGGCATCCGGATCGAAAACCTGATCCTCGTTGAGCCACCTGCTCCGATCGAAGGCGGCGACCGGGATATGATGGGATTCGAAACCCTCACCTTTGCGCCGATCGATCGGCGTCTGATCGACGTAACGTTGCTGACCCCGTCTGAGCGGGCGTGGCTCAACGACTATCACCGACAAGTCCGAGACTTGGTTTCACCAAGCCTTGATGACGCAAATCGGCAATGGCTCGAGGCCGCAACAGCCCCGCTTGCGCCGCTGGCTTAGGTTGAGAGCCCTTACCTAACTTTCAGAGACCAGCGCCAGCCAGCCGTCCTCATCCAGCACCTGGATGCCAAGCTCATTGGCTTTCTTGAGTTTGGAACCGGCACCCGGCCCAGCGACCACGAGGTCGGTCTTAGAAGAAACTGACCCCGCGACTTTCGCCCCCAGCCGTTCGGCCATGACTTTTGCCTCAGAACGCGTCATTTTTTCGAGCGATCCGGTAAAGACGACCGTTTGCCCAGCCACGGGTGAACCATCTGACGTCGGAATATCAGCCACCCGGGGCGTCATTTCAGCCGTCAGACGATCCAGAAAATCGAGATTTTGCTCCTCGGCGAAAAACTCAACGATCGCGCGCGCCACCACTTCGCCAATTCCGTCGATACCGGTGAGATCAGACCACGCGTCATGGGCCTCATCTGATGCTGCGATCATCGCGGCTCGAAACCCATCGAACGTGCCATAGGTGCGCGCAAGCAGTGCAGCCGTCGTCTCACCGACATGTCGGATACCGAGCGCGAATATGAACCGATTGAGCTCGATGTCGCGCCGTTCATTGATGGCTGCAAAGAGGTTTCCGGCTGACGTTTCCCCCCAACCCTCACGGTCCTTCAGCCGTTTCAGGGAACGGGCATCGCGTTCCTCTAACGTAAAGATGTCAGCGGGGCTCATGATGAGCCCATCGGAATAAAACGCTTCGACCTGCTTTGACCCCAAACCCTCAATGTCGAAGGCAAGCCGCGAGACAAAGTGCTTTAGCTTCTCAACAGCCTGTGCCGGACAAATGAGACCACCGGTGCATCGCCTTATGCTGTCGGCCTTGCCGGTCTTTTCGTTCACGTCGCGGACCGCATGGCTGCCACAGGCGGGACATTGCGTGAATGGCTCAAAGGGCGTCGCTTCGTCTGGCCGTTTATCTAAAACGACATCCAAAACCTGCGGAATGACGTCACCCGCGCGCTGAATGATGACCGTATCGCCAGCGCGAATGTCCCGGCCGCCCCTTATCTCTTCGCCGGAACTTCCAATGCCCGCGATGTAGTCTTCATTATGAAGGGTCGCGTTTGACACCACAACGCCGCCAACGGTGACGGGATCAAGCTTGGCGACCGGGGTGAGTGCGCCGGTCCGTCCAACTTGGACTTCAATGTCACGAATGCGGGTTGTCGCCTTTTCCGCCGGAAATTTGTGGGCGATTGCCCATCGCGGCGCACGGCTGACCTGGCCGAGACGCGTTTGAAAGTCGAGCCGATTGACCTTGTAGACCACGCCATCGATATCGTAGCCGAGGGTTGCGCGCTGCGCCTCAATAGAGCGGTAATGGGCGATCAAATCCTCTGCCGATTGGAAGACCGCAAAGAGCGGATTCGTCGAAAAACCCCAGCGAGAAAACGCCTCAATGACGCCCGCTTGGGTTTCGCTCGAAATGGAAGACATCGTCCCCCAAGCGTAACCAAAAAAACTGAGCGGTCGCGACGCGGTGATCTTGGGATCAAGTTGGCGGAGCGACCCGGCGGCGGCGTTTCTCGGATTCGCAAAGACCGGCTTGCCATCCGCTTCCTGCTTTTCGTTGAGTGCAGCAAAATCCGCGTGCGCCATATAGACTTCGCCGCGGACTTCGAGAACTTCAGGAACGTCGTCCGCTTCAATGACTGCTGGGATACCAGCGACGGTTTGAAGGTTGCGCGTGACGTCCTCGCCGACCGCACCGTCACCCCTCGTGGCACCTTGGACAAAGCGTCCGTTTTCATAGCGCAGGGACGCCGAGAGCCCATCGATCTTCGGTTCCGCTGTGATCTCGAGTGCCGCTGACGGCTCCAACCCCAAAAACCTCCGGATGCGCGTCAAAAACTCGAGCACGTCGTCATCGTTAAACGCGTTTCCCAGCGAGAGCATCGGGACGGAATGCGTGACTTTGCCGAACTTCTCAGAAGGTGCCGCACCGACGCGTTGCGACGGACTATCCGACCGGACGAGTTCGGGAAACTTTGCCTCGATTGCCTCGTTTCGGCGCCTCAGCGCATCGTAGTCAGCGTCTGAGAGTGTTGGCGCGTCATCGGCATAATACCGCTGGTCATGCGCCGCGATTTCCTCAGCGAGGCGTTGCAACTCGGTGCTTGCCTCACCGCGTGTCAGTTCGTCGACGTCTTTGGTCTCCAAAGTCGACACGTCAAATCACTCAGCGGCCCGGATGAGACGGCCTGCGGCGGCGCGCGCTTCAGATGTAATGTCCGCGCCGGAAAGCATGCGCGCGATCTCTTCGTGACGCGCGTTCTCGTCTAGCGGGGTCACTTTTGTCCGCGTCGTGTCAGCGCTCGCGTCGACGCTCTTTGCGATCAAGAGGTGATGATCGGCCTTTGCCGCAACTTGCGGGGCGTGGGTCACCGAAAGCACCTGAACATTTTCTGCAAGGCGCGCCAGTCTCTCGCCGATGGCATCGGAGACGGCACCACCGACAGCGGTATCGATTTCATCAAAAACCAGCGTCGGCGCTGATCCGCGATCAGCGAGCGCGACTTTGAGCGCGAGAAGAATGCGCGAGAGTTCGCCGCCTGACGCGACCTTCAAAAGTGGGCCCGGCTTTGAGCCCGGGTTCGTTTGGATCTCGAACGAGACCGTATCCACACCGTGCTGCGAGGGAGAGGATGAGGCGTCTTCGACGATCGCAAAGAAGCGCGCCGCATCGAGCTTGAGCGGCGCGAGTTCTTCATGAATGGCCGTCTCAAGCCGGGTAGCAGCATCTTTGCGGGAAGCAGAAAGTGCTTTTGCGGACGCTTCGAACACGGTTTTCGCTTCGGCGGCCTGAACCGTCAGTGCTTCGAGTTCTTCGGTCCCCCCATCGATTTCAGCGAGGCTCGCGCGCACCTTATCGAGAACGTCGGGTAAGGCATCGGGCTGCGTGCCGTGTTTTCGCGCAAGACCGCGCAAGGCAAAAAGCCGCTCTTCCACGTTTTCCAGGTCTCGCGGATCAAAATCAGCGGCGCGTTTTGCGTCCTCAATCATGATCCGCGCCTGATCAAGGGCCGCAAGCGCGGCATCAAGGCCTTCAATTACGGGATTGATGAGATCTGGCGCTTCATCGCGACGCCGGTCGAACTTTCGAAGTATGGCGGCGATCTGCATGTCACTCGCGCCGTCGCCAGACACGACAGAAAGTGCGTCTTCCAAATCGCTTGCAAGCTTTTCAGACGCCATCAGATGCTGGCGTCGGGCCGACAATTCGTCCTCTTCATTGTCCTGCGGGTCGAGATCCTCAAGCTCTTCCAACGCATGGCGAAGGTAGTCTTCGTCGCGCTTTGCATCTTCGACGCGCTCTTCCGCGACGCGACGCCTGTTTTCAAGGGTTTGCCACGCTCGCCAGGTCGCGGCGCAGTCCGCGACAAGCGTCGAATGCCCCGCGAATGCATCAAGAATTGAGCGGTGTGCCGCAATATCAACCAGGGCGCGATCGTCATGTTGGCCATGGATTTCAACGAGGTCAGCGCCGACCGACCGCAAGAGGTTCACCGAAACGGGCTGGTCATTGATGAACGCGCGAGAGCGACCGTCGCCTGCTTGAACGCGGCGGATGATAAGATCGCCTTCGACGTCTATTCCCTGCCCCCGTGCGGTTTCTCGCGCCGGGTGATCTTCCGGAAGATCATAGATGGAGACAACGTGTCCCTGCTCCGCTCCAGCGCGCACAAGGCCAGCATCGCCCCGCGCGCCAAGAGCCAGCGACAGGGAATCCAAAACAATTGACTTGCCCGCGCCGGTCTCGCCGGTGAGCACAGTGAGCCCTGAACGGAAATCAAGATCGAGGGCCTCGATGAGGACGATATTCCGAATGGAAAGAACTGCGAGCATACCGCGGACTGTTAGACCAATCCTCGCGAATATCAATTCAGGACGCGACGCTTACCCCGAACTTATGCCTTCAAGTCCGGACAAAACTCGGTTTGCGAAAGGTCAGGAGACCCTGCGGAGGGTGCGGCTGATCCAAGATCCACGATCTTCGACCGGCTCCAAACCGCCAGATTGAAGCAGCTTGTAGGCGTCGGCATACCATTCACTATCTGGGTAGTTATGCCCTAGCACGGCGGCGGCTGTCTGCGCCTCGTTTACAACGCCGAGCGCGTAATAGGCCTCAGTCAATCTCAACAAGGCTTCTTCGACATGCTGCGTGGTCTGGTAATCGCTAATCACCGAGCGAAAGCGATTGATTGCGGCCACATAATTGTCGCGACCGAGATAGAAGCGACCGACTTCCATGTCCTTGCCGGCGAGGTGATTGAGGATTTCGGACTGCCGTGCCTCGGCTTCGCTCGCATATCGCGACTCCGGATAGAGCCGAACAATTTCGGTGTAAGCCGCAAGGGCGCGGCGCGCTTCAGTCTGATCGCGGCCAATATCGCTGAGGCGATTATAGTGTGCCTGCGCAATCAGATATTGCGCATAGGGCGCCTCTTCACTTGCGGGATGGAGTGAGAGAAAGCGACGCGCGGCCGACGCGGATTCATCCAACTGCCCTGCCTGGAAATAGGAGAAAGACGACATGAGGATCGCCCGTTCCGCCCACTCAGAATATGGATGTTGTTTGTCGACTTCCTCAAACTTTTTCGCGGCGTCGCGGAAGTCGCCCTTATTCATGAGGCCCACGGCCTCAGAGTAAAGAGTGGTTGGCGGAATTTCCGGAAAATCCTCGAGTTCATTGCCAGATGAGCAGGCTGCGACGCCGACCATCATGCCGCCAATGATAAGGTTTTTTTGCCACTTCATTTTTCGTCGTCCGACATACTCTGAACGTCAGGCAAATGTGCCAGATTTTCCCGCAGTTACCACTGGTTCATTTCGCCAGAAATCAGGCCGAAATATGATCGACCAAGGAACAGTGCCTACGAAACGTCTGGGCCGAACGCGGCGGTTGCAATCCTCGGAGATGCTTCGCTGTAGGCGACATGAGAGCGCCTGGGTTCAAGCTCAACAAGTGACCAAGCATCGCGGTCTTCGAATATGGCGCGAAGAAGAGCAATGTTCAGGCTGTGACCACCACGATAGGATTTAAATGCACCGATAAGCGGCGCGCCAGCAAGAGACAGATCGCCAACAGCGTCGAGGGCTTTATGGCGCACAAATTCGTCATCGTAGCGAAGGCCTTCCGGATTCACCACGCGGTCTTCACCGATAACAACTGTGTTTTCGAGAGATGCACCGAGCGCGAAACCAGCCGACCAGAGCTTTTCAACATCCGCCATGAAACCGAATGTGCGGGCACGGGACACTTCCTTCGTGAAGCTTTCGGCATTCACATCAAAAGCGAAGCGCTGGCGTCCGATGACCTCCGACGCAAAATCGATTTCAACATCGATCGAGAAGCCGTTGTACGGACGAACTTCACCGAACGAGTTGCCGACCTCGACACGGATTGGCTTCAGCACTTTCAGGTAGCGGCGTGTAACAGATTGATTTCTAACACCAACTGACGCGATTGCGCGGACAAAATCTGATGAGCTTCCATCGAGGATCGGCATTTCGCCGCCGTCGATCTCAACGATCGCATTGTCGACCGCGAACGCTGAGAGAGCTGCAAGCAGATGTTCAACAGTCGAGACCGATGGGCCGGATACGTCGCCGAGTACAGTGCAAAGATCGGTTGCAGAAACGAGCGCGTGGTGCGCGCGCACTTCGCCGTCGACGTTTGCATCGAAATCAGTTCGAAGAAAAACAATGCCGGTGCCCGGATCGGCAGGCCGCAAAGTAATGGAGATCGCTGCTCCACTATGAACCCCGATCCCTGCGAGTTCTACGACCCCGCCGAGCGTCGCCTGCCGGGAAAAGTCCCTTGAAGTCGACATGAAACCCCTAACCTCAACTCACACACGCATGCCGACACGAAACGAATGGCTGACAGTGTACTTAGAACGCGTCACCCGAAGTGGGCGACCTTTGATGCCGCAAATTTACTTGCCCCCCTGTGGGTAACCAAATCACGGTTTTTTACGTTCTGTTACTCAACTGACACAAGGATAAATAAACGTTATCAAGAGGTTAACCGGTACGCGTTATGAGCGTGTAACACTTTGAACGCAACCGGTATCACTGCATTTCCTATTTGCTTTGACGACGGAGGAACGCGGGAATTTCAAGCTGCTCATCGTCGTGCGGTCGTGCGCCGATCCGGTGGGCCTTTTGAGCCATCATGGCCTCTTCCGTTGCCTGCTGCGCGCGATTGCCTAAAGCGGGTTCGTGCGGCGATGAAGCCGTCTTCGACGAAAGCGGTGGCTCCGCTCCGTCTTCCACGAAATCATGATCCCGAATGCCCAAACCGGCCGCGATCCGTCCAAAGAGACCGCCTTTCTTTTCGGCTTGCTCGGATGAAGCGTCGGCGGCACCTTTAAACGCCTTTTGGGCAATCGGTGGGAAATCTTCAATCTCTGGGAGACGCGGCTGCGCCCGATCAACCTTCTCCGCGACCGGCGGCACGAAAGGCGCAGGCGCCGCAACCGCGGCTTCTTCGCGCTTCGGCGGCAGCGTCACGTCGGCAGCTGGGAGTGTCGAAGGAGCAGGGGTCATCCGACGGATGGTAACGTCGCCCTTTTCTGCGGTGATAGATTTTTGCGGTGCTTGCGGTTTAGCGACCTGAGCAGCAGCGACCGGAATAGGCGCCGCCGGAGCAACAGGTTTTGGTTGCGCAACACCCGGCATGATTGTCGCCGCTGGCTTTGAAGCCGCCGCCGCCACTTTCGCGGCAGGCATTTGGGCTGGAGCCGGTTGAGGCTGAGCGGTGGGTTTCGACACGACAGGCGGGACGACTTTATCAATCCCTGTCGCGACAACCGAAACGCGGATGAGACCATCGAGTGTTTCGTCAAAGGTCGCGCCGAAAATGATGTTTGCCTGATCATCAACTTCTTGGCGGATGCGCGTTGTCGCCTCATCCACCTCAAAGAGGGTCATGTCATTGCCACCGGTGATGGAGATGAGGAGCCCTTGCGAGCCCTTCATGGAGACATCATCGAGCAGCGGATTAGAAATCGCGGCCTCTGCGGCTTGGACGGCGCGCTTGTCACCAGATGCCTCGCCAGTGCCCATCATCGCCTTGCCCATCTCGCGCATGACGGCGCGGACATCGGCAAAGTCGAGATTGATGAGACCTTCCTTGACCATCAGATCCGTGATGCAGGCGACGCCGGAGTAGAGCACTTCATCGGCCATCGCGAACGCGTCAGCGAACGTCGTTTTCTCGTTGGCGACCCGGAACAGGTTTTGGTTCGGAATCACGATCAGCGTGTCGACGCACGACTGCAGTTCATTAATGCCGTCCTCGGCGATCTTCATCCGCCGTTGGCCTTCGAACTGGAACGGCTTTGTCACGACGCCGACGGTTAAAATGCCCTGGTCCTTCGCCGCACGCGCAATCACAGGCGCGGCTCCAGTACCCGTGCCACCACCCATGCCAGCGGTGACAAAAACCATGTGCGCGCCGGAAAGCTGGTCTCGAATTTCGTCGAGGACCTCTTCGGCGGCCGCCGCACCAACCTCAGGCTGAGAGCCAGCGCCCAAACCTTCGGTGACAGCAATACCCATCTGGATGATCCGCTCGGCCGCAGACATGGTCAGCGCTTGAGCGTCAGTATTTGCGACCACGAAATCGACGCCTTTCAGGCCCGACGTGATCATGTTGTTCACAGCATTTCCGCCCGCGCCGCCAACGCCAAACACGGTAATCCGGGGCTTTAGTTCCGTGATTTCCGGCATGCTGAGCTTGATAGACATGTGACGTGGTCCTCTAACGCGGAGAAATTTCCCCGATTCATCTCGCATTTACCGTTTCAACAAGGTTAACCCTTAGAAACTTTCTTTAAGCCATTGGCCGACCCGG
Organism: Pseudomonadota bacterium; assembly: GCA_039026395.1. Lineage (GTDB taxonomy): Bacteria > Pseudomonadota > Alphaproteobacteria > Rhizobiales > JAKSCL01 > JBCCMK01. The sequence goes on along the minus strand of JBCCMK010000020.1, from coordinate 29,293 downwards.
GAGAGATATCCGCCGCTTGCGGCAACGAGTCCCGCCGTCGAATCATCCTCAAAATGCTCGATCCCCGCGATCTGCGGATAGAGCGTCAAACCCATGACGGCGGCAAACGGCGGCGCGTGCGCAGTTTCAGGCAGACCTTCAATTTGTTGAGGCCGTCCGATCCGGGCGCGGCATTCCAAAATGCGTTCGGCCAGCGGCACCATGCCGGTTTGAAGGCTTGCACCACCGGTCAGAACGAGCCGGCGACCTGTAAGACCGAGCGCGCCGCTTTCCTTAAGTCGGTCTCGCATCAATTCGAGGATCTCTTCGACCCGCGGCCGAATGATCGCATTGATGGATGAGCGCGGCACTGGGATGACGTCTTCGTCCTCGACGCTGCCGACGCGCGGGACATTCACGGTCTCATTGTCGTCGGAATCACCAGAGTAGACGCTGCCATAAAGCGCTTTGATCCGCTCAGCATGTTGAATGCTGGTCGAGAGACCACGCGCGAGATCCATTGTCACGTGATGGCCGCCAATCGCGATCGTGTCGGCGTAAACGAAAGACCGGTTGAAGAACACCGACATCGACGTCGTGCCTGCGCCGATATCGATGCAGGCGGACCCGATATTCATCTCGTCAGCGGTTAGTACGCCCAGCGCACCGACATAGGGAGACGCGACCACGGCATCGACAAAGACATGGCAACGCTCAACACAGAGGATGAGATTGCGGACGGGTGCCGCGTCAGCCGTGACAATGTTCATGTCGACCGCGAGACTGTCGCCGATCATGCCGATCGGGTCTGAAACTCCACGATTGCCGTCGAGCGTGTACCCGATCGGAAGGGAGTGGAGCACAGTACGCCCGTCTTCGAGCGAGAACTCTCGGCCCGCACGCAGGACCTTCTGGACGTCGGCCGCCCGGACATCGCGATTGCCAACTGTTACATCAGCAGAAAATGTTTCACTCGATATCCGACCGCAGGACGCATTGATAATGACGCTCTCAACTGTAACGCCTGCCATCTTTTCTGCGGAATCGATCGTGCGGCGAATGGCATGCTCGGCCGCTTCCATGTCCATCACGACGCCAGCTTTAATGCCCGCCGACCGGTGATACCCGATCCCAAGGATCCGCACGTCATGCGTATTCTGATCCCCGGCCCCATCGCGTTGTCGCGGTTTAAGCTTAGCGATCACGCAACAGATTTTCTCTGTGCCAATATCAATGACGCTGATCACCGACGTGCGTCCCGCCGACAATGGCTTAAGTGGCGAAAGGTCGAGCCGTGTCCCTTTTCCGCTCATGTCCGTCGTTCTCCGGGCGCGCTGGGAATTTCTTGGTCGCTGCCTGAGCGCGCGACGGGTGAATCATCGTGGAGGCGCAACGTGATCCGATCCGAAAGGCGCAAATCGATCACTTCGATCGGTTGCTCAATGAAGCGGGCTTCGTCGACCATTTCAGCAAGGATTGCGATGGCTTTGGCTTCGGGGCCTTCGGGCAAGCGGACGATCATTCCATTGTCGAGACGAAGGTTCCAACGCCGGTCGGCAACTCTCACCGCCACATTCACCATCAAGCTGAGGCGGGGATAATCAACGAGTTGAACGAGCAAGCTCTCCGCGTGATCATTCGCGCCCTCGCCCACAAAAAGCGGTAACTCCGCTTCTGTATCTTCCGGAACGGTTCGAATAACGCGGCCCGTCCGATCGATAACGGCAATATCCTGTTCGTTCTGCCACAGCGCATAGGGTTGCCGCTCGGTCAGGGTCAGATGCAACGCGCCCGGGTAAACTTTACGAACGGTGACGTTTTCAAGCCTTGGAATATCGAGGAGCCGCTCGCGCGCTGCTTGGATATCGTAAAACGGAAGCGGCCGAGCGCCGCCAAGTCCCATGGCGTCCAAAACGTCCGTGTCTGGTAGGCCTTCGCTCCCTTCAATCACGACGGACGCGACCCGCAAACCCATGGCCGTTGCCGCTCGATCCACCGCATGTTCCGCGCCACTGCGAATGGGGGCTGCAGCCTCTGCCGATGCAATCGCCCAAACTGCGACAGCGCAGCCGACAAACATAAATGCAGCCCGGAACTCCCGGGCGACATATCCGGCACGCCTCGAAAGTGATGACATCGCACGGAGGCGACGCGATCCCGAAGTTACCTTTGGGGCGTTTATCGGGGCCAGTTCCCCGTGGCTTCGATCAGGCTCGTCGCGACCATCTACCTGTTGCACGATGCGTCTTCCACCATCCAGGCGACCAGTTCCGAAAAGCTATGCCCAGCATGAGCGGCCAGTTCGGGAACCAAGGACGTCGGCGTCATACCCGGCTGGGTGTTGACTTCGAGGCAGACGACCTCGCCTGTTCCGGTGGGGCGATCATCGTAGCGGAAATCCGCGCGACTCACACCGCGACAGCCCAAAGCTAGGTGTGCTTTGAGCGCCAGCGTTTGTACCAATTGGTAAACATTTGGTTTAATTTCCGCTGGGAGCACGTGAAGTGATCCGCCGTCGGCGTACTTTGCTTCGTAATTATAGAAGCGCTGAGACGACGCGGGCTGGATATCGATGACCCCGAGCGCAACGTCGCCCATGACCGCGCATGTGAGCTCTTTTCCAGGGATGTAGCGCTCCACCATGACGTTATCGCCATAGGGCCAATCCTCGGAATAGAGTTCCTGCGGCGGGTGCGTGTGCTCAACTGTCACGATGTGGATGCCAACGCTCGACCCCTCATCATTGGGCTTCACCACGTAGGGCGGCTTCATCGCGTGATCCTTGGCCGCCTCGAGGCGGTTCATCACTTTACCCTCGGCGATCGGAATGCCTGCTGCCTTAAAGAGTGTCTTGGCGCGGTCTTTATCCATTGCGATGGCCGAGGCTTGAACGCCAGAGTGCGTGTATGGGATCTCCAGCGTTTCAAGGATGCCCTGGACGCATCCGTCTTCGCCCCATTTGCCATGAAGCGCGTTGAAACAGACGTCTGGCTTCACCTCATTCAGGACCGAACCGATATCCCGCCCGACATCAATCTCGGTGACCGCGTAACCCGCGTCGCGGAGACCAATCGCGCATTCGCGGCCCGTTGTTAGGCTGACCTCACGCTCGGCAGACCAGCCACCCATGAGGACTGCAACGTGTTTTTCCGCCATCGTCAGCTTTCCTCTTTGTTTAGAAGGGGCTTAACGGCGCGCCCTTCTTCAAATTGCCCGATCCGCTTGATTTCCCATTCAAGCGCGATCCCCGAATTGTCCCAGACCTTTGAGCGAACTGTTTCACCCAAAAGCTCAATGTCATAGGCGGTCGCGTCGCCTGTATTGATCATGAAGTTGCAGTGCATCTCGGAAATCATTGCACCGCCAACCTTAAATCCACGGCAGCCCGCCGCATCGATCGCCTGCCAAGCGCGCGTGCCGTCCGGGTTCTTGAACGTCGAACCGCCCGTCTTTTCCCGGACGGGTTGTGCCGTCTCGCGATGCTCCTGAACGGAGGCCATCACGGCTTCGATCTCATCGATCGGCGCGATGTCGCCCTGGAATGTGGCTTGCGTGAAAATCACGTCGTCAGGCGCCGAAGAATGGCGGTACGAAAAACCCATGTCCGCGTTTGAGAATTCGACGATCTCGCCCGCTCGCGTGACACCGCGAGCAGAAACCAGGCGGTCCTTCGTTTCCATGCCGTTGGCGCCCGCGTTCATTTTGATCGCACCGCCGATGGAGCCCGGTATCCCATGGTAGAACTCAAGCCCTCCGAGACCGGCGTTCTTTGCAGCAGCAGCCAATCGCTTGTCCGCGAGCCCAGCACCCGCTGAGATCTGGTCATCCTCGCTGATTTCAACGGCCGCAAAAGCCTTGCCGCCCAACCGGATAACGACACCGGGAACGCCGCCGTCACGAATGAGCGTGTTCGAGGCAAGACCCAAAATCGTCACCGGGACATTGTTTTCGAGCGCACCAAGGAAGGACGCCAGATCGTCTTCATCCGCCGGAGTGAAGAGCACTTCTGCCGGTCCGCCCACCCGGAACCAGGTATAAGGCGCGAGCGCTGCGTCCTCTTGGATGCGACCGCGAACCTCAGGGATGGCAAATGATGCGGTCACGCGTTCAGTGCCTCTAACTGGTCGGGGAGATCGTAAGCCCATTTGGTGATTGTCCCGGCACCGAGGCAGACGACCATGTCGCCCGCGCCTGCCCGTTCAATCACCGCACGCGCAAGATCCGGAGACCCGTTAATTGCCGCGACGTTCCGATGCCCGCGAGCCTGAAGCCCAGCAACGAGGGCGTCACGATCGACACCTTCAATCGGCGTCTCACCGGCCTCGTAAACCGGCGCGACAAGCACCGAGTCGGCATCATTGAAACACGTGCAGAAATCCTCAAAGAGGTCCCGAAGCCGAGTGTAACGGTGGGGTTGAACCACGGCTACGATCCGCCCAATTGTGGATGCACGGGCGGCCTTCAAGACCGCCTCAATTTCAACAGGGTGGTGACCATAGTCGTCAAAGATCGTGATGCCCTTCGCAACACCCGTCTTTGTAAAGCGGCGTTTCACCCCGGAGAAGTTCGCGAGACCCTGGCGGAGTTGGTCTTCGCCGATACCCAATTTGTGCGCAGTCGCAAGAGCCGCGACGGCATTTAACGAGTTGTGGAGACCCGGCATGGGGAGCGAAAGCCCCTCAAACACGGTTTCGGACGCCACCAGCCGGTCCCGCGCAACGACGTCAAAGATGCTGGAGCCTGCCTCGAAACGAAGATTGCGAAGCTGATAGTCAGCTTGCGGCGTCTCGCCATAGGTCACGATGCGACGATCCTCGATCCGGCCTATCAGAGCCTGAACCTCCGGATGGTCCATGCACATAACCGCAAAACCATAGAATGGGACGTTCTCCACGAATGATTTGAACGCATCACGGAGCGCGTCGAAATCGCCATAATGGTCCAGGTGTTCCGGATCGATATTGGTGACGATCGCGACATTTGCAGGAAGTTTGACGAACGTACCGTCGGATTCGTCTGCTTCCACCACCATCCACTGGCTTTCACCCAGCCTTGCGTTGGTGCCATAGGCATTGATGATGCCGCCATTGATGACCGTCGGATCGAAATCACCCGCATCCAAGAGTGCGGCAACCATCGATGTGGTGGTTGTTTTGCCGTGGGTACCACCAATCGCGATCGCGGATTTGAGCCGCATGAGTTCGGCCAACATCTCAGCGCGTCTCACAACAGGAAGAAACCGGGTGCGCGCCTCGATAAGCTCTGGATTCTCCGGCTTAATCGCGGACGAAACGACCAAAACGCGGGCGTCTCCTAAATTCTCAGCGGCGTGACCGACCGATATTGTCATGCCTTTGTCGCGCAATCGCTGAACGTTTGCATTGTCCGACATGTCGGACCCTTGAACGCTGTAGCCGAGATTGTGCATCACCTCGGCAATGCCGGACATGCCAATGCCGCCGATCCCGACAAAGTGCAGCGTTCCAATGTCTTGGGGCAGGTTCATGCATTCATTCCGTTCATATCGCGTGCGCCATTACGAGGTCCGCGAGCGCTTGAACCGCGTCGGGCTTACCCGCTGAGAGTGCGCCATCGGCCATGGCGGCGAGCCGATCCGGGGCCTCAAAGAGATCGGCAATCGTCTTTGCCGCAAATTCTGGCGTAAAATCGACCTGCGGAACAGCAATCGCGCCACCGGCCGTCTCGAGCCGTTTGGCGTTGGCCATCTGGTCCTGATCGAGTGAGCCTGGTAGCGGGATCAGGATAGAGGGGCGTCCGAGAACCGCGAGTTCGCTCACCGTCGACGCCCCCGCTCGACCGATGATGAGATGGCTCGCTGAGAGACGCTGTGGCAGGTCCGTGAAGAAGGGCGAGAGATCGGCGCTGATCCCGAGATCGGCATATGCGCGTTCGACGCGGGCCATGTCTTCAGGCCGGCACTGCTGGGTGAGTACAAGGCGCGAGCGGACATTTTCTGGCAGTTTTGCGAGGATGTCCGGCATTGCATCGCTGAAAAACCGAGCGCCTTGGCTTCCGCCAAACACCAAAAGCTTGAGCGGGCCTTCAGTCGTGGGCACATCGTAGGGCGTGCGCGCGTCAAGCACCGAAGGCCGAACCGGATTTCCTGTGACCGTCACCTTTGTGGGTGCGTTCAATTTGGAGACCGAGTCGAAGCAAGTGGCGATTTTTGAAGCGCGCGACGCGAGCATCCGGTTCGCGCGTCCAATGACAGCGTTCTGCTCATGGAGAATGAGTGGAAGTTTCAAGGAAGCAGCTGCAAAGCCCGGCGGCACCGTCGGGTACCCCCCAAATGCGACGAGAGAGTTCGCCCCGACCGTTCGGAGAATCTGCCGGGATTCACCAACGCCACCGATGATTGTGCGGATCATGGCGAACATTCCGCCAATGGATTTTCGCCGCAAGGTCTCGGATTGAACAACATGGATCGCGTCGCCCTCAAAGACCGACGCGTATTCCCGACCCCGCGCATCGGTAATCAGATGCACCGTTGTGCCACGGTCCTTCAGCTCGGCTGCCAGCGCTTCCGCTGGAAACAAATGCCCACCAGTTCCGCCAGCGGTGAGCGCAATCACTGGCGATCCAGTCATTCGGCAGGGCTTTCTGCAAACATGCGATCGGCGTGCGCGGATCGAACGGCAATGGGGTCGGTTCGCCTGCGCGTGAGCCCAAGGATCATACCGCCCGCAAAAGCCAACGACAGCATCGACGAACCACCATAGGAGATGAAGGGCAGCGTCATGCCCTTAGCGGGAACGAGGCTAAGATTGACGGCCATATTGATCGTCGCTTGCAAGCCAATCAGCATGCAAAGGCCCGCCGGCGCGAGGCGCAAGAATGCGTCGCTCGCGCGGTAGGATCGCGAAAGCCCGCGCACCACGAAGGCCGCAAAGATCGCGACCACGATCAGGCAGAAGATCGCTCCGAACTCTTCGCCTGCGACCGCAAAAATAAAGTCCGTATGCGAATCCGGCAGTGCGCGCTTGACGATCCCCTCGCCTGGGCCACGCCCAAACCAGCCTCCGCTCGTGAAGGATTCAATGGCGCGATCCACTTGATAGGTATCGCCCGATGACGGATCGAGGAACCGATCGATGCGCCGCGCGACGTGGTCCATGGTGAAGTATGCGCCGACCGAGCCGACGATCCCGACACCGCCCAGAAGCACGATCCAACCCCACGGCATGCCCGCCATGAAGAAGAGCGCAGCCCAGGCAATTGCAATGAGAAGCGTTTGACCGAAATCGGGCTGGAGGATAAGGGGCGTCACGACGGGCACGATCAAGAGACACGCAATCAGGGTCGCTGGAACATCTGGCCGTTTCGTCCCTTCTGCGAAAAGCCAAGCGGCGAGGACCAGAAACGCGGGCTTTAAAAACTCCGACGGCTGAAGCGAAAATCCACCGAGGTAAAGCCAGCGTTTGGCTCCCTTCGCTTCCATACCGATGACCAGCGTCGCAAACGTCAAAACCAGTGCGCCAATGAAGACGAGCGCCGCCAAGCGCCTGATATTCTGCGGACTCAGGATCGAGACCCCTATCAGGATCGCGATCGCAGGAATGATGAAAATGATATGGCGGATGACGAAATGGTATTCGCTCAACCCAAGCCGCAACGCAACCGGAGGGCTCGCCGCAAGTGAGAGGATCACACCGGTTGTCATGAGTGCGAGGATGAAGACCAATAGCAGCCGATCAACAGTCCACCACCATTCAGCGATTGGGTTTTTGTCGGTCCGACCCAGCATCGGTATCTATCCCCACACGCGGCGAGGACATCCGCACTGTCAGTCCTCGAATCCGTCCAGCGCTGAAACAAGCGCCTTAAATCGATCGCCCCGCGCTTCGAAACTTTTGAACTGGTCAAACGATGCGCAAGCCGGCGAGAGGAGAAGCACCGAACCCGGGTTAGCGGTTTTCAGATCGCGATCCGCTTCCATCACTGCAGCGTCGAGCGTCTCAGCGATGACATGGGGGACCGACCTGAGCGTCTCGGAGAATTGCGCTGCAGCCTCGCCAATAAGGTACGCTTTCACGATTTTCGGAAAGAATTCCTTAAGGCTGTCAATCCCGCCCGATTTGGCTTTGCCACCGGCAATCCAATAAATACGGTCGAAGCTATCGAGCGCATGTCCCGTGGCTTCCGCATTCGTGCCTTTTGAATCGTTCATGACGGGAATGGCGTGGAGCCGCCCAGCCGGTTCCAAGCGGTGTGCGAGACCGGGGAACGAGAGCAGCGCATCGGTGATTTGCGGCACGAGAAGCCCGACAGAGAGGCATGCCGCCGATGCCGCCGCGGCGTTTTGAGCGTTGTGGGATCCGCGAAGGGCGAGTGTCTCTTGGAGATTGATCAGGCCAACCGCGCTATGGCCACGGTTATCGTAGACGGTGGTGCCGCGCGATGAGACATCGCCGCCTTCGGTGCCGTGCCCCGAAATACGAATGACGGATTTGCCCGCGTCGTCGGCGCGGTTCGCAATTGCTCGGCACCAGCTGTCATCAATGCCAATAACGGCAGCACCCTGCGGTTTCACGCCCTTAATGAGGTTTTCCTTGACCGCAGCGTAGTGCTCCATCGTGCCGTGGCGGTCGAGATGGTCAGGCGTCAGGTTTAAAAGAACGCTGATGTCGGGTTTCAGTGATGGCGCCAGGTCAATCTGATAGGATGAACACTCCAAAACGTAAAAGAGACCCTCGCGAGGGTCAGACAGATCAAGGACCGGTGTCCCAATATTACCACCCATCGCCACATCGCGACCGGCGCGCGCGAGCATATGGGCGATCAATGCCGTAGTGGTGGACTTCCCATTCGTGCCGGTGATCGCAATCGTTTTAACGGGGACGCCCGCATGGCGGATTTGCCTAGCGTAAAGCTCCATGTCGCCAATGATTGGGACGCTTGAATTCTCAGCGATCCGGACGGTCCAGTGCGGTTCCGGGTGGGTCAGGGGAACGCCCGGCGAAAGGATTAGCGCATCAAGCCCAAGCCAATCGATTTCCCGTAAATCCTGAACGGGAATACCAGCTGACGCAGCCTTTTCAGTCTGCTCGGGGTTGTCATCGAAGGCAACGACATTCGCACCAGCCTCCACGAGGCCGCGCGTAGTGGAGAGCCCGCTTCCACCGAGACCAAAGAGCGCGAAGCGGTTCTCTCTAAACGCTGTGAGGCGCATTACCGAAGCTTCAGTGTCGAGAGACCGGCGAGCGCCAACACCACCGATATAATCCAGAATCGAACCACGACCTGGGGCTCGGTCCAGCCCAATTGCTCAAAATGATGGTGGATCGGCGCCATTCGGAAGACGCGTTTGCCGGTCAATTTGAATGAAACGACCTGGACGATGACAGACACCGCCTCCAGCACAAAAAGCCCACCAATTATGGCGAGCACGATCTCATGCTTCGTGGCGACCGCGACTGTGCCAAGGAGACCACCGAGCGCGAGCGATCCCGTGTCTCCCATGAATATCGAGGCGGGTGGCGCGTTGAACCACAAAAAGCCGAGCCCCGCCCCAATGAGTGCGCCGCATATCACAGCGAGCTCGCCGGTCCCTGGCACGAAGTGGATTTGAAGGTAATCGGCGAAAATCGCGTTCCCGGACAGGTAGGCGATAAAGCCAAAACTCGCAGACGCAATCATGACCGGCACAATTGCGAGACCGTCCAGCCCGTCCGTCAGGTTCACGGCGTTTCCAGCGCCAACAATGACAAGCGCGCCGAATGCCATGAAAAACCAGCCGATATCGACGAGCAAATCCTTGAAAAACGGGAAGGCGAGCGACGTGGACAGTTCTGGCGATCCGACCCAGGAAATCACGAGACACGCTGCACCTGCAACGAGGGCTTCAATGGCCAATCGCGACTTGCCGCTTAATCCATTGTGCGACTGCTTCGTGACTTTGAGAAAATCGTCGTAAAACCCAATCGCACCGAACGCGAGAGTTACGAAAAGCACGATCCAGACGTAGGAATTGTTCAAATCGCCCCATATGAGCGTCGACACGACCGTCCCAATCAGGATCATCAATCCGCCCATTGTGGGCGTCCCTTGCTTTGCAACGATGTGGGTCTGCGGACCGTCATCGCGGATCGGCTGCCCCTTCCCCTGACGGACGCGAAGGGCGCGGATCATCATGGGGCCGAAGACAAAGATGATCATCAATGCTGTGATAACTGCGCCGCCGGTGCGGAACGTGATGTATCGAAAGACGTTTAAGATTGCCACTTGGTCGCTGAAGGCTGTCAGGTAGTAAAGCATTGTTGTGACAGTCCGCGGCTAAGTCTGGATACTTTGCGACAAGACCGGCCGGAGTGCGGTCTCGAATCGTGGCTCACTCATTCGTGAGGATCGGGGTAGCGTGATTTGAGAGCCTCGACAACCGGCGACATCCGGCTTCCCAGCGACCCTTTCACCATGACGACATCGCCCGGCTCAACGGATGCGAGAACAAGAGGGATCAACTCAGCCGATGCGGGAGCGTGCGCTCCTCTCCGGCTCTGGGGTAATTTATCTGCGAGGTTTTGGAACAATGGACCACAAGTGAAGACAAGATCGACGGATGCAGCCTCAACCGGATCTGCAAGTTCCGCATGGTAGCGCGGCGAATCCTCGCCGAGTTCAAGCATGTCGCCTAGAATAGCAATGCGCCGCCCACCAGCCGAGGGTTCAGTCTGACCAAGAAGAGCGAGCGCCGCCCGCATCGAAGCCGGATTGGCATTATAACTCTCGTCAATGAGTGTGATTGGAGCGGCATCGGTCGGAAGGCTAACCGTCTGTCCTCGCCCTTCCGGCGCGGCGATGTCTCTCAGCGCCTCAAGGCCCGTTTCGACATCCGCATCAAGTGTGTCGATGGCGCCGAGCACGGCAAGACTATTCATGACCCAATGAACACCCGGCGCACCGACGGTGTAGGTCAGCATCCGCCCTAAGAAATCGACGGAAACACGCGTTCCCGCGTCCATGACCTCAGCATCAATAAGCCGAATGTCAGCCTCGCCCGACCGGCCAAACGTTAAAATGCGCGAGACACCCGCAACTTGCGCTCGGTCGATCAATTGATCGCAATAGGCGTTGTCGCGGTTGAGGATCGCCGTTCCACCCGGCACCAGGCCTAAGAAAATCTCAGCTTTCGCATCGGCAATCCCAGCCACACTGTCGAAAAACTCAATGTGGACCGGTTCGATCGTGGTGATGATCGCCACATGCGGGCGAACCATTCGCGTTAGTGGCGTGATCTCGCCCGCATGGTTCATACCGACTTCAAAGACGCCAAAATCAACGTCCTCAGGCATGCGAGACAGCGTCAGTGGGACACCCCAGTGATTGTTGAACGACTTGACGGAAAAGTGCGTTTCCCCCGACTTCGCGAGTGCGAGCCGAAGCGCCTCTTTCGTTCCGGTTTTACCGACGCTGCCCGTAATCGCAGCAACCTTCGCATCCGTTCTCAATCGTGCCGCACGTCCAAGCGATTGCAACGCTGCGAGCACGTCATCGACAACGACCAGCGGCGTTCCAGCGGCAAATCGCGGCGCATGATCCCTATCGACGACGGCAACCGACGCACCCGCTTCGAGGGCACGCTTCACGAAATCATGGCCATCATGCACATCGCCTTTAATCGCGAAATATGCCTCGCCCGACATGATCGTGCGGCTATCGATCGAAATCCCATTCACGTCAGGCGCATCATCGCCTGAGAACACGCCCGCCGTGCCAGAAACGAATTCGCCGCCGGCCCAAAGGGGCTTGATGGGTGTGATTTCAGTCATGACTGATGGGCCACGAATTCGCCAGCGACGTCATGATCAGAAAACGGGATCGTCTCAGTCCCGATGATCTGACCCGGCTCATGGCCTTTTCCCGCAATGAGGATCGTGTCACCTCGGCCCGCGATTGATGCCGCGTGGGCAATCGCTTCGGCCCGATCGCCAATCTCCAGGGCGCTGGGGGCGCTGTCTAAGATCGCTTTCCGAATAGTCGCAGGATCTTCGGTCCGGGGATTATCGTCTGTGACAATCGTGACATCCGCGAACTCCTTCGAAACCGCGCCCATGATTGGGCGTTTGCCTGGGTCTCGATCGCCACCCGCGCCAAACACGGAAATGAGCCGACCCGCGGTGAAAGGCCGAAGCGCGATCAAAACCTCGCGTAATGCGTCCGGTTTGTGCGCGTAATCGATGATGATGTTTGCTCCACTCTCTGTCATTCCAATCCGCTCAAGCCGGCCTTTGGCGCCCTTGAGCGTTTCAACCGCTGCGAAAACGTCTTGCGGATCACAGCCCGCCGCGACCGTGAGACCCGCCGAGATCAGTGCATTCATGACCTGAAATCGCCCGACAAAAGGCACGCTCACATTGTGAGAACCAAGCGTTCCGTCAATTTCGACGATCTGCTTAAAGGCGTTATCGCGAATGTCTTTGATCTGGATACCAGTTCCCGCTTTGCCGATGGGGATAGCGCGAAGCCCCCGCCGCTCAACGATGGATGCGATCGCAGCTGCCTCATCGCAGTCAGCATTGAAAACTGCTGTGCCGTCTGGCGGTAAAAGATCCTCAAAGAGCCTGAGTTTAGCGGTTAGGTAAGCGTCCATCGTGCCGTGATAATCGAGGTGATCACGACCGAGATTGGTGAAACCGGCAGCGCGCAGTTTCACGCCGTCGAGCCGATACTGATGAAGACCGTGGCTCGACGCTTCCATCGCGAGATGCGTCACGCCCTCGCCTGCAATTTCATCCAATATCTGATGGAGTGTAACCGGATCGGGCGTGGTAAGATTGCCGTATTTCAACTCTTCGCCGATCTGAACACCGACCGTCCCCAAACTCGCAGCGTGGCAACCGAGGGCTGAAAAAAGCTGGCGCGCGAAGGTCGCGACCGACGTTTTTCCTGCAGTCCCCGTGACTGCCACGATGTTGTCTGGTTGTCGCGGAAACAGCCGTGCCGCCATCTCGGCCAAGCGTTGTCGAGGGTTATCGTCGAGGAGAAAGGCGACATTTGACGGTACGTCGCCCGGTGCGGTGTCAGTCAGGATGGCCGAAGCCCCGGCCTCAATCGCTTTCGGAATGAACTTTCGACCGTCCGTCGCTGATCCTTTAAGGGCGGCAAAGACGAAGCCTTGTTGAACAGCGCGGCTATCGGCCGTCAGACCTTTGACATCAATCCGCGCGTGTTCAGAGGAATGAAGCGCTGTTCCATCGGTTAGCGTTGCTAGCGTGTGGCCCATGGGTTTGCCCGTCAAACCGCATGGCAGTCAGAGAATCAGCGGCTTCCAGACCTAATAAGACACAAAAAGTGGCTGTTCCGAAGCGTCTTCCGGCGCCGTATCCTCACGCCTGGGGAGAACGCCGAGAATGGGCGCGATCCGCTCGATCACACGACCAGCGGTCGGTGCCGCATTCCAACCGGAGGTCGCCCAGCCATGGGTCTCGGGAATGCCCTTCGGCTCGTCGAGCATGACCAGGACGATGTAATGCGGGTCATCTGTTGGGAACGTGCCGAGGAATGACGTCAGACGCTTGTCTTTCGCGTAGCGACCATTGACAACTTTTTCCGCCGTCCCGGTCTTACCACCGACACGATAGCCTGGTCGATCAGCTTTGCGTGCCGTTCCCTCGGTTGTATTCAGCCGAAAGAGATGGCGCATCGCATCACTTGTCTGAGGCCGAAGAACACGGCGTCCACTCTCAAGAGCCTCAGTTTCGGTCCGGGGCATGAAGGTCGGTTCATGATAAAGCCCACCATTGACGAGAGGCGCGGCAGCGGCGGCCATCTGAAGCGGCGCAACGGAAATACCGTGTCCGAACGAGATCGTCATGGCGTTCACCTGCTTCCACTTGCGCGGAACCATCGGCGGGGCAGATTCGGGTAATTCCGTGCGAAGCCGCGTTGAGAGCGCCAAACGCTCAAGGAACGCCTGATGCTCATCCATGCCAACATCGAGCGCCATTCGGGCCGTGCCGATGTTTGACGAATAGATGAAAATCTCAGGCACCGAGAGAACGCGGTTCTTGCCCCGGTAGTCATTGATCGTCTGACGACCAACGCGGAGCGGACGGCTGGCATCATAGCGGTCGTTCATCGTTATCCGACCGGTGTCGAGCGCCATTGCGACGGTAAACGGCTTGAAAGTCGATCCCATCTCGTAAACGCCCGTCGTCAGGCGGTTGATTGCCTCTTCATCGAGCGACGTTTCCGGTCGATTGGGATCGTAATCCGGCAAAGAGACCATCGCGACGACTTCGCCGGTCTTCGCATCGAGCACGACACCTGCAGCGGCAAGCGCGGAAAATTTCTCCTGCGCAAACCAGAGTTCGTCCCTCAGCGCATGCTGGACGCGGAGGTCGATGGAAAGATCCACCGCTTCCATACCGCTATCGAGGCCAAAGCCGAGACCATGCAAATCAGCGAGGCCACGATCATCGAGATATTTCTCAATCCCAGCGATACCGCGATTGTCGACATTCACATGACCGACAATGTGAGCAGCCGCCTGTGCCGTTGGATAGACCCGCCGAAACTCACGTCGAAATCCAACTCCTGGGATGCCGAGATCATGAATTAAAGCTTCCTGCGCCGGCGTGACCTCGCGCTTCAACCAGACAAAGGATCGATCGCTGTCCAGCCTGGTCCGAAGTTGCTCTTGATCCAAGTTGGGCATGGCTGCCGTGAGAAGTTCAACGGCCTCATCCACGTCAATGATCTTTTTCGGCTCGGCATAAAGCGACGGTGTGACCACATCGGTTGCCAGCACTTTGCCGTTTCGGTCGGTGATATCGGGCCGCGATGCAGCGGTGGACGCATCTGCAAGGGCGCGGAACGAAACGCGTTCGCTATCCGCCACCGCAAAACCAACAATGCGAGCGGAAATGACGGCGAATACCGCCACAAAGGCAACGCCACCAAGCGCCAAGCGCGCTCGGCTCATACGTTCATTAACGGCGGCCCGTTCCGGATCGTGAGAACGCTTCCGTTCCACGCTATTTTGACGACCAACCAAACGGCCCAAAATGCCGACCCGTTCTGGGCTCCGCTTCCAATTCGAATTATTGGGCAAGGAGATCCTCCAGGGTTTGCGGCTGTCGATCGACAAGGGGCTGCCGACGACCATCGCCCTCAAATGACGTCACGATCATAATTTGGTCCGATGACATGGGTTTCAGACCGAGATGGTCTTCTGCGAGCCGTTGGATGCGAACCGGGTCGTTCAAAACACTCCATTCCGCCTGGAGCATAGAGATCGCTTCTTCGGTCTTTGCGATATCGCGCTCGATCTGACGCACGTCTTTCGCCAGCTCACGGGCCTCAATCTTCACCTTGTAAAGGCCGATGGCGGCCAAAACGGCGATCGAAAAGCTGAGTGTCGTGACAATCCTGATCATCCGTCCAACCTCATGCCGCACTTGCAAGAACATGAAGCCGCTTGGATGCGGTCTTTGCTGGAGCGGAGGTCCGAATTGCGGATCTGAGT
The DNA here is from genome assembly GCA_039026395.1 of Pseudomonadota bacterium. GTDB lineage: Bacteria > Pseudomonadota > Alphaproteobacteria > Rhizobiales > JAKSCL01 > JBCCMK01. Next base: position 13,830 of record JBCCMK010000020.1, on the reverse strand, counting down.
TTCGCGGACCGCGAGCGAGGATTGGACGCAACTTCCGCGTCAGAGGGCTGAACTGCCCGGCGGGTCACGCTTTCAAACCGGGCTGGCTCTGCCGATTGAGACGGGAGATGCCGCGACGGCGCCGCAGCCTCCCCAGCCTCTCGGAGGTAGTTTTTGACAATCCGATCCTCGAGCGAATGAAAAGAGACGACGACCAACCGACCGCCTTCAGAGAGCGCGCGTTCTGCCGCTTCGAGACCCAGAACTAGCTCTTCTAACTCGCGGTTCACAGCGATACGGAGCGCTTGAAACACCCGGGTCGCCGGATGGATCGGGCCGCGCTTTGAAACTGGTGTCTGCGCTTCAATCAGCTCTGCGAGTTCGGTCGTGGTTTCAAAAGGCTTGGTTTCACGACGCGCTAAGATGGCTTTCGCTATTGGTCGCGCATACTTTTCTTCGCCAAACGCTTTGAAAATGCGCGCTAACGCGCTCAGTTCCATCGTGTTGATGAGATCTGCCGCCGTCGGACCCGCCCTGCCCATGCGCATGTCGAGCGGGCCATCCTTCATAAAGGAGAAGCCGCGGTCGGCCTGGTCGATCTGCATCGACGACACGCCAATGTCGAGAACAACGCCGTCGACCGGAACGTCTGATATTTGATCGAGCGTGGAGAACTCGCCCGCGACAAACCGAAATCGCGGCGCGAATTTCGACGTCATTGTCTCGGCACGAGGCAGAGCGCCTGGGTCCCGATCCATCGCGACCACCGTGCAGTCCGCTGCATCGAGGATGGCCGCTGAATACCCCCCAGCCCCGAACGTGCCGTCGATATAGGTTTCGCCTTCACTGGGTCTCAAATGATCCAAGACCTCGCCGAGTAGAACTGGGATGTGGGGCCGCTCACCCATTACGAGGTGTCCCTCCCATCACGATCACAGTCGAACCAACCACTCGTCATCCCGTCTGTCCCAGGCAAAAACGCAAAAACAAAAAAGACCTGGTGGCAATCGCAAAAAGCGACGCCCCGCCGGACTATGGTGAAGCGGTAAGGCTAACCGAATTGGTAAATCCGACCCTTACTCAATACCACCACCGGTGCGGTGCAACAATGAACGCCAGGCCTCTCGGGAGGTATGATTGAGCTTACGGTTGCCAGCCGGTTAACAGGCGGTGTCACGCATTAAGATCTATGACGGTCCTTGCTGCATGAGCGCACAAGCAGGATTTGTCGCCCCAGGCAGCAAAGGCCGTGTCGAACGCAGCCCGTCTGTCGATCTGGCGCGCCTTCCGATCCATGTTCGCTAGGATATGCTCCAAACCTCAGTTGGTTGGTGTCGGCGAGATGCCGTCTGTTGCGATGAACATTGTGTCATCAATTACGACGTCGGGATCATTTGCTCGGACAATGTCAGCCAGTGTCAGGTTTTCCAAAACGTCCAGTTCGTCTGGCGAAGCGGTGTACTTGTAGAAATTCGGGTCAGCATGAGCGAGCAGTGCAAATTGGCGTGCGACAATCCTTGTAAACGTCTCGCCCAGCATGGAGGCTTCGGCGGCTTTTTCCGACAATCCTCCGACCCAGGCATCAATCGCATCGACATCGTCGTAGGCCTCAGCCAATTTCGCTTTGAACGCATCCTGAAAGACAGGATCATCAAAACTCTCAACGGGCTCAAGACCGGCATAAACCCGCATTTCGTTGTAACTGGGCAAGTTGTGATCACGACCACGCTGGATGTTGAGCGAGACTAGGTCCAGCTTTTCCCGGACGTTTGGTGAGCCAATCAGCAGGTTGCGCAAGCTGTCCACGACCATGGGGTCGACCTTTTGGGCGGTCTGCTCACTCTGTCCGGCCAGGATTGTAGAGATCCCGTGCTCCCGAGTAAACTCTGGTTTGAAGAACAGTTCGTTCAATGGAAAGAGTTCCAGACTTCCATCATCCTTCTTGACCGGCAATTGTTGGCTCACAAGCGTATGCCCCAAACGAAACGCCGCCGTTGCAAACTCATTGCCGATGACCCCTTTGAGCGGTTCGGTTCCAAAATCATGATTGTCTGGATCTGCCCTTTCCGCGCCGACAAGTAATGGAAGAAACTCGTTATAGGTGATTGCCTGGATGCGATGGATCACGAGGCGACTGGTTGCGGCGAAGACGTCGTCATTAGTCTGGGATCTGTCCGCTTCGTACACATCAGGGGCGAGGCGGTTGTGTTCGCGGACAAATAGGGTGTGCAACGCAAGCAGACCCGGTTGTTCAGCGGCGCGTCTGTCTCCGGCCAAGACTTGATGTTGGCTGTCACGCAAGAGATATCCACTGCGTGTCAGACGCATTTTTCCGTAGCCACGACGGCGGAGGTTGAGGTTTTGCGCCCGACTTGTGCCGTAAACCATCGACCCGTCGATCGCGGGTGTCTGGTCATTGATCTGCGCGCGATGACCTGAGCGGTTTTTCACCGTTCGTGACCGCGCATACGGGATATGGTTCCGACGCGAGCCGGGGCGGCTGAAACGGTGTTCATCACCGGTTGCGTCGATGTTGACAACCCGCGTGCCTTCTCGTGTCAGCACAATATCATGATCGATAAACTGCCCCCAGGACCACAGGATATCTGAGGCACCATTACTGTTTCGCGTCACGAGACCATTTTGCGCGGATACAATATTTGAGATGTCTCGCGGGCCGGGTCTTTCTTTCCCCGAAAGTTCTCCGGACTCGATCGCAGCATCTGCAGGATACCATCTCTCAAGGTGCCGCCCTGCTCTGACCGGTTTCAGTTTTTCTGCCACGCTAATACCGCCGTAAGAGCCAGCGTCAGGTCGCTTAGTCGACAAAACAACATGGGCTTCGCCCTCAGGATTAGCGAACACAGAATTGTTTGAAAAGGTCAAAGACACTGCGATCAAGCAGACTGCTACGTAGAAAGGTTTTTTTGATTTTTTTCTTGTGCGAAGTAAATTAGACTGCGGCTTGAGCATCGAAACACTCCTTCACAACACAAAAACAGCCGCATTAATCAAAAACGTTAACTCTTTCGTGATCGCGAAATATCCGTATTAACTACGTAAGGTCAAAGCCAAACAACATCATGCGTTTTGGTTGGAAGAGGTCGTTTTGGTGCAAAGAAACCGAACGAAGGGCAGGCCTCTGCCTATTCGAGCTAGATTTTTAGTGCGGATAGGCTGTTCTTTTCAGACCAGAAGGGCACGGCAGGTATCGCCTCTGACTGCATTGCAAAGTCTTGAAATCCGCATAGGCTTTCTGCGGCCTTGCGCCTTCTCAAGAGAAAAAATCGACACGCGCAGAACGCATGGCTTGATTGGATTTTGACGCTAGTCGCCCCAGGCAGCAAAGGCCGTATCGAACGCCGCACGCCCGTCAGCGCCTTTTTCAACCGTGATCACGGCACGCTGTCCGCCGGCTGTTCGGATCAAAATCTCCAACCACTCACGCTCCTTCAAGAGCTGAACGTTCGTCGTTGCGTCTGCCTGTTCACTTGAAAGCCCAGCGATATAAAAATCATCGTCGATTTTTGCGATCACGGAGCGCAATGGTTCGCCGACCTCAGGTTCAGTCGCTTTCATGACGATATTTCCAACCTCATTGACCGGTGAACCTGCAGATCCGTCGGAGTTGGAAAAGAGCAGTTCAACCGTGTGCGTCGCGGGAAGCGACTGGTCGAGGTTCTTTCGAAGCGTTGCGGTCAGTGTTAGGTTTTGCGGCGGGTAAACGACTTCGACCTGCAGAGCCTGATCGGCTGAGCCTGTAATTCCAGCCTGAACCGGGGCGGTCCAAGTTGCCCGACCGCGAACAGCCAGATCGCCACCACCCTCACCGCTTCCTTCTAGATAGAAGAGCGCCGAGGAACCCGTTTCCGCCGCTGGAACGCCCAGAATGGCCTGTGTTTCGCGTTCGGCCATGCGGGTGAGTTCTGCCGCGCGATCTGCTGCTGCGATCTCCTCATCCGTGAGCTGGCGGGGCGCAGGCGGTTCTTCCGAGGGAACACGAGCCTCATCCACGACGGGTTCAGCCGCCGCGTCCGTTTCGGCGGTCTCGGACGCCGTATCGTCAGCTGCACTTTCGCCGTCGGCTGAAACGCGATCTTCGATTTTTGGCCGTTCGGCGACCGGCTTTTGCTCATCGAGTTCGCGCGCCTTCTGGGTCAAGGTTTGAAGGTATGGGATGACGGTATCGCGGTTGGTGTAGGCGTAAGCGCCCGCGCCGCCCGCAATCAATGCCACCCCGACCCAAACGATCCAAGACCGCGATTTTTCCTCATGCGGGACTTCAAAGGGTTCGGGATCTGAGTAGCCGTAGTCACTCGCACCACGGTCGAGCGTGTATTCGTTTGCTGGCGCATCCGCCGGTCGAAGATCACCGACGACGATATCATCTGTATCTGCTTTCTTCTCCGCATCGTCACCGATCGAGGGCTCAATCCGATCTTCTCGCAGTTCTGAGAACTTGTCGGTTGCATCGGAGAGTTTCTTAAAGGCGTCCTCTTCCGTTGGGGCATCCTTGACGCTCGGGCCCGCTGCCGAGAGCGCTTTCGTTAGCGAGCCGGTGTCGTCTTTTGACGTGTCGTCTTTTGACGCCTCCTCTTCCTGAGCGGCGTCATTTTTTGGACCATCAGTCTTATCGCTGTCGCCTTCGAGCGACGCAGAAACAGGCTCTAAAGCCTCTTCTTTAGGTTCATCATCATCCGGCTTGGCGGATGGTTCGTCCTTCTCATCCGCAACAAGGTCCGAAACCGGGTCGTCTAGATCAGCAGCCGGTGGCTCTGAGGCCTCAACGACTGCATCACTAGACTCACTTTCAGGATGATCTGAAGCTTTAGCGCTAACAGCGTCATCTTCAGGGGCGTCCCCGACCGCTTCATCTGCCTCGGTTGTGGTCTCAGGCTCAGGTTCCGGTTCCGGATGAACTTCCGGCTCTGGCTCTGGCTCCGGTTCGGGCTCTGGCACGAGCTCTGGCGGATAAGACGCCTCTATCTCCACCACCGCATCATCGAGCGCTTTCATCTGGGCTGCGACTTGTTCGGGGGTCAGCGTCGCCGAAAGCGTCTCTAACTGACGCGAAAGCGCACTGCGGGCCTTGTCGTAGACGATCGCCCGCTTTTCGGACGTGTCGTCGGTGAGCCCGTCGATCGCCCTCTTCAGAACTGAAACATAATCTGCCATGGCAGTATCCGAAGTTTCCTTCTACCTAATCCGCGAACGGATCGTGGACAAGCACCGTGTCGCGGCGCTCGGGACTTGTGGATAGAAGCGCGACCGGCGCTTCGATCAATTCTTCAACGCGACGAATGTACTTGATGGCTTGCGCAGGCAGTTCCGCCCACGAGCGCGCACCCTGGGTCGAGGCGTTCCAGCCTTCAATTGTTTCATAGATTGGCTCGACGCGCGCCTGGGCGGACTGCGATGCCGGTAAATAGTCGATCTCATCCCCGTCGAGCCGGTAACCCACACAGATTTTGATCTCCTCGAACGCATCCAGAATATCAAGCTTGGTGAGCGCGATCCCGTCAATGCCGGACACTTTGATCATTTGGCGGACGAGCACAGCATCGAACCAGCCACAGCGACGCTTACGCCCTGTAACGACGCCAAACTCGCGTCCACGCTCTCCGAGGAGTTGGCCGTTTTCATCGTCCAACTCGGTGGGAAACGGCCCCTCCCCTACACGCGTAGTGTAGGCCTTTGTGATCCCCAAAACATAACCCACGGCACGCGGACCAACGCCCGATCCGGCTGCCGCCTGCGCTGCGATGGTGTTTGATGACGTAACGAACGGATAAGTTCCGTGGTCGATATCTAAAAGTGAGCCCTGCGCCCCCTCAAAGAGGATGCGATGACCCGCTTTTCGCTTCTCATCCAAAAGCCGCCAAACAGTATCGATATACGGCACAATCTTCGGCGCGAGGTCAGAGAGCTCGTCAAAAATCGTGTCTTGATCGATTTCGTTCTGGCCATAGCCGCGGCGCAGCGCGTTGTGGTGTCCCAAGAGGTTATCGATCTTGCCGCGCAGCGTTTTGAGGTTCTTCAAATCCTGCGCCCGGATGGCGCGGCGCCCGACTTTATCCTCGTAGGCTGGGCCGATCCCGCGCTTCGTCGTGCCGATCTTGGTGCCCGAGTTGGACGATTCGCGAAACGCATCAAGGTCTTGGTGGATCGACAAAATGAGACAGGCATTCTCAGCGATGCGAAGGCGCTCGGGCGTCACATGCACCCCCTGACTGCTCAGGGTCTCGATCTCTTCAACCAGTGCGCGCGGGTCGATGACGACCCCGTTTCCAAGCACTGAGAGCTTCCCGTCCCGAACGATACCCGACGGCAAAAGCGAGAGTTTATACGTGACGCCGTCGATGACGAGCGTGTGGCCTGCATTATGGCCGCCTTGGAAACGGACCACGACATCGGCGCGCTCCGATAACCAATCAACAATCTTGCCTTTGCCTTCGTCGCCCCATTGGGCGCCGACCACCGCGACGTTCGCCATGCACGCATTCCTGTCCACAAGCCCCGCGCACTCCATAGCGGTGCTGCAAGGGTTTTGCGAGTTTTCACTTGTTGAAAACCAGGCCCGCGCCTACGCGTAGCGCCCGATTTCTTTTCACGCGGACGCAATCTTGTTTTCCAGCCCCTATATCCTGTTGTCGCTGACGGCCCTCTTCTGGGCTGGCAACGCGATCGCTGGGAAGCTGGCCGCCGGGCTGATCCCACCGTTTACACTGACCGCGATACGCTGGACCGGGTCAGCGATCATCCTCTACATGCTCGCGCGCCCCTATCTCGAGGCGAGCAAACCCGAGCTTCGCAAGAACTGGCGTTTTTTAGCGCTGATGGGTGCGATTGGCTTTGCTGGGTTCAATTTTGCTCTTTACGGCGCGCTGAATTTCACGACTGCAATCAATGCGGCCATTGAGCAGTCGGCAATGCCTGTCATCGTGATTTTGTTGGGCTATTTCCTTTTCGGCGAGCGCGTACGACGCGTTCAGATGATCGGCGTGTCGCTCTCCATCGTCGGCGTCATCGTTACCGTGAGCCGCGGCGACCTCGGCTCGCTCTTGCGCCTCGACATTAACATCGGCGATGCGATCATGGTTTTCGCCGTGATCTTTTATTCCGGCTACTCGGCCTTTCTGCGCAAGAAACCGCCGGTCGACTGGCGGGTCTTCATGTTTGCACTTGCAACTGCTGCAGCCTGCGCATCCATTCCGGTTGCGTTGATTGAAACGTTCGCTTTTGACCAGCGGATTCGCTGGGAATGGCAGACGCCGGTCCTCCTGATTTACGTGACGCTTTTTCCATCACTTTTGGCGCAGATCTTTTTCGTCCGCGGCGTTGAGCTCATCGGACCGAACAGGGCGTCGATCTTTATCAATCTGGTGCCCGTCCTCGCATCTGGCCTGGCAATCCTCATTCTCGGTGAGCGCTTCGAGGTCTACCACGCCATCGGCCTCGCCCTTGTTTTAGGCGGCATTACGCTCGCCGAGCAGGTGAGAAAGAACGCATAGCGTCTCTACTCTTCCTTCCATCCCTTCCGCCCCATCGCGATCCGCACCATCATTGGCGACGTGCGCAAGAGGCCGACGTAGCGCTTTCGAAGTTCGCGCGGGACAGCTGCGCGACGGGTCATGCGATAGATGACAAAGAGGATGAGCGTGCCATGGAGCACGCAGGTGTAAATGAAGAACGCACCGCTCCCGAACGCCCCAATAAGGGCTGACGAAACGAACGGGCCGATAATCGCGCCGATCCCGTAAAAGAGGATCAAGCCAGCGGTCAACTCCACGACCTGCGAGCGGTCCGCGTGATCATTGCCATGCGCCATCGACAGCGAATAAAGCGGCAAAGCAAACGCGCCGAAAAAGAAAGCGCCAATCAAAACGTTTACTGGCGTGTTCGCGCCCGAAAGGAACAGACTGGCGCCAGCCGCCCCAAGCGTCGCGGCAATCAAAACGCTACGCCTGTCAAACCTGTCGGACAACATGCCGAGCGGGAAGTTCATTAAGGCGCCGCCCGCGACAGCAAACGAGATGAAAAGCGCGACTTGATCGACCGAAAGGCCAACATCCTGCGCGTAGACCGGCCCCACGGTTCGAAAGGCGGCGTTTGTGAGCCCCAGCGTCAGGCACCCAAAGGCTGCAACCGGCGAGATCGACCACACGACGCCGGGGCGGACACGCGCGGACGGTGGTGGCGCGGGCGAGGCTTGCGTTGAGAGTGCGACGGGTATCAACGCGATCGCAAGGAGCAGTGCGACAAACGCGAAAATCTCAAAGCCTGAAACACCAAACACCGGAATGAAGAGCTGCCCGCCCGTCACAGCGCCCAGATCAACAACCCGGTAAGTGCCTAAGATCCGGCCACGGTCCGAATTGGTGGCAACCGCGTTCAACCAGCTTTCAAGCACCGTCGCCGTGCCGCAGAAGCAAAATCCGGCGACAAAACGCGCAATCAACCACCAGATCGGCTCCACCGCGAGAACCATCGCGAGCGCGCTCGCAGCGGCACCAGCAGCAAGCGCTGCAAACACGCGAATGTGGCCTGCGCGCTGAATGAGGCGCGGCGTGACCAGGCAGGCAACCACAAAACCGGTGAAGTAGAGCGTCCCGAGCAGACCGATAAAGACGTCGCCGAACCCTTCTTCGCGCGCACGAAGGGCGGTTAAGGTGCCAAGAAGCCCGTTACCAGCAAGCAGAAGCCCCGCTGAAATGAAAAGCGGGATAAGCGGCGTAAGCTTGAGCGGCGCTTGGCTTTGGTCAGCTGTGGACGGGTGTGAGGTCGACATAAGACGCGTCTTGAGTGAGTCGCAAACCTCACTCTAGCGATCACGCGATGCGGGCACGAATGCGATAACAGCAAGAGTGCTATGCGCGCTCACCACAAAAGAGCCCTGAACTTACGGACTCTAACCCGAACAACTTGGGCCCCCCGCAGTAAGCGTTACATTGCGGCGGCAGAAACCTGGGCGCTCGTAGCCGGACTCGAATTCTCTTTTGAGAGAACTTCAAGAATGTCTTGAAGCCAAGGGACACCGACATCTTCGGGCTCGTCATAGTCCGACGCGTCATGGAGGCCGATCTCACCGAAAAGTCTTGCATTCCGCTCAACCATCAGCTTCGCAATCGTTTTGCAGCCCCAATTGTAGGTCGCGTCATAAACTATATCGCCGAGACCAAATACGGCAAACCGGACGCCTGAATAGTCAGGCTCATCCTTGCGGATTCGCTTTGCGAAATGCTCACCCGGGATCGGCAAATCGCCATCGCCATGGGTCGACACGATCATCACGTAGAACGAGTCTGGAGCGATATCCTCCGGCTTGACCTCGCCCATATCCCGCACGGATGTCTCAAAGAACGCCTTTGCCACATCTTCCAACTCGTAGCTCAAGATTTCCGACTTGCAGGTCTCAGTCGCGTAGAGAATTTCAATGTTCATGGGCCTGATCCGCATGCTTCACTGGCGGGTTGATTCCGACCGCGCCGTTAAAAGTAGATAAAAATAGTCCACTTCTACTGTCAACTTGATTTTACACGCTCAGGCGTCCGAATGACGGGCGGTTTGCGCCAGAATAACAGTCCGCATGCATCGGATTTAGACGGGTGTTCAAGCCCCGACGATAAATCGATCAAGCATGCATTAAGGTTGAGTTCCAACTTCCAGAACGGATTCATTTTTTATTGGTCGATCGCCGACATCCTCTTTCGCGGGCTCCCCTTCAAAAGGAGCGCCATCCAGAACACAGCCGAGTTGATCTGCTGGGTTCCCCGCTAAATGAAGTCTGTTGCGAGTACGCCAAATGTGGGCCAGCACTTGGGTTAGGCGCGTCTACCGTCGTTTTTTCAGTCCCCGGTCAGGCTGCGGGTTCTTAACGAATGCACGAGGTTCTGCAGCGATCATTTTCGCACTCTCTGTTCCGGCGCTTCTCGGCGGAACAGCGCTTGCCATTGATTTCGCCTATCTCTCAAACCAGCGAGAACGGCTTCAGCATTTAGCTGACGCTGCCTCCGTCGCTGCTGCCCACGAACTCTCTCTTGCAAATGTCAGCAAGGCGCAGATCCGCGCCGCCGCACGGAATTACATTCGTGCCACGCACAAGCTTTCAGACGTGACGAACTCGCCCATTCGCGTGAATGTGGACGTCGACATTCAAAATGCGAGCGTCAACGTTGTTCTCAAACAAGTCTGGTCACCCTTTTTCGCGCACATGCTCAATGATGTCGCGAACCCGATCGGTGTATCCGCTACTGCTCGGATATTAGGCCAAGGTGCGGTCTGCGTTTTAGGGCTGAACGATGCAAACGACACGGCCTCTATCCACATCGACAATGATGCGCGGCTCGAGGCGCCGGAGTGCACGGTTTACAGCAATGCGACCCACAAAAAATCGATTCAGCTCGATCAGGGCTCGTCTCTCGAAGCAGCGTCGATTTGTGCCGCCGGTGGTGTCCTTGGGAAGGCAAGGCATAAGGTGCAGCCAAACCCCTTGTCAGATTGCCCGCAGCTTGATGACCCCCTCGCACATCGGCCGCCACTTGCCATTGGTGCCTGTGACCATCGCGATTTTGAGGCGAATTCTGGAGGCAATGTTACGCTCCGCCCGGGCGTTTATTGCGGCGGGCTTACCGTTTCCGGGACCACAGTCGCGAACCTCATGCCCGGCGAATACATCATCAAGGAAGGGCGTCTGCGTGTCGTGGATAGCGCCTCTCTCATCGGGACCGGCGTCGGATTTTATTTGACCGGAGGGAACTCCGTGTTCCGCTTTCATCGCGACACAACAATCTCGCTCGAAGCACCAACGTCTGGACCGCTTGCTGGGCTCCTCATCTACGAGGATCCAAACGTTCCGCATAATATCAACTTCAGCGATGGTGATGTTTACCGACAGCCGCCACGCGTGCGTGCGCATACGATCACGAGTGACGATGCTCGGATGTTTGTGGGGACCTTCTATCTGCCAAAGAGCATCATGTTCATCGCGTCAAAAGCCGCAGTTGCAGACCGATCAGCGTTTACAGCGATCGTGGCGGGGCGCCTCTGGTTGAAAGATGGCCCGACATTGACGATCAACTCTGATTACGACCTCACCGAGGTTCCACTGCCGCAATCCTTGGCGGGCGGAATCATCGCGCTTTCTGAATAGGTCCGACGAAGCTCCGGCTCAGCGTCGCCGCTGAGACTAAAAGGCCAGTGCTTTAGCATCCTTCACGTGAGGCAGTGATTTCACAGCCGTCAGCGTTTCGTCGGGAAGCGGATCGTCGATTTCAATGAGCGCGATTGCGTCCGCTCCCTGCGATTGGCGGCCAAGAGAAAACGTCGCGATGTTCACATTGGAATTGCCGAGAAGCATGCCAAGCGCGCCGATGAAACCCGGACGGTCTTCATTCGTCACGTAGAGCATATTGGGTCGGAACTCGGCGTCCATATTGATCCCCTTCACCTGAATGATCCGGGGGCGGCCGTCGGAAAAGACCGTTCCCGCGACAGACCGCGTTTGACGTTCCGTGATCACGGTAAAGCGGATGTAGTTTTCGTAGACACCCTGCTGTTCGCGCAGGACTTCTTCTATTTTGATGCCGCGCTCCTTCGCGATCACCGGGGCGGAGACCATGTTGATGTCTTGCAGAAGCGGCCGCAGGACACCGGTGACGGCGGCAGCGGTCATCGCTTGTTTGTTTAGGCCCGCAACCTCGCCCTCATACTCAATGCGGATGCCCTTGATGCTTGTTTCCGTGAGTTGCCCCGCAAATGAGCCGAGGAATTCTGCGAGCTGTACGAAGGGCTTCAGAATTGGCGCCTCTTCCGCCGTGATCGAAGGCGAATTGAGGGCATTTTGTACGGCACCCGTCAGCAAATAATCGGAAAGCTGCTCCGCAATCTGAAGGGCGACATTCTCCTGTGCTTCTCTGGTCGAGGCGCCAAGGTGAGGCGTGCAAACGACGTTGGGGAGGTTAAAAAGCGGGTTCTCAGTCGCAGGCTCGGTCGCGAAGACGTCGAGGGCCGCGCCTGCAACATGTCCCGAGGAAAGCGCCTCATACAGCGCCTCCTCGTCAATCAATCCGCCCCGCGCGCAATTGATGATCCGCACGCCCTTTTTGGTTTTACCGAGCGCGTCGGCTGAGAGGATGCCGCGCGTTTTCTCCGTCAACGGGGTGTGAAGCGTGATGAAATCAGCGCGGCGCAAGAGATCGTCCAGTTCGACCTTCTCGACACCGATCTCGATCGCTCGCTCGGCGGAAAGGAAGGGATCAAACGCGATTACCTTCATGCGAAGGCCGCGACCGCGTTCGGCAACGATCGTCCCAATGTTGCCGCATCCGATGACGCCCAAAACCTTGCCGGTGATCTCGACGCCCATGAAACGGGACTTCTCCCACTTTCCGGCCCGGGTGGACGCGTCTGCCTCCGGAAGCTGACGGGCAAGCGCGAGAAGCATCGCGATCGCATGCTCCGCCGTGGTGATCGAATTGCCAAACGGCGTGTTCATGACGATCACACCCTTTTGGGTTGCTGCTTTGATATCGACATTGTCGACGCCGATCCCCGCCCGTCCGATCGCCTTCAGATTATCGGCAGCTGCGATGACTTTTTCGGTCATCTTTGTTGCTGAGCGGATAGCGACTGCATCATAATTTGGGACAGCAGCGAGGAGCGCTTCCTTGTCCTTGCCGAGGTCCGGTTGGAAATCGACGTCGAGGCCACGATCGCGGAAGATCTGGACTGCGGTTTCAGAAAGCTTGTCGGAAATGAGAACACGAGGCGTGGTCATTTGAAGTGGTCCTTCGGGTGCGCGCTCCGCAACGGGAGCGACAAAATCAGATTGGAATTCGGAGAGAAAAAGCGCAGTCCAGGCTCAAGCGGCGACCGGAAGCGCGGCGCGCTCCTCGGCAAACGCCCAATCGAGCCACGGCAAAAGCGCCTCAATGTCGGACGTTTCCACCGTCGAGCCGCACCAGATCCGCAAACCAGGCGGGGCATCCCGGTAGCCGGCGATATCGAGCGCGACGCCCTCACCTTCCAGACGTTTAGCGAGCGCTTTTGCAAAGGCAGCCTGCGCCTCGGCCGGGAGCGATGAAACCGTAGGATCAATGATCGAGAGACAGACCGACGTGTTGGACGCGGTCTCTGGGTCTCGCGCAAGATTTGCGACCCAAGGCGTGCCATCAATCCATGTGTGGATCGCGCCAGCGTTCGCATTTGCCCGTTTGATCAACGCGTCGCCGCCGCCAAGGCGTTCGGCCCAGGTGAGCGCATCAATATAGTCTTCAACGCAAAGCATGGACGGCGTGTTGATGGTCTCGCCCTTGAAGATGCCTTCAATCAGTTTCCCGGCCTTGGTGAGCCTGAAAATTTTCGGCAGCGGCCATGGCGGCGTGTAGGTTTCGAGGCGTTCGACCGCACGCGGCGACAAGATCAAGACACCGTGCGCTGCCTCGCCACCGAGCACCTTTTGCCAGGAGTAAGTCGTGACATCGAGCTTTTCCCATGGGAGCGGCTGAGCAAAGGCAGCTGACGTCGCATCACAAAGTGTAAGCCCCTTACGATCAGATGGGATCCAGTCGCCATTCGGGACCTTCACACCGGAGGTCGTACCGTTCCAGGTGAAACAGACGTCCTTGTCGAAATCGACCGATGAAAGATCGGGCAATTCGCCATAATCGGCCTCGATCAGGCGGCAATTCTCAAGCTTCAGCTGCTTGACGGCATCGGTAATCCAGCCTTTGCCAAAGCTTTCCCAGGCAAGCATGTCGACACCGCGCGCGCCGAGCATGGTCCACATGGCCATTTCATATGCGCCGGTATCTGACGCCGGAACGATGCCGATCCGGTATTCGTCGGGAACGC
>JBCCMK010000019.1:0-52961 GCA_039026395.1 Pseudomonadota bacterium | reverse complement strand
CGACCGGAAAGCCGAAAGGCGTGGTGCTGAATTTCGATAACCTGGTCATTTCGGCGCATAACGGGAATGTCTTTGATAAGCTCACCGCCGACGACGAAGTGATCGCCTACCTCCCCATGGCCTGGGTCGGCGACCACGTTTTCTCCTATGCGCAGTCCTATCTCGCGGGCTTTTGCGTCAATTGCCCGGAAAAGGCAGACACGGTTGAGCATGATCGGCGCGAAGTCGGCACAACCTATGCTTTTGCTCCACCGCGGGTCTACGAGGCGCTCCTCACGCACACCATGGTGCGGATGGAAGACGCCGGGACCGTGAAACGGAAGCTGTTCAGCTATTTTCTCGATGTCGCGAACCGTGTCGGTGAGAAGATTCTCGACGGCGAAAGTGTTGGTCCGTTGGATCGGCTCCTCTATGCGGTCGGTGACGCGGCGATCTATGGCCCGCTGAAGAACCGGTTTGGTCTTTCCCGGATTCGGGTGGCGTACACAGCGGGCGAGGCGATTGGACCTGAGATTTTCCGCTTTTATCGCTCGCTCGGGATCAACCTGAAGCAGCTCTACGGCCAGACTGAAGCGAGCGTCTACGTGACGATGCAGCCAGATGGCGAGATCAGAGCGGACACGGTTGGTGTGCCCGCGCCCGATGTTGAGGTGAAGATCGCCGATTCGGGCGAGGTAATGTTCAAGAGCCCAGGTGTTTTCATTGAGTACTATAAGAACCCCGACTCGACTGCTTCAACCAAGACCGAAGATGGCTGGGTGCACACAGGCGATGCGGGCTTTTTCACCGATGATGGCCATCTGAAAATCATCGACAGAGCAAAGGACGTCGGAAAGCTCACCGATGGCTCGCTCTTTGCGCCGAAATACATTGAGAACAAGCTGAAGTTTTTCCCCAACATCAAAGAAGCGGTCGCCTTCGGAGACGACCGAGGTTTTTGTACCGTCTTTATCAATATCGATCTGACGGCGGTTGGGAACTGGGCCGAGCGGAACAATGTGGGCTATGCGAGCTATCAAGAGCTCGCAGCTAATCCACAAGTGTATGACATGATCGAAAAGAACGTCGATCAGGTGAACACCGACCTCTCTAAAGAGCCAATGATGGCGGGTGCGCAGATCAAGCGCTTCCTCATTCTCCACAAGGAGTTGGACGCGGACGACGGCGAACTGACCCGCACGCAGAAGGTCCGCCGATCCTTTATCGCTGAGCGGTATCAGCCTCTCATCGACGCGCTTTATGACGGTTCGACCCGAAAGGTGATTTCGACCGAAGTGACGTTCGAAGATGGCCGCAAAGGCAAGATTGATGGTGACGTCGAAATCCGTGACATGGCGATCCACGCCGGTGCTGCAGAACCGATGAAAGAGGCTGCCGAATGAGGGCGCCGGGTTTCGTCGGGGATGGCCACGGGCTCCAGAAGGGCGAAACCATGCTCGCCATCGAAGACATTTCACTGTCGTTCGGCGGGGTTAAGGCCATTCAGGACGTGTCGTTCGACGTGAAGGTTGGCGAGGTACGCGCCATCATCGGGCCGAATGGCGCAGGCAAAACGTCGATGCTCAACGTGATCAACGGGTTCTATCATCCGCAGGTCGGCTCGATCACCTTCAAAGGCGAAAAGCGCTCAAAAATGCGGCCCTACGTGGCGGCGTCGCAAGGGATCGCGCGGACGTTCCAGAATGTTGCCCTCTTCAAAGGGATGACGACGCTCGACAACATCGTCTCGGGTCGCACCTTGAAGATGCGGTCGAATTTCTTTTGGCATCTCTTTCACATGGGACCGGCGAAACGAGAAGAGATCGAAAATCGCGAATTCGTTGAGCACATCATCGAGTTCTTGGAAATCCAGATGATCCGCAAGACCCCTGTTGGTCGGCTACCGTACGGTCTTCAAAAGCGAGTGGAACTCGGTCGCGCGCTTGCGATGGAGCCGGAACTCCTTCTGCTCGATGAGCCGATGGCGGGCATGAACCTCGAAGAAAAAGAGGATATGAGCCGCTTCATCCTCGACGTGAATCAGCAGTTCGGTACGACGATCGCCCTCATCGAACACGATATGGGCGTCGTGATGGACATCTCAGATCGCGTCGTCGTGCTCGATTACGGCAAAAAAATCGCCGACGGTACGCCCGACGAGGTGCAGAGTAATCAAGCTGTCATCGACGCCTATCTCGGCGTGGCGCACTGAGGGCAGAGGGGGCGATTAGAGTTGGATATCCTGCACCAGGTTTTCATCGCACCGTTTATCGAAATGGTGACGCTACCGGACTTTTTCCTTCAGGTGATCTGGGAAGGTTTTGTTGCGGGCGTGCTCTATGCGTTGATCGCTCTCGGGTTCGTGCTGATCTTCAAGGCGTCCGGCGTCTTTAACTACGCTCAAGGCATCATGGTCGTCTTCGCAGCGCTGACCTTGGTCGGCCTCCATGAGATGGGTGTTCCGGCCATAATTGCGGTTGTTTTGACGCTCGCCGTCATGGGTGTTCTCGCCGTCACGGTCGAGCGCGTGGTGCTGAGAAACCTCGTCAATCAGCCTGACATCATTTTGTTCATGGCAACCATCGGGCTCACCTTTTTCCTCATTGGCTTCGGGGAATTCGTCTTTGGCGGCGAGCCGAAACAGATGATCACCGAGGAATTGGGCCTGCCGACTGGATCGAGCGTCTGGGAGGTCTTTGGCGGGCTGGTCATCTTTCAGCACATCGACATTGCGGCCACCGTGCTTGCGCTCGTCATTTTCTGCGCCCTCGGGTTTTTCTTCTCAAAGACACGGATTGGTCGTGCATTGCGGGCGGTCGCCGACGACCATCAGGCGGCGCTCTCGGTTGGCATTTCGCTTGAACAGATCTGGGTGATCGTCTGGTTCGCCGCGGGGATCGTGGCACTTGTCACCGGCATCATGTGGGGCGCGCGGTCAGATGTGTCGTTCGCGCTTGAAATCATCGCCCTCAAGGCATTGCCAGTTTTGATCATCGGCGGGTTCACCTCGATCCCAGGCGCGATTATCGGCGGCCTCATCATAGGCATCGGCGAAAAGATCGGCGAGATCTACTGGGGCTCAATGATCGGTGGCGGCATCGAAAGCTGGCTCGCTTTCGTGATCGCGCTCGTCTTCCTGCTGTTCCGGCCGCAAGGGCTGTTCGGCGAAAAGATCATCGAGAGGATCTGACGCGATGTTCTACCGCGAGGTCGGCGAGTTCAAGACGAGCTATGAGGCAGATCAGGCCCTTTTGCCGATCCGTCAGGACCGGATTGGTATCTGGGTTATCCTCGCCATCGCCTATCTGGCGGTCCCGTTCTTTGGCAATGACTTCTTCATTGCCACGATCATGGTACCGTTTCTCATCTTCGCGGTAGCGACTATGGGTCTGAACGTGCTCACCGGTTATGCCGGACAATTGTCGCTCGGGACCGGGGCGTTCATGGGCGTCGGCGCATACGCCGCGTACAAGCTGACGACGATCTTCCCCGAAGTGAACATCATCGTTTTGATCCTGTTTTCGGGCGTTTTCTCCGCTGGGATCGGCATTATTTTCGGTCTGCCATCCCTGCGCATAAAAGGGTTCTACTTGGCGGTTGCCACGCTTGCGGCGCAGTTCTTTCTGGAGTGGTGCTTCATCCGTATTGGATGGCTTTACAATTACAACGCTTCGGGTGCGATCGAAGTGCCAACGAGAACCGCGTTTGGCTTTATCGTGACCGGGCCGGAAGCGGAACCGATCACCCGCTATTTCATCGTTCTCACGATTGCGGTGGTGTTTACTTGGCTGGTCGCGAACATCATTCGCGGTCGGTTTGGGCGATCTTGGATGATGATCCGCGATATGGATATTGCAGCGGAACTCATTGGGATCCGGCCATTGGTCGCAAAGCTGTCGGCCTTTGCGATCTCGTCCTACATCTGCGGCGTGGCGGGTGCGATGATGGTGTTCCTCTATCTCGGCGCCGCAGAACCATCGGCCTATTCCATCACGCTGTCATTCCAGATCCTGTTCATGGCCATTCTCGGCGGTCTGGGCAGCCTGAAAGGGTGTTTCTTCGGGGCAGCCTTCATCTGGGCGCTGCCGATCGCGTTGCGCACCGGTTTGCCGGCGATTGGCATCGATATCGGCGCGGAGGCGATCTACCACATCACGTTCATGGTCGTTGGTGCGCTTATCATCTTCTTCCTGATTGTCGAGCCGCACGGGCTTGCCCGCTTGTGGTCGATTTTGAAGGAGAAGCTTCGCGTTTGGCCGTTCCCCTATGCCTGATTGTGCGGCTCAAGGGGCGGGCGGACGAAACTGAAAATCGGCACGAAGCCGATAAAACTGGGAGGACCAGATATGAAAATGAGAAACTGGATTATGGGCGCTGCCGTCGGCGTATTCGCGCTGATGCCAGCGCTGGAGGCTGCCGCCGAAGACAGCGTTTACATTCCGATGCTGACTTACAGAACTGGGCCGTTCGCCGGTTCAGGCATTCCGATCGCCAATGGCATGGGCGATTACTTCGCCATGCTCAATGAGCGCGATGGTGGCATTGGCGGCGTTAAAATCGTCACTGAGGAATGCGAAACCGGATATGACACACAACGCGGCGTCGAGTGCTATGAAGGCACGAAAGGCAAAGGCGCTCTCGTCTACAACCCCTATTCCACGGGCATTACGCTCCAGCTGATCCCGAAAGCCGGCGTCGACAAGATCCCAGTGCTTTCGATGGCTTATGGCCTTTCGGCGGCAGCTGACGGCAACACGTTCCCATGGGTGTTTAACCCACCTGCCACCTACTGGGATGGCGCATCGGCGATCGTGAAATACATCGCCGAGCAGGAAGGCGGCCTTGATCAGCTTTCAGGCAAGAAACTCGGCTACATCTTCCTTGATGCAGGCTATGGCCGCGAGCCGATCCCGCTTCTTGAAAGCCTCGCTTCAGAATACGGTTTTGAGCTTCTCCAGTACCCGGTGCCGGGCAAGGAAATGCAGAACCAGTCGTCGCAATGGCTCAATGTCCGTCGTGACCGTCCAGATTACATGGTCATGTGGGGCTGGGGCGCGATGAACCCGACCGCCGTCAAGGAAGCCACGAAAATCCGCTTCCCGATGGACAAGTTCATCGGTGTTTGGTGGTCCGGTGGCGATGACGATGCGCGCGCTGGCGGCGCTGAAGCCGCTGGATACAAGACGCTCAACTTCCACGGCACGGGCCCTGACTACCCAGCACTCCAGGACATCAAACGCCTCGTCGTTGATGCCGGAAACAGCCAGGTCGACCCCGATAAGTTCGGTGAAAACCTCTATAATCGTGGGGTCTACAACTCGGTTCTTATGGCCGAAGCGATCCGCACTGCGCAGGAAATCACTGGAAAATCGGTCATCAATGCCGAGGGTATGCGCATCGGCCTTGAAAACCTCAACATCACCGAAGCCCGGATCAAGGAGATCGGGCTTGAGGGCTTCATGGCACCGTTGCGCGTAACCTGCGAAAACCACTCCGGTAATCACTCCGTCTACGTCCAAGAGTGGGATGGCGAAAAGTGGGTCCAAGCGAGCGACTGGTTCTCGCCGATGACCGACGTCGTTTCTCCGCTTCTGGCGACGGCCGCTGAGGACTATGTCGCCTCAAACAGCCCATGGCCTGAGCGCACGGAAGCCTGCGCGAGCTAAACGCAAAAAAGCCGCCCCGGGCATACGTCCGGGGCGGAATCTATTAGGGTAGACCAATGACCGCAGCCGAAAGCATGATCGAGGCGAACCCCGAGACATCCACCGACACGATCCTGTCGGTGAACAATATCGAGGTCATCTACGATCACGTCATATTGGTGTTGAAGGGCGTCTCGCTGACGGTTCCACGCGGCGGCATCACCGCTATCCTCGGCGCGAATGGAGCGGGCAAAACAACGACACTGAAGGCGATTTCGAACCTTCTTGGCGCTGAGCGTGGTGAAGTCACGAAAGGCTCCATCATCTTTGAGGGGGATGAAGTTCAAGCGCTCTCACCCAACGAGCTTGTCAGGCGTGGCTGCATGCAGGTCATGGAAGGTCGCCACTGCTTCGAGCACCTGACCGTCGAGGAAAACCTGATGACGGGGGCCTATACAAGACGCGACGGAAAATCTGCGATCAAGCGAGACCTCGATCTGGTTTACACCTACTTTCCGCGCCTAAAGGAGCGTCGGTCCAGCCAGGCCGGGTACACCTCCGGCGGCGAACAGCAGATGACCGCGATTGGCCGGGCGCTCATGTCAAAACCGACTATGATCCTGCTCGACGAGCCCTCAATGGGCCTCGCGCCGCAACTGGTCGAAGAGATTTTCGAGATTGTGAAACGGCTCAATGAAGAGGAGGGGGTTTCGTTTCTCCTCGCTGAGCAAAACACGAATATTGCGCTGCGCTACGCGAAGTATGGCTACATCCTTGAAAACGGTCGCGTCGTGATGGACGGCGAGGCTGCATCGCTGCGCGAAAACGAGGATGTTAAAGAGTTTTACCTCGGTGTCGCAGAAGGTGCGCGGAAGAGCTTCCGCGATGTGAAGCATTATAAACGCCGGAAAAGGTGGCTGGCGTGACGGTGCGCACCGCGCTGGTCACTGGCGCAAATCGGGGCATTGGCGAACAGATTGCGCGCGGGCTTGCAAAGCATGGCCTCCATGTTTTGGTCGGATCCCGCGAAAGGTCCTCAGGTGACAACGTCGCGGCGTCCATTAACGACCATGGTGGGTCCGCAGAGACGGTGACACTTGATGTCAGCGACCGCTCATCGATCGCAAGCGTCGCGAGCACCCACCCAGAAATCGATGTCCTCGTCAACAATGCGGGAATGCTCGACGAAGGGCGCTTGCTCGACCTTTCCGAAGACACACTCGCTATGACCACCGCGGTGAACGGTTTGGGGCCGCTGTTCCTGATCCGTGCCATGTCGCCCGGTATGGCAAAGCGCGGCTACGGCCGGATTGTTAATGTCTCATCCGGTTGGGGAGCGCTGAACAATTTGGGCCCGGGCGCCTACGGCGTGACGAAGGCCTACCTCAACGCCATCACCATCAAAGCCGCGTCCGAACTTCCAAACAGCGTGAAAGTCAATGCAATGTGCCCCGGGTGGGTCCGGACCCGCATGGGTGGACCTTCGGCATCACGCTCGCCAGAGGAAGGCGCAGATACCGGAGTGTGGCTTGCGACCTTGCCAGACACTGGGCCGACGGGCGGTTTCTTCAGGGATCGGCAGGCGATATCTTGGATGGATGGGTAGCCCGTGACCGAATTTTACGACGATCTCGAAACCCGAGACCCGGAAAAGCGTGAGACTGCGCATTTCCAGTCCCTCGGGCCGTTCCTGCAGCAGGTCGCCACAGAAGCGCCGGGTTGGGCAAAGCGGCTGGATGGCGTCGATCTTCAGGCGGTGAAGTCTCGCGCCGATCTCGCGCAAATTCCGGTGCTCAGAAAGCCGGAAATGATGGCTGCACAGACCGAGAACCCGCCATTTGGTGGTTTCGCCGCAATCAATCCTGGCCAGGGTGGTCGTATCTTCATGTCGCCCGGTCCAGTTTACGAGCCGCAAGGGAAAGGCCCGGATCCGTGGCGCGCGGGTCGGTCCCTTTTTGCCGCTGGCTTTCGGCGCGGTGATATCGTCCATAACAGCTTCTCATACCACCTCACGCCTGGCGCCTTTATTCTCGATGAGGGACTGCGTGCGCTTGGCTGCATGGTTATGCCTGCGGGCGTCGGTCAAACTGAACAACAGGTTGAGGCGGCAGCTCATATCAAACCGACCGGATTTGTCGGCACGCCCGACTTCCTCAAGGTACTGCTCGACCGCGCTCAAGACGTCGGCCTTTCGCTCGCTTCCATTTCCAAAGCGCTTGTTTCCGGCGGTGCTCTCTTCCCATCCCTTCGGCAGGAATATCGAGATCGCGGTGTTTCGGTGCTCCAGGCCTACGCCACAGCCGATGCCGGGGTCATTGCTTATGAATCAGACGCGATGGAAGGGCTGATCGTCGATGAGGGTGTCATTTTGGAGATCGTCCGTCCTGGCACTGACGATCCAGTCCCTGATGGAGAAGTGGGAGAAGTTGTCATTACCGTCTTCAACCCAAGCTATCCTCTGGTTCGCTTTGGAACCGGCGACCTATCCGCCGTACTTGACGGTCAAAGTCCATGCGGTCGGACAAACATGCGCATTAAGGGCTGGATGGGGCGGGCCGACCAACGCACCAAGGTGAAGGGAATGTTTGTCGATCCAAAACAGGTCGCTGAGATTGCCGCTCGTCACCCGGAAATAGAGAAGGCGCGTCTTGTTGTGACCCGCGTCGGCGACAGTGATGCGATGACGCTTCGGGTCGCTGCATCCGTGTCGACTGACGCTGAGAGCTTTCTGGAGCGCGTCGTTGAGACGATGTCTGATGTCACCAAGATGAAAGGCTCAGTGGAAATCGTGGCGAAAGAGTCCATGCCGAACGACGGGGTGGTGATCGCAGATGAGCGCGATTACGACGGTTAGGTGTGAAGTTTCACACTGAATGTCGCTATTGGAAGCTTAAATTTGGAAACAATCTAGACTTTTCTGCCATGGGGTGGGACTCTGGACATCCAAGACGACTAGAACACCGTACATAAAACCAAACGGGGAAGAGAGCAGCCAACGCCGCTGCATACGGGATCGTCGATGAATAAATATTCGCCACTTGCCGACTTTAAGGCCGCCGAAGTCCGGCTTCCCGAAGACCACCCCGAGGTCAAGGTTGGCAAGGTTGGCATTTTGCTGGTCAATCTCGGCACCCCTGATGGCACCAGCTATGCTCCGATGCGTCGCTATCTCAAGGAATTCCTGACAGATAAGCGCGTCATCGAGTGGCCAAAGGCTCTCTGGTATCCGATCCTTTTTGGCATTGTTCTCAATCGTCGACCACAAAAGGTCGGCGAGGCGTATGAGGAAATCTGGAACCACGAGCTGGATGAAAGCTATCTCCGGACTTTCACGCGTTCGCATTCTGATGTTCTGGCTGAGGCCTATGCCGACGACGATAGTGTGATGGTCGACTGGGCCATGCGCTACGGGCAGCCCTCGATCCCATCGCGCATGGAAGCACTTAAAGATGCGGGCTGCGACAGGATCTTGCTCTTCCCACTTTATCCGCAATACTCGGCAACAACGACCGCGACTGTGAACGATAAGGCGTTCGAAACCCTGATGGCGATGCGCTGGCAACCTGCGCTGCGTACGGTTCCATCTTATCACGACGATCCCGTTTGGGTGGATGCGATTGCGCGTTCGATTGAAGATCACCTTGAGACGCTCGATTGGGAGCCGGAGGTGGTGCTGGCTTCGTTTCACGGCATCCCGCAGAGCTATTTCCACAAGGGCGATCCCTATCACTGTCAGTGCCACAAATCGGCGCGGCTCATCCGCGAGCGCCTTGGCTGGTCAAAGGACAAGTTCCAGATCACCTTCCAGTCGAGGTTCGGGCCCGAAGAATGGCTTCAGCCTTACACCGACAAAACCGTCGAAAAGCTCGCCCAAGAGGGCGTAAAGAAGCTCGCGATCCTCAACCCTGGCTTTGTCTCTGACTGCCTCGAAACGCTTGAGGAGATTGCAGGTGAGGCGGGTGAGATCTTTGAAGAGCATGGCGGCACGCATTTCAGCCACATCCCATGCCTCAATGACGGCCCGCACGGCATGCGCGTGATCGAGCATCTCGTGAAGCGCGAATTGTCAGGCTGGCGTTAAGACTTCCACCGAATTCAGGTTTCTACGCCTTGTAGCGGCCTCCATCCGTAGCGATATCCTGTTCAGATTACTCTGGATAGGAGGCATTCATGGTCGGTTTCGACATTTTCATCCTCGTCGCCCTTGCGCTCGTGCTGGTCGTGCTCGCGTCGATGGTGAAGATCGTGCGGCAGGGGTTCAACTACACGATTGAACGTTTTGGCCGATATACGCGCACGCTTAAACCGGGCCTCGCTATCATCATCCCGTTTATTGAGCGCGTAGGCGCGAAGATGAATATGATGGAGCAGGTCATTGATGTTCCCAACCAAGAGGTGATTTCTCGCGATAACGCGACGGTCGCCGTCGACGGGATCGTCTTCTTCCAGGTTTTGGATGCTGCAAAGGCGAGCTATGAGGTCGCCGACCTTGAGGGCGCCATCCTCAACCTTGCCATGACCAATATCCGCACCGTTATGGGGTCGATGGACCTTGATCATCTCCTGTCTCAGCGCGATGAAATTAATACGCGGCTTCTCTCGGTCGTTGATGCGGCCACCACACCATGGGGTGTGAAGGTCACGCGGATCGAGATCAAAGACATCAACCCACCAAAGGACTTGGTCGATGCGATGGCACGGCAAATGAAGGCAGAGCGCGACAAGCGCGCCGCCATTCTAGAGGCCGAGGGTATGCGTCAGGCTGAAATCCTGAAGGCTGAGGGTGAAAAGCAGTCTCTGATCCTAGAAGCGGAAGGACGTCGCGAAGCCGCATTCCGGGACGCTGAAGCACGCGAGCGCGAGGCGGAAGCTGAGGCGAAGGCAACGTCAATGGTTTCGCAGGCGATCGCAGATGGGAACGTCAACGCCGTCAACTACTTCATCGCCGATAAGTATGTCGACGCCATGAAAGACATCGCGACCGCGCGGAATCAGAAGGTCATCATGCTTCCGATTGAGGCGACCGCCGCAATCGGCTCGCTCGGCGGGATTGCGGAACTTGCAAAAGAAGCGCTTTCTGACCGCAACGAAGGGGCAATCGGGCGCGGGAATGGTTCTGTGCCGAATGTCGGTCGGACGAGCAGCGACCTCTGATGGACAGCCTCATACTCTCTTGGATTCAGGAGCTCGGTCCATGGTCATGGGCGGTACTGGGCGCGATCCTCATGATCCTTGAGGTCGTCATACCAGGCGTTTTCTTGATCTGGATTGGCGTCGCTGCCATAGCACTTGCGCTTCAGGCGCTTGTTATCCCCATGCCATGGCAAGCGCAGATTGTCCTCTTCATCCTCTATGTGGCGTTTTTCATTTGGCTCTCAAATCGCATCCAAGGGAAAAACAAGCCGAAAACGGATGTGTCAGAAGAGGTTAAACCTGAAACAATATTGTTAAACGAGCGAAGCGCTGGGCTTGTTGGCAACGTCTACGTTTTGCAACAAGCGATCGCGAATGGCGCCGGTAAGATCAGCGTCGATGACACTGTCTGGCGCGTCAAAGGCCCAGATACAGATGTCGGCGAAAGCGTCCGCGTGACGCGTGCCGATGGGCCAGTGCTCCATGTCGAGCCGTTTCTGGGTGACGCCGCCGAAGATAAGAAGGAGGCGTAGTCAGCCTCACTTCTTCTCCGCCTGTCACAATTGGCGGTCAGACTTTCGCCGACTCGCCAACATTGTCGACACCGCGCTCCTCAAGGAGCGTAGTGAGCCAATTCGGGTCCATCTCCGGCACCGACGATAGCAACAAATCGGTGTAGGGGTGGTGCGGCGGCTGGAACATCTCGTTCTTCGGCCCTTTTTCCACGACCTTGCCGTGCTGCATGACGACCACCTCATCCGCGATTGAGCGCACGGTTGCCAGATCATGGGTGATGAACATGTAGGCGAGGCCAAGGTCTTTCTGAAGCCGGTCGAGCAGTTTGAGAATGCCCTCCGCCACAAGCTGATCGAGCGCGCTCGTCACCTCGTCGCAAATGATGAATTCTGGTTCGGCGGCGAGCGCGCGGGCGATACCTATACGCTGTTTTTGACCGCCTGATAGTTCGGGCGGATAGCGGCTGTAAAACCGGGCTGGATCGAGCTCGATGAGGTCTAGAAGCTCATCCACGCGTTGCTTGAGTGCTTGCCCTGACAGACCGGAATAAAACTGCGCGGGCCGCCCGATGATCTCGCTGATCCGGACCTTTGGGTTCAGCGCGGTATCGGCCATCTGGTAGATCATCTGCGCTTGGCGAAGTTGATCTCTCGTTCGGTCCTGGTAGCGCGGTGGTAGCGCGTCGCCTTTGAAAAGGATGTCGCCTTTTGAGGGTGGAAGAAGCCCGGTAATGACCCGCGCTGTCGTCGATTTACCCGATCCAGATTCTCCCACGACGGCGACGGTCATGCCGGGATAAATGTCAAAGGACACATCATCCAACACCTTGATGCCGCCCGTATAGGCCGCGTCGACGCCGTTCACCGAAATGACAGGTTTGGTCCCGTCAGTTGGCTTGGATTTCTGTGGCCTTTGGAAGCTCCGCACGGCCCAGAGGCTCTTCGTATAGTCCTCTTGAGGATCGTCGAGCATCTTCTCGGTTGATGCTTCTTCGACCTCCTCGCCGCGCAACAGCACTTTGATCGTATCCGCCATTTGCGCCACGACCGCGAGATCGTGGGTGATGTAGATCGCAGCGGTATTGAACTGGTCGACGATATCGCGGATCGCGGCCAGCACCTCGATCTGTGTCGTCACGTCGAGCGCCGTGGTTGGCTCATCGAAGATGATCAGATCGGGGCGGCAGGACATGGCCATCGCGGTCATGGCGCGCTGCAATTGGCCGCCTGAGACCTGGTGGGGATAACGGAACCCGATCTCACCCGGGTTCGGTAGGCGAAGGCGCTCGTAAAGCTCCATCGCGTCTTCCTGCGCCTCCATCCGCTTCTTGATGCGATAGTGCACTGGCGCTTCGGTGTGCTGGTCGATGAGTTTGTGCGCCGGGTTAAACGACGCGGCAGCTGACTGCGCGACGTAGGCGATGCGAGACCCGCGCAACGCGCGGCGCTCAGACGCGGACGCGGTTGTCAATTCCATCCCGTCGAACTCGATCGAACCTTCAGAAATGCGAGTGCCGTCGCGGGCATAGCCCATGGCGGCTGCGCCGATCGTCGACTTGCCAGCGCCAGACTCTCCAATCAGGCCCATGACCTCACCCCGGTGGAGCGTGAGGTCGACGCCTTTGATGATCGGCACCCAGGTCTCGTCGGAATAGCCGTCGATCTTGAGGTCCCGGATTTCCAGGAGCACGTCTTTTTCGTTGAATTTTCCCATTCTACTGCTCCTTGAGGCCAGAGGATCGGAAGAGCATCCAGTCGACGACGAAGTTCACCGCGACGGTTAGAAGCGCGATCGCCGCTGCTGGTATGAGCGGGGTGATATCGCCGAACGAGATCAGTGTCGCGTTCTCGCGCACCATTGAACCCCAGTCAGCGGTCGGGGGTTGAATGCCGAGACCAAGGAAGCTCAGACCCGCGATCAGCAGGAACACGAAGCAGAATTCCAACCCGAATTCGGCGACCAAAGGCGCTGTCGAGTTCGGCAGGATCTCCTTGCGGATGAGGTACCAATCACCTTCGCCGCGGAGTTTTGCCGCTTCGATATAGTCCATGACCACGATGTTGCCGGCGACCGCTCGCGTCAGGCGGAAGACCCTCGGCGAGTAGATGATCGCAACCACGATCACGATCACTGTTAGGTTGGTGCCGAAAATCGACAGCATGAGAAGCGCAAAGATCAGCGATGGGATCGACATGATCACGTCTGCGGCGCGACCCATGAACTGATCGAACCATCCGCCCTTCACGGCGGCCATCAGACCGGCAAGAGCACCCATGATGAACGCGAGCAGCGTGGCGATGAGCGCGAGACCAACTGTGTTTCGCGCGCCATAGATGATGCGGCTAAACATGTCGCGGCCAAGCTGGTCGGCACCAAGCAGCATATTTTCGTCCGCCGGAGCAAATGCCGATGAGATCACCTCAGATTCGCCATGCGGCGCAATCCATGGCGCGAAAATTCCAGCAATCGCGTAGGTGAAGATCACGAACATGCCGAATGACGCGGTGAGCGGCGCAGTGCGCAACTCCTTTGAGACATTCGGCCCCGTGATTTGAACGAGAAACTCCTTAAACGCGTAGGAAACGCCCGCCGCCAGCGCCAAGAGCCCAGCCGCTATCGTGATGAAGCGCAGGGCGCTGACCCCGCCAATAATGCCGACAACGAAGGAGACCAACGTCAGCGAGAAAAGCAGCATGAAGACCTTGCGGTTCTTCCAGTAGGCCGCGGCACAGGAGCCGGCGATTAGGGCTGCGTAATATCCAATGACAAATCCACTCATGACGCCGCCCTCACTTCGGATGCCGCAAGCGCGGATTGGTGAGGATGGACCCCACATCGGCTGCAAGGTTCAACAGGATGAAGGTCGCCGCGAAGATGAGGCAGCAAGCCTGAACGATCGGGAAATCCCGCTTGGCCACTGCGTCGACCAAGAGCTGGCCGATGCCGGGGTAGACGAACACAACCTCCACCAAAACAACACCGGTGATGAGATAGGCGAGGTTGAGCGCCACAACGTTGATGATCGGCGCCCAGGCGTTTGGTAGGGCATGCCGGACGATAACGCGCCAGGGCGGTGTGCCTTTGAGCCTTGCCATCTCGATATAGGGAGATGCCAGCAGGTTGATGATCGCGGCGCGCGTCATGCGCATCATGTGGGCCGTCACGACCAGCACAAGTGTCAGTGCTGGCAAGAACGTCCTGTGAAGTAGCTCCACAAACGTCATATCGCCAGAGAGACTGGCGATCGCTGGGAACATGCTGGTCTTCACCGCGAGATAGAGGATCAAGATGTAGCCGAGGAAGAATTCCGGGCTTGAGATCGAAGTCAGCGTCAGAACGTTCGCGACGCGGTCAAAAAGCGAGTTCCGCAGGAGCGCAACAATGATGCCGAGTACGATCGCGAACGGAACCGCGATCACTGCAGCGTAAGCCGCGAGAAAGAGGGTGTTCGCAAACCGCTCGCCGATTGCCTCGCTCACCCTGTTACCGGTGACGAGTGAAACGCCGAAATCGCCTTGGACGGCGCCGCCGAGCCAATCGAGATATCGAATGGGTGCCGGCCGATCGAGCCCTAATTGCTCGCGCATCGCGGCAACGGTCTCTTCCGTTGCGGATTGCCCGAGGACCGCCTGGGCGATATCGCCTGGCAAGAGTTCAACCGCGAAAAAGATTAGAACTGACACGACAAGAAGCGTGACGAGCCCTAAGCCCAAACGCTTGATGATGAGCCCCGAAAGGTCTCTCATTCCCCCCTCCACTCAATTACTCGGCGTCGTTGCACCGATACCCAACTTTATGGCCGGTCAAGTCCCCCAACCTGATCCGGTCTGGCCGCGCTGATCGCGACCGCGATATGTTTGCTCGAAAGCAATCGGCCCGATGCGAATTCGCACCGGGCCGTTTTTTCTTAGGATTCGAACCACCAGCGGCTCGCATGACGGTAGCCATCCATCTGCCAGGCGGGTGAGACGTTCTCGCCGCGCGCCACATTTGAGCGACGGGCATAGACGAAGTTCGGGAAGTACGGAATGACCGTGCCGCCATCGTCGCGGGCAATCATTCCCATTTCGCGATATTGCTCTGCGCGGAGATTGTCGTCCAATTCGCCCTTCGACATTTGAAGAAGCTCGTTGAAACGCTCGTGCTCGAATCGGCTCTCGTTCCATGCTGCGCCCGAAGAGTAGGCGAGCGTGTACATGATGTCTGGCGTTGGGCGCGAGCCCCACAGCACCATGCACCACGGCTTCACGAGCCAGACGTCTGACCAATAGCCATCGTTTGGTTCACGTACGACATTGATGTTGATGCCAGCTGCCTTTGCCTGCTCGGCGTAAAGGATGCCCGCGTCAACCGCGCCCGTGCTGATCGAGTCAGCCGTGGAGAAGTTGACCGTCAGGCCTTCCATTCCAACTTTCGCCAGCAGCGATTTTGCCTGGTCCGGGTCATATCCGCGCTGCGGGATATCATCCGGCCAGTAGGGCTGTGCTGGAGAGTGGTGGAAGTCGTTACCGATCGTTGCGGCGCCAAACGCGATTTTTTCGACGAGTTCTTCGCGGTTGATCGAGAGCTTCAATGCTTGGCGAACTTCCGGAATGTCGAACGGTGCTGTGTCCATGTGCATTGGCATGGTGAGGCACTGACCGGACGCGACATTCTCGACGACAATGTTCTGATTGCGGGCGAGAAGGCCAAGCGTCTTGTTTTCGAGCAGTGAGGCTGCGTCCGCGTCACCCGTGATGAGCGCGGTTTGGCGGGCGTTCGGATCGTTGACGACCGTAAAGACGACCTCATCGAAGTAAGCGCCTTCGCCGTGCCAGCCTTCGTGGCGCGAGAAGCGTGCACCGACACCGAACTCAAGCTCTTCGATCTTGTAAGGACCGGAGCCGTCACCTGTTTGCCAATTGGCAGTGCCGTCGGCATTCGCCGGAACGACGCAAAGGTGATAGTCGGTCATGAGCCATGGAAGGTCGGCGTTCGGACCTGAGAGTTCGAACGTAACCGAGTTGTCACCATTGTCGACAATATTGGTAACTGTCGCCAAAAGGGCCTTGGCAGCGGACGTGGTGTCTTCGCCACGGTGGTAGTTCATAGACGCGACGACGTCTGCGGCGGTCACTTTCGCGCCCGAGTGGAACGTGGCGCTGTCGTTCAGACGGAACGTCCAATTCTGCGCGTCCGGTGTTGCGGACCATTCGGTGGCAAGATCCGGTCCAAGCGTTCCGTCAGTGTTGATCATCGTCAGGAACGAGCGGATCGTGTGCACCATCGAAATGTCGAAGTTCGACTGGTATTTGCCCGGATCATGCGTGTCCGAGGTGTTACCATCGTGTTGCGCGACGCGATATGTGCCGCCGCGCTTGGGTTCGGCTTTTGCCGATGTTGTCCATAGCCCCGTAGCGGTAGTCGTTGATACGCCCGCCGCTGTTGCAAAATACATGAACGACCGGCGCGAGATCTCGCCCTTACGAGCGGCATCAGCCAGGCGATCAAGCATACCCTGATCTTTATTTTTCATTCTGTTCCCTTTGTTCAAAGCTCTACAGCCACTTTCCGCGACCTTATTATTGTTTGCACTGCTCCGCATGTGAGGGCTCGCCCTCGTGTCACGGCCTACAGCTCTCGTGCATAAAAGCATCCGAGGTCTCCGGGTGGAACCCCCGGTATTTGAGTTTTTTACTCATTCGAATTTCAAAGCACCTGAAGTGATTGTCGAATTGGCTTCCTTTTCAATCGTCGGTCGTTTTCACCGTCCGCCTCGATCCGCTGGGATAGAAAATTCCAACGTATTGGATACGGCCGCGCGAAAACGCTCGACAATTTGTATACAAAATGAATAGTCTACGCAACTTCGCAGCGGCGATTTGACCGAATTGGGCCATTCTGAGGGAACCGATGATGACGAAAGGGACGAAGGAGGGCTGTTTTCAAGATCTGAAGCAACGAATCCTCGTCACTGATCTCGAACCTGGTTCCGATCTGGACGAAGCGTCTCTCTCGGAGAGGTACGGCATATCGCGCACACCGCTGAGGGAAGTGCTGCAACGATTGGCAGGTGAGGGATACGTCTCCATCGAGACCAATCGCGGCGCCAAAGTCGCGACAATGAACGTCCTCGCGATGCGAACGTTCTTTCAAACGGCGCCGATGGTTTACGCAAACATCTCACGACTCGCTGCTGAAAACCGGACGTCGGCTCAGATCGAGGGTTTGAAGTCGGTCCAACGCGCGTTTGTGAAGGCTCTAGCTGGAGATGACGCGGCCCAGGCGGCACTTGAGAACCATGCTTTTCATGAACAGATCGGTCAGATGGCGCATAATCCCTACCTCATGGCGTGCCTGGATCGGCTTTTGATCGACCATACGCGGCTCGGTCAGACTTTCTACAGTCCGTCAGCCCCTGAAGACGCGGGCCTCATCCAGCGCGCTGTTGATCAGCACGATGGGATGATTTCGGCCATTGAGAATGGCGAGCCAGCGCTCGCGATCGACCTCACACTCCAGCACTGGGATCTCTCGCGGGATCGGATGGAGCGTTTCGTGCGACCTGATCCGCTTCCCGTCGATGTTCTCTCCCTTTCGGATCGCCGCCATGCAGTTTGAAGGTATCTACACCCCGATCGTGACGCCCTATCACGATGATTTCTCGCTCAACGAAGAGGCGCTTTCGGCGACCGTGGAGCACCTGATTTCAGCAGGCGTGCATGGCATCATCGTCGCCGGAACGACCGGCGAGTATTACGCTCAATCGCCGGAAGAACGCATTGATCTCATGGGCCGACTGAAAGGTCTGATCGCAGGTCGCGTCCCTTTGATTGTCGGCACTGGCGCCATGCGCACCGAAGACAGCGTGATGTATGCAAAGGCGGCGGTCGAAATTGGAGCTGACGCCCTACTCGTCGCGACCCCTCCCTATGCCTACCCGACGGGTCGAGAGATTGCGCTCCACGCACTCGCGATCGACAGAGCAGCGAATTTGCCCGTTATGCTCTACAATTATCCCGGTCGCATGAGCGTCAATATGGACGAGGAGTGCCTCGACCGCTTGGGCCGATCACCGAATTTCTGCGCCATCAAAGAAAGTTCTGGCGACCCGAACCGGCTTCACATGCTCGCCCGTGACTACCCACACATCGCGCTATCCTGCGGGATGGATGACCAGGCGCTCGAATTCTTCGCCTGGGGCGCTCGAAGCTGGGTCTGCGCCGGGTCAAACTTTGCGCCGGAGGCGCATCTCGCCCTTTACAAGGCGTGTGCGGTCGATGGTGATTTCACGGTTGGTCGCGCGATCATGTCGGCCATGCTGCCCCTGATGCGCGTTTTGGAGCAGGGCGGCGCATTTATCCAATGCATCAAGCATGGCGTCACGTTGCGTGGGATTCAAGCCGGGCCGCCGCGGCGTCCGCTTCAGCCGCTCAACAAGGATGACAAGCGCGAACTGGAACAGGTCATACGAACCATGAACGTAGCGCTTGTCGCTATAGAGGAGGGTGCACGATGACGGATCTCCTGACACGGGCCGAATATGCGGCGATCGCTGCGGATATCGACCTGCCATCTGCACCCTATGTCGACGGTAAATTCCGTGCGGGCAGCGGGGCTGAGATGCCAACGCTCAACCCCGCGACGGGCGACGTGCTGACCACGATCGCGTCGGCCGGTGAGGCGGATGTGGAATTCGCAGTCCAAAAAGCACGCGAGGCCTTTGACCAAGGTCATTGGGCGCGCAAACACCCGTCTGAGCGCAAGGATGTGCTGATCAAGCTCTGCAAGCTGATCACCAGGCGTCGACGCGAACTCGCCGTGATGGAGTGCCTCGAAAGCGGCAAGCCGATCCGGGATTGTGAGACGATCGATATCCCGGAGACGATCCACACGATCAAGTGGCACGCGGAAACAATCGACAAGCTCTACGATCAAACCGGGCCATCGGGCGATGATGCGTTGTCCATCATCGTTCGCGAACCGATCGGCGTTGTGGCGGCAATCCTGCCTTGGAATTTTCCGCTTCTGATGCTCGCCTGGAAGATCGGGCCAGCGCTCGCGGCCGGCTGTTCGGTGATTGTGAAACCGGCGGAGCAGACCTCACTGACGGCTCTTCGGGTCGCTGAACTCGCTCATATGGCGGGCATTCCGCGTGGCGTTCTCCAGGTCCTGCCCGGTGACGGGCCGACAGTGGGCGAGCCGCTTGGGCGGCATATGGACGTCGACATGGTGACCTTCACCGGCTCCACGGAAACGGGCCGCCGGTTCCTTCGCTATTCCGCTGACAGCAACTTGAAAAAGGTGGTGCTCGAATGCGGCGGCAAGAACCCGGCTATTGTGCTGGAGGATGCAGAAAACCTCGACCATGTGGCAGAACATGTGGTCAGTGCCGCCTTTTGGAACATGGGCGAGAATTGTTCCGCCGCCTCACGGCTGATCGTCCACAAAGCGGTTAAAGCGCCGCTCATGGAGAAGATCGAAGCGCGCCTCAGAGATTGGAAAACCGGCGACCCGCTCGACCCAGCAAACCATTTGGGCGCGCTGATTGATGATGCCCACGCCAAGAAAGTCGCCAGTTATCTGAACGTGAAGGGTCACAAGCCGGTCACGGGCGGCGCCGCGAAAGGCCGCTTTGTCGAGCCCACTATTTTCGACAGTGTGCCGATCGGCAACAGGCTCGCGCAGGAAGAGATTTTCGGCCCGATCCTCTCGGTCATCGAGGTGGCTTCAACCGATGAGGCAATCCTCGTCGCGAACGATATCAATTTCGGCCTGACAGCCTCGGTCTTCACCGCCAATGCCCGCACCGCGCTTCGCACCGCCCGTGATATCCGTGCGGGTACGGTCACCGTCAACTGCTATGGTGAGGGGGACATTGCGACACCCTTTGGCGGCTACAAACAGTCCGGCTTTGGCGGGCGCGACAATGGCATCCACGCCCACGACCAATACACCGAATTGAAAACCATCTGGATCGATCTAACCGACCCGCGCGACGGAGATAATGTCGGATGACTGTGCTTGAAAAACCGACCCGTCGAGGGCGCGGCGCCCGCAGGGCTGTCCGTGAGGCGCGCGACATCTCGATGCTCCCCGCGCTGAAGCGGCGCATCCCGCTGGTCGAGCCGATGTCAGGCGAAGAAATCGAGCGTATTGACGCAGCCTCGATGCACATCCTGGAGACCATCGGCGTCGTTTTTCGCGATGAGATTGCGCTCGAAGACTGGCGGAAGGCCGGAGCGAAGGTCGACGGCGAAACGGTCTATCTCGACCGGTTCATGGTGCGTGAACTGATCGACACAATCCCTGAGACTTTCACGTATCACGCGCGCAATCCGGCAAAGAGCCTGCCCTTTGGCGGCGACCACGCGATGTTCGTCCCGATGACCGGCGCGCCGTACCTACGCGACCTGGAAGACGTCCGCCGCTACCCAACGCTCGATGATCTAGCGACGTTTCATAAGCTCTCTCACATGCTGCCCGCGCTTCATTCGAGCGCGCACCACATCGTCGAACCCTACGATCATCCGATCAGCCAGCGGCATTTGCGGATCACCTATTCTTCGATGAAGCATTCCGACAAGACGTTCATGGGCATGACGACGAGCCCGAAGAACACGGAAGACGTGATCGAGATGTGCGCGATCCTCTTCGGTGAGGATTTCATCGAGACCCACCCCGTCGTCACCGGCAATTGCAACGGTAATTCGCCGCTCGTCTGGGATGAGGTTATGCTTGGCGCCATGCGCGCTTTCTGCCGCCGGAATCAGCCGGTGCTCTGCTCGCCTTTCGTGCTCGGCGGCGCAAACACGCCCGCTTCCGTTGCTCCAAGCGTCGCGCAACTCAATGCCGAGGCGCTCTCGGCGCTCGCCTATACCCAAGTCATCCGCAAAGGCTGCCCAGCGATCTACGGGCACTACCTTTCCAGTGTTTCGATGAAATCGGGCGCGCCCATGGCGGGTACGCCTGAGATCAGTCTGATGAACCTGATGATCGGGCAGATGGCGCGCTATTATCGCGTGCCTTGGCGCACGTCGAACACGCTCGGCGGCGCGAAGACCTTTGATGCGCAAGCCGGTTATGAGAGCGCAACCACATTGCAAGCCGTTATCTTCGCGGGCGCCAACTATATCTGGCATTCTGCCGGTTGGAACGAGGCAGGCATGCACTGCTCCATGGCGAAGTTTGTTGTCGATGCCGAGCAGTGCGCCATGGCCTACCGCATGGCGGAAGGCATTCGCTGGGATGATTTCGATGAGGGGATCGCGGCCGTCGCTGACATTGGGCCGGGTGGACACTATCTCGGCCACGCGCATACGCTGGAGAATTTCCAACGCGCGTTCTTTATGCCCGAACTCTTTGACAACAACTCCATCGAGCAATGGCAAGCAGAGGGCGCGGTTGAGATCACGGAGCGGGCGCTCAATCATGCAAAAGCGCTTCTTGCCGACTATGAAGAGCCGAAGCTCGAACCCGGCGTGGATGAGGCGTTGCGGGACTATATCGCCCGTCGTGAGCGCGAAATCCCGGCAGCCGACGCGCTCAATCAGACGCACTGATCGCGTCCGATGACCAAAATCGACGTCACACGTCTGCCGAAAGACCCAGGCCCGGCAGCGTGGAACCGGCTCCTGCCCGACCCAGATCCGCCGATGCCACTCGACGGCGAACATACCACTGATTGGCTTATCATCGGTGCCGGTTTTGCAGGTCTTGCCGCCGCACGTCGACTTTCGCTGAACTGTCCCGGAGATCGGATCACCATCCTCGATGCGACACGGATCGGTGAGGGGCCGGCCGGGCGAAATTCCGGCTTCATGATCGATCTTCCGCATGATCTGGCATCAGAAGACTATAGTGGCGCGCTCGACGGTGACATCGCCACAACCGAAGACAATCGGCTCGCGATCGATTTCGCCGCTGAGATGGCAGACGCGTTCGGCCTTTCGGAGGAGGCCTTCTCGCGCTCCGGCAAGATCAACGCGGCGGCCAGCGAAAAGGGGATCGCCCACAACAAGCACTACGCCAGTCATCTCGACCGCATGGGTGAAACCTACAGATTTCTCGATGCCGATGAGATGCGGGCATTGACCGGCTCGAACTACTATCAGGGCGGGCTTTTCACGCCCGGCACCGCGATCGTGCAGCCCGCTGAATTTATCCGGGGGGTGGCAGCTGGTCTGAAGTCGAACCGAATTCTCCTCCACGAGAACAGTCCCGTCACGCGTCTTGAGAGAAATGGCGCGTGGGTCGCGACGACGCCTGCAGGGCACGTGAAAGCGCCGCGCGTTATCCTCGCTGTCAACGGCCATCTAAACAGTTTTGGCTTTGCATCGGACCGTTTGATGCACGTCTTCACGTATGCGTCGATGTCTCGGGGCTTAACGACAGACGAGGTCCGCCGTCTTGGCGGCGAGGCGGTGTGGGGCGTCACACCTGCCGACCCGATGGGGACGACTGTGCGCCGGATTTCCGGGCAGGGCGGTGATCGGATTGTGATCCGCAACCGCTTCACCTTTGATCCAGAGATGGAGGTGAGTGATCAACGGATCGCGCGGGTAGGCGACGATCACGACCGCGCGTTTCGGGCCCGTTTCCCAATGCTTCCCGATGTCGACATGCAATATCGCTGGGGCGGTAGGCTCTGTGTGAGCCGCAATTCGGTGCAAGTGGTCGAAGAGGTGGACGAAGGGCTCTATTCGGCTTGCTGTCAGAACGGGCTCGGTACGACCAGAGGTACGCTCGCTGGCATGATGGCTGCTGATCTTGCAACTGGACAAACCTCGCCCGCGCTTTCTCGCATGACCGCGCAAGCGGCGCCGCAACGGCTGCCGCCGAAACCGATCGCTCAAATAGGCGCTGCGGCGCGACTGAAATGGGGCGAATATCGCGCTGGCAGAGAGCTCTAACACGCCTCAGCCGAGAACTGAAAAACTCGATTCTTCGTTGATCGGGCGCTTGCGGGAATAAAAGCCAGCGTTCACATCCCGGTCGATATAGGGAAGTTTGAAGGTCAGAGGATCGACGTCGTGATCGTTCCCCGCTTCGCAATACTGGATGATCCCCGCCATCATTTTTCCTGCAATCGGCGCGTTTTTATATTGGTTCCCGCTGGTGCCGCAGGCCATGTAGAAGCCCTTAAGAGCCGACTTGTCGTAAATCGGGATCCAGTCGGTGGACGCGTCATAGAGATCGACGACGCCCTTCGCCTGTTGCGGGATGCCGAGCGTCGGAACGCGCTGACCATAGCGCTGCGCCTGGACGGTCCATTGGCCGGTAAACTCACGATTGTAGTCGGTGTCGTCCTCGACCCACTGATGGGTGTCGCAGGGCGGGTCTTCGGAGCCGACGAGGATGTTGTTCCCCTGTTCCGGGCGACAATAGCAGGCAATGTCTGAATCGGAGACGATCGTGCCATTCGTCTCGAAATTGAAGCCCTCCGGCGCCGGTACGTGCACCACTTCTTGGCGGAGTGCCCTCGTTTCGATGGTCATATCATCAATGACGCCCGCCATCGCGTTTACCCGCGAGGACGCTGGTCCGGCCACGTTGACGACAATCGGCGCGTGAATTTCTGACCCATCGGCGAGTTTGACGCCTGTCACCTTGCCAGCGTCCTGAAGGATGTCGGTCACGGTTGCGCCAAGCGTCATGGACGCGCCTTTGTGGATCGCCGCATCGGCAAGATTCTGCGCCGAAAGCGCGGGGTCGGTCACATAGCCGCCATGTGGCCAGAAGACGCCGCCTCTCAACCGATTACCGTTCGGTTTGCCGAATTCTGGATCGTCTGCAGCCCGAGGCGGGTGATAGCTTTCCAGCGAATAGATAGGCAGTCGCTCGGCGATGACGTCCGGTGACCATTCCTCAAACGGGCAGTCAAGAGACGCTGAGTTCTTCATATGCTTTTCGAGATGGCCGTTCCCATCGGTCTTCATGACAAGGCAGCCAACCTCTAGAAACTTCGCGAGCGTCGCCTCGTCAGACGCTTCCAGATAGTCCTTCCAGTCGCGCCAGTAATGGTAGCCTTCCCAGGCGAACGCCGTCCCGTCGAGCGTCGAATAATGCATCCGGATGATCGCGCAGGACCCTGCTGTAGAACCATGTCCAGCCCGGCGATTGCGATCGATAATGAGCGGCTTGATTCCTGCTTTCGCGAGTTCGAAGGCGGTCGCTGCACCGATCACGCCCGCACCGATCACAATTGCATCTGCGGTTTGAGCCATGGGATGGGTCCTCTTTTTAGTCCGGTGGCGCGGCACCGCCCTCAGCGGTGCGCTTCGCAATGAATGTTTCGAGTGCCTCGACGCGGTTCTGGTCGACTTCCAATGGCGGTTTTTCGAGGATCGCTTTCCAGAGATCGGTCGCGCGGGTGTCGGCGTCGCGGGCGCCGCGCTCCGTCCAGGTGCCAAAGTTCGACCAATCCGCGATCAGCGGTTCATAGAAGGCTGACTGGTAGCGCTCCATGGTGTGGGCTGCGGCAAAGAAGTGCCCGCCGGGCTGCACCTCTGCGAGAGCATCGAGCGCAATCTCCGCATCGTCGGCGGACGTCGGCGAGCAGAGTTCCGCCAGAACCTGCACCATCTCCATGTCGGTGATGAGTTTTTCGTAGGACACCGTCAGACCGCCCTCGATCCAACCAGCGGCGTGAATCACGACCGTGGCACCTGCCAGAACCGCACCCCACGCGCTCATTTGGGTCTCGTGGGCGGCTTGCGCATCGTTTGCATTCGCGGCGCAGCCCGCAGCATTGCGCCATGGCAGGCCGAGATGGCGCGCGAGTTGGCCAGCGCCAAGGCTCGCTTTGACCTGCTCGGGCGTCCCGAACGCCGGCGCGCCGGATTTCATATCGACGTTCGATGCGAACGCGCCGTAGAGCACCGGAGCGCCGGGCTTGGCGAGTTGGGTGATTGCGATGCCAGCCAGCGCCTCAGCGTGGGAAAGCGTCAAGGCGCCAGCGACCGTTACCGGTGCCATCGCGCCCATCAGGCAGAAGGGCGTCACGACCGACACTTGGCCCGCCCTGGCAAAATCGATGAGCCCCTGTGCCATCGGCACATCGATTTGGCGTGGGGAATTCGTGTTGATGATGGTGTAAACGCGTGGCTCAGCAGTAAACGCGTCATCAGAGAGGCCGCGAAAGTCCCTGAGCATCTCAAAGACATCCTGCGCCTGGCCTGTGCCACGCGCGAAGGCGAACGGGATTTTGTCAGAGAGCGTCAACTGCGCCTTTGTGAACGCGTAGTGCCGGAGAGCAGGGGGCACGTCCTGCGGCTCAACACCGGGCGAGAGCATCTGGATCGCGTCGAAATTCTGGACGATCCGGGTCAGTTCGTGGACGTCGCGGAGGGACCCTGCTCGTCGACCACGCTCGCGGTCCGTTGTGTTTGGTGCGCCAGCGCCAGACTGAAACGCGAGCGTTCCCAGTTCCATCTGAAGTTCGCGGCCGGCGTGACCGCCATGAAGCGTGAAGGAGCGCGGTGCGGACGCGATTGCGGCCTCGACAATGTCACGACCGATCCGCACCATTTGCGAACTTTCGTCGACGATGGCGCCGCTTGCGGCAAAGAGTTTGCGGGCCTCAGGGAGAAGGATTTTGATCCCGAGGTTTTCAAGAACTGAGAGAGCGGCCTCATGGATCGCTTCAACCCGGTCCTGACTGAACACGCCAACAGGCGGGAACGGATTCTTCAGGCGGTGGTAATTGGTGACGCGCGCGCCACCGCCCGCGGTATCGCGGGTTGGTTTTCGGCGGCGCGCTCGCCCGGATCTTTCAGCGACGTCAGCCACTGCGGTCACTGCCGCATCGCAAGCCCTTTCGGGTCATAGGGAGACGGCGGGATGACAGTTGCCGCGCGCTCTTTGCCGACAATGTGGACTGAGAGGTCGGTGCCGGCTGCGGCGTGTTCGGGCTTCACAAGTGCCATCGCCATTGATTTGTCGACGGTATGCCCATAGCCGCCGGAGGTGACGAAGCCAACACGCTCGCCATTCGCCCATATCGGCTCATAGCCCGACGCGTCGGCGCCGTTTGCTTTAACATCGAGCGTGACCAGAACCTGATCCGGGTCTGCACCGTCTCGTTCCGCAATTGCGGCATCGCGCCCGATGAAATCGCCCTTATCCCAGGCGATCCAACGGTCCATACCTGTCATGCGTGGTGTGTAGGCTTGCGTGAATTCTGCCGACCAAATCCCGAAACTTTTCTCAAGACGGAGCGACAGGAGCGCGTTGTAGCCATATTCAACGAGGCCGAGATCGCGTCCGGCTTCAAGGAGCGTGCGGCGTAGCGCGACGTGGTCCGACGCGTGACAGTGGATCTCGTAGCCGAGTTCACCGGCGACCGAGAGACGTCCGACCTTCGCGGAGACAAGACCGACATCCGCCGTCGTACAGCCCATGAAGGGCAGCGCATTGTGGCTGACATCGCCATCGGAGAGCGCTGCTGCGAGCACGTCACGCGACGCCGGGCCGGAAAGTGAGAAACCGACGATCTGGTCGGAGAGGTCTTCTATGTGCACACCACCGTCGCCATGCGCATTGATGTGGTCCATGAACCAGCGCATGTGCCACGCGCGCAGATAGTAGCTCCCCATGATCCACCATATGGTTTCACCGTTAGAATTGGGTCCCCAATTGAAGACGGTGAGATCGCCCTTGAGGCGCCCGTTCGGGGCAAGCATGGGTGACAAACGTGCACGACCAGGCTTCGGCAATCGACCGGCCATTACGGTGTCCAGCCAGCCTTCGGCGTTTGGACCGCTGACCTCGAATCGAGAAAATCCTGAGATGTCGAGGAGCCCGGACTTTTCGCGTACGGCTTGGCATTCCGCGGCGACGATCTCATGCGCGTTGGACCGCTTGAGTGTCGGGGTTTCTTCAAATTCTTTGGGTGCGAAGTAGATCGGCACCTCAAGCCCCCAAGATACGCCCCAGCGCGCGCCGGCGTCGGTCATCGCATCGTGCGCGGGCGCCATTTTGAGGGGGCGTCCGGCGGGTAGCTGTTCGTTCGGATAGGTCATCACAAACCGGCGCGAATAGAACTGTCCGGTTGTTTCCTTGATATACCGCTTGTTTTCGGCGAACTGGCCGTAGCGCGCCACGTCCATCGGCCAGGCATCGGCCTCAGGCTCGCCGTGGATCATCCACTCCGCAAGCGTTTTGCCGACGCCGCCACCTTGGAGGAAGCCCGCCATGACGGCGCAGGCACACCAATAGCCGCGCTTGCCATGGACCGGCCCCACAAGCGGATTGCCATCGGGGGAGAAGGTGAACGCGCCGTTGACCCAGGTCTTGACCCCGACCTCTTGGAGCACGGGATAGCGCTCAAACCCGAGGATCAGTTCTTTCTCGATCCGATCAGTCTGCTCTTGGAAGAGCTCCATCCCATAGTCCCAGGGCGCGCCATCCATGGCCCAGTGCTCATAATCGATCTCATAGATCCCAAGGAGCACGCCCTTTTGGTCCTGGCGCAAATAGGTGAACCCTTCCAGATCCACCGTCATGGGCATCTCAAAGTCCACCTCCGATAGGAGCGGAATCGAATCGGAAATCAAATAGTGATGTTTCAGCGGTGAAACCGGCAGCTCGATCCCTGCCATCCGCCCGAGCTGCTTAGCCCAGAGCCCGCCCGCATTGACAACGTGCTCGCAGGTGATGGTGCCTTTTTCCGTCACGACCTGCCAACCCTCAGCCGTTTGGACAAGTTCCAGGACGCGGTTGTGCTCGATCACGGTCGCGCCGCGCTTCTTTGCGGCGCCGGCATAGGCGTGAACCGTTCCCGTTGTGTCGAGATAACCTTCGCGATCCGCCCACATGGCACCGAGCACACCGTCGGTGGACATGATCGGGCAGCGCTTTTGCGCCTCTTCGGGCGACATCAGTTCGCAGTCTTCAATGCCGATCGATTGGAAGACTCGATAGGCCGACTGAAGCCACTCCCACCGCTCGGGCGTGCCAGCAAGCGTCAAGCCGCCGGTCATGTGGAGACCGATATTCTGGCCGCTTTCCTCTTCAATCTCGGAGAGAAGGTCGATCGTATAGGCCTGAAGTGCTGCCATGTTCGGGTCGGCGTTAAGCGCATGGAATCCGCCTGCCGCATGCCATGATGACCCGGCAGTGAGCACCGACCGCTCAATCAGGCAGACATCTGTCCAGCCGAATTTTGCCAAGTGATACAGCACAGAAGCGCCGACCACGCCGCCACCAATGACAACAACTCGATAATGCGAGTTCATCTCCCACCTCCATCCGAGTGCGCATGCCTCGTTCCGCCGAGGCCTTTATTTGCGTGTTCGCATCTGATCTTGGGGTTACGGCAGAAGTCCAGCCCTGTTTCAAGCCTGTGACATATTGTGCTCATGAGACCTGAGGTTTTTGATATCCCAGGTTCGTCGGAAGCTGTCCTGAGATTACTCGCCTTCGAGAACCTTTCGCGCGACGCGGAAGCATTCGAGCGCCTGCGGCACGCCGCAATAGATAGCGACGACATGGATGATCGCGCGAATTTCTTCCTTGGAGACGCCATTGGTGACTGCGCCGCGGCAATGGATCTCCCACTCCTGCATCTTGCCGAGCGCGCCGATCATGGCCAAGTTCATCATGGACCGCGTTTTCGGGTCGATCACATCGTCGCCCCAGCCAAAGCCCCAAGCCCAGGCGGTCATTGCTTCTTGAAAGGGCCGCGAAAAGTCGTCTGCCGCTTCCAAATTCTTTTCAACATAGTCCGCGCCGAGCGTTGCTTTGCGTCTTTCTAGCCCTTTCAGAAACAAGTCTTCGTCGAAAACGCTCATTTCTGTCCTCCCAATTTGATCGCTACATTCTTGGTCTGGACGTAGTTCCAAAGTGCTTCGCGACCTTTTTCTCGGCCGTAGCCCGATTTTCCAAAGCCGCCGAATGGTGTCTCGACACCGCCTGCGAACCACTCATTGACGAAGATTTGCCCCGCGCGCATCTGCCGGGCCGCGTCCGTGGCGCGGTCCAGGTCGCGCGTGAAAACGCCGCCGACCAGGCCGTATTTCGTGCCATTGGCAATCTCGATCGCCTCGGCGTCATCGTCAAATGGCATAACGGAGACGACAGGGCCGAAAATCTCATCCTGCGCGATCGTCATGTCGGGCGTGACGTCCGTCACGACCGTCGGCTCGAAGAAGGCGCCGGGCCGGTTGAGCTTGTGCCCGCCAGCTGCGACCTTTGCTCCATCTGATATCGCGGCGGTGACCATGTCTGCTGCCCTATCGCGCTGCGGCTCTGACACCATCGAGCCCATGTTTGCTCCAGTTTCAGTTCGCTCGATCCCGGGGCCAACATCCAGTG
This sequence comes from Pseudomonadota bacterium, assembly GCA_039026395.1. Lineage (GTDB taxonomy): Bacteria > Pseudomonadota > Alphaproteobacteria > Rhizobiales > JAKSCL01 > JBCCMK01. The sequence continues at coordinate 23,394 of JBCCMK010000019.1, read as the reverse complement.
ATTTCGCAAGGGCTGTAACCCGCTCAACCAGCTCATCGTGTCGGCTGCGGTGCACGACAATGCGCGACATGGCCGAACACACTTGGCCAGCGTTGAAAAAGATGCCCCACCGGACATCACGTTCAAAGGCGTCGAGGTCGGCATCGTCATGGACAATCGCCGCCGATTTGCCGCCGAGTTCTAAGACGCAAGGAACGACATTCTGCGCTGCTGCTGCCGCAATCGCGATGCCGGTTTTTACCGATCCCGTAAAGACGATTTGGTTGACGTCCGGATGCGCTGAGAGCGCGGCGCCCGCTTCCGAACCAATCCCACACAGGAGATTAACCGCGCCCTGTGGCAAGCCCACGGCTTCTACGGCCTTGGCGTACCAGGCGTTTGTAAGCGGCGTGAGTTCCGGTGTTTTGACGACGACCGTATTTCCGGTCGCAAGCCCGGCGGAAAGCCCGCGCGCGGTCATCTCCATGGGATAATTCCACGGAATGATCTGGGCGGAGACGCCATAGGGCTCGTTGACGGTGAAATCGAAGTATCCAGACCCAAGCGGGATTGAGCGACCTTCGACAGTCTCGGCCTGATTGCCGTAATACTCGAAATATCGCGCCGCACCTTTGATCTCGATGTGCGCTTCCCAAAGCGGCTTGCCCTGTTCGAGCGTCAAAAGTTCTGCAATTTCGTCCTCATGATCGAGGAGGTACTGGCCAATCGCCTTGACCATCCGACCACGCTCGACGGGACGAAGATCAGAGAGTACGCCTGACTGATGCACCCGCTTCGCCGCGGCTACAGCACGATCCACATCCGACGCGTCGGCGATCGCTTGCTCCGCCAAGCGTTCACTCGTGCCCGGGTTTAAAACATCGATCCGCCCGGCGCCGCCGTCGACCCATTCGCCGTCGATGTAGTTTTGCCAATAGGGTTGAACATCAAGCATCGATCGCCTCCCGCATCCATCGCTGCAGATGCATAACAGGATGCTCCGAATTCACGCCACCCTTTGGATCGACAACGAGCGGACCTGGCACATATCCGCGTGATCTGAGGCCGCGCTGGACAGATTCGACGAGGTGAATATCTTCTTCGACCGTGGTTTCGCGATCTTGAACCGCGAGTTGCCGGACACGGTCATCCTCCTCGCCACCGACCGAGTACCAACCCCGCCATACCGTCACGGCGTCATTACCTTTTGGTCGCCAGTGATAGGTGTTGAGAACATTGCCCGGATAGACCTGGAAACTGAACATCGGCCACAAGAACCAGCTTGAATATTCGTGGCTATGCGGAAAGCCCGAATTGACGTCGTATGTCATCCGGTCGAGCGCCTGGCACTCGGTCGTGTGGCGAAGACACATGCCTTGCGGTTGGATGTCATAGGTTTGCGGCTTCACGACCCCCTTCGAAAAGGTCGGGTGATTAAGAGAGCAATGGTAACATTCAGAGTAGTTCTCAACCGAGACTTTCCAGTTGCACTTTTCAGGGATCTCGACCCATTCGAGGGGCTTGAGGCTCGCCCAATTTGGCACCCACTCCTCAAGTTCCTGTCGTGCCTGTGGAAACCATTGGTCCATCGGCGCGGCATTCGGATCAAGATTGACAAAGACGAAGCCCAAAAACTCGTCGACCTGGACGGATGTCAGGCAAATCTTCGACGTGTCGAGCCCTTCGACGGATTTTAGGTTCGGACCCGCTCTCAACTGACCAGTGAATTCATAGGTCCAGGCGTGATAAGGGCATGAGATGATCCGCGCGGTCCCCATACCCTTCACCAATTGGTGCGCGCGGTGCTGGCAAACATTGTAGAACGCGCGGATCACACCGTCCTTGCCGCGAATGGCAAACAGGTTTTCACCGGCGATTTCGAAGGTCGCGTAGTCGCCGGGGTTTTCAATTTCGCCGCTGTGACAGGCAAACTGCCAGGTGCTGGCGAGGACGGTTTGACATTCCCGGTCATAGATCGCGGGGTCGGTGTAGTACCGCGCCTCTAATGATCGGATCGGGGCATTCACGCCAGATCTCCGTGGTATAGGCCGATCCGGTGGCGACGGGAGTGAAACGCTTCAACTCTTTCGACGATCTCGCTTCCGGCCTCGGAAATCGTGAAGGAAAGCAGCACCTCTAGGAGCGCAATCGTGCTCACGGAAGACGGGAAGAATTGGGGCGTCTCGCACGCGATCACAAAACCATGGTCCGCGTTCCGATAAATTGGTGATGCCGGGCTATCGGTAATACCGATTATTTTGACGCCCTGCTCACGGGCGACCTCAACCGCCTCCACCACTTCAACGCGGTAAGGATCGCAGGTGATGGCGATCAGAACGTCACGCTTGTCGCTCCAAGCAAGGTCGTCGGTCGCAACGGAACCGGCCCTCGGGATGGAATGGAACTGCACCATCCCGGTCGAGGCCAAATAGGTGAAGTTGCGCGCATTGGCATTGTGCACTCCGACACCGAGCGTGAAGACGTAGCGTGAGTTCCAAATCGCTCGTGCGGCATCCGTCAGATCGTCAACTGTGATGCCCGCAAATGTCTCTTCAACGTTGCTGAGAGCGGCCTGCACCATGTCAGCATAGACGTCGCCGAGTTGGCCTGATTTTCGGATGCCTTGAAGGAAGCGAACCCGATCAGGCGGGCTCACAGGCCCCCTTCGGATCGCGTCGCGGAATGGCTGACGAAAATCCTCATAGCCCTCGAAACCTACTTGGCGCGCCATGCGAACGACCGTGTTCGGCTTGACGCTTGCCGCGTCCGCGATCTCGCGAACCGTCGACACGCCCACATCGCGCGGGTTTTCCAGCACGTATTTCGCGGCCTTCTGCGCCTCGGGCGTGAGGTCGTCGAACTCCTCGGCGAGCCGGTCTAATACGAGTGATGAAACATTTGTATCATTCATGGTTGACCACGGTATGAACGTTTGATTAGCCTGTCTAGACTTTTCTGCACGGTGACACGCATGTCCGATCTGCAATCCTCTGAAAAAACGTTTCCGACCCAAGCCCGCGTCGTCATTGTCGGTGGCGGGATCATGGGTGTTGGGCTGGCTTACCATCTCGCCCATGAGGGATGGTCGGATGTCGTCCTTCTAGAAAAGGCCGAACTGACGAGCGGCTCGACCTGGCATGCCGCCGGTCAAATCACGCATTCGACGAGTTCCTTTGGTCTTGGGAAATGCGTTGATTACAATATCGGTCTTTATTCGGGTGGGCTTGAGGCGGAGACCGGACAGCCGGTCACCTGGCACGGATGCGGGTCGTTCCGGCTCGCCTACACCGACGACGAAATGGATTGGCTCCGGCATACGCTCTCTGTTGGCCGGTCTCTTGGCTTCAATATTGAACTCGTTGGCCCAGACCGGATCGCTGCGCTTCACCCATTTTACAATTTGGACGGTGTGATCGGCGCGCTTCATACGCCGGATGATGGTCATGTTGATCCAACAAATGTGACGATGGCGATGGCTGCGGGCGCGCGAGCAAAAGGCGTTCGCATCATTCGACATTGCCGCGCGACCAATATTATTCAGGCCGAGAATGGCGAGTGGCTGGTCGACACCGAGCAAGGCCAAATCCGCTGCGAGCATGTGGTCAATGCGGGTGGCACATACGCCCGCCAAATGGGTGAGTGGTCGGGACTCCAACTCCCCATGACGTCGATGACGCACCATTACTTTGTCACCGAGCCCGTTCCCGAGTTCCAGGACCTGGAGACCGAGCTTCCGGTTATCCGCGACGATAAAAAGGTCTCCGGCTACATCCGGATGGAACAAAAACGCGGGCTGATTGGCATCTATGAAAAGGAAAATCCCAACACGGTTTGGGAGGATCATTGCCCCTGGGACGCAGAGAACGAACTCTTCGATCCGGACTATGACCGCGTCATGCCGTGGCTTGAAGAGAGCCTCAACCGCATGCCGATTTTCGCGGAACTCGGGATCAAACGTGAGGTGCATGGCGCGATTTCGCACCCCCCGGACGGTAATCCGCTGATCGGTCCGGCACCTGGCGTGAAGAATTATTGGTGCTGCTGCGGGACACAAATCGGCATTGGCTGGGGGCCGGGTCTCACCCGCGAGTTGGCCCGTTGGATGGTTCATGGTGCCGCCGACATTTCGATGCGCGAATACGATCCCCGGCGCTTTGGCTCCTACGCGACGAAAGAATGGCAAGTGGTCAAGGCCAAGGAGGACTACTGCCTCCGTCACGAGATCCCGTTCCCGCACTTTAATAGGCTGGCTGGGCGACCGATAAAGCCGTCACCGCTCCATGACGTTTTGAAAGCTAAGGGCGCGGTGCACGAAGAGGTCTTCGGCTTTGAGCGCCCGCGATGGTTCGCGCGAGGCGGCGTTGAGCAAACGGACCACTACTCTTTCCGCAGAAACGCTGTGCACGACATCGTCGGCGAAGAGGTGAGGGCGGTCCGCGAGCGTGTCGGCGTCATGGACGTGACGGCTTTTACGAAAGTCGAGGTGAGCGGCGCGGACGCTTACACGTTGCTCGATCGATTGACGGCGAACCGGATGCCACAAAAGACTGGGTCAATTACGCTGACGCACATGCTCAATCGGCGCGGACGCATTGAGCTTGAAACGACGATTGTTCGGTTCGCAGAAGACCGCTTTTATCTCGTTTGCGCTGCATTCTTTGAGCAGCGTTTGCTCGACCACCTTCAGAGCAATCGCGGTGATGCAGATGTCAAGATCACAGCACTGTCCTCAGATTGGTCAGCGCTCGCGCTGAACGGACCGTTCGCCCGTCACGTGCTCTCGACCTGTACGACAGCACCGCTCGACAATGCGTCATTTCGGTGGCTTTCCGCGCAAGAGATCGAGATCGCGGGGCACAGTGTTTGGGCATTTCGGATGTCTTATGCGGGCGAACTCGGCTGGGAAATCCACATGCCGAATGCGGCCTGTCTCGACGTGTATCAAGCGCTTTGTGATGCCGGCCAAGCCTACGGCATTTCCGACTATGGCTCGTTCGCGATGAACGTGATGCGCATGGAGAAGGGCTTTAAAGGCGCCGGAGAACTCACCAATGAGGTGACGCTGTCGGAAGCTGATGTCATGCGGTTTGTTCGCACCGACAAAGGCTATCTCGGCAAGGAGGCGAGCCTTGCGAACACTAGCGATCTTCCTTGGATTTGCGCCTACCTGGAAATTGAGCCTGACGGTGTCAATGACGGTCACGGCGGCGAAGCCGTTCTCCTTGACGGGGCTGTCGTAGGATCGACGGCATCCGTGGCGTTTGGCCACTCGGTCGGCAAAATTCTAGCCTTTGCCTACATCAAGCCGCACGCGGCAAGTGCTGGCACATCTCTCGAGGTGGTGATCGCTGGAGAGCCGCGAGCCGCCCGCGTCCTGGCAGAACCCGCTTACGATCCGCAAAGTGTCCTTCCGCGCACAGATGTGACGGCAGAGGCAGCGCAATGACGATTCCTGCGACCATGAAAGCGGTGGTTCTCACCGCTCATGGGGGACCCGAGGTCCTGCATTATCGTGAGGATTGGCCAACGCCTTCGCCTGCATCAAACGAAGTCCTGATCAAAGTCGGCGCCTGCGGGATGAACAACACCGACATTAACACGCGCTCTGGGTGGTACTCGAAAACGGTCACCGAGGCGACGGATGGCGGTGGCTATGACGATGTCGGCGGTGATGATCCATCTTGGGGTGGCGCGCCGATCCAGTTTCCCCGAATCCAAGGCGCCGATGCCGTCGGTGAGGTCATTGCCGTTGGCTCTGACGTCGATTCGAGCCTGATCGGTAAACGCGTCATGATCGATTGTTGGTTGCGGGACTGGAATGACCCCCTCAACAAGAACAAAACGGGCTATTTCGGCTCTGAGTGCGATGGCGGCTTTGCCGAATACACCGTGGTCGACCATCGAAACGTCAAACCCATCAATTCCGAGTTGAGTGACGCTGAACTCGCGACCTTCTCCTGTTCCTCATCAACAGCAGAGGGTATGCTCTCTCGGGCAAACGTCGTCGAGGGAGACACTGTCCTCGTAACCGGCGCATCGGGGGGCGTCGGGTCGGCTCTCATTCAACTTGCCAATCGCCGCGGCGCGCAGGTTGTTGCCTTGGCAAGCGAGGCAAAGCACGGCGAAATCGCGAAACTGAACCCTGCCGCACTCCTCCCGCGGTCCCCGCGAAACCTCCGCTCCGCACTGAAGGACGCAATCGGCCAGGACAGTGTGACGGTGGTCGCAGATATCGTCGGCGGGGACTATTTCGCGACTTTGATCGACGTTCTCGATCGTGGCGGGCGCTACACCTGTTCAGGCGCGATTGCCGGCCCTCTCGTGTCGCTCGACCTTCGGACGTTCTATCTGCGTGATCTAACGTTCACGGGATCGACAGTCCTGCCGCTCAATGTCTATGATGATCTCGTCGGGTACATTGAGCGCGAAGAGATTAAGCCGCTTCTCGCTGCCACCTATCCGCTGTCTGAAATCCACGCCGCGCAGGCCGCGTTCGTCGAAAAAAAACACACCGGAAACATTGTCGTGGTGCCGTGAAGATCACGGGCATTCGCATCTACAAAACGGCGCTGCCCTACGTGGGTGGCGCTTACGTTTGGGGTGCGGGCAACGCCATTGAAACCGCGATCGCTTCGGTGGTCGTCATCGATACCGACGCTGGGTTCCAGGGGTGCGGTGAGTTCACCCCTTGCGGCGAAAATTACATGGTCGCGCACTCCGAAGGCGTGGAGGCGCTCGCCAGGATCATCGCCCCAAAACTCCTTGGCGAAGATCCGCGGCAGGTCGCTTACCTCGAACAGGTCATGGATCACGCGGTCCAAGGGCATGGCTACGCGAAGGCCCCTTTCGACGCGGCGTTCTGGGATATTCTTGGGAAGGCCTGTGACCAGCCGGTTTGGATGCTCTTGGGTGGAAAACTGACCGATGGCGCGCCGCTCTATCGGGTCGCTCCGCAAAAGCCGACAGATGAGACCGTTGCTGAGATGGAGGGCTACCGCGCCGCTGGGTACCGCCAATTTCAGATCAAGGTTGGCGGCGACTGGACAAGCGACATTGAGCGTATCGCAGCGATCGCACCTCTCTTGAAGCCAGGCGAAGACGCGATGGCCGACGCGAACCAGGGTTGGCGGGTCGATAACGCCATCCGTGTTGCGCGGGCCACGCGCGATTTCGACTACATTCTCGAACAACCCTGCAAAAGCTACGCAGAATGCCAGCAAGTTCGTCGGGTCGCTGAGCAACCCATGAAGCTCGACGAATGCGTGACGGATATTCAAGCGGCCACTCAAATCGTCGCGGATCGTGGGGCTGATATCGTCTGCCTGAAGATTTCCAATCTCGGTGGGCTCTCAAAGGCTCGCCGGGTCAGGGACTATTTCGTCGATAACCGGATCCCCGTGGTGAGTGAGGACACATGGGGCGGTGAAATCACCACCGCCGCCGTTGCGCATTTTGCTGCGTCCACACCAGCCGAGTACCTGAAAAATACCACGGACCTGATGAACTATAACACGCGATCCACCGGGATTGGTGGCCCGACCGTTTCGGATGGCCGTCTCTACGCGAGTGATACACCGGGATCGGGCGTAGCGCCGGACTTTGAGAGCCTCGGTGAACCGGTGGCGATCTACCCATGAAGATCACTAGCATCAGCGTTTATCAGGTCGATCTTCCGCTTGCTTCGCCCTATTGGCTGTCGGGTGGGCGGCTCAAATTCGAGACGCTTGACGCCACGCTCGTGAAACTTGAGACCGATGGTGGGCTCATCGGATGGGGCGAAGGTACGCCGTGGGGGCATACATATGTGCCTGCGCATGGACCCGGCATTCGAGCGGGGATCGAGACGCTTCATCCCGCAGTCTTAGGGCAGGACCCGCGCCTCGTTATCAACGTCGAACGGGCCATGGATTTGCAACTGCCCGGGCATCTCTATGCGAAATCGCCGATCGACATGGCGTGTTGGGACATTGCTGGCCAAGCAGCGGGCCTGACCATTGCCGACTTGCTCGGCGGTGGGTCACGGACACCCGCCCCAATCGCGTCCTCGGTCGGTGCAAAATCAGCAGAAGACTTGGAAGCCGTCATCGAGGGCTACCGCGCGCGGGGTTATTTCGTGCACTCGGTTAAGGTTGGCGGAGATGTCGACGAGGACATCGAACGCATCCGCCATATCGAGGCGATCCGTCGGCCAGGCGAGCGGATGCTCTATGATGTCAATCGCGCCTGGACCCGTCAGCAGGCGTTGCGCGTAATGACGGCTACTGCCGATCTCGGCGCGATGTTTGAGCAGCCCGGTGAGACGCTCGACGACATTGCGGCCATTCGAGCCCTCCATCCGGCACCTGTCAGCGTCGATGAGAGCCTTGTTACCCTTCAGAACGCGACACGGATAGCGCGCGATGGCTTAGCCGAGGTCTTTGGCATCAAGCTGAACCGTGTCGGAGGACTCACGAAAGCCGCGCGGTTGCGGGACGTCGCGCTCGTTCACGGCATCGACATGTTCGTCATGGCAACTGGCGGCTCAGTCCTTGCGGACACTGAAGCCCTGCACCTCGCGGCGACAATCCCGGATCACAATCTGCTCGGCGTTTGGGCCTGTCAGGATATGATCACAGCGGAGATTGCAGGTGGCAGGGGCCCACGAAACCGAGACGGGTGCCTCCAGCTGCCGGAAGAGCCGGGTCTCGGTGTTCACCCGGATGAGGCTGTGCTTGGCGATCCGGTGGCGGTCTACCGATGAGGATCACCCGGCTCTCGCTTTGGCACGTCCCGCTCACCAGCCATGAGACCTATTACATGGCTGCGGGCAAAACATGCGCCACGATCGAAACTGTTGTCCTCAAGATTGAGACTGATACGCCTCATGTCGGCTGGGGCGAGGTTTGCCCCATCCCGCATTATCTGCCTGCCTATGCGCGCGGTGTGGCGCCTGCGTTGGAGGAGCTCGCGCCGATTTTAATCGGTCTGGACCCTATTGGTCCGGAAGCTGTCATCGCGAGGCTCGATAGCCATCTCCCTGACCATCGCTACGCGAAATCAATCGTCGATCTTGCACTGTGGGATCTGTCGGGAAAGGCAGCAGACTTACCGCTTTACGCGCTTCTGGGTGGGCGGCGGACGAAGGACTTGCCGCTCTACCATTCGATCACGTGCATCGATCCGCACGACATGGCGCGGATTGCCAAAGAGGCCCAAAGCAGCGGCATCTCGCAGTTCCAGGCGAAACTCGGCGCCGATGACAATTGGGAGGCCGATGTGGCGCGGCTGACGCTTGTACGCGAAGCCGTTGGGCCAGGACCTATCGTTTATGGGGACTGGAATTGTGGCGCAACGCAGCTCGATGCAACCCGGGTCGCCCGTGCGGTCGCGCACCTCGATGTCATGATCGAGCAACCGTGCGCGACGCTGACCGAATGCGCCTCCGTCCGGCGCTCGACCGGTCTGCCCATGAAACTCGATGAATTGGCGCATGACACATCGACGCTAATAGAGGCGCACAGCCTGGGCATACTTGATGCCGTCGCCTTGAAACTCTCAAAGTTTGGCGGTCTTTCGGCCTTGAGGCGGGCGCGTGATTTATGTCTCTATCTCGGGCCTATGATGTGCATCGAAGACACGTGGGGAAGCGATATCGCCACAGCCGCGTCGCTTCACCTTGCTGCAGCCACGGAGCCAAAACGCGTGCTCAATGTGTGTGATCTTTCAGGCTATGTGGCGCCTCGCCTCGATCCCAACGCACCGAAGCGGGAAAACGGACGGATCGCACCGTCAGATGCGCCGGGCTTGGGCGTTTCGCCCGATCTCGATCTTCTCGGACCCCCGGACCTTGTATTGGATTAGCTATGAATAAGATCCACACCCAGAACGAATGGATTGATCGCGCGCATCAGGTCCTGCCAGCCGCGGGATTTGGAAACTTCGATCCGGGCATCGTCATCGCCCGCGGTGAGGGGAGCCACGTCTGGGACGAGGACGGAAAAGAGTACATCGATTACCTCATTGGTTCCGGTCCGATGCTTCTCGGCCATGGCCATCCGGAAGTGATGGAAGCGGTTTTTGAGCAGCTTCCGCTCGGGATGACGTTTTTTGCAAATAATTCCAAGGGTATCGAACTCGCCGAGGCTATCTGCCAGGCGGTAGCCTGTTGCGAGCAGGTGCGGTTTGTCACATCCGGCGGTGAGGCGGACATGTATGCCATGCGGCTTGCCCGCGCCTACACGGGGCGTTCAAAGATCCTCAAGTTCGAGGGCGGCTATCACGGAATGTGCGCCGAGGCGCAAATGAGCCTTGCGCCGTCCGTTCAGGTGAATTTTCCGCAAGCCGTCCCAGACAGTGCCGGAATTCCAGATGAGGTCGCGGATCAGATGGTTATCGCGCCGTTCAATGATCTGGAGGCGGTCGCTTCGCTCATGGCTGAGCATCGCGATATCGCTGCGATCATTGTTGAGCCACTGCAACGGATTATCCCGCCGAAAGATGGTTTTCTCGCGGGACTTCGTGATCTGTGCGACCGGCACGGCGCGCTCCTTATCTTCGATGAGATCGTCACCGGATTTCGGCTAGCCTATGGCGGCGCGCAGGAGCGTTATGGCGTCGTGCCGGATATTTGTACGCTTGGCAAAATCATCGGTGGCGGTTTTCCGCTCGCGGCACTTGGGGCAAGTGCTGAGATCATGAAGCATTTCGACAAGGCCATTGTGGGGGCTGAAAAGTGGCTCATGCAACTCGGCACACTATCTGGAAATCCGGTCGCGTCGGTCGCGGGTCTCAAAACCATGGAGGTCCTGCGACGTCCCGGACAGTACGAGAAATTGCGCGAAATCGGTCAATCACTGATGGATATGCACACAGAAACGCTGAATGATGCGGGAATCCCGCACTATGTTTGCGGTGATCCGACGCTCTTCGACGTTTATTTCACCGAGATTGAATGCATCGACTACCGAAGTGCAAAGCATACATGGCCCGAGCGCAGCGCCATGTGGAACGACGTAGTCAGACGTGAGGGTGTGTTCAAGTCAGCCGGTAAACTCTATCCGTCGCTTGCGATCTCTGAGGATGATTTGGATGCCACACGAGCTGCATTTCGAAAGGCGGCAAGCGCGCTTCACTGACCTACGCGTGGGTTTCAACGCACCTCGCTTAAACCCGCGGCCTTCACGCCGTTTGGTTTGAGTCGCCCCCAGACCACGAACGCCATCGCGAGCAGAAAAAGCCCGGCCATCGCATACCAGGTGAGGGCATAAGAGAGGTGCGGGTTTCTGAAGTTGACGACCGTTAACCCGCCTCGTGGCCAGGCGCTTGGACCTGCGACATCCTCCGCATCGATGAAATAAGGCGCGGAAGCTGAAGACAGCGAAGCACCCTCGGATAGCGCCCCAACGTCGCGCGAAAACCATCGATTTCTGTCCGGGTCGTTTTTTTCGAGAAACGTTCCGTCTGGCTCCGTTACACGAAGAAGGCCGTCCACGGTTTGAACCCCTTCAGGTTGCTGCCATTCGCTTGGCGCTAGACCGGCTGGGATAAAACCGCGATTGACCCAGATGACCCAATCGCTCGTTTGAAGCGGCGTCATGAGCCAATAGCCGAGCCCCAGTTCGGTTGACGCCTTCACGCGTCGGGTTTCGCCATGGAGGTATTTTCCAGTTGCGGTGATCCGTAGATAAGCGTGGGTGTCGCGGCGCACCTCACCGCGCGGCGCTGCGATTGGCGCTCCAAAAGCCCGTGTCTCAACGGCTTCGATGAGATCGACCTTCCAGGCGAGACGGCGCAACTGCCAATTGCCCAGGCTCAGAAAGCCAAGAAAAATGACGCCTGCCAGAGCCAGGATGGTCAGATCGAACCAAAGCGGCCGCCGCAGGGTTCGTTCTGCACTCACGGCAGACTTCGTGCGCGCTCGATCTGATCGTGGGCCGGCATCATGTTTTCATCGAGGTGGAACATGACCCAGATCGACCCAGCGAGAACGATCACCAGCAGAATGAACGTAAAGCCCAGAGACATCGCCTGCCAGCCCTGTTCAACCTTGATGTTGACGTGCAGGAAATAGACAACGTGCACGACGATTTGGATCGCGCCGAGCACGAAAATCACGGCGAGAATAATCGCCGTGTTGTCGACCGGCTTTCCCATCACCATCCAAAACGGGATGACGGTGAGGATCACCGATAGCGCAAAGCCCGTTAGGTAGGCTTTGTATGTCGCGTGGCCGCCATGGTCGTCGTGGTCATGATCGCCACCGCCATCGATCGGAATTGCGGTCGTGTCGTCTCTCATATGACCACTCCGGTGAGATAAACGAAGGAGAAGACGCCGATCCAGATGAGATCGAGGAAGTGCCAAAACAGGCTGAGGCACATGACGCGCCGCTTGTTTTCTTCCGTCAGCCCGTGCATGCGGAGCTGTACCAGGAGAATGACCAACCAGATGACGCCGCCGGTGACGTGGAGGCCGTGGGTCCCAACGAGTGTCCAGAAGGCGGAGAGGAAACCGCTCGCCATTGGCGTCGCGCCGAGGTGCCAGAGGTGTTCGAACTCAAGGACTTCGAGCCCCAAAAAGGCGAGGCCGAAAACGCCAGTCACCCCAAGCCACATCATCAGGCCGTTGAGGTTCTTCGCCTCCATCTGAATGACGGCAAAACCATACGTGATTGACGAGATGAGAAGGGCAGCTGTCGCGATTGCGATCTTGTCGATCTCGAACAAATCGGCAGGTGCTGGACCGGCTGCGTAATTCTGGCCGATCACCGCATAGACCGCAAAGAGCACGCCGAAGATGAGGCAATCGCTCATCAGGTAGATCCAGAAGCCGAGCATCGTGCCGGTTTCGTGGTGGTGCTCCGCGTGATCCGGGTCTTCGCGTTCGTAAAAAACGAGGGGGGCGTTTCCGTCCATGGTCTTGATCCGCCCTCAGCCTATTCCGCAGGTTCAGCAGCGAGTGTTGAACCACTGCCCTTCAGGCGCGCGGTTTCAGTCTCGTGCACTTCGCTTGCTGGGATGTGGTAGTCCCGATCATAGTTGAAGGTGTGCCCGATCGAGTAGACGAGCGACATCACGAAGCTCGCGGCCGCCAGCCACCAGATGTTCCACACCATGGCAAAGCCGAAGACAGTGAGGATCGCCGCGATGACGACACCGCTTGAGGTGTATTTCGGCATGTGGATCGGAACGAAACCGTCCTTTGGCGGCTCGTAGCCGTTTTCCTTCATATGGTGCCAGGCGTCGAGTTCATAGACGCGCGGCGTGAAGGCAAAATTGTAGGCGGGCGGCGGCGAGGACGTTGCCCATTCAAGCGTTCGACCGTTCCAAATATCGCCTGTTGTGTCGCGCAGTTTCTCCCGGTTGAGGATCGAAACGAAGATCTGAACGAGGAACGCGACGATTCCGCAGGCGACCAGTAGCGCGCCGATCAGCGCCATGATGAAATATGCCGAATAGGCTGTGTCTTCGAATTGGCTGAGCCTGCGCGTGACGCCCATGAGGCCGAGCACATAGAGCGGCATGAAGGCGAGCCAGAAGCCTGAGACCCAGCACCAGAAGCTGACCTTGCCCCAGAACGGCGCGAGCCGGAAGCCGAACGCCTTTGGCCACCAGTAGACGATCCCTGCAAAGAGCCCGAAGACGACGCCACCTATGATCGCGTTGTGGAAATGGGCGACCAGAAAGAGCGAATTGTGAAGCACATAGTCCGCGGGGGGTACGGCGAGCAGCACGCCCGTCATGCCGCCGATCACGAAGGTGACCATGAAGGCCACGGTCCACATCATCGGCTCTTCGTATTTTATCCGGCCCTTATACATGGTGAAGAGCCAGTTGAAGATCTTCGCGCCTGTCGGGATCGATATGATCATCGTCGTGATCCCGAAAAACGAGTTCACGCTCGCGCCCGCGCCCATGGTGAAGAAATGGTGCAGCCACACGATATAGGAGAGGATCATGATCACGACGGTCGCGTAGACCATCGATGTGTAGCCGAAGAGCCTTTTACCCGTGAAGGTCGGCACGACCTCGGAATAGATCCCGAAAATCGGCAGGATCAGGATGTAGACCTCCGGGTGCCCCCATATCCAGATGAGGTTCACATACATCATCGGATTGCCGCCGAGCTCGGCACTGAAGAACGTTGTGTCGAGATAACGATCCATCGTCAGGAGCGCGAGCGTGGCGCTCAGAACCGGGAAGGTCGCGACGATCAGAATGTTGGTGCAGAGCGCCGACCAGCAAAAAACCGGGAGCTTCATCCACGTCATGCCAGGCGCGCGCATTTTGACGAGCGTCACGATGAGGTTGATGCCGGAAAGTGTCGTCCCGATACCCGCGATATTCAACGACCACAGATAGTAGTCGACCCCGACGCCTGGACTGAATTCCCCGTTGGAGAGCGGTGGATAGGCAAGCCAACCGGTTGCCGCGAACTCGCCGACAAAGAGCGAGATCATCACCAGAACAGCGCCCGATGTCGTCAGCCAGAAGCTCAAATTGTTCAGGAACGGAAACGCGACGTCGCGCGCGCCGATCTGGAGCGGCATGACATAGTTCATGAAGCCCGTGACGAACGGCATCGCCACGAAAAAGATCATAATCGTGCCGTGAGCGGTGAAGATCTGATCGTAGTGGTGCGGGCTCAGGTAACCCTCACCGCCGGACGATGCCATCGCCTGGTGGAGTCGCATCAGGATCGCGTCGGCAAAGCCCCGAACCAGCATGACAAGTCCGAGGACCATGTACATGATCCCGATCTTCTTGTGGTCGACGGAGGTGAACCACTCGTTCCAGAGATAGCCCCAGAGCTTATAGTAGGTGAGGGCGGCCACCACTCCGGTGCCGACGATCACGACCACGATGAAGGTTCCAAGAATGATCGGATCGTAGAACGGGAACGCGCCAAGCGTCAGCTTACCCAAAAGGGGATCGACTTCACTAACGACGCGGTATCCGTATCCGGGAGATGCCATAATTGTTCGTCGTCCTTAGAGCGGCTGTGCTTTTTCGTTTTCGCGTGATCGGGCGCGGGAATGGTCCACCTCATCAAGGAGTTCACGCGCGCGGTTCTGAAGTTCGGGTTTGATGAGGGCCAGGAGTGCGCCCGGGTCATCGACCGAACAGATGCCGCGGAACAGTTCGCGATCGATAAGGCCCTCAAGCCCGCCGCCGCCAAGCGCGTCGACCATCATCATGTCGTCGCGACAGAGATCGAGCGGGTTCACGCACATGTTGACGATACGGTCCCAGATCCCGTCGCGAACCGTGCCGTAATACGCTTTCGGATTGCCGATGCTTGGCACCTGAAGTTCGACGTAAACGTCTTGATCGAAGCCTTCCGATGACCCTTTGACGGTTTCAACCCACGCATCGAACCCGGCCTGATCAAGCCCGAGAAAATCGAAGTTCATTTCGTTGAAGCCGTAGCCGTTATAATGGGCTGAGATGCCCTTATAGGTGCCCGCCTCATTGATCACCGCGTTCAGTTCGGTCTGCATGCCGGCCATCGCGTAGATCTGACCCGCAAGCGCTGGGATGTAGAATGAGTTCATCACCGTGTCGGAGGTGAGTTGAAACTCGATCGGCCGATCTACAATGGCCGCCGCCTCATTGATCGTCGCGATGCCCTGTTCGGGGTAGATAAAGACCCATTTCCAATCCATCGCCACGACCTGGACGATGAGCGGCTCAACATCTGGATCGACAGGTTGCTCAAGCGAGATACGGCGGACGGGGTCGTAGGGGTTTAGCCGGTGGGTGGCGACCCAGGTCAGACCAGCGAGGCAGATGATGATCGCAAGCGGAACCGACCAGACCACGATTTCAAGACTGATCGAGTGATCCCAGTCTGGCTCGTAGGTCGCCCGCTTGTTGCTCTCACGGTAGCGCCACGCGAAGAAGAAGGTCAGCCCGATCACCGGCAGGATGATGATCAGCATCAGGATCGTCGAATATATGATCAAATCGGCCTGTTGGCGGGCGATATCCCCGGACGGGCTCATGACGACCCATTCACAACCGGCAAGAAGAAGCCCGGCTGCCACCAACAGACATGTTCGTACGAAGGTCATCGGCCTACCGTGTCTGAGCCAAAACCCGAGTCGCGTGCGATTGAGCCTCGCGCCGGATCGTTTTCTTGAGGGTAGCAAACAGGATTGGCGATGGCAGTTGGTGCTGATGCGTACGACGAAGCTCCAAAAGCCATGCAGGATGACAGGCAGCTAAAAGGATGGGCCATACCTTGGTCGGCGTAGTTTTCGCGTTCGTTTTGCTGATAATCGCGCGAACCTGAAGGGCTTAAAGCTGATGTCGGATACCACCGTCGAAAACACTGGTCGCATGCAGCGGGTCACGATCGATGAGGTTGTGACCACGGTCATCATGGCCCGTGTCACCGACTATTTCGGCTTTTTCGTTTACGCGATCGCTTCGGCCATCGTGTTTCCGCAGCTGTTTTTCCCGATGGTCGACCCGGTTTCGGGCATGCTTCTGTCATTCGGGGTTTTCTCGCTCGCGTTTCTGGCGAGGCCGGTGGCCAGCATTATCGGTCGTCGGGTGCAGGCCAGGATTGGCCAAGCGGGCAAGATATCGATCGCGCTCATGATTTTCGGCACGTCGACCGTCGCGATCGGTCTTTTGCCCGGTTACGAATCAATCGGCTGGGCGGCGCCTGCATTGCTCGTTGGGCTTCGGATTGCCCAGGGCCTTGGGCTCGGAGGCGCGTGGGATGGGATAACCCTACAGCTCCAGAACGCCGCGCCCGACGGACGAAAAGGCCTTTATGGCATGGTGCCGCAGCTTGGCGGGCCCATCGGCTTTTGCGTCGCCGGATCGCTCTTTTACGTCTTCACCGGCTTTCTCACGCCTGAGGAATTCATCAATTTCGGTTGGCGATTCGCATTCTTCGGCGTGATGGCGGTCAATGTCGTATCGCTCTTTGCGCGGCTACGACTGCTGACCGCAGACTTTGGCGCTGATCGCATCGCGGTGCAGTCAGCACCGCTCCTAGCGCTCTTTAAGAACCAGTGGCGCCCGATCCTGATTTCGACTTTGATGCCGCTTGCGAGCTACGCGCTCTTTCACATGGTGACGGTTTTCCCGCTTGCCTATGTGGTCCTCTACGGCACGCAAGAGGTTTCAACGATCCTGCTCATTCAGTTGGCAGGCGGCGCACTTTCCGTCGTATCGGTGATCGCGTCCGGCATTTTGTCAGATAGGTTCGGTCGCCCTCGCGTGCTCGGCGCCTGTACGGCGTTGATGCCCATTCTGTGCCTAACGCTTCCGACGCTCTACACATTCCCGGCGATTTTCATCATCCTGGGCTTCATCCTACTGGGCCTAGCCCACGGTCAGTCGAGCGCGATTGCGCCCACGCGTTTTGCACCTGAATACCGCTATTCCGGCGCTGCGATCTCCACCAATCTCTCTTGGATTGTCGGCGCGGCGTTCGCACCATTGGTCGGCATAGCGCTGACGGCGAGCTTCGGGCTTTGGGCGTCTGCGCTCTACCTTCTATCCGGCGCTTTGGTGACAGGCATCGTGCTCTATGTGCGGTACGGTCGCGACTGGCTCTGACGGAGTAAAAGGCCCCGGGGGTTCGCCCAGGGCCGTTTAAGTGCATGATTTAATTCGTCTTCGTTGAGTGAGAGTGACCGCTATGATCATGGCCGCTGTGGTCGCCGTGGTCGCTGTGATCCATCTTCATTGCACCGTCGCCATGGTCACGGTCCATCGTTGTGCCCATGGCCTCGACGGGGAAGTCCATGTTCACATCGCCTGCTTGCTCAAACGAGATCGAAATGGTGCGGGTCTCGCCTTCGACCAGCGGTTCCGTCAGCCCCATGAACATGATGTGGAAGCTTCCAGGCTTCAGTTCGACGGTTTCGCCCGGCGGGATTTCCAGCCCCTCATTGAGCGGGCGCATGCGCATGATGCCGTCCTCGACCGCCATTTCGTGAATCTCCACACGACTGGCAAAGTCGGCTTTGCCGCCTAAAAGGCGCTCGGTTTCGGTGCCGTCATTGGTGATTTTCATGTAGCCACCACCGGCCTTCGCGGCAGGCGGCGTCGCACGGGTCCATGGATGGTCGATCGTGAGGTCGCCGACCTTGTAATCATGGGCAATCGCGCCGCCGATTGCGGTTGAGAGGGCGAGGGTTGCAACGGCAAAGATCGCGAGTGAACGCATAAACATCGTTTAGTCTCCAGATGTCAGCCGACTCGAATGCGCGCGGTCATTCTCGTGCGCGCGGGTCAGCCTTATTTGTAACGGGAAGTCTTGAGTGGAATTAGAAGCGCTGCGGTGGTCCGCGCGCGCTAATCTGGCTTAGTTTCTGCGTATCGTGCGGGTTAACCGCATGAATTCCAGGAATGGCGCATGAATAGAGCGCAATTTCCGTAATTGAGGCCTGAGCCGGGAGTGCGGTTTCGCCATCCCAATCACTTCGGCAGAGGACGCAGGCAGCATCCTCGTGGCTGTAGCCGGGTATGTCTTCGTCGCCGGTGGCGTTTGACGTGCAAACTGACCAGCCTTGCGCATCCGTCGTTGGCCCAAAGGATGTCGCGGCGTGCGCTACCGATCCCCAAACCACCGCAAGGGTGAAAAGGATGGTAAGGGCAAGCCTGATCTGCTTATCGCGGAGCACGTCAAACATGGTCATATAGGTAGGGATTTCCGGGTCCCGGGCAAAGCCTTTTCGGCACCGCGACACGCTGCCCCACATCTGCTTGTGAGGTTTACTCGGCGGCTTGAGCCGTCCGCTGCGAGGGAGCGGGTTTCGTCGTCGCCGGTAGTTTTTTGCGCAGATTGTCAGCTGCACTCTGCTCTAAACGCCGTTTAACGGCTGCGTTCCTTTCAAGGAAAGCGCGCAGCGCCGTCACCTCAAAGGCGAGATATCGCGAGGGTTTTGCTACATCGACCGACGCGGTCGCGGGTTCCCCCAGCATGTAGGTGACGTCGCCGATATAGTGCCCTTCCTGGATGCGTGCGACCTCCACACCACCGGAAAAAACCACGGCTTCACCGTTCAAAAGATAGATGAGATGCGAGATCGGCTCGCCTTCATGCGTTAGCTGCGTGCCAGGCTCACCGTCAATGACGAGCGCGACATTGAGAAACTTCCTCGCATCGATCTTAGAGAGGTCCGGCATTGCAGCATCAAGAAAGGCTTGCTCGTCGGGGCTGAATTTCAGCCGCGAATTCAGATAGTAGAGCCGCGCCAGGCCAAAGACGGAAAGTCCAATCCAGATGACCTGCAAGATGACCGAGGACAGGATGAACGTTTGAAAAAGGCTTGCAAGCACGCACGCTGCGCCAAGACCGTTCGCAACGCCATAGGCGTAGCCGTCACCGCGCATAAAACCCGTTTGGAGCGCGGCATAGGCGAAGAGATAGAGCCCGACGCCGACAAACCCGACAAAGTCGAGAAAGCTCATTGATGCGATTGCGTCCATGCCCACTCCCCAAGGAGTAGGCTAAATCAACCCATCAGTGCTGTCATGCCTTGATCTCGCGTCAGCAAGGGAAGGTTAGATGACGTGCCGACCGAGGTTGCGCTCCAGATCATGGACGATTGTGTGGTGATGCTGCGGCTGGTTCCTCAGCGTTGCAAACTCGATCAGGAAGGTGTCGCCGTGAATGCGGTAGTAGATCGACTCATCCGGCTCATTACGTCCTGAAAAAGCAAAGTGCACGGCGGACAAGTCGCTGGCCTCATTTCGCGAGCGCTGTGGATTGCCGATCAGACCATTTAGATGGTCAAGCGTGTAGAGATCGATCAATCGCTGGACCTTATCGATCGATGTCTGCGGCATTTCACCGAGCGCTAACCCGGCGCGGCCGGTGATCCGGTCCTCGCGGCCGGCGGTCAGTGTGATATTGCCGACGGAACGCTCTTGAAAATGTGCACGGCGCCGGGCGGCACCCTCTTGTTCCGCAAAGATCGCGCGGCCAAGCACTTCGTTCTCTGGAAGGACGACGAGCCCTTTGTGCGGGCCCGACGGAACGGTGTTCGGCTCAGATGCAAAGGCTTTTGGCGTGTGCGAGACGATCTCGTCGCCGACAAGGGTGAAGGTGATCGTTAGGTGGTGGCCTTCCCAACGCCAGGCCCAAGGTTCGGTGGCGGATGGTTCTCCAAAGACCATGAGAGAGAAGCGTTCCCGGTTGCGGTCCCTTGAACCCTTGTTCCACTCGTCGCGCAAAATATCCTGCTGAAGCATGATGTTAAGCGCGGTTTCGAAACCTTCATCTGAAAGACCAGAGCGCAGGATTTCCAGCGCATCGTCCTTTTGGACGTCAGTCATCTGCTCAAGGCGGAACCCGGGAGCTGGCCGGGAGCCGAGCATGTAATTCCAGCCCTGGCGTTGCCGATCATTGAAATCAAAGAGGACAGCGTCGCGGGACGCTTCATCCAGCCCGACCAAAAACGCTGTAATCCGGTCTCGCATCACCGCGCCCTGGCCTGTGGATGCGCGGGCGCCCGTCGAGAAAAGAGGGCCCTTGATTGGCGTAAGTGCCATCGCCGTTGCGCCAGCGCCGACAATGATTGAACGTCTGGATGGTGTGTGGGTCATGTTCGCTCCTCTACAGGTTCAGATGGGGCGTCGCCGCGCTCATGCAACGGGCGGAATCATGACGGTTTCGTTAGTTTTGCCTGACGCGATGATTGCTTCGATCACGCGAAGCGCGCGGAGCGCCTGTTTGCCGGTGACTAGTGGCAGTTCTTCACCACGTATCACTCTGGTAAAATGGTCGATCTGATTGATGAGCGGGTCCTCTGGCGGAAACGACTCATTGGACGATATGAGTGGCGCCCACCAATCCGGCCGCTCTTGTGACCAAAGGGTTCCGCTCGGGAGCGAAAGCGAGCCCTTCGTGCCGCCGATCATCAGTGCGGTTTGGTCGGTTTTTGGATAGGCCGGGTTCTCGCCCGAGGTGAATTCCCAACTCCACGGCGAAACAATCGCGTCCGATGCCGTCAACGTTCCAAGCGCGCCAGAAGCGAATTCTAGAAGAATTGTCGTTGTGTCTTCGACTGCATATCCGCGCACCGCGTTTGACATGCGAGCATGGACTGAGCACACGTCGCCGCAGAGATAGAGCATCATCTCCACATCGTGGATGAGATTGATGAGTACGGGTCCAGCGCCCGGTTTTGTTCGCCACGAAACGTCAAAATAGTCATCGGGCTTGCCGATCCAGAAGAAGCCGTGTGCAGCCACGATCCGCCCGAGATCGCCGTGATCGATCCGTGCTTTGGCGGCCTGCACAAATGGTGCATGTCGCCTGTGATGGCCGATAAGAAGAGGCGTACCAGTCCTCTCCGCCGTCTCAACGATCCGCTGCCCTGCATCGCTAGCGTCCGCTATCGGCTTTTCGAGAAGAACCGGAACCCCGGCTTCCAGCGCGGCGATTGCTGGCGCCTCGTGGAGGTCGTTCGGCGTGGCGACGATGACGCCATCTGGCGCTGGATCGAGAACCGCGCGCCAATCCCCATGGCAGGCAACACCGATTTCGTCGGCAGTAGCCGAAGCAGCGTCCGATGGATCGGCAATCGCCGAAACAGAGACGCCGTCCACCGCCTTGATTGCCGCGATGTGCCGCGTCCCGACTAGGCCCGCGCCGATGATGGCGACTTTAATCGGTGAACCCATGATTTCTGTCTTGGTAAAAATAAATCCGACGCCAGTTCAATTCGCAGACCTGTTGCGATGCGTCAATTTTGATTGACACTCAGTGTGTAATCTCCGCGCATCAGGAGAAACCCTATGCGCATCGTTCTCGTTCATCCCAACTACCATTCCGGTGGAGCCGAAATCGCGGGTAATTGGCCCCCCGCCTGGGTTGCGTATCTAACCGGCGCTGTCCGCAATGCCGGGTATCACGACATCATCTTCATCGACGCCATGACAAATAATGTCACCGATGAAGAGCTCGCAGAGAAGTTCCGCGAGCTTCAGCCGGATATTGTCGGAACCACGTCGATCACGCCTTCGATCTATGTGGCAGAGAATGTCCTTCAGATCGCCAAGGACAATTGCCCGAAGGCGGTTCGGGTGCTCGGTGGGGTCCACGCGACGTTCATGTATAAACAGGTACTCTCGGAAGCGCCGCAAGTTGAGTGCATCGTGCGAGGTGAAGGCGAGGAGATCTTCGTCAATCTGGTGACCACCGTTGCAGAAGGCCGCTGGCCTAAAGACCGGCGCGAAGTGAAGGGTATCGCCTTTCGTGAAGCCAATGAGATCGTTGCGACGGAAGCAGCGCCAACGATCAAAAATCTCGATGCGATCGAACCAGATTGGTCGATTCTTGAGTGGGAGAAATATGTCTACATCCCGCTCGGCAAGAAATTGGCGATCCCGAATATGGCGCGGGGCTGTCCATTCACCTGCTCATTTTGCTCGCAGTGGAAGTTCTGGCGGGATTACCGCGTTCGCGATCCTAAAAAGGTCGTCGATGAGATCGAAGACCTGGTTGAGAACCACGGCGTGGGCTTCTTCATTCTTGCTGATGAGGAACCGACCATAAACCGAAAGAAGTTCATTCAGTTCTGCGAGGAGCTGATTGCACGCGGTCTGCCGGAGAAGGTCCAATGGGGGATCAACACCCGTGTGACGGACATTCAGCGCGACAAGGACCTTCTACCGCTGTGGCGGAAAGCTGGCCTCGTCCACATTTCGCTCGGCACTGAAGCCGCCGCCCAAATGAAGCTCGATCTTTTCAACAAGGAAACGAAGGTCGAGGAAAACAAGGAGGCGATCCGGCTCCTGCGCGAGGCGGATATCTTCACCGAAGCACAGTTCATTGTTGGGCTCGACAACGAGACGGAGGAGACGCTGGAAGAGACCTACCAGTTCGCCCGCGACTGGAATCCCGATCTCGCGAATTGGACCATGTATACGCCGTGGCCGTTCACGCCGCTCTACCAAGAGATCGGTGACAAGGTCGAAGTCTTTGATTTTGAGAAGTACAATTTTGTAACGCCAATCATGAAGCCCGACGCGATGGACCGGGCCACGTTGCTTGACCGCGTGATGCACAATTATCGACGTTTTTACATGATCAAGGCACTCTTTCACTACCCCTGGCGGGGGACGGGATATCGGCGGAAATATCTGCTTGGATGCCTAAAGGCATTCGCGAAAGCTGGCTTTCAGCGCACCTTCTACGACCTTGGCAAGGTCGGATATTGGGGGCCGCAATCGAAGAAGAAGGTCGACTTCCACTTCGACGACAGCCACCAGATCGCAGAAGCCCAGATGGAAGACTGGGAGGCGCAGGCCGACCGCGCCAAGAAGCTCCGTCAGATCAAAGAACGCGTTCTGGCTGCAAAAGCCTGCGGCGGTGGAACCGAACAATTGTCTGAGGCAGAGCTGGAAGCGGCGGACAAATCGGCGGTGGCTAAACGAGAAGCAAGAAAAGCGGAGATTTTCAGCT
>JBCCMK010000018.1:0-54894 GCA_039026395.1 Pseudomonadota bacterium | reverse complement strand
CATAGGGAACGACGGCCTCCGGCAGTCCCAACTCTTCGCCTTGAAAGAGGCAAGGCGTGCCGCGCAGCGACGCGAGAAGTGCGACCAGAAGTGGTCCCGCTTTCTCTGAATGCTCACCTTGGCCCCAACGCGAGATCACGCGCTCCACATCATGGTTGGAGAACGCCCAGGACGGCCAGGAACCAGGGTTCGCCTCCATCCGCTCGACCACAGAACGCACATGGCCCGCCGAATAGGTGTGTGACAGGAAGTCGAAGGAATACGCCATGTGGAGGCGCTCGCCCTCGACCGTGTAGTCCGCGAGGGTCTTATACATATCGGTAACAGCGCCCACTTCGCCGACGCAGGCAGTCGCTGGAAACTCGTCCATCAACCCGCGCAGACGCTCAAGAAATGCGTGGTTTTCAGGTCGCGTAATGTTGTAGCGCGGCTCCTGCATCGAATAGGGGTTCTGCTCCGGGATGCCGTTAACGGCCATCCCCTCCGCCATTGGCGGGTTGTCGCGCAGTTCCGCGTCATGGAAATACATGTTCACAGTGTCGAGGCGGAACCCGTCCACGCCGCGCTCCAACCAGAAGCGCGCGATTGACAGCATGACGTCCTGAACCGTCGGATTGTGGAAGTTGAGGTCCGGCTGCGACGTCAGGAAATTGTGCAAATAGTATTGGCGCCGCCTGGAATCCCATTCCCAAGCCGAACCGCCAAAGATCGAAAGCCAGTTTGTCGGCGGCGTACCGTCCGATTTCGGTTCAGCCCAGACATACCAATCGGCCTTGGCGTTGGTGCGTGACGACCGGCTTTCGACGAACCATTTGTGCTTCGCGGATGTGTGCGAGATCACGAGGTCGACCATGACCCGGAGGCCGCGTTGGTGAGCCGCATCGAGAAGGCGGTCAAAGTCTTCGATCGTCCCAAACATGGGATCGACGTCGCAATAATCGGCAACGTCGTAGCCAAAGTCTTCCATCGGCGAGACAAAGAAGGGAGAAATCCAGATCGCGTCTACGCCGAGCGATTGAATGTAATCAAGCTTCGCCGTGATCCCGGGAAGATCGCCGATGCCATTTCCGTCTGCGTCAAGAAACGAGCGCGGATAGATCTGGTAAATCACGCCGCCGCGCCACCAATTCTCATCACCACCAAGCTGTCTGAATTCCACCGGTTCGACGGGCTTTGTCGCGGCAAACATGGTCGGTTAGCCTTTCACCGCGCCAGCGGTGAGGCCGGAGACGATCTTGCGTTGGAAAATGAGAACGAGGACAATCAACGGCACCGTTACGATGACGGATGCGGCCATGATGTTGCCCCAGGGCAGTTCGTGTTGGCTCGCGCCCGTAATCAGTGCGATCGCGACGGGCACCGTTCGCATATCATTGGAAAGCGTGAACGTCAGCGCGAATAGAAATTCGTTCCATGCGGCGATGAAGGCGAGAAGCCCCGTTGTGACGAGCGCCGGCCACATGAGCGGCAAGAAGACCTTATAGACGACCACCCAAGGTGTCGCGCCATCAACGAATGCGGCCTCTTCCAGTTCTTTGGGTAGTTCGCGCATAAACGTCGTCAGCACCCAAACCGTGAAGGGTAGGGTGAGGATCATGTTCGACAGGATGAGCCCGGGCAATGAATTGTAGATGCCAAAGAAGCGGATCAACTCGAACATGCCTGAGAGCACCGCGACCTGCGGGAACATGGAGACGCCGAGAATGGTGAGAAGGAGGACCGCTCGCCCGCGGAACTGGACGCGTCCAAGCGCGTAAGCTGCCGTGACGCCTAAGAAAAGCGAGAGCGCGACCACGACCACGGCGACGAAAATCGAATTGAAAATGTTTCGCCCAAAGGGCTGCTCGGAAAAGACCGACGTGTAATTGGCGATGTTGAACTCTTCGGGCCAGTAATTGACCTCAAAGAGCGCTGACCCCGATTCCAGCGAGGACAGGATCGCATAATAGAACGGGAAAACCGCAAAGAGCACGATCGCAACGACCAGCGCATAGAACCCGACAGCCTGGAGTGGTGAACGTTTCATCGGCTATCTCCCGACAGGTTCACCTTGCCGATCGTGATCGTGGCGATGGTCAAAAACGCAATGATTAAGAACAGCAGCGTCGAGGCAGCCGACCCGTAGCCGACTTCCTGGAAATCCACCAATTGCTGGCGCGCATAGACCGACATCGACATTGTGTCGCGCGAGTTCGAGGTCAAAACGTAGATCAGGTCGAAAATTCGCAGCGCATCGAGCGCACGGAAGATGACGGCAACCATGATCGCGGGGCGGATCAGGGGAAGTGTGACCTTGAAGAACACTTTCACCGGGTGGACGCCATCGACCTTGGCGGCCTCATAGCAGTCTGACGGAAGCATTTGGAGCGCCGCCAGGATGAGGAGCGCCATGAATGGCGTCGTCTTCCAGACATCCACCATGATGACGGCCATCATCGCAGTCGACGGGTCAGCGGTCCAAGCGATCGGTTGCGAGATAAGCCCGACGCCCATGAGCATGTCATTCAACACGCCGAACTGATCGTGGAGCATCCAGCCCCACATTTTTGCCGAGACAATTGTTGGTATCGCCCAGGGAATCAGGACCGCTGCACGCACGATTGATCGGCCCTTGAACTCGGCGTTCAGAACCAGCGCGACGATGAGGCCAAGAGCCGTCTCGATAGAAACAGAAACGACGGTGAACCAGACCGTGTTCCAAACCGCGTTCCACCAGTCAGGGTCGGCGAGGAGACCAAATGCCTCGCCATCATAGATCGCGAAGTAGTTCTCAAATCCGATGAAGGAGTAATCGGAAAGGTTGGAAAGGCTCGCATCAGTGAAGCCGAACCAGATCGTCCGGATAAGCGGCCATCCGGCAACCAATGCGAGAACGGCCACCATCGGCAGAAGGAAAAGCCGTGCCGAATTAATCCGGTCGGCGGTGAGTTGAGAGCGTTTCGCCATTCGCTTACCCGCACGCGCGTTTGCCGCGGGGGCAGCCCCGGCTGTGTCGTCAACCGGGGCCATTTGCTCTTACCAGCCGTTGCGCTTGATGCGCTTCAGGCTTCGCTCAAGCGAGGCAAGGTTTGTCGTCGCGTCCGCCTTGCCGGATAGCGTGTCGTGGACCGCATTCCAGAATTCGTTGGAGACGCGGTTATAATTCTCGCCGGTAACGCGGGATGGGCGTGCGACAGCGTTTGTAAACGTGTCGTAGAGGTCGCCGAAGAATGGTACCGCAGCGAGGACGTCCGCATCTTCATAAAGCGCGCCGATTGTCGGGTTATACGACCCCTCAATGGCCCGGCGCTTTTGCTCATCAAGGCTGGTGAGATACATCACCAGGTCTGCGGCTTCTGCCGGGTTTTCCGAATATTTGGAGACGGCCAGCTGCCATCCGCCAAGCGTGCCGGTGTTCTTGCCGCCGTCGCCGCCTTTCGGAAGTGCGACCACACCGATTTTGCCTTTGACCGGCGAATCATCGGAATTCCCAAGCGACCAGGCATAGGGCCAGTTGCGCATAAAGACCGCATTACCGGACTGGAACACGCCGCGCGCGCCTTCTTCGTCGTAATTGAGGACACCCTGAGGTGAGATCGTGCCGACCCAAGAGGCGGCGAGATCGATGGCCTCAACAGCCTGCGGGTTGTTGATCGTAATGTTGCCTTCCGCGTCGACAATTTCGCCGCCATTGAACGAGTCGATCCACTCTAACGCGTCGCAGGTCAGGCCTTCATACGCTTTGCCCTGCCAGACGAAACCCCAGATGTCGTCATCGCCTTCTGCGCGCTCGGCGTCCTGGACTTTCTGGGCCGTCGCTGTCAGCTCTTGCCAGGTGGTCGGCGGCTGTTCGCCGTGCTTTTCAAGCAGGTCCGAACGGTAATAGAGCACGCCCGCATCAGTGAACCAAGGCATTGCGAGCAGTTGGCCACCGATCGTGTTGTTTTCAACGATGGCTGAGAAATGGTCGGCTTCCGCACCATCGGAATATTGCGATAAATCGAGGAAGTGTGTGCCGAGTATGCCCGGCCAAATCACGTCAATCTGGAAGACGTCAATGTCGTTTGCTTGCGCCGCCAACAATTGCTGATAGAGCGCCAGGCGCTCAGTCGTTGAGTTCGGTGTCGAGACAATGTTGACCGTGTTGCCTGTCGCTTCCGCCCACGCATTCGCGCCGGTTTCACAGAGTTCAAGCTCGATCCCAACCGCGCCGCAGGAGATCGAAATCTCAACTGCTTTGGCCTGAAGCGCAAAAAGGCTTGTCGATGCAAGTAGGGCAGCACCCGCCAATGCGGGTTTCAAATTCGTCATAGTCTCCTCCCAAGATCCGTCTGACGCTATATATTTCTGGTCGCGAAATTATTCTTCCGCGAAATTGTTCGAAGCGTCTCGAAAATCATCGCCCCTGTCAATGGTAGGCGACAGAATTAACGTTTGGACCCGATATTGGGCTGGATTGTCGCTGGTTCAGCGACGTTTGAGATCCGCGCGAAGCCGCTCAGCGAAGGTGATATTCAGGTGATCTGCCATCTTCTTGTAGCGTTCCTGGTGGACCGAAAGCTCGGTCATGTCCTTACCGGTGAGGAAGGCTGCGATGCGTCGAACCTCACCAACCGGGTCAGCTTCAAGCGCCTCGTAGGTGAGATGAATTGATGCATTTCCCGAGCGCGCGATAGCGGACCGGACCCGTTCTTCGTTTGTGACGAAGCGCGAGAATATCGTCTTCAGTGCTTGGAAATTGTATTCGAGCTTGTCGCGCGCATCCCGATGACCATCCGGCGATCGACCGTCCCGAAGGTGCCAGATATTGGTGTTACGCGCGAAATACTCCGACACGGCCTGCATGCACTTATCAGTGCGCTCGAGATGAATGATCTTGAAACCAGCCAACGCGTCAGTGACATGTTGTGCGGCATCGACGGTGAGGTGAGGCCAGAAATCAGCGACGAAATTGTCGATGATCTTGGTGCCAAAAACTCCATCGGTTTGAAACGCGATCGGGGCGTGGTCGAGCCAATTCCGAAACGCCAAACCAACGACATCTTCATGCTGCGCCATCAGCACGACAGGCGGTCGCAGATGCTCCTTGGGTGCCCCGAGGATGCCGGTCGACCGCAAGAGGCTGCAGAGCCAAGAACTGCCAGACCGCGCCGTGCAAACGACGGCGTAGGTTAGGCGTGGTGCACGTGTTTTGGTCTGATCCAACGCCGAAATTTGGTCCGGGTGCTGAAGGCCAAGACTGAGTGCTAGCGCCCAGCCGCCGACCAGTCCGTAAACCCTCGACCCATGGCGATCGCGAAGATGGCTTACGAGATTGGCTTCATCTTCAAGGCTGGCGACGATGATATCGGTGCTTTCCGCCTTGTGCTCGCCACCTTGCATCGCCACATCGATGGGATCGCAAATAATACCCGATATGCGATCGGTGTTTTGGCGAATAAACTCGGCGGCTGATCCGTCGTAGAGGATCGTTGGCGCGGAAGTGTGTTCCTTGATGCGTTCAAAAAGGTTCAGGCCCTCCAGGGCTTTCGACATGGATGATGCATTGAGCATGAACGGGCTTTCAGTGGCGAATGAAATAGCGCAGAGAAAACTCCGTGGCTGACATCACCATTTCACAACCACCGGCGCGGAAGCGACGCTTCGGTAGGCCGATGTCAGACGTGCCGCTCTCGCGTTTGCTTGCCATTACGTTTGGTCTCCTCACAGCGATCGGCATCGGGCTCGTTTTGACCCTGATGTTCACGGCAAATGTGCGCAACACATATTCTCTACTCAATGCGAGAGCTGTTGAGACGATCGACTCGCTCGACCGGGTGATCGCAGCCTATATGGAGCCGCCGCAAATCACAGTCGCCTCGATTGCTGGCCAAATCTCCAAAGGCGAAGTCGACTTTTACGATGATGACCAAGTCCTTCAAGTGCTGCGCGGGGCGATCACGGCAAACCGCATGGTCGTCGTTTTGTTTGTGGTCGACGAGAACTTTGAAGGTCGCGGCGCGTTCCGCCAGGGTGATCAGTTCCGCTTCGTTCGAAAGGATGTTTTGGAAAACCCAGCTGCAAAGCAGGCTTTTTCACGGGTGAACCCGCGTGGAAGTGGGGTCTGGGGACCTCTCGTCTATGAGCAAGGTTCGCTTCACGCCAATGTCGGCCATCCAATTATCATCGATGGCGAGTTCAAAGGCCACGTTGTGGCGGCTGTCCCATTGCCTCGACTTTCGGTTTTGACCAAAGAAATTGGCAACTCCATCACGGGGACGCCTTTTATTCTGGGCGGGCAACAGGATGTGCTCGCACACCCATCGCTCGCAGTTCCCGAGCTGGCGCCAAGTCCAAACGATTTCCCAGACGACGTGTCGATCGCCACGGACGCGACGGGTCGTGCGCCACCAGATGAAATTTTCAAGGTGAAGACGTTTTCCGATCCGGTCCTGCGCGGGTTCTCAGCCCGCGACCCGAAAGAGGATGACGCCGCTTTTGGGCCCGGAGACAAGGTCTGGTACTCAGACGTTAGCTTAGACACTGAGGATCATTTCGTTCTTTGGAAATCGATCAATAAATATGCAGACCGTCCATGGGTCATCGGCGTCCATTACCCACGAGACACAATCGACGGCGAGATTGAGCGGCTTTATGGCTCGGCGTTTGTCGGGTTCATGCTTCTGCTTTTCGCAACCGCCTTGGCAGCGGTTGTCGGGCGCCGGATGGGTAAACCCTTTGCTCAGCTCAACACGATGGCGGGCCGGGTGACGAGCCTCGATTTCGACCATGTGAAACCGATGGAACCCAGCCGCGTTCGGGAGTTCAACGAAGCGTCGCAGACGCTCAATCGGATGGTGGATGCGCTCAGAGCTTTCGCGGCCTATGTGCCACGAACACTCGTTCAGCGCCTCGTTGAGAGCGGTGTCGATGCGGCGCGGTCCGAAGAGCGGCAAGTGACCGTGATGTTCACCGATGTCGTCGGGTTCACGCATTTGTCTGAACATATGACGGCGGCTGAAACCGCGCACTTCTTGAATGAACACTTCGCCATCATGTGTGCCGCTGTCGAGGAGACCGGCGGCACCGTCGATAAATTCATGGGCGACGGCATGATGGCGTTTTGGGGCGCACCGGATGCGACAGAAGACCATGCCGTCCGGGCCTGCCGATCCGCGCTTGCGATGCGAAAGGCACTCGAAGCAGACAACCGCAAAAGAGAAGAACGCGGCGAACCGCCAGTTCATGTCCGCGTTGGTATTCACACCGGCCCCGCGATCGTCGGCAATATCGGGACGCGGGAGCGGATCAACTACACCATCGTTGGCGACACCGTAAACGTCACCCAGAGGCTTGAAGCGCTTGGGAAGGTTGTTGGTCCAAACGATGCCTTTGTGGCATTATTGAGCGCCGAAAATGTGGCGGTTCTGCCTGATGATGTTGGGCGAACACCCTTGAGTGCATTCCAGGTGCCGGGCCGCGACGCGCCGATCCAGGTTTATCAACTGGACGCCTAAACGCAGCAAACACTGCTGATTGTCATGCGCATCCCTGTCGCAGCGCTGAAATGTGGTTGTCATTAGCCCGTCGATTGTCTTTTCTAGGGTCAATCGCGAAACCGTGAACATCGCGAATTGTCTTGGCTGGGCTGATGAACGTTATCGACATCAACGATCTCGTTGTTGAATTCTCCGGATCGGACGGGGTCACCCGTGCCGTCAACGGGGTCTCGTTCTCGATCCCACAGGGCCGGACGGTTGCGCTCGTTGGCGAATCTGGATCAGGCAAAACCGTGATCTCGCAGACGATCATGGGATTGTTGCCGCCGTCCGCCAACATCGCTCGCGGTGAAGTTCTGTTTCGCGATCCGGCGAGCGGAGGTCAAGCGGTCGACATTGCGACGGTCGATGCTGAATCAAAGGCCATGAAGGCGATCCGTGGCGATCGCATATCCATCGTTTTCCAAGAGCCGATGACCAGCCTCTCGCCGCTTCACACGATTGGCGATCAATTGGGTGAAGTGGTCCGTCTTCATCGCGGTGTCAGCCGGTCTGAGGCGCGTTCGCTGACCGTTGAAATGCTTCGGCTCGTGCAATTCCCCGATCCGGAACGCGGTCCAGACATTTATCCGTTCGAACTCTCTGGAGGTCTCCGCCAACGGGCCATGATCGCGATGGCATTGATGTGCCGCCCGGCGCTTCTGATCGCGGATGAACCGACAACAGCGCTCGATGTGACCATCCAGGCCGAGATCCTGAAATTGATGCGGGACATTCAAGTCGAACTCGACATGAGTGTGTTGCTCATCACACATGATTTCGGCGTCGTGGCGAACATGGCCGATGATGTAGTCGTTGTGTATCACGGGCGGGTCATGGAAGCGGGGGACGCGGATACGATCTTTAGATCGCCGCAGCATGCCTATCTGAAGGCGCTAATGGGCGCGGTGCCGCGCTTTGATATGGGCGACGAGGAACGCCTCAAGCCCATTCGCCCGATTGAGGCAAAAGCTGGCGAAAGCCTGCGCGCCCGAGCAAATTCAACCGAGCCGCCACCCGCCGGTGAGACTATTCTCGATTTGAAAGACGTTTCGAAGGTTTATCGTCTCAAACGCAAAGGCGGGATGGGCGGCGGAACCCGTGTCATCAAAGCGATGGATGCGGTCAACCTCACAGTGAAATGCGGCGAATGCGTTGGCTTGGTTGGCGAATCTGGTTCGGGCAAGACGACGACGGCGAAAGCCATCATGCGCGCGATCGATATCGATCGCGGCGCAATCGACTATCGCCTCGATAAGGATCTCATTGATGTCTCGCGCCTGCGTGGCCCCGATTTGATGGCTTTCCGCCGCGACGTGCAAATGGTGTTTCAGGATCCGTTCTCGTCACTGAATCCACGGATGACGGTGAACGATATTCTCCAGGAACCGTTCATCATTCACGAGATCGGAACGAGGGAAGAGCGTGCCGAACGGGTCCGCGATCTGATGACGCTCGTGGGTCTCGATCAGCGGATGCTTCGCCGCTATCCGCACTCCTTCTCAGGTGGGCAACGCCAGAGGATCGGAATTGCGCGCGCCTTAGCGCTGTCGCCTGATTTCCTTCTCTGTGATGAGCCGGTTTCCGCGCTCGACGTCTCGGTTCAGGCGCAAATCCTCAACCTCCTGCGCGATCTGAAGTCAGAATTGTCGCTCACCTATTTGTTCGTGAGCCATAATCTAGCCGTCGTTGATTATATCGCCGATCGCATCGCTGTGATGTGCAAGGGCCGGATCGTTGAAGTCGGTCCGAAGCAAGCCGTCATCGAAGACGCGCAGCACCCGTACACCCAGGCGCTCCTCTCCGCGATCCCGGAACCTGACCTCGACCAACGTCTCGATTTCAACATGCTCGCCGACAGCCGAGCCTCTGACCCTGGTGCATGGGACAAACCCTACCGCCTCACCGATAATGATCATCCAACATTAGAAGAAGTGACGCCCGGCCATTTCGTTTGCCGTCCCGTCGCCTTGTCAGACATCATGGGAGAAGCCGTATGAACCGCCTCCTCGGTTCCGCCATCACGTTTGCCGCCGTTATGTGGGCGACAACGGCGAGTGCATTGACGCTCATCGAGACGTCAACGCTTGACCGCACGCACAATGTGTCGACCTTGCCACCGGTTGCCGAAAGGGTTCCTGGAGAACCGCTCATCGTCGACATGAATGCGAAGGGCCGGACGCCGGGTGTTCACGGCGGCGATCTCAATACGCTTGTCGGTCGGGCAAAGGACTCTCGGCTTATCAATGTCTGGGGCTACGCACGCCTCGTCGGCTTCGATGAGAATTTCGAATTGCAACCTGATATTTTGAAGGACGTGGACGTTGAAGATGGGCGCATCTTTACGTTCCACCTACGCGAGGGCCACAAATGGTCGGATGGCGCGCCCTTCACGGCCGAAGACTTCCGCTACTATTTTGAAGATATCATCCTCAATGAAGATCTGACCCCGTCCGGCATGCCTGGATATCTGAAGGTTGGCGACGCTGAACCGACTTTCGAGGTGATCGACGAGACCACGGTCCGCTTTAGCTGGTCGGTGCCGAACCCGTCATTCTTGACTGAACTTGCGAAAGCGCGTCCGCCTTTCATCTATCGACCCGCGCATTACCTCAAGCAGTTCCACGCGAAATATGGCGACGAGGCGGAGATCGCAAAGCTCGTCGAAGAAAACAAAGCGCGGAGTTGGGCATCGCTGCACAACAAGCGCGACGACATGTATAATGGTCGCAATCTGGAGCTCCCGACCCTGCAGCCTTGGGCGATTGTCGACGAGGGTGCAAACCAACGTTTTCAGATGACCCGGAACCCATTCTTTCACCGGGTGGACGGCGAAGGGCGCCAGCTTCCCTACATCGATCGCATCATCATGAGCGTGACGGACGGGCGCTTGGTGGCTGCAAAGACCCGTGCCGGTGAGTCCGACCTTCAGGCCCGGAACCTCGCATTCTCGGACATTACGGTTCTGAAGCAGGGCGAGATCGAGCACGGCTACAAGACAGCGCTTTGGCCGATCGCGAAGGCGTCACACATCACGCTCTACCCGAACCTCAATGTCACCGACCCTGTATGGCGCGAGCTGATCCAGGACGCGCGGTTCCGCAAAGCGCTTTCGCATTCCATCGATCGGAAGATGATCAATAATGCGCTCTATTTCCGCCTGGGCGTGCCAAGCAACAATACGGTGCTTGAGACGAGCCCGCTTTTCGACCCGATGTACCGCGATATGCACACGGCCTTTGATGTCGGTGCCGCAAATGCAATCCTTGACCAACTTGGCCTGACGGAGCGCCGGTCCGATGGCGTTAGACTTCTCCCTGACGGTCGGCCACTCGAGATCATCGTCGAAACATTCGGCGAAAGTGCCGAACACATCGACGTGTTGGAACTGATCAAAGAGACGTGGGCGGAAGCAGGCGTTGCGCTTTTTCCAAAGCCGTCACAGCGCGACAATGTCCGTCGGCGGGCCTATTCGGGCGAACTCTTGATGTCGATATTCGAGGGATTCAATAACGGTGTCCCAACGCCCGTTATGAGCCCGGCCCACCTGGCGCCGACGAACCATGTTGACCTTTCCTGGGCGGCCTGGGGCGACCACTATGAATCGAGCGGCAAGGACGGGATCGCGCCAGATATGGACGTGGCAGCCCAGCTCTTGGATCTCTACAGCAAATGGCAGGTCTCTTCAGACAACGGCGAACGCGAGCGCATCTGGAAGGAGATGCTGGAGATTCATGCGAGTGAAATGCTGACGATCGGGATTGTGTCCAAGCTCCGGCAGCCGGTCGCGATCTCGCCGAAGCTCAGAAATGTGCCCCTTGAAGGCATTTACGGCTGGGACCCGGGCGCGCAATTCGGTATCCATCGCATGGACGAATTCTGGATCGATCCAAGCGTCCAATAGAGACGTCGGTTCACCTAAGCGCCGGAGCTTGAAAAGCGGATATGGGTCAGTATCTCATCAAGCGCATCTTTTTGATGATACCGACCCTCTTGGTGATCAGCTTTTTGATGTTCGTCATCATCGAGCTGCCGCCCGGCGACTATCTCTCCAACCAGATCGCGGCCCTTCAGGCGACGGGCGAATCGGCCTCCATCGACCGCATTGAGTTCCTCAGATCAGAATTCGGTTTCGATCGTCCCTTCTTCGAACGTTACCTCATTTGGCTCGGCCTTTGGTCCGGGCCAAACGGCTTTTCGGGCTTGCTGCAGGGCGATTGGGGTTGGTCATTTGAGTACGATCGCCCAGTGGAAGAGGTCATCGGGCCAACGATGCTCCTCACCATTATCCTGAATTTTGCGACTATCCTTTTCGTTTACATCGTCGCTTTGCCCATCGGCATCTATTCGGCAACCCGGCAATATTCCTGGGGTGATTACGGCTTTACATTCCTCGGCTATATCGGGCTCGCGACGCCAAACTTCCTCCTCGGCCTCATCATGCTCTACTACGCGAATGTGTGGTTCGGGCTCTCGATCGGCGGGTTGATGGACCCGCAATATATCGACCAGCCTTGGTCGTGGGCGAAGGTTCAATCGGTGCTGTCGCACTTGATCATTCCGACGATCGTGATTGGCACATCTGGCACGGCCGGTATGATTAGGCGGCTGCGCGCAAACCTCCTGGACGAGCTTCACAAGCAATATGTCACGACCGCGCGGGCAAAGGGCTTGGGTGAAAACAAACTCGTCTTGAAGTACCCGCTTCGGATGGCGCTCAACCCGTTCATCGCCGATATCGGCAACCTCATTCCGTCGCTTGTCTCAGGGTCTGTGATTGTCTCGGTTGTCCTCAATCTTCCGACCGTCGGTCCGATCCTCCTCACCGCGCTGCAATCGCAGGATCAGTTCTTGGCTGGCTTTGTTTTGATGTTTGTCGCGGTCCTCACGCTCATGGGGATGTTGATCTCAGACATCTTGCTTGCCTTCCTTGATCCGCGCATTCGGCTCGGTGCTGAGGCACGGACGTGAGGCGGTGACATGAACGAGCACAAGCCCATCGCTAAAGATCGAGCGACGCCATCAACGCCGCATTACGTGGATCCCGATCCGTTCGACCCGATGACGCGGGAAGTGCTGACGCCGGAGCAGGAAAAGTTCTACCAGGCGTCGCAACTCCAAATCATGTGGTGGAAGTTTAAGCGCCACAAACTGGCCGTCTGGTCGGGGGTCGTGCTCATCCTCTTCTACATGTGTGTGCCGTTCGCAGAGCAGATCGCGCCTTACACCGCGAACGAGCGGAACAACGACTTCCTCTATGCGCCGCCGCAGGGCTTGCACCTCTTCCACGAGGGCGAGTTCGTTGGCCCGTTCGTCTATGGCTACACGTCGCAGGTGAACTTCGAGACGCTGCAATGGGAGTATGAACAAGACCCGACACAGGTGCAGCCGCTCCGCTTTTTCTGCAGTGGGTCTGAGTACTCATTCTGGGGTCTTTTTGATGCAAACTTCCGTCTCTTTTGCGCAGCGGATGGCGGCACGCTCTTTCTGCTTGGCACGGACCGTCTAGGTCGCGATCAGTTCTCAGGTCTCGTTTACGGCGCCCGGATCTCGCTCACTGTCGGCCTTGTCGGCGTCTTCATTTCGATGGTGTTGGGGATTGTAATCGGCGGTGCTGCCGGCTATTTCGGCGGCCTCGTCGACAACATCGTTCAGCGGGTCATTGAGATCCTTCGCTCACTTCCCGAATTGCCGCTCTGGATGGCGCTCTCTGCGGCACTGCCGGTCACCTGGTCGCCTCTATACGTCTATCTCGGGATCACCGCCATATTGGGCCTTCTGGATTGGCCTGGGCTTGCCCGCGCAGTCCGATCAAAGCTTCTTGCGCTTCGTGAAGAAGAATACGCCAAGGCCGCTGTGCTCATGGGGGCAAAGCCAACCCGCGTGATCGGGCGACATCTGGTCCCCGGCTTTATGAGCCACCTGATCGCGTCGGCATCGCTTTCGATCCCGTCGATGATCCTCGGCGAAACGGCGCTCTCCTTCCTCGATCTCGGTCTGAGGCGGCCCGTTGTCTCGTGGGGTGTGCTTTTGAATGAGGCGCAGAACATTACCATCATCACCGTTTATCCCTGGCTGATGGCGCCGGTGATCCCGGTCATCATTGTGGTGCTCGCGTTTAACTTCCTTGGCGATGGACTGCGCGACGCGGCCGATCCGTATAAGCAATGAATGCCAAAAACCCGCGCGCTGGCGACAATCTCGAAGCGCATTGGGATGCGGAATATGTCGACGGTCGCTGGGACTTTCTTGACGGTCTAAAGGAACAGGCGCGGTCCGGTATACTCGCGGCCTGGCTCATGCAATCCGGATCGCTCGATCATGTGCTCGATGTCGGGTGCGGGGAGGGACTGCTTCACCGATTTCTTCAACCCTATGGCATGAAACGCTACTCGGGCGTCGATGTCTCAGGCGAGGCATTGAAGAGGGCGCGTGCGCGACTTGGAAACGAGGTGACGCTTCACCAAGCGGCACTCGAAGACTTTGAAGCGCCGTCGGACGAGCGCTACTCGGCGATCGTTTTCAATGAAGTGCTTTACTTCCCAGAAGACCCGGCCGCCGAAGTCGCGCGCTACGCGGCGATGTTAAGCCCGGGAGGCGTGATCGCTGTCTCGATGTACGCCCCAAAACGCCCAGAAAGCGGC
This sequence comes from Pseudomonadota bacterium, assembly GCA_039026395.1. Taxonomy (GTDB): domain Bacteria; phylum Pseudomonadota; class Alphaproteobacteria; order Rhizobiales; family JAKSCL01; genus JBCCMK01. The sequence continues at coordinate 40,754 of JBCCMK010000018.1, read as the reverse complement.
GCCCATCGCAAGATTGATGCAACCGATAAAGCAATGCAGGCTGAGCCGCTGGAGCGTTTAGATGCGCTGAAGCTTGATAGCCAGATGAAGACTGCCACCTGGTGGCTGTTCCTCTCGCGCCTCAAAGTCTGAAGAGCGTTTTATGATCCGGCCACTTGACGGTTTTTGAGGATTTGAGAAGCGTGAGTAGCTCATCCATGAAGGCGTTTGTTGCCGCGTCGTGATCCAAATGGTGGGTGAGGAGCCCGATGGCGTCGCCGGGCTCCAGAGTGTCGATAGCGTCGATTACCTTCTGGAATCCGCGTCTACGGCCGACAAAGACCTTCCCGCGTTTCCAATCAATAACGTCGACATGGGCATCAACGCGATGAGCATCGGGTTTGGACGCGCCAAACGCGGACAGCCCGACCAGTCCGGCTTCACGTCGGCGTTTTTCTGCTGCCGTTCCGATCCGGTTCCAAGGTGGTGTGAAAATGGGGAGGAACGATCCGGGGAATGCGCGCGAGAGCGTCTCGAAGCCAGACGTCAAATCGGAAAGTGAATCGCCAACCGGTCGGCCCTCACCAAACTCTGAAGCGCGCTCACCGGCGTCTTTATTGGCGTGGTTCTTGTGCTGCCATCCGTGTTGAAACACCGAGACCAGTGACGCCGCGCTGAGGCACGTAGCCAGTTTTTCGTCCGCGTGCTTCGGAATAACGGCGAGTGCGAGCGGGACGTCGTGTCTAGCTCGAATCTGGAGAAGGACGTCGAGCGCTGGAGTGACGGTGGTTGCATCGTCGTCGCGCCACCAGAAGGGGATCGACCGCGGCGAGAAATCATCAAGTCGCTCGATCAGCGCTGCTTTCTCAGCGTCGCCGTCAGCCATGGTGGCGCTCAAAGAGGTCGAAGAGGATTTTCGCCGTCCGCTCGGCGCCATCAAACTGGAACGGCAGGTCCGGAATAGGCTTTTCTTTCGCGTCTTTGATCGCCGCAACAAGGCGCTCCGGTGTCAGAGATGCGGGTTCGATCATGGTGACCCGTCCAAGCTTTGCGAGTGCCGATGCGCGCTGATTTTGTTCTGTCTGCCCGGCATCATCAAACGGCACCATGACGGAGGGAACGCCCGAAGTCAGGACATCCATCGCGGTATTGTATCCGCAGAGCGAGACGGAACACGCGGCTGAATTGAGAAGCGCTGGAAAGTCTGGTCGAGCCGTCTCAATCGTCACGGTCTGCCGGTCAATGGCGCGGAGTTGAGCGACGATGTCGGTTGGCGCGAGCGCACCGTGAAGAACACGCCAACGCCATTCCTGCGGCGCTTCGACGATCGCATCTGGCACGACCGAGAGAAGCGTTTCGCCCATCGCACCCCCACCAACGGAAACGATTATTTCGCTGCTCTCCTCGGTCGCTTCCGAGAGCGGGCGATCGTGCACGAATCCGGTGTAGATGACGTTCTCAAACGTCACGTCTTCGGTTGGGAGGGCGCTTTCCAGCGTTGCCAGTTCCCTATGCCCATGGACGCAGAATTTGTGAAATTCTGACGCGCGTTCGACCATCCATTTTGCTTTTTTTGGGCGTGAAACCCGCTGCAAAATGTCCCTCAAAGACGCGACCACCAGACCGTTCTTCGTATGCATCGCGTCAATGAGCGGCTGGAGCTCGCGACGGAACGGTCGGCGGCCAAACGGATAGCACTCGGTGACGAGAATATCGGGCTGAAACGCGTGAAAAGTCGCGGCCAGCGCATCGGCGCGCTCTTCCCACCATGTATCATTGATGGGGGCGCCGCGTGCATCCACGAGCGTCTGAATGGTGTCGTCAGACGCGCGACACGGCGGTAGTTCGATGACGTCGATCCCCGCAGCATTTGCGACCGCGGGCGGCGTATTCCCCGTCGCGACGCGGACCGTTGCGCCCGCGTTTTGGAGTGCCCGCGCGATCGCTAGAGCCCGCATAATGTGGCCGATGCCGCGCAGATGCTGGACCCAGATGAAAACCCTCATGCGGGAGCCGCCCGGCCTGCTTCAGCAAATGCGGCGTCGATGATCCGCTTTAGATCGGCCTCTGCGCGATTAACGGAGTGATTGCGCAGAATGTGAGCGCGTGCTGTTGCGCCCATATCAGCAAGCCGGTCGCGCCTTTTGGTCAGAGATGTGATGGCGTTCGCGAACGCGTTAGCGTCGCCGACGGGAACTAAGAAACCGGTCTCTTTATCCGTGACAATATCGGGGATGCCGCCGGCATCACCGACAATCACGGGTAACCCTGCAGCCATCGCTTCGAGGATCGCCATGCCGTACGCCTCGCGCCAAGCGGGCCAGACAAATGCATCGGCGGTATTTAAGATTTTTGCCAAGGCGGGGCCCGTTTGAAATCCCGCAAAGTGGATGTTCTCACGCGGAAAAAGGCCTTCGATTTCAGTTCGCGCCTCGCCGTCGCCGACAATGGTGAGGTGGAATTCGGCGGTCGGAACCTGGTTCCATGCCTTCGCCAAAATCTCGAACGAGCGCGTCTTATCCCCGGGTCTCATCATGGCCACGGTGACAAGGCGAATTGGGCCGTGTTGCGATGTCTTCCTAGAAGGTGCGCTCGGCACCTCTGCCAAAAACGGCAGTAAAGTGTGGAGACGGCGTGGTTTGATGATCGCTTCTAATCCCCGCCGGTCGACATTGTGCATTGCGACGACTGCGTGCGCTTTTAAGAGCGCCGCCTCTGCTACTTCGAGATGCACCTGCCAGTCGTCTTGGCGCCGATGTTCCGCATGGCTCGCTTCGAGGATGACGTAAGGCACGCCCAGATGCCAACTCACTGCTGGACCAATGAGATCAGGTGCCTTGTGGTACTGCCGATAGGTGATGAAAAGGTCGGCCTTCGTTTCCGAGAGCTGGTCCACCTCTGTTCTGGACTGGTCCCGGATGTCATCGAGTTCACCAGGTTTTGGTGTCGAGCGCCACGTTCTCAACCGGGAGGCAAGTTCCACCTCGTGACCCAGCGTTTTGAGGCATGCGATGAACTGGCGCGCCATTCGCCGATCACCCGATGGTCGCTCGTGATCGGGCGGCTTCATAGGCGCATAAAAGAGCACCTTCATGCGATGGAGCGGATCAAATCCGCGAGACGGTCAAGCCCTGGATCGGGCGAGAAGTGGTCCAACACGACCTTCCGTCCCGTCTCTCCCATTTGCATGCGACGGTCGCGATCGCTGGCAAGTTTTAAGATCGCATCGACGATCTGATCCGGCGATCGCTCGTCGATCAAGAGGCCCGTCTCACCGTCTTTGACGATTTCGGGGATCGCAGAAACACGGGTCGCGATACAGGGAAGGCGCATCGCCATCGCCTCCATCAAAACGTTCGGAAGGCCGTCTCGGTCGCCCGATTTCGCAATCCGTGAGGGCAAAACAAAGATGTGGCTCTCTTTGAGGATGCGGATCACGTCTTCTCGCGCCTTGGAACCGTGCCATGTGATGCGATCGGTGAGCCCGGCTTTTTCGGCGCGTGTCTTCAAGCGTTTCAACATGGCACCGCCGCCAATGTGATCGAGGTGCCAGTCCAGGTCTTTTGGCAATCTCTTGAGCGCGGTGAGGAGGTCGCCATAGCCCTTTTTCTCAACCGCCCGGCCCACCGATACGAGCCTCAGTGGTGGAGTATTCGGTTCCTCGGTCCTCGGCTCGCCAAGGTCTGAGATGTTGAGGCCGTGGTAGACCAGCTCAACCTTACCTCTGACGTCAGCCAGATCATTGAGGTGAGACACGTTTGTCGACGTGCAGGTGACGCCCCATTTTGCATCAGCGATTTTTTCGCGGATTTCCCACTCGGGCGACGTCCAGATGTCCTTGGCGTGCGCGGAAAAGGCAAAAGGTACATCCGTCAAGATCGACGCGTAGCGTGCAACTGAACAGGGCGTGTGGAGATAATGGACGTAAAGCGCTGTGATATCGGTTGGCAGTTCGTGGGCAAGGACAAGAGCCTGACCCAGCCGGCGCCATCGATTGACGGTCTTGTCCCGCGCCAAGTCGCGTTCGAAAACAGCAATCAGGCGCGAATAGTTGGGCTGCGATGCGGCCCATGTGCGAGCTTTTGCAACACGCTTCGGGTCGTCTTTCAGATATTCCGGCAGGTAGAGAACGTCCGCCTGGATGCGATCATGCACGGGGTGCCGCAATGCGTCGGTTGGATGCCGGAGCGACACGATAAGTTGTTCGATCCCGCGCCTTTCTAACCCTTCGATCTCTTGAGCGATGAAGGTCTCAGACAGGCGCGGATAGCCTTTGACCAGTGTCGCGATCCGCGTCATTGGACCCTATTCGTTAGCCGCGCGCAGCGTAGTCTTTGAAGACCCGACGATGCTTCTCACCTTGGCATTGATGACATCGAGACCATCGAGAAGGTGCGTGATGCCGGCTTCCGATGGCTTTGGTTGCAGAGGCAATTCGGCAAGCGCGTTCGTCATGAGTTCAACGTTGGGATAGTGATCAATCGGCAGCTGCTTGATGAGACCGGCCGCTTCGGCCCGGTCGGCGCGGATGGCTTGCTCACGACGGGGCACGATACGCGGTACTAAAAGTGCTGGCTTATCGAACGATAGAACCTCGCAGAACGTGTTGTAACCGCCCATGCCGACAACAGCGGTCGCCTGGTCCATGAGCGCTTCAATATCGGGGGTGAAACGAATGACGCGGACATTTCGCAGGCGCTCGGCGCGCTCAAAGAAGTGTCGCCGCTGTTCTGCTGCCATGAAGGGGCCGAGTGCGATGAGCGCTGGAAAGAGCGGGCTCAATTGCGTCTCGTAGGCGCGCATAACCCAATCAACGAGCTCAATCCCATCGCCACCGCCGCCCGGCGTGACAAGGATGAAAGGCTCATCTTCATTGTAGGCTGACGGTTCAAAGACCTCTTGGCGTGGAAGAAAACGGCGGAGATAGCCGGTATACGTCACTTTGTTGCGGGCGTTGTCGCTCAGCGGCAGTGCCGTTAGCGGATCGTAGATCGAATTCAGACCGTAAATCCAAACATCATCATAGAGACTTTCAATCGCGGAATAGGCCTGCTTCCTATCCCATTCCTCAACGAGGACGTCAGGGGCATCGAGCACGTCGCGCAGGCCTAATATATTGCGCGTGCCAAAGCCATGCAGCATGTCGAGCGTCTGCCCAACCTCGCCGCGTAAACCGAGCGGTTCCTTATCGACAATGAAGATGTCGGGGCGAAACGTTCGCGCCGTATGTTCAATGATTTCCGCGCGCAGTTCCAACGTGTGTTCGATGTCGATGTGAAGGCCGAGCGAGGTGTAGTCCCCATTCCTCAACTTGATGACACCCGGTACACGGACGAAATCGACCTGGGCGCGAAAGTCAAAGCTCCCAATGATCGGTGATCCTGACAAAATCAGGATGGAGTTTGTGGAATTGCCCTCGGCCAAGGCGTGAGCGATCGCACGGCACCGTCTGAGGTGACCAAGGCCAAATGTGTCGTGGCTATAGATGAGGATGCGTGTTTGCTCGGCCGACATCTTCAATCGTGCTTGTTGGTTCTCGAACGCACCCCATGGAATGACGGTCCGTCATACCCGAAACTCTCAAGTCGAGGAAACACTTTCAAGCCGTCGTTCAAAAACCTTGCGTGACTGATCGTCAAAGGCCAAGGTGCGGCTTGCGGGGATAAGCTACGCACAAGTGCGTTGGCGAATAAAAACGGGTCAACCGCGCCGGTAACGGCCGGATTGCAGCCGGAAACGGCCGGGGACGGTATGAACAAAAGCCTTTTTGGCTTTATCTGGCAGTATTCCAAGCGTCAGCAGATCATCATCTTGCTGATCACGGTTTGCTCGTTCCCGATCCTCTATCTGTCGCTCGAACTGCCCAAACGCATCATCAATGATGCGATCGGATCAACCGCGTTTCCAAAATCGCTTCTCGGCTTTCCGCTTGAGCAAGTGCCTTACCTTTTGGCGCTTTGCTTCGGCTTTTTGGCGATGGTGATCATCAATAATGGCATCAAATACACGCTCAATATCTATAAGGGGCTGACCGGCGAGCGCATGCTCAGGCGCTTGCGGTACGAGCTCTATGAGCGGGTTTTGCGCTTTCGTCTGCCGCATTTCAGGCGAGTGAGTTCGGGCGAAATCATCCCGATGATTACCGCTGAGGTGCAACCGCTTGGCGGTTTCATTGCCGATGCAATTGCCCTTCCCGCGTTCCAGGGCGGAACGCTTCTGGTCTATTTGACCTTCATCTTCATGCAGGATCCGCTTCTGGGTGCCGCTGCAATCGCGCTCTATCCCGTCCAGGGCTACATCATTCCGCGCCTTCAAAAGAAAGTGAATGCGCTCGGTAAGGCGCGGGTCAAGAACCTTCGGGACCTGTCTGACAAAGTCGGCGAAACGATCGCCGGGATCGGTGAGATCCACGCCAACGACACAAACGCCTATCACATCGCTCAGATTAATGATCGGCTGCAGAAAAACTTCGAAATCCGGTTTGAGATTTTCAGGCGCAAGTTTGCGATCAAATTCCTGAATAATTTCATGAACCAGCTGACGCCGTTTTTTTTCTATTCAATCGGCGGCTATCTGGTCATCCAAGGCGACATCTCATTCGGTGCGCTCGTTGCCGTCCTTGCGGCGTACAAGGACTTGGCGGGTCCGTGGAAGGAACTGCTCGGCTACTACCAACAGCTCGCCGATACCAAAGTGAAATATGATTCCGTCGTTGAGCAGTTTGATCCTGAAGATATCTACCCGATCGAGCGGTTGACGGAGAATGCCGCTCTTGATGTGGAGAACGCGACGGAGCTTGACTTGTCCAACGTGACCTATGGCGGCGAGGGCGCGGGCCAAAGTGTGGACGAGATCAACCTTAAGCTCCCCATCGGCAAATCAATCGGTCTCTTCGGCGGTGAGGGGAGTGGTCGCCGGCAATTGATGCAGCTCCTCTCCGGGCTACTTTCGCCCACCTCTGGGCGCGTCCAACTGGCAAATGTCTCCGTCGACACCATGCCGCAATCTTTCTTGGGGCAGCATTTCGGGTATGTCGATGCAGACCCGCATATCTTTACGGGCACGGTGAGGGAAAACATTCTCTATGGCCTTCGCCATCGGCCCGTCTCGGAGTTCGACGGCAGCGATAAGGATGCTGCCTACCGAAAATCTGAGGTGGAGATGACAGGTGGGCGAGCCTTCGACCTCCGCGCGGATTGGTATGATTTGGACGCAGCGGGCGTCGGTTCGATGGAGGAACTTGGAACACGCGCCATCGATATTGCCGATGCGGTTGGTCTGGGCGATGACATCTTCAGCATGGGTCTTCAGGCGCGGTTGGATGCAGAAGCCGATCCCAAATTTGCCGATAATCTTTTAAAGGCCCGGCAGGCGCTCGCCCACGAAATGGCGGGATCGCTTGACGTCTCCGACTATGTCGATTTCTGGGATGCGAAGAAATACAACCATTCAGCAACGCTTGCTGAAAACCTCCTCTTTGGCCTTCCGGTTACCGGTGTCGCGGGCATCTCAACTGTCGCAAATCATCCGACGGTGCGCCAGATTTTGAAGGATCATGACCTTGAGGCGACATTGATCGAGATGGGTCTACAGGTCGCTGAAATTATGGTCGAGCTTTTCTCCGACCTGTCAGGCGACAATGATCTCTTGTCGACCTACAGCTTCATCGCGCCTGATGACATCCCTGAATTTGAAGAGATCTTGTCACGCAAGAAAGCCGGAAAACTTGGTTCGGTGAAAGGCGATCGAGCACGCCTTATCGGCCTGTCCTTCATGCTCATTCCAACCCGGCACCGTCTCGGTCTGATTGACAAAGATTTGGAAAACACGATCGTCGCACTTCGTCCTGCGGTGCAGGAAAAACTCACCGAAGCCGCGGGCGAAGAGTTCTTCTTCTTTGACCCGGATGCGATTTCAGGTGCGCTCTCCATTGAAGACAATTTGTTGTTTGGAAAACCACGTTTCGATCGCGCAAATGCGCGGGACTTCATCGAAAAAGCAATCGCGGCGATCATCGAAGAACACGCGCTTAGACCGTCAATCATGTTTGCTGGGCTTGGCTTTAATGTCGGCGTCGCCGGGTCACGCCTCTCATCGGGCCAGAAAACGCGGCTCGCGATCGCTAGAACGCTGATGCGCCGGCCGAAAATTCTGGTGGTCGACGATGTGATTACGGGTTCTGGAACCGCCGCGGAACGGCGGCTCCTTACGGCCGCACGCGAACTCTTGCCGGACGCAACATTTATTGTCGGACTCTCTTCGCCTGCGATGTTACCGGATTTTGACTATGCTGTGGCACTCGAGCAGGGCACTGTCGTCGCAAAAGGCGAACCGGAGAGCGTCGTTCCCGTTGTCTTAAAAGAGGCGGCCTAGAGAATAATAATGGGTATCAAGGGGAAAAATCGTGAGCATTGAAGCAGAAGTCGCGGCCCTCAAGAAGGTCCCAATGCTCAAGGGCGTGGATGCGGCCAAGCTCAAACTTTTGGCCTTTATATCCGAGCGCATGGTGTTCCGCTCCGGCGAAGCGCTGTGTCGCCAAGGCGAGACTGGTGATCGTGCCTTCATCATCTTGGAGGGCAAGGCAGATGTCGTCGTGAATACGCCGGACGGCGAGAAAACCGTCGCGACGGTGGGAAAGAATGACATTGTCGGCGAGATCGCAATCATTTGTGACGTCCCGCGGACGGCGAGCGTGCTTGCAAGCGATGAGGTCCACGCGCTCACTGTATCAAAGGATCATTTCTTCAAACTGATGCGCGAGTTTCCCGATATCGCGCTTGAAATCATGCGCGTCTTGGCTGCGCGTCTTGAACGGACCACGCGGGATCTGGCTGATGTGCAAGGTCAGCTCGACCGCGCGGTACAGCCCGCTTAACCCGCCTCTTGCGACTGCAAAGCCGTGTCATCCACCTTCACGTTAAAATTCTGGGGCGTGCGCGGCTCTCTACCTGTGCCAGGGCCAGACACGGTTCGCTATGGCGGCAACACGACCTGCATTGAACTCATGCTTGGTCCCCGTCGCCTGATTATCGATTGCGGCTCTGGCGCCTATCCGTTGGGTCGCAAACTGGCAGCGAGAGGCGAGCTTGAAGCAGACCTCCTCTTTACCCACAGCCACCTTGATCATGTCTGTGGCCTGCCATTCTTCAAGCCCGCCTACATCCATGACGCCGTCATCCGCTGTTGGGCCGGTCATTTGGGCGATACGCTCGGCCTAGACGATGTTATCTCGTGGCTCATGGCGCCCGCACTCTTTCCTGTGCCGATGACCGAATTGAAGGGATGTCGTTTGAACACTTTCAAACCCGGTGACGAGCTTGATCTCGGCGGCGGTCTCCTCGTTCAAACGTGCGAACTCAATCACCCGGGCGGCGCTGTTGGGTACCGCATCGAGCATGATGGTCGATCCCTTGTCATCGCGTTTGATCATGAACACGGAGATGAGAGAATTGATGACGGTCTGTTGGCTTTTGCCAAGGGCGCCGATGTGATGATCTATGACGCGACTTACACCGACGACGAGTATGAGGCCTATCGCGGGTGGGGGCACTCAACATGGTCAGAGGGTGTGAGGCTCGCTGAGAAAGCAGGCGTTGGGCAGACTTACATGTTCCATCATGCTCAAGATCGAACGGATGATGAATTGGATGACATCCGCCGGAGAATAAGAGCCAAGAGCAAGGCATGCGATGTGGCGATTGAAGGGGAGAGCCTAACGATCTGCACGCCGGCGCTTGCCGAGCACTGAGCCGACGCTCTCGATGGACGCACCGATCAGCAAGCGGCTCACGGCCGAGATCGCACGCAATGATGCGGAAGCAGAGATCCGCATCTCCTGGGTACAATTGGTTTTGGCGCTGTTCTTTTCCGCGCTTTACATCGTAGCGCCGCGCGCTGAGGGCGGGTCGATGTTCAACATCGTTCCCGCCGCACTTGGCATTTACATTGCCTTTGTCAGCCTGCGCATCGGGCTAGCCCACGCGCGTCGCCTTCGGCCTTGGTTTTTGATCATCTCGATCTACGTGGATATCGGTCTAATCGCCGGGCTGATCTACTCGTTTCATATTCAGTACGGTCAACCGGCAGCCTTTTATCTGAAGGTTCCAACGATCCTCTACATGGTGCTTTTGATCTCTTTGCGTGCGTTGCGATTCGACCCGTTCTACGTCGTCTTGAGCGGGCTAACGGCCGCGACGGCCTGGGGCATGCTGGCGCTCTACGCGATCGTCATCGATCCAGACACGGCGGGCATAACCCGCAATTATGTCGAGCATCTCAACGGCAACATGATCCTGATCGGAGCCGAGATCGACAAAATGATCGTGATTGTCGCAGTCACGACAGTCATTGCCTATGCGCTCGTTCGAGCGCGACGATTGCTTTTTACCGCGGTCGCGGATCATGCAGCGGTCGGGAATTTGAGCCGCTTTTTCACCGGCGATGTCGCAAAGCTTGTCGGATCAGAAGACCCGGAGAACCTGCGCGCGGGATATGGTCGATCGCGCGAGATCGCAGTCGTATTTGTCGACGTTCGGGGTTTCACGCCGCTCTCCCAGTCACTGGGCCCGCAGCGATCCGTTGAACTTCTCTCCCATTACCACGCGGTTATCGTGCCAGTGATTGTCAAACATTCGGGCTCCGTCGACAAGTTTCTCGGCGACGGCATTCTGGTCAGCTTTGGTGCAATTGAGGAATCGCAGACAATGGCAGCCGACGCGCTCAGATTTCTAGAAGCGCTGCCAGTTGTAGAGCGGCAGTTGAACGCTCGCCTCGATGAGCACCGTTTCGGCGTAACGGTTCACCTGGGCGGTGCAATGGCATCAGGAACCGCGCTTGTGGGCATTGTCGGTGATGATGATCGGCTCGAACACACCGTAATAGGCGATCCCGTGAATGATGCTGCGAAACTCGAAGATATGAACAAGGCGCTTGGAACAGTCTCAATTGCTTTCGGTGCGGCCTGGGAACGAGGCATTGAACAAGGATATCAACCGATCACCCGGCCAAAAGGTCGCCCGTCACGGCCGGTTCCAGGCCTCAAAGGCGAGCACGATATCGTTATGATCGCTGAACGTGGAACAGCGAGTGTCTAGGGCGCGTTTTTGCCGTCTGTTCCCCCAGCGCAGTGTGAAGTCTCCGATTGTATTTCAGGCAAAAGATGCGAAACTTCAGGCGTGAGTTCTGCCGCACATTTCCCGCGCCTGAGTAGCAATGACCGCAATACCGCACTTCTCGCCTGAAGCGTTTGCGTCCAACGAAGCGGCGACCCGTCATTTCGGCTTCTTAGTCGTCCCAAATTTTTCAATGATGTGTTTTAGCTGCGCGCTGGAGCCATTGCGACAGGCGAACAGGTTAGCCGGGCGGCCACTCTATCGCTTGTCAATCGTGACACCCGAAAACAGGACCGTGGTCGCGTCGTGCGGTTTGCCTGTTTCACCTGATCTCGATCTTGATGCCGAAGATCGATTTGACACGATCATCGTGAGTGCCGGCATACTGCCTGACACGTATGACAACCCACAGGTTTGTGCCTGGCTTCGAAAACATGCGCGTCGCGGTGCGCGTATCGGAGCGGTATCGACCGGTTCCATCGTGCTCGCAAGTGCTGGCCTATTGGCCGGTCGGCGCGCAACGGTCCATTGGGAAAGCCTCGATAGCTTCGTTGAACGCTATACCGACGTCGAAGTGTCGTCGGCTTTATGGGAGGTCGACCGCGATCGATTTACATGCGCCGGTGGCATCGCGGTCGTTGACATGATGCACGAACTGATCGAACGCGACTGGGGCGCAGAACTCGCGGGCGCCGTATCAGACCAATTCATGCATCAGGCAATCCGCCACCATGACGATCCTCAGCGGCTCGCGCTGCGACAGCGATTGGGCGTAACGCATGAGCGGCTTCTCAAAGTCATTGAACTCATGGAAGCCAATTTAGAAGAGCCGCTCCCCCGCGAAGAGCTCGCAAAAACAGCGGGAGTATCTGTCCGCCAGGTGGAGCGGCTTTTTCGAGCCTATCTCGGGCGAACGCTCGGTGAGCACTATCTCGACCTGCGGCTTCAACGCGCGCGCCATCTCTTGAGACAGACCTCGCAATCGGTCATGAAAGTTGCGGTCGCGTGTGGGTTCGTATCAGCGTCGCATTTTTCGCGTGCCTACCGGCAGCGGTTCGGCACGCCACCGCGCGCCGACCGGTGAGGCGACGACGGCAATCAATTGAAAGGCCATTTGAGATGTCCCGTATTCTGACGCTTCTTTTTCTCGGGCTCGCATTCCTTTCTTCCGGGGTCGACGCCCGCGCTCAGTCGATAACGCAAGACCTCAGTGACACGCTGAACGCGCAGGACGCCGTTGTTGTTGATGGACGGATCGTGAGCGCGGACCGTTTGATGTCTGCGTATGAAGCGGTCGACTTTCGCCCGATTTGGACCACCGAAAGGGGGCTTTCTCCAGCTGGGCTCGCTCTTCGGGATGCGCTCACCCTCGCCGATACTCACGGCCTCAACACGCTTGAGTATGAAGCCTTGTGGCCGCGTGACAGCAACCGGTTGAGTGTCGAGTTTGGGGTGAGTGACGTCTTTCTAACGCTTGCCCATCACCTGCATGGGGGCCGTACAAGCGCCTCCATTTCTTCGCCAGACATTGTGATTGCGCGAAAGGCCGTCGACGCAGGCGCCACGTTTCAGCGCATCGCAAATGGCGAATCGCCGGATCGGGTGCTGAGAGACCTTGCCCCACAGTCCAGACAGTATCGTGCGCTTCGCGACATGCTTGGCGGATACCGTCGGCTTGCCGCAGATGGAGGCTGGCAGCCGGTTTCGGGGGGAGAGACTCTTAAACCAGATATGGTCGCCGACCGCGTGGTTGAAGTTCGCCAAAATCTCATGTCACGTGGCTATGGCGGGCTCGATCTGGTGGATGAGCTAGACCACTATGACGCTCGGCTGGTGGCCACAATCCGGCATTTCCAGGCCCGTCACGGCCTGGAAGCGGATGGGATTGTCGGGAAGATGACAATCGCTGCCATGAACGTTCCAGCTGACGAGCGCGTCAATCAGATTGCGCTCAATATGGAGCGATGGCGTTGGCTGCCGAGCAGCCTTGGTCGCGACCACATCCTCGTGAACCAAGCATCGTTCACGCTCTATGGCGTCAGAAATGGTCAAACTGACATGACGATGGATGTCGTGGTCGGGAAACCCTATCATAAAACGCCGATCTTTTCGGACCGCATTCGCTACGTCGAGTTCAATCCGACCTGGACGATCCCAACATCCATTGCACGCCGCACTTACCTGCCGAAGCTGAAGTCAAATCCCGGCTATTTTGATCAGAATGGCTATCGGATCTATGCGGGCTGGGGCGCGAACGCGGCGCGGATCAATCCGTTTTCTATTGACTGGTCGCGTGAAACGTCTGGACGGTTTGACTATAAGATCGTGCAGGACCCCGGACCGAAGAACGCGCTCGGCCGTGTTAAGTTCATGTTCCCGAACGATTTCGCGGTTTACCTGCACGATACGCCAGCGCGGTCGCTTTTTGCCCGCACGTCACGCGCGTTTAGTTCCGGCTGTGTGAGGCTGCATCGCCCGCTTGAGTTTGCCGAATATGTGCTGCGCAATGATGGCTGGAGCCGGGGGCGTGTTGATAACGTCATTGCGGGCCGCCGGACACAGCGCGTTGACCTGAGCGAATCTCTGCCTGTGCATCTCACCTACTTCACAGCCTGGATCGATCCGAACGGAATGCCGCGCTTCTACCCCGACATCTATGACCGCGATTCCATCGTCGATCGGGTGCTGCGCGGTGCCGTTTGAGGGGTTTTTCCACCGAGCGGTTTGGTTGCATTTCTCTGAAAAAGGGAATCACTCGCGGTTTTGGCAGCCCAAAAACTGGCGGATTTGTTAAGGTAAACGCCTCTAATCGGCCGGTTTCCTTTACTCGGCGTTTACCTGTCTTCTCAGGATGTTAACGCCCAAGGCCGTTTTTGTGGACTTTTCGCAACACCCGCCTCTTTTCCCCTCGCTGCCAGGTGTGGACAGCCTGAATCCGGTTGAACCCCACCGGGCGGGTGGTAATGGTCATTGCAGACGTTCGGGGCTCCGAGCGTCGTTTCGTTGCAAGACCGATCGAAACGACTTGTCGGGAAATGCAATCAAACGGGGGAAGTAAGTGTCTGGGTTCCAGACGTTTGGTTCTCCGAACTTGTCAAAAGTGAACTGGAGGTCAGAATGACCAAATTGAAAAGCGCTCTGCTCGGTACCGCAGCTGCCCTTATGGCTGCCACCGGTGCGCAGGCCGCCGATCTGACGCCGGAGCCGACGTTCGACTTCGTTCGGATCTGCGACGCGTATGGTGACGGCTACTACTTCATCCCGCGGACAGAAACTTGCCTGCGGATTTCAGGTTACGTTCAGTGGCGTGCGACTTATTCGCATGACGACAATGTTGGCCGTGGTCTGAATGACCCGCAAGGTGCATTGGTTCTTACACCTACTGCAACGGTTGATACGGTCGGCGCGCCTAATACGACACCATTTGGGGGCGGGTTCTCGCTTAACCAGAATACTCAGGATTTTGAGATGCTTGGTCGCGTCCGTCTTCGGGCTGACGCACGCGAAGAAACACAATTCGGCACGCTTCGCGCCTTCACTGAACTTGAAGCAAACGATGGCGGCTCGCTCAACATGCGTTTCGCATTCATTCAGTTTGCTGGTTTCACAATGGGTCAGGCCGGTATCCCGTTCGGTCTTGGCATCGGTGGTGGTCCTAACTACCTCACGATCTCAGGCGACAATGGTGCATCCCGTGGCCAGATGATCTACTACACAGCCGCCTTCGGTAACGGCTTTGCAGTGGATGTCGGTCTTCTTGAGTCTGACAACTGGGACACAGTGGTTGTCGCTGGTAACTCCGGCCTCGTTTATGGTGGTGATGACAATCCAGACGCTATCGCCCGTATCCGGGTCGAGCAGTCTTGGGGCTCCGCCTCTATCTCGGGCATTGCTTCGAGCGCCCAGGGTCATATTAATGGTCTTGGAGAAGAAACCGAATTCGGTTGGGCCGTTCGCGGTACCGCAAAGATCAACACGAACTTCCTTGGAAACGGTGGTTCTGTTGGTGTGAAGGCGACCTACACAGCAGGTCGTTCAAACTTTGCGGCTGATTGGGCTCCTGACTTCTACTTTGATGGTTTCAATAGCGGTGGTTACGACCTAGAGCTCGTCGAGACATGGTCGATCTTTGGTACAGCAGAGGTCGGCATCACGCCAAATCTTAAAGCTGGTATCTGGGGTGGTTACACCACAGTGGTCGATGTAGAAGATTACTTGATTGCTCAGGGGCCAGGTTCCTACTCCACGGAAACGTGGTGGAACGTCGGCGCAACATTCACTTACTCGATCGTGGAGAACCTCGATCTTGGTCTGGACGTTGTATACGAGCACGAGGAAGGTGCAACGTGGATTGGGTTTGATGGCGACCAGTACAATGGTGGCGACGAAATCTTCCGCGATGACTCTCAGGACATCTGGCGCATCGCAATCGGTGCACAGCGCAACTTCTAATCGTCTATTAGCGATTTGAGTTTAGGCCCCGGCGGTTTCTACCGCCGGGGTTCTTTCTTTTGAGCCAATGGTTTCGCGTTGATGCTTCCTTCAACCCTGCGATGCGGCAGCGTGGATGAGGTTTGCGATCGTGCCTTGATCTGGTCCGTTTACGGCAAGTCGCGGCGAAAGTGCCCTGACAGTGGTTCCGTCAAAACCAAACCTCTGAAGGTGAACGCGGGCACCGTTTTGCTCGCTCGCGTCGATGTCGATCAGTCCATAGCCGCCGCGATCTGCGTAGGGCGCTTTCGCGGTTATTGACGCCGACGGTGCACCAATAACCGGGATAAGCGATTGTGGGCCATCCAGCCACGTAAGCCTACTTTGGTGATTGTGGCCGTAAAGAACGAGTTCCGCACCGATATCTCTCAGTAAAGTCTGGAACTGGTCGGCATCGGTAAGCCGTTTGTGCGGCTTCGTTCCATCGGGAAACGGCGGGTGATGAATGAGGATCACTCGAAACTGTCCAACATCCTCTTCACGTCTGAGTACGGGACCGAGCTCTCTCAGCTGCTTTTCACCAACAGTTCCACGAGCAGACAATGGTCGTGTCGGGCAAGCGCTCGAAACACCGATGAGTGATACGTCATCAAAGCGCCGAACAAACGGGAACTGAAGAGTGTTGCGAGCGACGGCTTCTGAACTCGTCATGTAGTCTGCCCACTTTCCCATTCCTTGGTCTGTGGGAACATCGACGTACGCGTCATGATTTCCTGGGACTAGGGTGACCCGATCCGGCAGCCCAATGGTGCGTAACACGTTGAGGGCATTTGTGAATTCAGCGGGAAGAGCAATGTTCACCATGTCGCCCGTGACGGCGATATGATCGACGTTCTGTTGATGTAAATGGCTGAGAAGCGGCTCCCAGGCATCATTGGTATGGTGGTACTTTCGTGAGCGATGCCAGTTTATGAAGCCGAAGATCCGCTTCGAGATAAGAGATCCGACCGACGGCTTCGGGAGAGGCCCGAGATGGAGATCGCTCAAGTGTGCCAGCCGAAACATTCTCTCGAGATACGCTAGACCTCACCTTGCATTCAAACAAAAAGCCAACCGCAGCTTCACCAGCGCTAACCGCTCAATTGGGTGGTTCGAATTCGGCGCTGGGTTCAGGCTAACCCCATTACATCTGCACCAAGTCGCTAAGCGCAGGGCTCGGCATCGCAACCCGTCACCATGTCCACTTGATTGGCCGACGCAAGCCAAGCTTCTAAGTGTGGCATTTGAAAGTCGTAACTCTGCTTGACGCAGGACCGCCCGGGTTTACCCTTTGACGATGGCGGATTTTTCAAAAGGTGCAGCCTGGATAAAGGGCGAAATCATCCCGATCAGTGAGGCGACGATAAACGTCACGGATTGGGGGTTCACCCACTCTGATGCAACCTATGACGTGGCACCCGTTTGGGATGGCGCCTTCTTCCGACTGGACGCGTATCTCGACCGATTTGAAGCGTCCTGCGCTTCCCTACGCTTCGACCACGGCGTTGACCGTGAAACGCTGCGCGCCGCACTCCACGCGATGGTCGCAAAAACCGGCCTCTCCCGTGCGTATGTGGCAATGGTCGCCTCGCGCGGCGTGCCACTGATTCCTGGAACGCGTGATCCCCGCCAATGCGGAAATCACTGTTTCGCCTGGTGCGTGCCCTATGTCCATGTGATCCCTGAAGATGTGGCAGCCCGGGGCGCGCGGCTTTGGATTGCAAAGGGCGTCCATCGCATCCCGGACACGAGCGTCGCCGCCACGGTAAAGAACTACCACTGGGGTGACTTCACCATGGGGCTTTTCGAGGCGAAAGACCGCGACTACGACACGACCATCCTTGCCGACCAGAACGGCAACCTCACTGAAGGTCCAGGTTTCAACATCTTCGCCGTCAGAGGCAACACGGTCGTGACCCCTGAGCGCCACTGCCTCCACGGCATTACCCGGCGCACGGTCATGGAAATCGCCGAGGAAAACGGGTTTACAGTCGAAGCCCGCGACTTGCCCGTCACCGAGGCCATGGAAGCCGACGAACTCTTCACCGCCACCCCCGGCGGTGGACCCGTTCCAGTTGTCATGCTTGATGACCGGACGTTCTCAAATGGTGCCGAGGGTCAGGTTACGCGACACCTTCGCGAAACCTACTGGCAGTGGTTGAAGCGGCCCGATTTTTACGAACCGGTTCGACTACAGCCCACACCCTAACGTTCGTGCCGACGCGCGTTCGCCCCCTGGGTGTATTGCCGCTGCGTCATAAAACCTTTGACAATCTGTAAAATGAGTCGGACCCTGACCCTGCAAGACGGGCGAAAACGCCCGCAAAACAGGGGAGAGACGGAGCCATGACGGTATCCGATACGGAGCCTGTCGAGCCGCAAGGCGCGATGGAGTACTCTACAGATTACGAGATGGGTCAGGATAATATCCGCCCGCTCGGACTCGACATTCACAACCCGGTCTTTCTGATTTCGAGCGTCGTTATCTTTGGCTTTGTGCTTCTGGCACTTGCCAATCAGGAAACGGCCGCCGAATTCTTTGGGTGGTTAAGACCGTGGCTCACCAGCACCTTTGATTGGTTCCTGGTCTTGTCTGTGAATGCGATCACGCTCTTTTGCCTCGCGCTCATCGTTTTGCCGGTGGGTTCGGTGCGAATCGGAGGAAAGGACGCAAAACCCGACTATTCCTATGCGGGCTGGATCGCGATGATGTTCGCAGCCGGCATCGGTATCGGGCTGTTGTTCTTCGGCGTGCTTGAGCCGGTTTATTACAACTTCTCGGAAGGCGGAAACGCGAGCCCCTTGGGGATCGACGCCACCCAGCCGGGAAATGAGTATATCGGCATTGTTGGCACTATCCATCACTGGGGTCTAGAAGGCTGGGCGATTTACGCGGCCGTCGGTCTGAGCCTGGCGATCTTTTGCTACAACCTCAAACTTCCGCTCACGCTGCGGTCGGCGTTTTACCCGATCCTCGGTGAACGCGTTTGGGGCTGGTGGGGTCACGCAATCGACACGCTTGCCGTGTTTGCGACGCTCTTTGGTCTGACCACATCGCTCGGCCTGGGCGCGCAGCAGGTGGCAGCGGGCCTTCAGGAGATATTCGGGATTGAACCGTCCAACACGGTCATTGTCCTGATTATCATTGGCATTACGCTGATCGCGCTCGCATCCGTGTGCCTTGGCATGGACAAGGGCGTGAAGCGTCTGTCTGAGATCAACATGGTGATGGCCGTTGGGTTGTTCCTGTTCGTGATCTTCATGACCGGCGTCGGAACGGCAATTGCGCGCTACGGCAATGTCATGGTCGATTATGTCGTGAACCTGCCCGCGCTCTCGAACCCATTCGGACGCGATGACACGAGCTACTTCCACGGCTGGACGACGTTCTATTGGGCTTGGTGGATAGCCTGGTCACCATTTGTGGGCATGTTCATCGCCCGCATTTCGAAGGGCCGCACTGTGCGTGAATTCGTACTGTGTGCGCTCATCGCTCCGACATGCGTCTGTGCACTTTGGATGTCGACCTTTGGCGGCGCCGCGATCGACATGCTGAATGCTGGTGGTGCTGAAGGCGTCCGCGCAACAGTGATCGACAGCTATGCGCCAGAAGGTGCCCTTTTCGGGTTCCTCAAGGAGCTACCGCTCTACTCGATCGTCGCACCGATCTCGCTTCTCTTGATCGTGATCTTCTTCGTCACGTCATCGGATTCGGGATCGCTTGTGATCGATACCATCACGGCGGGCGGTAAGATGGATGCCCCGGTGGTTCAGCGGGTGTTCTGGTGCACGCTTGAGGGCCTGGTCGCGATCGCGCTTCTCCTCGGTGGCGGGCTCAGTGCCCTCCAAGGGGCAGCCGTTTCGACAGGCATCCCGTTCACCTTCGTGGTGCTGATCATGTGCTACTGCCTCTGGCTGGCACTCCGCTCAGAACGGGCGAAACTGTAGGACCTATCCCTGAAGCGCATTTGCGCTTTGACGATAGGACAAAGAGCTAGACCGTTTTTGAGTTCACACTGAACGTGAAAACGGTCTAACGCTTCAAAAAGAAAACGCTGGCCGGGTAGAAACCATCCGGCCAGCGTTTCGCTTCGAATTCCCCCCGAATTCGAACGCAACTTTTTGGTCGGCATCCGCTAGCCGTGTAGCGGCTCCCAAAAGATAACGCGATTGCCAAAGGGATCGTCGATCATCATCTCCCGCAAACCCCACGACTGATCAATCAGCCCGGGACGCGCGAAACGGTAACCCTTCGCTGAGATCGCGGCGTGGTAAGCGCCGAGATCATCGACTTTTATGCGAACGCTTGAGCCGGGTGTCGCATCACCGTGATGCTCTGACAGGTGCAATTCAACATCGCCCAATTCCAGCCCCATATAGAGTGGTGAGGCGTCGTCGAAACGGTGCTCGAAATCGACGGCAAACCCTAAAAAACCGCAATAGAACTCTCGCGCTTTTTCGACGTCGAACATCCGAAAAATAGGCGTCGTGTTTGCGAAAGTTCTCGTCATTCTTCGACCATAACCGGATCAGCTCTAGTCGAATAGCGCGTCGATATCGTCTTGCGACGCGATACCCTCTTCGCCATCGATTGCCGGACCGTTGAGGAGCGCTTTGTCGCCCTCTTTTTCCGGCGGCATGATCGGCTCGACCTCGGAGAAACTGTCGATGCCTCCCCAGATGTCCATCATGGAGTTGACACGCTCTTCAATGAAGCGGAGCGCGTTAATCACCTTTGTGATCCGCTGACCGGTCAGGTCCTGGAAGTTACAGGCTTCGAAAATCTTGACCGTGTTGTCCTGAATGTCGATGGCGAGCCCCTGGCTATCGCCGTCGAGCATTGCAGACAGCGTATTGGCGTTCTCATCCACGGCTTCAGCGGCTGCAAGGATCGATTCTGTTGCGAGCTCCGTCCCGCCGACAATCGCATCAAGCTCATCAGTGACCCGATGCATATCCTTGCCTTCGATGGCGGAGTGATGGAGCGAAGCGATTTCCTGCTTCGTTTCGGCAATCGCCTCATAGATCGAGTCAAGTTCCGCCTTAAGCTTCATCGCCTCGGCAAGCTCGCGCTTATACTGGTCAAAAAACTCGTTCTGTGGGGCGGCCTTATCCTCAGCTTGAACGCCGGACGTCTGCAGCGTCTTGAGGAGGCCAATGATCTCCGCATGGCGCGCCGCAGCGACATCATCATTTGGGACTATCGCTGTTTCACCGACAGGCTCAAAAGATGCCTCGCTCCCGTTTCTCTCGATCCGAAAAATCCGCGCTGTCTGACGCATGGCGTCCCCCGTACTCCAACCAATGACAGCAAAACCGCAGGCCACTAAACAAGTGGTTTCACTCAATAAAACAGTTTGATCATGGTAAATATTCAATAAAAGGAATTCGAGATTCGGTTAAGGCGATATTCACCAGACTTCTTTGGATCTGGTTAGCCATAGAGAAAGCTTCACGCTTCCGTTTACTGCGATCGTCCGCCTGTTCCTGTAGGTTATATTCAGTGGGGTAGTTTCCGCACGAGTAACGAGTACGGGAGTAATATGGTGGCTTTTGGGTCGATGAAACGCGCCCTTGCGGCGATTGTCGCGGTCGGCGCGATCGGGGTGATGTCTCCAGGGAATGCGCAGGCAAACCAGGAAAACTGGTTTATCTTCGGGAAAAATGGGCTCTTTAACGGTCAACAGCAGGCAACGCAGCAGGCAACGCAGCCGGCGCGCGCCCAGCGCAACGTTCGGCAGAGCCGCTCGTTCACGAGCCGTGGCCTGACACAGCAGGCTTCAATCGCTCGCCAATCGTCGCGCCCAGCGGTCGCAAACCAACCCTATCAACCGCCGGAAAAGTTCCGCCGCCAACTGGTCGACTATTATGGTTCGCAGCCGGCAGGCACCATCATCATCAATACGAATGAGCGGCTTCTCTATCATGTTCAGCCGGGTGGCAAGGCGATGCGTTACGGTGTCGGTGTCGGCCGCGCTGGTTTTGAATGGAAAGGCAGCGCCAATATCAGGCGTAAAGCCGAATGGCCGAGCTGGCGTCCGCCGCAGGCTATGATTGAGCGTGAGCGCCTAAAAGGTCGTGAGCTCCCGGCCTACATGGCAGGTGGCCCAGAAAACCCCTTGGGTGCACGCGCGCTCTATCTCTACCAAGGTGGCCGCGATACGCTCTATCGCATCCACGGCACCAATAATCCGCGCTCGATCGGACTTGCCATGTCGTCCGGCTGCATTCGAATGCTGAACGACGATGTGAAGCACCTCTACAGTAATGTGAAAATGGGTTCGAAGGTGGTCGTTCTCTAACGATCATTTCCAAAACCAAGCAAACTTGAGGGCGGCCATCGAGCCGCCCTTTTTCTTGGTCTTGTTTCTTGGTCTTGGCAAAACGCTGCGGCCATTATCCAATTAACGCATTCCGAACTTGTCCAGCGCTCTCGGTTGGTTACTATTTGGTTTATGCGTTTCGTTCTTACACTCTTTGCGTTTCTCGCTCTCGTCGTCGTTCCGATCAATCAGCCGACTTCTGCGCCGCGATTTTCAGATGGCGAGCTGATCGATGGGTTCATGCAGACCGTTTTTGGCTCTGAGAATTTTTGGGTCTCGGCGGCGGCGAAACATCGGGTTTCGAAGTTTACAGGTCCGGTCCGGGTTCACGTGGTCGACATGGCCGGCTCGCGGAGAAGCGGGACGGTTCGGAAGTTTGTGCGTGACCTCAATCGTCGGATCGCAAACCTTCAAATGGTGAGCGTGAAGTCTTCAACCAGTGCGAACTACACGGTGTTTCTTGTGCGCCGCAGCGACTATGCGAGCGTCATCCGCGGCGTGCTTCCAAATGTGCGCACACGCTTTCTTGAGCAGGCGGCCTGTTCCGGTATCGCGTTCCTGGAAAGCGGCGGCGGCATCACCGAGGCGATGGCCTTCGTCGTCGCCGATGAAGGACGCCACATGTTTCAGCACTGCATGGTGGAAGAAATCCTTCAGGGGCTTGGCCCGTCGAACGACTCACCAAAACTTGTTCATTCAATTTTCAATGATCGAAATGGCATCGACACCTTCACCGTTTTCGATCGCTACATCATGAACATGCTCTATCACCCAGCAATTCGGCCAGGAATGACGCGAAACCAAGTCCGGCGCGTGCTCCCCGGCGTCGTGCAGGATGTACGCCGCACACTGGGTTAGCGGCGCGGCACCTCACTTTCTTTTTCTCCTGACCCACGTCACACTGTGTGACCGAATTGGGAGGAACACCATGAAACGATCGATTTTACTTGGAGCCGCTGCAGCAGCCCTCGCGTTTACAACGACTGTGGCGTTTGCTGACCGCACTTCCGCGCCGGAGGGCGCAAGTGCCTACATCATCTCACCGTCAAACGGCGAGACCGTGAAAAACCCGGTCACCATCAAGTTTGGCTTGTCGGGCATGGGGATCGCGCCGGCTGGCATCGAACAGGTGAACACCGGACACCATCACCTCCTGATCAATCTGGACCCTACGGCTATCAATTTCGACGAGCCGCTTCCGGTTAGCGATGAGGTGGTTCACTTCGGCGGCGGGCAAACCGAAGTGACGAAGGATTTGCCAGCGGGCACGCACACGATCCGGCTTTTGTTGGGTGATCACGATCATATCCCGCATGAGCCGCCGGTTCTCTCAGAGCCGGTTACGATCACGGTGCAATAAGAGCGTTATTCTCGCCAGAGTGTTGCGAGACCACCGGCGGTCAGACCACCTGAAAAGACCTGGCCGTCGGTCGTAAAAAGCGATCCAATCAGCGTGCGGTCAGTGCCAAGGAGGACGATTTCCTCGCCGCGAAGACGCCACGCTGCAACCTGGTTGAGGTTGCCGGTCGCGCAGGCCGCACTTGCCGTGTTCGTTTCACCGCCACTTCCAGAATTAAGTGTGACGGTGCAGGCGCAGGTGGGGCTGCCATCGGTTAAAAGCCAAGTGCCTGCCAGGCGTGTCGGCGTCAGGCGAAGGTTCCGCTGGGCGGGACGCTCGCGGATGGGTGAGGGTGCGTTCGGGTTCCCGAACCGGATCAACCGTCCGGCGCGCGAACTTGGCGGCACGTCGATACGGTCACGATTGCCGGCAAATCCGCCCGCACCTGCCGCGTCAAACAGCGATTGACCAGACGTTCCTCCACCGGAGGCAAAACCGCCATCGAAGCCAGGCGGTCCTCCCGGCACGAAGCGCGCACCAGCTGGGCATTGATCGGGCGAGGCGTTGGCAAGCGCCAACTGGGCCTGGCTTTGAAACTGGGGTTCGGTATCCAGCGCCGATGCATCCAAGTTTTCGGTCTCAGCAAGTGGCGCTGGCGTATCGACCGTGGCTTCTGCAAGTGCTGCCGCCTCAGCCGCTGTGCCTGTAGCTTGATCGGGTAATTGAGCGCTTTCCACCGGCGGTGCGGGATCGATTGAGCCGCCTGCGACACTATCTGGTTGCGACGACCCGGAGCACGCGGCGAGGCCAAAAGTCATTGCTAGGACAAGTGGAACTGCAGCGTGACGCTTTACGCCACGTCCAAACTCGAGACACTTAATACTGGGCACCGCATCCTCACACCGCTTTACGGAGCTACTGATTCCCCGCGCTTGCCGACAAATCAAGTCGTGATGCGAAATCCTACCAGGCGAGATAGATGAGACCGTACTGGTTTGGATCGCGCCACTTGCCATTGCAATCTGTTTGCACCCGCTTCTCAAGGAGCCGAACAGTCTCGCGACCATCCCAGCCGTACCGCAAATATTCACCGCAAGAGCCAGCCTCGTCGGCCTTGCGGAAGCTGTAGATCTGGCCGGTGACAATATCGACGGTGGGCGCTGCAAGGCTTCCGTGGGCGGCTGTTTCATCATCAGGTGATCGTTCGAACATGACAGCATTTACACTTTTTGGATCGCCATATGCGACCGTGACGAGCGCAGCGCCATTATTGTAGTCGGCAGACCAGCACGGCACCGCCCAGAGCTCATAGCCGAGGTCAAGGTCGTACACGGTCATGGTCTGCGAACCGA
This sequence comes from Pseudomonadota bacterium, assembly GCA_039026395.1. Classification (GTDB taxonomy): domain Bacteria; phylum Pseudomonadota; class Alphaproteobacteria; order Rhizobiales; family JAKSCL01; genus JBCCMK01. Next base: position 16,180 of record JBCCMK010000018.1, on the reverse strand, counting down.
CCGTTTCGAGTGTGCAATCGGAGATCGATCGAACCGCCTCCATCACAGGTTTCGGTGCGTCGCGAAACCGATCGACAATACGCTGAACGGGGTAACCGCCCGGCACGATCTGCTGATAGGCAATCTGTAGAAGCTGGATCCGATCCTCGTAGGCCTGCGCGATGCAGTCCGTCAGATCGTCGGCTCCATCGCATTGGTCGCGTCGGGTCTGCCAAATCTCTTGAGCCTCTGAGAGCTTGTCGAGTGCTGCACTCCCCTCTTCGACGGCCGTTGCGCGCGCGGCCGCGTAAGAGGCCGACAGCGTCAGATCGAGCTGTGCCAATACTGGGTCATCACAGATCAAACGCTCGACACCACTCGACGCGGTATCGCAGTTGGCTCCTGGTCCCCGCCCGTTCGATGCAAAGAAACCGTCTGAAAATGGCTCGCCGATATGCGTCGTCAGCTGAGCATGTGTCTGTGTAGCGGCTGCAACGACCAGCGCTAACGTCAGACTTGAGGCAAAAAATGCTCGCCACATGACGTACTCCAATACTCGGTCGCAATACGATGCGTGGACGGTCTCGACCCGCTTTGACATCTACAGTGACCAGTCGTCCTCGAAAGGGCAAGCAAACGACAAAGCACCAATCAAAACGCGGTGAGACAGGCGATCTTATTGTAAAAACGACAAATAATCCTCCGCGACGGATTGAATAGCGGCGGCAAGCAGTGCGTCTCCATGTTCGGGCTTGGCGAGCGCGGAGTGGGAACCAACGCGACCGTCGGGGAAGCGCGCGCGGTGCTCGTCCGGCGGACCGTGTTTGTCACCGGCATGGGCGGCGATGAAGTCTGGCGACAAGCGCTCGGGCGGATCTTTCGCCTCGTCTGGCACGGCGATGACACGGTGGATCGCTTGCGTGATCGCGACCTCGGAGGGGGTGGCGTGCATGCCCTCCCAAGCGCCGTAATAGGTGGCGCGAAGGTCATTGACAGGTTGGAAGTCCCACCAGCTTTTGACCCGCATCGCCGCACCGTTCGGGAGCTTCACTCGACCGAGCGGTTCAAGGTTGGCGCCGTGGCCATTCAAAACATAGAAGCGGCGAAAGCCCTGGGAGGTGAGCCCGGCGATGATTTCCTCAACGAGCGCGACCAGAAGGTGCGGCGAGATCGAAACCGAGCCTGGAAAGGCGAGATTGAAAGGGGCGGGCGTATAGGTGATGGGCGGCGCGCAGAGCGCATCCGCCTTCTCCGCTGCACCCACCGCAATCGCATCCGCGCACAGCGCATCGGTCCCGATCAGGCCCATGGGGCCGTGCTGCTCGGTCGAGCCGATGGGGATGATGATGCCGTCGGAGCGCTTAAGATACGCCTCAACTTCGCGCCAGGTCATGAGGGCAAGTTGCATCGTCTAAAAGCCCCATTCCTTAAGGGCCGTCAAAACGAAAACGGGGGCCGTCGGCCCCCGCAATTCACGCTCATGACGAATGCTCAGTTCTGCAATTGCCATTTCCGACCGAGTTCGTCGAAAAAGCCTGACTCTTTCTTTAGTCCGACCCAGGTGTTGATATAGTTGATCCAGACCTGGTCGCCCTGCGGCAGGAGCATGGCGATCGGCGTGCGGGCCTTTGGCTGCGATACCGGCACGATCATCATCTGCGGGTATTGCTCAACGAGCTTATAGGCCTCGACATTGGACGTGATGTGCGCATCCGCGCGACCGGCAAGCACCTCCTGGAAGTCGCGGGCTGGCGCTTCAACGATCTTGTGCTGTGCGTCAGGGAAGAAGCTCTTCACTTGCTTTTCCTGGGTGGTGCCGAGCGTCGCCGCAACCGTCACGTCGGCCTTGTTCAAATCTTCCCAGTCCTTGAACTTGTCGGCGTCCTCCGCGAGGATCAAAGGCACGGTCGCGAGTGAGAAATAGCTGGTCGAGTAGCCAGCCGCCTTTGCCCGCGCAGGCGACACCGATGCCGATCCGGTCATGTGGTACTTGCCGGCCGTCACGCCGCTCACCAGCGTCTTCCAGTCGGTCGGCACGAACTTCACCTCGACGCCGAGATCAGTCGCGAGTTGTGTCATCACGTCGATGTCGTAGCCGGTGTAGCTGTTGGTGGCCGGGTCCCGCATCGTCATCGGGTTCCAATCGCCGGTCGTGCCGACCTTCAAGACGCCGTTATTCAGGATGTCCTGGAGGGCGGACTGCGCGTGCGCGGCAACGGGCGCGACCAAAAGGGCGGTTGCCGCGACTGCGACTTTCAAAAGCTTCATGAGAGTGCTCCCTGATAAAATCTCTCGGAGCATCCTGAAGCCTGACTAGACCCTTGGCAAGCTTGCATCGCAGGCATACCCGTGCCAGCGTTTGGGCAGTCCTTTCCGGGCAGTGTGCGGGGCGTTTGAGCCGATAGTGACCACATCTTCCGATACCATCATCCGGTTCGATGCAGTGTCGAAGCATTTCGGCACCTTCCAGGCCCTCAAATCCGTGACATTTGACATTGCAAAAGGCGAGCGCGTCGTCGTGTGCGGTCCGTCCGGGTCGGGCAAATCGACGCTCATTCGCTGCATCAATGGGTTAGAACAGCACGATGAGGGCGCGATCGAGGTGTTCGGCGTGCCGCTCAGCCATCACCGCGGTACCGATGTCGCCGTCACCTCCAAAATCGGCATGGTGTTTCAGCAGTTCAATCTATTCCCTCATCTGACGGTGCTCGAAAACCTGACACTTGGGCCGATGCGCGCGTTGAAAATGCCGCGTGGCGAGGCGGAGGCCTTAGCACTCAAATATCTCGAACGAGTCCGCATCCCTGAACAGGCGGAGAAATATCCGCGCCATCTCTCCGGCGGTCAGCAGCAGCGCGTCGCGATTGCCCGATCGCTCTGCATGAACCCGGAGATCTTGCTCTTCGACGAGCCGACCTCCGCCCTCGATCCGGAGATGATCAGCGAAGTCTTGGACGTCATGGTTGAACTTGCAACGAGCGGCATGACGATGATCTGCGTCACCCATGAGATGGGCTTTGCACGCCGGGTCGCCGACAAAATGGTCTTCATGGACCATGGCGAGATCGTCGAGACCGGAGATGCGACCACCTTCTTCGACAATCCGGAAAGTGAACGGTGCCGCGAATTTTTGCAGAAGATCCTCCACCATTGAGCCCGAACCCGACCAAAACGCGCCGCAACGTCGCGCTCGTCGTGCTCTCAGGGGCAGCACTTGCGGGTTGCTCCGGCGGCACATGGGGCTGGTACGTCGTCAATCCGACAACGCCGTCCGGCTGGACCAACATCAAGTTCCTGTTGAGCGGCTTGCAGTACACGATCGCACTGTCGCTGACGGCGATCATCATCTCCATCACGATCGGGCTCCTGGTCGCGCTTCCCGGGCTTTCGGCCAAGCGCCGCCTCCGCATGCCGAGCCGCACCTATGTCGAGCTCGTCCGCTCCGTTCCGCTCCTCGTTATGATCCTCTGGGTCTATTACGGCCTGCCGCAGTTGAGCGGCATTACGATCTCGGTCTTTTGGGCCGGGGTGATCGCGCTCGCGCTCTCCGATTCAGCCTTTGAGGCCGAGATTTTTCGCGCCGGCATCCAATCGGTCGCGAAGGGTCAGTACGAGGCCGCGCATTCCATCTCGCTCAGCTATTCCGACACGATGCGCTACGTGATCCTGCCACAAGCGATCCGGCGGATCCTGCCCGCGCTCGGCAATCAGCTCGTCTATATGCTGAAGATGTCGTCGCTCGTCTCCGTGATCGGCATGCAGGAACTCACCCGCAAGGCGAACGAGTTAGTCGTGACGGAGTATCGACCGCTCGAAATCTACACCGTGCTCGTTCTTGAGTATCTCGTGCTCATCCTGATCGTATCAGCGGGTGTTCGCTGGCTTGAGCGCCGTCTCCAGACCGATGAACGCAAGTAAGGACGTCGCAAAATGAGCGCCTGGATCAAGATGCTGAGCGATGAGGAGGCTGACAACGACCTCCTTGAGACGCTCAAGATGGCGCGCACGCCGCACGGCACCGTTGACAATGTCATGCGCGTCCATTCGCTAAGGCCAAACACCATGAAGGGCCACGTGATCCTCTATCGTGCCGCCCTTCATGATGACGCAAATACGCTACCACTGTGGCTCCAAGAGACAATCGCGTCTTATGTCTCGATCCTCAATGACTGCCCTTACTCGCTTGCCAATCACTGGGCGAATGCGCGGCATCTAATCGGCGACGAGACCCGCGCCGATGCCATCGAAAAAGCGCTTCACGCGCGATCGATCGATAGCGTTTTTGAAGGCCGCGAATGCGCCCTCCTGCGCTACACGGAAAAGCTGACACTGACGCCGGGCGCGATGCAAAAAGCCGATGTCGATGCGCTCTTTGAAGCCGGGCTTGACGATGGCGAGATTCTCGAGGCCAATCAGATCATCGGCTATTTCAACTATGTGAACAGGCACCTGAACGGGCTCGGCGTCACGACTGATGGCGATATCGTTGGCTATTACGCCGAGAGCTGAGAACGGAGAAAAAAATGGCCTATGCGCAAGCCAAGGAGACTGACGCGGACATCATCCCGGTGGTCGACATTTCTTCGCTCCGCGACGGCTCCGATAAACCCTCAGTCGCGCGCGCGCTCCACGCCGCAAGCACTGGGCTCGGCTTCATCTATGTGAAAGGTCACGGCATCCCCACCGGCGCGATCGAGACGGCGCGCGAGACGGCCTATCGCTTTTTCCGCGCTGGCGATGCTGACAAAGAAACCGTGCGCGTCACGGCGCAACATCGCGGGTGGCTCGGTCAGGGCGGCGCGAAGATGGACGACGACGCCAAGGCGGACCTCAAGGAGAGTTTCATCTGGGGCTATGAGGATGAGAATGGCGAAACGCCGTCGGACCATCCGCTGCGCGGCCAGAACGTCTGGCCCGATTTTCTGCCCGAACTTCACACCAATGCGATGGCGTATTTCCATCACGCCCACGACGTTGCGCACCATTTGATGCGGGGGTTCGCGATCGGTCTCGATCTCCCGGAAGACTTCTTCTTAAAGTCCAATTCGAAACCGCTTAGCCGCGCGTCCTTCGTCTACTATCCGCCGCAACCGGCCTCCATGGGCGATGCGCAATTCGGCGTCGGTCCGCACACCGACTTTGGCGTTTTGACGGTGCTTTGTCAGGACAATGTCGGCGGGCTTCAGGTGCAGGACATCAATGGCGATTGGATTCAGGCGCCGCCCATCCCGGACACTCTGATCGTCAATGTCGCCGATCTTCTGGCCCGCTGGACAGGCGGCGCCTATAAATCGACACCCCACCGGGTCGTCAATTCGTCCGGTCGCGAGCGCATGTCGTTGGTGCTCGCCTATGATCCGAACCCGGAAACCATCATCGACGCGCGCGACATTTTCGGCGCCGACCACCAGCCGAAGGAGGAGGCGACGACCTGCGGTGACTATCTCGTTCAGCGGTTTGAGCGCGCCTTTGCCTATCGGAAGGGCAAATAGCCCGGGCGATTGTGCTTGATGGTGCGCGACGATCTCGATAGCGGCCTCGTTGAGGGCGCGCGAAACCTGCTTTTGGGCTGCGGCGAATTTCAGTCCGGTGATCACCTTCTGATCGTCCAGGAAGACCCATCGCTCGGCTGGTATGATGCCGATGCCCCACGGGCGGTGGCCGAGGAGGCAAAGCGGCTCGGCATGACGGTGGAGATACTCGACGTTGGCGCGCCGAGCAACACGCCAGATCCCAACCAGCAAGCGATCATTGACGGCCATCAAAACGTGATCTTCTTTGCGCGGCTCGGCGATCAGGATCGCTTCGAGGCGCATACGCCGCCGGGTTTCACGCGCGTCATGAGCTATATCCGCTCGGCGGAAATGCTCGCCTCGCCTTATGGCCGGACGCCCTATGCTGCGATGAAAGCGCTGAAAGGCGCCGTCAACACGGCCCTGCTTGAAGCCCGTCATATCGAGGTCACCTGCCCGCGCGGGAGCCTGGTCACCGGTACCGTGTCACCGAACCAGCGGCCCGACGGCGATGTCGCGGTGCGCCGCTTTCCGCTTGGGGTGCCGATCCCGCATTTGGCCGAGACATTCTCGGGGCGCGTCGTGCTCGCGGATTATCTGACGCCCACCGGCTCAAAGGTTTATGAGCCCGCGAGCGTCGCGATTGATGAGCCGGTCATTGCGCATCTGGAGAACGGCCGGATCGCCCGGTTCGAGGGCAAGGCCGATGTCGTTGAAAGGGTTGAAGCGCACTACGATCATGTTGCGGCGCTGTTCGATCTCGATCGAGCCTTTGTCCACTCCTGGCACGCGGGCATCCATCCTGGCCTGACCTATGATCAGCCAATCGACGCCGACCCGGATCGATGGTCGAACACTTCTTTTGTTCAACCGCGCTACCTCCATTTCCACACCTGCGGCGCCTATCCACCGGGTGAAATCTGCTGGATGGTAGCAAAGCCCACGGTCAGGATTGACGGCGAAGCGCTTTGGGACGGTGGGCGGTTGGTGCCCGAGCGGTTGTCCGAGACGCGCGATGCATTGGAGGCACATGGCGCTCTCAAAGAGCTTTTTCACATCGGCTAAAGCGTCGCCCGCAACGTCTTGAAGATTTTCCGCGCGGTCGCAATGATCCGCTCGCGGTGGATATGCCGTCCATCGGTCACCACGTGCCTTCCTGCCGACCACACATCGGTGACCCACCGGTCATCGCCTGCAAAGATGAACGCGTCGAGGATCGCATCGCCTGAAAGCCCATCAAGGTCGAGAACGCCTGCATCCAGCGCCACGAGGTCCGCGAGCCGTCCCGGTTCGATCGCGCCTGTGTCGCGGGCCACGGCTTTTGCGCCACCGCGGCAAATTTGATCAAACAGGAACCGCCCGGTCGATCTGCCATCATCGGCGAGCACCGAACGCGCGCGGTCTTGCAAGCGCTGCGAGTATTCGAGCGTTCTCAATTCCTCGCTGAGAGAGATCCGGACGTTCGAGTCGGATCCCACACCGAAAGCCCCGCTTGCTGAGACAAATCGTGCGCCGTCGAAGATGCCGTCGCCTAGATTGCTCTCGGTGATAGGGCAGAGCCCCGCGACAGCGCCGGACCGCGCCACGGCCAAGGTCTCACTCGGTGTCATGTGTGTCGCGTGGATCAGGCACCAGCGGTCATCAACAGCCGCATTGGCCATCAGCCATTCCACCGGTCGCGCGCCGAAAGCCGTTTCGATTTCTTCGACCTCTCTCATCTGTTCGGCAACGTGAATGTGGATCGGGCCGTCTGGCGCACTGTGCTCGACGAAGTGAAGCCCCTCCTGATCAACCGCACGCAGGGAGTGCGGTGCGACGCCGATCCTCGCATCGGCGGGAAGCTGCTTCAGCGTCTTTCCGGCGCCGTCGTGGAGTCGCAAGAACCGATCGAGATCGCACGCAAACCTCACCTGCCCGGACCCGATGGGGCGCTTATCCGCGCCGCCATAGGTGTAAAGCACTGGGAGCAGCGTGAGCCCGATACCCGTCGCGTCAGCCGCTGCAGCAATCCGCGCCGACATCTCCGCTGGATCATCATAGGGCGCGCCACCCGGCGCATGATGCAAATAGTGAAACTCACCGACCGAGGCATATCCCGCCTCCAGCATTTCCATGAAAACGAGTGCCGCGATCGCCTCCACATCGTCCGGTGTCAAGCGATCCAGGAAGCGATACATTAGCGTTCGCCACGTCCAGAAACTGTCATTTCCGCCCGGTCCCCGCGCCTCCGCGAGCCCGGCCATCGCGCGCTGAAAGGCGTGACTATGGAGATTGGCAGGCGCGGGCAACAAGACCCCGACTGCGCGATCTCCATCTTCGCGCGGACCGCCAAGCGCGCCGATCCGTCCATCGCTCTCGATTCGCACGCGCAGATCCCGCGCCCAGCCTTCGGGCGTCAGCACATGATCAGCAAAGAGCGTATCAGCCACGGCATTCCTCCGATCCGTTGACAGGCGGATAGCTATAGACCCACTCTCGTGTTGCGTCGCGCCAAACTGCGGCGCGCACTTGAAAGGTCTGCCGCAGAACTCCATGCCCGGCTTGCTCCTGACCCACACCAAAATCGCCACGATGGCCGAAGATGCTGACGGGATCGGCCTGATCGAGGACGCGGCACTTGCCATTGAGGGCGAAAAAATCGCCTGGGTCGGGCCAGCCGACCAAATTCCCGACGCTTACCGCTATCCCAACGCGCATGATCTTACCGGTCGTCTGATCACGCCCGGCCTGATCGACTGCCACACGCACGTGGTGTTTGGCGGCAACCGGGCGCGCGAGTTTGAAATGCGGCTCGAAGGTGCGTCCTATGAGGAGCTTGCGCGCGCCGGCGGCGGCATCCTCTCGACGGTGAATGCGACTCGCGCGGCAAGCGAAAAAGACCTCCTGGCCGACGCGCTCACCCGCGTCGACGCGCTGATCGCTGAGGGCGTCACGACCATCGAGATAAAATCCGGCTACGGACTAGACATCGACACCGAACTCAAAATGCTCCGGGTTGCCCGGCAAATCGCCGACACGCGACCGATCCGCGTGAAGTCGACATTCCTCGGCGCGCACGCAATCCCGGCCGAATACCAAGATCGAGCCGACGCTTATATCGACAAAGTTTGCTTACCAGCGCTCGACGCGGCCCACGCGGAAGGGCTGGTCGACGCGGTCGACGGGTTTTGCGAGGGGATCGCTTTTTCGCTCGCCCAGATCGCGCGGGTGTTTGACCGGGCGCGCGACCATGGCCTGCCAGTAAAACTCCACGCCGAGCAACTGTCCGATCTTGGCGGAGCGAAACTCGCGGCGGAGTATGGCGCGCTATCCGCCGACCATCTGGAATATCTGAGCGACGACGGAATTCGCGCGCTTGCCGAAGCGGGCACGGTCGCGGTCCTCCTGCCGGGCGCGTTCTACACCCTTCGCGAGACGCAAGCGCCGCCAGTCGAGAGCCTCCGCAAGCACACTGTACCGATGGCCGTTGCCACTGACTGCAACCCCGGCTCGTCGCCGCTTGCGTCATTGCTTCTGGCGATGAACATGGCGGCAACGCTCTTTCGCATGACCCCGACCGAAACGCTTTCAGGCGTCACGCGAACCGCCGCGCGCGCCCTGGGCCTCAAGGATTGCGGGGTAATTGCGCTCGGGATGCGCGCCGACCTCGCGGTTTGGGATGTTTCTGATCCCGCCGAACTCACCTATCGCATGGGCTTCAACCCGCTTTATCAGCGCTGGTTTGGGGGCGAGCTATGCTGACGCTCACGCCGGGAGCCACATCGCTCAGTGAACTCGCCAACCTATGGCGTACGAACCAGCCCGCGCGGCTGGATCCGGCCTCTAAACCGAGCGTCGAAGCGGCTGCAAAACGCGTGGCCGAAGCAGCAGCCGGCGACGACGCGGTCTACGGGGTGAACACCGGTTTCGGCAAGCTCGCTTCCGTCAAAATCCCGGCGAAAGACACAGGCACGCTCCAGCGCAACCTCATCCTGTCGCATTGCGCAGGCGTTGGCCCAGCGACCGAGCCACGGATTGTCCGCCTCATGATGGCGCTGAAACTTCTATCGCTTGGGCGCGGCGCGTCCGGCGTCCGCTGGGAAACGATCGCAATGATCGAGGCGCTCCTTGAGCGCGGCGTCACCCCGGTCGTCCCCGCACAGGGGTCAGTGGGCGCATCCGGCGACCTTGCCCCGCTTGCCCACATGGCAGCCGTTCTCTTTGGCGAGGGCCAGGCGGAAATCGATGGCGACGTTTTTCCAGGCGACGAGGCACTGGCAAAAGTCGGGCTCGAACCCACCGCGCTCGGGCCGAAAGAGGGGCTCGCCCTCATCAACGGAACGCAGTTTTCAACGGCCTACGCGCTCGCAGCCCTCTTTGAGGCGGAGCGCCTCGTGGAAGCAGCCCTCGTCACTGGTGCCATGACCACGGACGCGATAATGGGGTCGACGGCGCCGCTCCAGCCGGAAATCCATGCGCTTCGCGGCCATCGCGGGCAGATTGATGTGGCCGCCGCCCAACGCGCGCTGCTCAACGGGTCGGAAATCCGCGAAAGCCACCGGGAGGGTGATCACCGGGTGCAAGACCCCTATTGTATTCGATGCCAGCCGCAAGTGGTCGGCGCCGCGCTCGATCTCTTGCGCCAGACGGCGGTGACGCTTGAAATCGAAGCAAATGCCGTAACCGACAATCCGCTGGTGCTCTCAGACCCGAGACGGATCGTCTCCGGGGGCAATTTCCACGCGGAACCGGTCGCTTTTGCCGCTGACATGATCGCGCTCGCACTCTCAGAGATCGGCGCCATCGCCCAGCGGCGCGTGGCGCTCATGGTCGACCCGACACTGTCGTTCGATTTGCCACCATTTCTGACGCCGGAGCCGGGGCTGAACTCTGGCTTCATGATTGCGGAGGTGACGACTGCCGCTTTGATGAGCGAAAACAAGCACCTCGCGACACCGTGTTCGACGGATTCAACGCCAACGAGCGCGAACCAGGAGGATCACGTCTCAATGGCGGCCCATGGCGCGCGCCGGCTCATGCGGATGATCGAAAACCTGACGCATATTCTGGCCGTCGAAGCGCTATGCGCCGCGCAAGGGATTGAATATCGCGCGCCACTCAAAACAAGCGCTCCGCTGAGCGCCGCTCATGCCCAGATCCGGCACGCTGTGCCTGCTCTTGAGGGTGACAGGGCACTAACCGGAGACATGGAGACGGTGGCCGACATGATCCGTGACGGGTCGCTCGTCCAGTCCACCGGCATTGCGCCGCTCATCGACCTGGGTCCTTCCAATTGAGGCCGATTGAGATCACACGCGGCGACGGACCGATTGTTCTCGGCATGCCGCACACGGGGACGTGGCTTCCAGATGACGTGAGGGGCCGATTGAACGCGCGCGGCAGCGCGCTCGCCGATACTGACTGGCACATCGACCAGCTCTATGACGGTCTCCTTCCCGATGCGACGATCGTGCGCGCGACCTTTCACCGTTATCTGATCGACGCCAATCGTGACCCGGCGGGCGCGTCGCTTTACCCCGGCCAAAACACCACCGGTCTCGTTCCGCTCACCGACTTCGACGGCGAACCCATCTGGACCGACGAGCCAGACGCGGACGAGATCGAACGACGCCGGACCAGCTATCATGCGCCCTATCACGCGGCACTTCAGGGCGAACTCGATCGGGTCAAATACCAACACGGGGTGGCGATCCTCTACGACTGCCACTCCATCCGCTCGGTGATCCCCAATCTTTTTGAGGGCGAGCTTCCGATCCTGAATATCGGCACGAATAATGGAACAACGTGTGCGTCCTACCTCGACAATATTGTTTACGGTTTAAGCGAATTATCGCCGTTTAACGCCGTGTTAAACGGCCGATTTAAGGGCGGTTGGACGACCCGAAATCACGGTCGACCGGCCGCGAATATTCACGCGATCCAGATGGAAATAGCGCAGCGCGCCTACCTGAAAGAGGAAGCGCCGCCTTGGACTTACGACGCGCAGAAAGCTGAAATTCTGAGGCCGTTTTTGCGCGATATCTTGACCGCGCTCGACGCCGAAACCGAAACACTCGCAAGGGGTTTTTGATGCTCAATTCCCGCCACAATATTCGCGACGTTTACCCACCGACCGGATCTGAGATCACGGCGAAAAGTTGGCTGACGGAAGCGCCGATGCGGATGTTGATGAACAATCTGCATCCGGAAGTCGCTGAAAATCCACATGAATTGGTAGTTTACGGCGGGATTGGGCGCGCGGCGCGAACCTGGGAAGACTTTGACCGGATTGTGTCTGCGCTCAAGGATTTGGACGACACGCAAACGCTTCTCGTTCAGTCGGGAAAGCCCGTCGGTGTCTTTCAAACCCACGCGGATGCGCCGCGCGTTTTGATCGCGAATTCGAACCTCGTTCCCCACTGGGCCAACTGGGATCATTTCTCCGAATTGGATCGAAAAGGCCTTATGATGTACGGCCAGATGACGGCTGGGTCGTGGATCTATATCGGCACGCAAGGGATCGTACAGGGGACGTACGAGACCTTTGCCGAAGCGGGACGTCAGCACTATGGCGGAGACCTCAAAGGCCGCTGGATCCTCACCGCCGGCCTCGGCGGAATGGGCGGCGCCCAGCCCCTTGCGGCGGTGTTTGCAGGCGCGTCATGTCTCGCGGTGGAATGCGACCCCACGCGGATCGATTTTCGTTTGCGCACCAGATACTTAGATGAGCGCGCCGATACGCTCGACGAGGCGCTTTCCATGATTGAAAACTGGACAAAAGCGGGCGAAGCGAAGTCCGTTGGCTTGCTCGGAAACGCGGCCGACATCTTCCCAGAACTCGTCGCGCGCGGCATCCATCCAGACATCGTGACGGACCAGACAAGCGCCCATGATCCCGTCAATGGCTACCTTCCTCAAGGCTGGACTTTGGGCGAATGGCGCGACAAGCGCGAGAGCGAACCAAAGGCCGTCGAGAAGGCAGCCCGTGCGTCAATGAAGGTTCACGTTAAAGCCATGGTGGACTTTTGGAATGCGGGCGTCCCAACGCTCGACTACGGAAACAACATCCGCCAAGTCGCCAAGGATGAGGGGCTCGAAAATGCGTTTGCGTTTCCCGGTTTTGTGCCCGCCTACATCCGCCCACTTTTCTGCCGGGGCATTGGCCCCTTTCGCTGGTGCGCGCTCTCCGGTGACCCCGAAGACATTTACAAAACTGACGCAAAAGTCCGCGAACTCATGCCGGACGACGTCCATCTCCACCAGTGGCTTGATATGGCGCGGGAACGCATCGCGTTTCAGGGGCTCCCCGCCCGTATTTGCTGGGTCGGCCTCGGCGATCGGCATCGCATCGGCCTTGCCTTCAACGAGATGGTTGCTTCAGGTGAGCTTTCAGCGCCGGTGGTGATCGGGCGGGACCATCTCGATTCCGGCTCGGTAGCGTCGCCCAATCGCGAGACCGAAGCCATGCTAGACGGCTCAGACGCAGTCTCTGATTGGCCGCTTTTGAACGCGCTCCTGAATTGCGCATCGGGGGCAACCTGGGTGTCGCTTCACCACGGCGGCGGAGTCGGCATGGGCTTTTCTCAGCACTCAGGCATGGTCATCTGTTGCGATGGCACATCAGAAGCCGCACGCCGCATAGAGCGAGTGTTGTGGAATGACCCGGCAACCGGGGTGATGCGCCATGCTGATGCCGGATACGATGAAGCTTTGGATTGCGCCAACGAGAAAGGCCTCAATCTACCCGGTATCTTGGGCTGATATGCCTAAACACTTGACCCAGTTTTTCCACGCAAAAAACTGTTTACGCACGTTACGCAACCACTATTGCTTTGTCGAAACACACCCAATTTTCAACCGAAAGCAGTGAATCTCGCTGCACGCATAGACGTATGCTGGATCGTAAAGAGTCAGCATCTGCTAGGCGATAATACTGTGTTTGATCGTCAATAACTCAACTATAAATTTCAAAGAGGTGGAAATACACGGTCGCACAGACGAAGAGTCTGGATGCATTCTCAATGAATGAGCCCGCTAAACGGAACTCAAGCATAGGCCACACGTTGCAAAACCGTGCGCGTGGCAACAGTGTCGACGTTTACATCTTTTTCTTAGCTCGTCGTTGGCCAATCATACTTTTCGCAGCTCTGGTCGGGCTTTTCTGCGGGTTGGGTTATCTCCGCTTCGCCAGCCCCGAATTTGTCGCCAGCTCGCGCATCTTAATCAATGTGCCGACCGCTTTGCCCGCGGAAATAGCCGTTACCTCATTGGGTGAGAGCGATCGGCGCGTGAACATTGAAGATCAGATCGAGCTCATTCGCTCTTCGCACCTTGCAGATCAGGTCTTTGATCGACTGGTATTTGCCGCACGCGATACCCCTACACCAATTGATGAACGGCTTTCTGGCCTTGCACGGCTTTGGCTCGATAAAAGCGAGTTGCCCAGTGTCGAAGTTCAGCCTGTGTATGCGTCGCCTGAGGATATGGGCAAAGCGGATGAGGCACGTCACCAACTCTACGGTGAGTATCCGGCCATAAGTGAGAGTGAAGCGAACATTGCGATTAAGGCGCAAACTCAAGAGGAAGCAGAGGCTGACTGGTTTGACGCGTTTTTCGATGAAATGAGGTCCGATCAAGCGGAGCCTGAGATTACGCCAAGCACGCTCCAATCAAACCTCTCCGTACGGCGGGTTGGCCGAACTGAGATCATAGAAGTATCCTATGTCGCCACGAATGCTTCCGATGCTGCAAAGGCCGCAAACGCATTTGCGGAGGCCTACATCGATGATCAAGTCCAAACCCGAAATCAAGCGCTCGAGGATGCCAATTCCTGGCTTTCCACGCGGATCGCGACGCTGCGATACCAGCTTGTTCTGGCAGAGAGGGAAGCAAAGAGCTTTCGCCAGAAAACAGGCTTGCTGGAAGCGGTGAATGGTCGGCCGGTCGACCGTAAGCTGGGCAATCTCGACGAACAGATCGCGGACGCGCACGCCGACCTCACAAAACTGCGCGCGCGCCAATCGAAGTTCAGCGACATCGTGGAGGCCGGGGATTTCGATGTTGCTTCCCTTGAAACGTTCAGTCACGCGATCTCTTCGAACCTTCGAACGCGCTACCTCGATGCGAGCAAGAGAAACGCCGAGATGTCGGCGCTCCTAGGGCCGCTTCATGAGAGATCAGTACAACTCCGTTCGGATATGGGGCATTTGCAATGGCTCATGTTCGAGGAGGTTAAACGCGCGGCGATCGTCGCCGCAAATGAAGTTGAGATTGCTCAAAACCGAGTTCACGCTCTTGAGGCGGAGCGTGAACGTGTCGTCGTTCATGCCACTGCCAACCAAGACGATGAAATTGTTCTCAATGACCTTGAGCGACGGGTTGACGCGCTCCGAAACCTCCACCTGACCTACCTTCAGCACCACCGCGAGGCATTGCAGCGGCAGTCTTATCCGTTCTCTGACGCGCGCTTAATTTCCAAAGCGGTTCCACCCGATTATCCGGTTCGGCCAACACGATATCGCGTCATTGCCCTCTTCATTGGATTAGGTGGCCTTGTTGGCGGCGGTCTGGCAGCTGGGATGGAGCTCCGAGACCAGTCGATCCGAACTTTTTCCCAATTGAATGCCTGCGCTGGCGTACGCTGTGTCGGGATCCTTCCAAAAATTGCGGGCTCGGCTGCCGCCAGTGAGACGAGGTTTGCCAGTGGACCGGATGCGAAGCGCGGACTATTCGGACAGGATTCAAGAGGGTCTATCGATCGAGCGGCTTACGGCTATGCGAATACAGAGGTCGTGTCAGGCTTTTCGGAAGGCATTCGCGCGTTAAGATGCTCGCTTACGTCATCCGCCACAAACGAGACCTCACGGATACTAGGTATAATCTCGGCACTTGATGGAGATGGCAAGACAACGGTTGCCATCAACCTTGCAAGGCAACTAGCCGCCGAAGGGAAATGTGTCTTATTGGTCGATGCACACTTTCAGCGATCAACGCTCAGCCGCGTCCTGGCACAAGATGTCCAAATCGGACTTCAGGACATATTGTCGAACTCTGTTCCGTGGCGACCGCTCGTTCGGCAGTATGGTGAAACGAAGCTCTTTGTTTTGCCGGCGGGCGCGCGCACGCGTTCACCTGTTTCCCAGCCTTCGTTCACCAGCGACGGACTTGCGAAAATACTGCAGGACGCTTCGAACGAGTTCGACTTTGTGGTTGTTGATTTGCCAGCGCTCATTCCGGTGTCGCATGCGCAATCCGCCCTTTCTCACCTCGACACCATCGTGCTGGTTACGGCTTGGGGGCAAACGCCATGCTCTGCCGTCCAGCATGCACTCGCACTCAATCCCGTGATTGGTGAGCGGCTCCACGGTGTCGTTTTAAACCGGGTCGATGTGCGAAAAGCGCGGCGATATGATCCGGGGTTCGCCTACGTATCGAGATAGAGCATTTCCCTTCAAAGCGTTGACGCTTCGAAGATAGGAATATGCGACAAAACAGAGACTTAGACCATTAGAACCGTTCACACTGAACGTTAAAATGGTCTAGGGTCAGCCACCGGATGGATAGTGACTTGACCTGCTCCCCTGGAAGATCCCCGTTTTGAGGTTAGCCTGTTCCTAACTGAAGGAGACAGGCCATGAAACGATCTCGATTCTCGGAAGAACAGATAATTGGGATTCTTAAGGAACATCAGGCAGGCGTTTCGCCGCGTG
>JBCCMK010000017.1:0-56554 GCA_039026395.1 Pseudomonadota bacterium | reverse complement strand
GCAGGTTCTTCGAAGTGTCTGACCGAGACTTGATGTGTCTGCTCACTGCAGGGGTGCAGAGCGTGAACGTTAAGAATTGCTGCGACCTCACGGATGCATCAATAGCAGCCGTCGCCGCGAACTGCCCGAGTCTCGCGACGCTCGACGTTCAGGGATGCGATAATCTCACGGACGCGTCAATAACAGCCGTCGCCGAGAAGTGCCCAATGCTCGCGACGCTCAAAGTTGGCCTGCTGTTCAGCATCGGGCTGAAGCTTGATCTACGTGGGCTGACCAAGCCCGAGGTCTGGGGCGTTGCTTCCGTACACATGCTCGCCACCACGCTGCTGGTCGGCGGGGGGGTGTTCGGGCTTTCGCTGCTGGGCCTGGAGCAAGTCTTTGAATGGCTGCTCACCCTAAACGCTGACGCGATGCAGATGACCGATCTCAGGATCATCGACGACGAAGTCAACATTGCCATTACGGATTTGGCTGCACGCGATGTGGTGAACGGCCGTTTTGGCACGGTTGAGGTCTCAGGTTTGTCCATGGTCGGCGCGTCGGAAGACGAAACGCCTTTTGACATCGGGCTTGA
Organism: Pseudomonadota bacterium; assembly: GCA_039026395.1. Taxonomy (GTDB): domain Bacteria; phylum Pseudomonadota; class Alphaproteobacteria; order Rhizobiales; family JAKSCL01; genus JBCCMK01. The sequence goes on along the minus strand of JBCCMK010000017.1, from coordinate 55,980 downwards.
GAACTTCAGCATCGAAGGTATCGGTGCTGGCTGGCTCATTTACGCGCGAAACAGCGAGATCGAAGCTGGGACGTCCGATAATTTTGACACGGATGAATATGCGTTCTTGGACGCGTTTCAGCTCAACGACTACATCGATCATTTTCGGTTGGAGGGTTTTTCGCTCGCTGGTTTTAAAGTCGGAGTGGGCGGTCAACAGGTCGTTCAGGTCGACGAGTCTGATTTCCGTGTGACCGGATATGCGGGCGGTTTGCCGGTTGCGACAACGGGCGCGGTTTCGGGTGCAATCAATATAGACGGCGTAATGGCAATCGATCAGGACCCCGAAAACGTCGCGAGAATTCAAGCGTTTCGAGCCGCCTATGGTGAACCAAACCTCGTTTTTTCTAGCGCAGCGACCACGACATTCGATGAAGCAACGGAAGTTGCTGTCAGCTCCATAAATTTAGATCTTGCCAAACTCTTGGCACTCGAGGTCTTTACAGAGAGCCATGGCGGCGCGCCGTCTCGAACCCTCGAAGCGGTGAGTGATCCGCGCGACGATGTCCGGCTACTCGACATCAACGCAGATGTGAACCTTCAGAATTCTTCCGTTGCGATTTCTGATCGAGGCGCTCTCGACATGGGATTTTCGCTCGCTCCACCCGGTTTGGATCGAAACATGATCGCGATGCAGGCAGCCCAGTTTTCCACGTTTGGGGTCATGCAGGCGACGCAGATGGGGATTAAGCTTTCAGGCGATATTGCAAATGCGATCTCGTCGTTCATCCGAAGCGGTGGGACGGTCCGCCTTTCTCAAACGCCCGGATCCTCTATCCCACTTGGAGCGATCATGGGCGCTGGAGTTGGCGACAACCCGGTTGGCAATTTCTCCGACATTTTACCGTCAATCGACCTAGAGGTGAGCTACGAGGAATGAGCACTTTCGACTACGACCTCTTCGTCATCGGTGCCGGCTCGGGCGGCGTCCGTGCAGCGAGAATTTCTTCTCAGTATGGCGCCCGTGTCGGCATTGCAGAAGAGTATCGATACGGCGGAACGTGTGTTATCCGAGGCTGCGTTCCAAAGAAACTCATGGTGTATGCGAGCCGCTTCCCGCATGAGTTCGAGGTCGCAAAAGGTTACGGCTGGTCTGTTGGAGAAACTGATTTCAGCTGGGCAGACTTTCTTGCGCGTAAGGACTCTGAGATCGCGCGTCTTGAGGGCATTTACAAAACGAATCTCCAAAAAGCCGGTGTAACAATCCACGACACACGCGCGGAAATTGCTGGACCTCACCGTGTTTGGCTCGTCGCCGAAGACCGTGAGGTGACGGCTGAGCGCATCTTAATCGCGACCGGTGGTACCGCGAACGTCCATGATGACTTACCGGGTGTTGAGCACGCAATTACGTCCAATGAAGCGTTCCACCTTGATGGCGTACCTGGCAGCGTCGTGGTCGCTGGCGGCGGTTATATCGCCGTGGAGTTTGCTTCGATTTTTGCGGGTCTCGGCGCGAAGACAACGCTCGTTTATCGAGGCGAGAAAATCCTGCGTGGGTTTGACGAGGATGTGCGTGATCTCGTGACAAACCAACTCGCTGCCAACGGCGTCGAGGTGATCACGAGAACGGTGTTCGCCGGCCTGGAGAAACACGAAGCCGGTATCGATGTGAGTCTCGCCAACGGCAAAACGCTGACCAAAGACGTGGTCATGTTCGCGATTGGCCGATCACCTAATTCTCATGGGCTTGGCCTAGAAAATGTCGGCGTCCAAACCAAAGAGAATGGGGCGATTATCGTCGATGGTTTCTCAAAGACGACGGCTGACGGTATCTGGGCAGTTGGTGACGTGACGGACCGCATCAATCTGACTCCAGTCGCTATTCGCGAAGGACATGCTTTCGCTGACACCGAGTTTGGAGGAAAACCGACCCAGGCCGATCACATGACAGTGGCAACGGCTGTCTTTACGACGCCCGAGATTGGCACCGTTGGGCTGACTGAAGACGAAGCCCGCGCTCAATGCGGCGAAATTGACGTTTACTCGACCAGCTTCCGGGCGATGAAGCACGCGTTCGCTGACATCAATGAGCGCATGCTCATGAAGGTGATTGTCGATGCGGCGACTGATCGCGTCGTCGGCGTTCATCTGGCCGGAGATGCCGCAGGTGAGATGATCCAAATGGTCGGGATTGCAGTCAAGATGGGTGCGACGAAAGCCGACTTTGACGCGACCGTCGCTGTCCATCCAACGGCTGCGGAAGAGCTTGTCACCCTGCGTGAACCGACTCAGCAATTCCGGAAGGCTGCCGAATAGCCGCCTAGCCTATTTTTGTGCAGACCGCGCGGATTGAGAGCGACACTTCGTTTTTGTAGAACGGGAAACCGGCGTCCATCCCGTAAAGGCTCCTGAAGAAGCTGGTATTGGCGGTGAAAACGGCTTCCTTGCCGGCGTCGAAATCTTCCAACGCGACCGCCAGCGCCAAGCGTTGGGAAATCGCTCGGACCGTAAGCCTGCCTTGGACGGTCGCCGCACGGTCGGACACCTGCTGGACCGAGCGCGACGCAAACTCGGCCTTCGGATGTTTCTTTGTGTCGAAAACAGAGGGACCTCGGATAAAATTATCCGTTGAAGCGTCACCTGTGCTCACCGACGCGGTATCGATGATGACCGAAACCGAACTCCGCCGGACGTCGGTCGGATCGATCGCGATCTCGCCGTTCAGTGAGGCGAACTGCCCCGATATGCCTTTGCCGCCAACCTGACCAACTGAAAACTCGGTCACAGTGCGGGACGGATCGATCCGATAGCGCCCTGCTGCGACATTCAAATCAATAGCAGCCCGCGTAATACTCGCAGGTGTAACAAGCAGGGTAGGGGCGGCGAGAAGAGCGCGTCGAGTTAACATCGGCTAATCCTCCTGTTTCAAACTGAGACGTAATCTACGGCGTCTCAGATCACCCCGCTTCGGATTTAAAGCGCTATCGGCCCTCACGTTCCCGCGACTGTTTCGTCAATCAGCATGTCCACGACTGACTTTAAGGCCTGATGCGATGGCGAACCGTCTTTGACCTCGCTGTCGTAGAGTGCGAGCTGGCGGTCGGCGCTGGTCCCCTCATTCGCGATGGCTCGAAGATGCTCGATCGCTGCAACGCAGCCGAAATGTTCTGCGTCTGGCTCAATCAGCTGAATGATTTCTTCGACGAGGTCGGGGAAAGCTACGCACTCGCCCCGGCCGAAATCAACCATCTTTCCGCCGACGCCATGACGCTGGCCGAGCCATCTGTTCTCCTCAACAAGGAAGCGCGAATACTGGCGCCAGCGCTGATTTTGCGTCCGGAGGCGCCAGAGGTGCCGGGCAAGACAGCGAAAAAGTGCTGCGAGTGAAAGCGTATCCTCCATCCGCGGGCATACATCCGTCACACGTTGTTCAAGCGTCGGAAAACGCGATGAGGGACGAAGATCCCACCAGATTTTTGATGCATCTTCGATTAAACCTGCATCGACGAGAACTTGTACGGTCCTGCGATACTCTTCTTCACTCGCGAACTGCTCCGGAAGACCAGTACGCGGCATCTCGTTGAAGATTGAGAGGCGATACGATTTCAGCCCGGTCTTTTGACCACGCCAAAACGGTGATGAGGTCGAAAGCGCCAGAATATGCGGTAGAAAATACGGAAGCTGATTGAAAATGTCGTTTCGCAAACGCTCGTCTTCGATGCAGACGTGGGTATGCATGCCGCAGATGACGAGACGCCTGACGACCACTTGCAAGTCTTCAGCAAGCTCGTTGTAGCGCTCTTTGTCCGTGTGCATCAGCCGTTCCCAATCGGCGAACGGGTGTGTTGAAACCGCGAGGGGAGCCATCCCGTAGGACTTTGCGACTTCTGCGATTGTGCCTCTGAGGTCTGCAAGACTCTGACGCGCATCCTCAATCGTGTTGCAAACGGGCGTCCCAATCTCCACCTGACATCTAAGAAACTCGGGGCTCACGCGAGACCCCAGGCGCTCTTCGCAATCTTTCATGAACGCTGCTGGAGGGTTCGCCGCCAGGTCGCGTGTGTCTAAGTCGACGAGGAGGTATTCTTCCTCAATGCCGATTGTGAAACTCGGTTCGTCCATGCTGCCTCCGTGTTCTTCTGAAATAAAGCGCGACCGCGCGCACGAGGCAAATGGACCGGGTGAAGCGGCAAAGCGTTGCCAAGCCGATTGCGAGCCGTTAGGACACGCGAAAAAGCGGTTGCGAAGCCGCAAAGCCGAATTCGGTGGGAGAGTATGATGAGTGATTGGACGCCGCAAAGCTGGCGGCAAAAACCTATAATCCAGGTGCCTGACTACCCGGATCCAGACAAGCTGGACGCGGCTGAGGCACGCCTTAAATCCTTCCCGCCACTCGTTTTTGCAGGCGAAGCTCGGGCGCTGAAAGACCGCTTAGCGCGGGTGGCAAACGGTGAGGCGTTCCTCCTTCAAGGCGGAGACTGCGCCGAGAGCTTTGCGGAGCACGGTGCCGACACAATCCGTGATTTCTTTCGCGTGTTCCTTCAAATGTCCGTCGTGTTGACTTATGCGGCCGCGTCGCCGGTAGTGAAAGTTGGCCGTATAGCCGGTCAATTCGCAAAGCCGCGGTCGTCAGATACGGAGACGGTCGACGGTGTCTCGCTTCCAAGCTATCGGGGCGACATCATCAATGGGATTGAATTCGGCGATGCATCGCGGCTACCTGATCCTGAGCGGCAGATCATGGCGTACAGGCAATCGGCAGCGACCCTTAATCTGCTACGAGCATTCGCTCAGGGCGGGTTTGCGAAGCTTGATCATGTGCACCAGTGGACCGTCGGATTCCTAAAGGATTCGCCGCAGGCCGGGCGCTATCAGGAACTCGCTGATCGCATCACTGAAACGCTCGCCTTTATGAGAGCCTGCGGGTTCGATGCCGATACTGTCCCGGTGCTGCGTACGACGGAGTTTTATACGAGCCATGAAGCCCTTCTTCTCGGTTATGAAGAGGCTCTGACGCGAGTCGATTCCACGTCCGGTGATTGGTACGCGACGTCTGGCCACATGCTTTGGATCGGCGATCGCACGCGTCAGCCAGACCATGCTCACGTTGAATACTTCCGAGGTGTGAAGAACCCGATTGGAATGAAATGCGGGCCGTCGATGACGCCGGATGGTCTGATCGAGCTTCTCGACATTCTCAATCCCGCAAACGAGCCCGGTCGCATGACGCTCATCTGTCGCTTTGGGGCTAATAAGGTTGGCGAGCATCTTCCGGGGCTTATCCGTGCGGTGGAGCGGGAAGGGCGTTCCGTTATCTGGTCATCCGACCCCATGCACGGCAATACGATCAAAGCCGCAACTGGCTTCAAGACACGTCCGTTCGATCACATTCTGCGGGAGGTCGAGACCTTTTTCGACGTTCATGCGGCTGAAGGCACGCACCCCGGCGGCATCCATGTCGAAATGACCGGCAAGAACGTAACGGAATGCACCGGCGGCGCAAAAGCGATATCGGATGAGGATCTGTGCGACCGCTATCATACGCACTGCGATCCACGGCTAAACGCGGATCAGGCGCTTGAATTATCGTTTCTGGTTGCCGAACGATTGAAGTCAGACCGCGAGAAAAACGGGACCGCTCTACACCCTATTTCTGCAATGGCGGGCTTCTGAGGTGCCCGATCAGCGGGTGCTCAAAGGCTCCTGCGCCTGCGGTATGATCCATTACGAAATCACAGGTGAGCGCCGTGATGTGGTCGCCTGTCACTGTGTCAGTTGTCGCAAGCAATCCGGTCACTACGCGGCAGCGACGCTTGTGCCCCACGATGGTTTTAAGATCACCAAAGGTAAAGCCGCACTCAAATGGTGGGACGCGACACCGGAGGCGAAACGTGGATTTTGTCGTGACTGCGGTTCGTTGCTTTTTTGGCAAAAATCTGGGCGCGATAACATCTCGGTCTTTGCCGGCTCGCTGGACGGGGATACAGGACTAAATGTTGTTCGCCACATTTTCGCGGGTGAAAAAGGCGACTACTACAATATCATCGACGATGTTCCGGTCTTGCGTGAATACGAAATGCCGGGATGAGGTCGGTCAGAGCGGGCGTCTTCAAGCCCAACGCTCTGTGTGCCGTTGGACTGTGAAATCTACGAGAACCCAAAAATAGGCGCGACTACGTCGTTGCGATGCTGTTTCCGAGAATACTCCTGTCCTCGACGTCCGGGCGCGGCGCGTAAATGTCATACTCGCCTTCGTGACCTTTCAAGGCTTTCCGGACGACCAAATCACTCTCGTTTAGGAGCGCCGTCGCTACTGTGGCTGAATAAAGGAGCGGTCGATTAAGCTCCCGCGTTAGTCGCTCAATTCGAAACGCAATGTTCACATGCGGGCCGAGGACCGTAAAATCTATCCGCTCAGGCGAGCCAACATTGCCGTAGAGCACTTCCCCGAAATCAAGCCCGATGCCGAATTCGAAGGGCATCTCTCCGTCAGCGGCGGTATCAACCGTTAAGGCTCTCTGAGCAGCCGCTACAGCCCGTTCACAGGCCCGCGTCGCGCTTTGCGTATCGGTACCAGCCTCAAAAATGGCCAAAACGCTGTCACCGATGAACTTCAGAATTTCGCCGCCATGCCGATTAATCGCAGACGCCATGATATCAAAGTAGCGGTTGGCGAGATGAAGAACGTCTTCTGGCGAGAGCTGCGCGCTCATCGCGGTCCAGTTTTTAATATCGCCCACGAGAATGGCGGCGTTTATCGTTTCAACGTGGCCGCGGGTGATCCGGCCGTCGAGCACTCGTCTACCGGTACGCGACCCGAGATAGGCTTCTGCGACCGCTTTTGCCGTCTGCTCCTGATTTAACACCTCCATCACAACAGACATGGGCTTTGCAAAAGCGAGAAACTTCTCGATGTCAGTGTCTGAAAATCCAATGTCTCGATCTGTCGCGATAGTCACGAGCCCGCCGAGATTGCTGGTGAATTTGAGTGGAAAGCACAGGTAATCCGTCGTCCCGCGTTCTTTCAATTCGTGGAGAACGCGATGGTCACTGTCCGTCAGTCGTTCGGTCAAGCGCTTGCGAAAGGGCTCGCCGCTCTCCGCTACAAAAGCCATCGGGCTCCCGACATAGGCCGGTGATGATTCTAGCCCATGCCGGGCGGCGACCGGCTCGGTTGAGATAATATCCCGCTCCCAGATCCCGCTTACGGCGGTTATGAGTGGGTGCAATGTCCGCATGGCTACGCGAAATCGGGAGACAGGTGCCCCGTCATCATGAAGACGTTTCCCGACACCTTCCGCGATCAGGTTAAGGTCGGACAGAAAACGGCCTTCGGAAAGCAACCAATCGACGGCTTTGTCGATGCTCCAAGCATCGTTCTCGGTCGAAGCAGGTGAGGGGATAATTTCCGCCATGGAGCTGATATGGGATTGTGTGCTCGAACGTCATCGGAGGCTGGCCGAAAACCAGCCCATTGTCGACATTGGTATCGTGCTTGGTGCGGATGACTGACGCGGCAACAAACGCTTTCCCGAGGAAACGCGGTCAGCTAGACCGTTCTCCATGACAGATCAGCTTAAAATCGCGACAGCGCAGCTCAACCCGATCGTTGGTGACATTGCTGGCAATGCCGAGAAAGTTCGCCTTGCTTGGCTCGATGCCCGCGAGAGGGGCGCGGACATTATCGTTTTTCCGGAGCTCTTCATCTCTGGCTATCCCCCTGAAGATCTTGTTCTCAAGCCGGCTTTTCAGGCAGCGTGTCGACGCGCCGTTGAGAAACTCGCGGCTGACACCGAGGAGAGTGGTCCAGCGATCATTGTTGGGACGCCCTGGGTCGAGGATGAAAATCTCCACAATTCAGTCGCTGTGATCGACAACGGTAATATCGAAGCCGTTGTTCACAAGGTCGAGTTGCCAAACTACGGCCCGTTCGACGAGAAGCGCGTTTTTGTACCGGGCCCTATGCCAGGGCCAGTGATGGTCCGAGGTGTGAGACTTGGCATCCCGATATGCGAGGATATTTGGCAGCCCGACGTTCCGGAATGCCTTGAAGAGACGGGTGCCGAGCTTCTGCTCTCCCCGAATGGGTCGCCTTACTGGCATGACAAATTCGACGTTAGGCTGAACGTTGCCGTTGCACGTGTCACCGAAACGAGACTTCCGCTTATCTACGTCAACCAGGTTTGCGGCCAGGATGAGTTGATCTTTGACGGGTCATCCTTCGCTTTAAACGGAGATCGCTCGCTCGCAATGCAGCAGCCAGCGTTCGAAGAAGACGTTGCGATTTCAGTTTGGGACAAGGGCGAGGACGACATTTGGCGTTGCTCCGCAGCGCCGATCGAGACGTTGCCGGACCAGCAAGATGCGGACTATCGCGCCTGCGTCTTAGGCTTGCGCGATTACGTGAATAAGAATGGCTTTAAGTCTGTGGTTCTGGGCCTTTCTGGTGGCATCGACTCAGCTGTCTGCGCCGCTATGGCAGTTGATGCTTTAGGATCTGAGCGCGTGCACTGCGTCATGCTTCCGTACCGTTACACGTCTCAAGAGTCGCTTGATGACGCTGCAGCGTGCGCAGACGCCCTGGGCGTTCGATATGACACCGTCGATATCCACGCGCCGGTCGACGGTTTCAGCGATGCACTCCGGCCCCTGTTTAACGGAAGCAACGCCGGCATCACTGAGGAAAACCTCCAATCACGGACACGCGGCACGCTCCTGATGGCGATCTCCAATAAGTTTGGCCCAATGGTCGTCACGACTGGCAATAAGTCTGAGGTGTCCGTTGGATACGCAACGCTCTATGGCGACATGAACGGCGGCTATAACCCGATCAAAGATCTCTACAAGACTGAGGTTTTCAGGCTCGCGCGCTATAGAAACTCGCGCGTGCCAAAAGGGTGTCTTGGTCCGGCAGGCGAGGTCATACCCGTCTCTATCATCGAGAAACCACCGTCTGCTGAACTTCGGCCGGACCAGACCGATCAGGATTCATTGCCACCCTATGATGTGCTTGATGACATCCTTCAGGGGCTCGTAGAAAACGAAGACTCGATCGATCAAATCGTCGATCGCGGACATGACAGAGCGCTCGTTGAGCGAGTCGAGCATCTGCTCTACATAGCCGAGTACAAGCGGCGACAGGCGGCACCCGGCGTGAAGATCACATCGCGCAATTTCGGCCGCGATCGTCGTTATCCCATCACTAATCGATACCGGGACCGGGTCTCCTAACGTGTCTTGAGTTTCCTCCGCGAAAACGCCCGCTGGTTGGCTGCGGGCTTCGTCATGACTTTCATGTCGACCTTTGGGCAGACCTATTTCATTGCGCTGTTTTCTGGAGAAATCCGAGCCGAGCTGGGCCTCAGCCACGGTGAATTCGGCACGATCTACGGGCTAGCAACCTTGCTTTCAGCGGCAACGTTGGTTTGGTTGGGCAAGATCGCCGATCGTGAAAATCTGGCCCTTGTCGGTGTGTTTGTCGCCGCTGCATTAGGTGCAGCCGCGCTCGGTATGTCGCTCGTGGCGGGCAGCGTCATGCTGTTCTTTGTCCTCTTCCTACTCCGTCTTTTCGGTCAGGGGATGATGACACATACGTCACAAACGGCGATGGGGCGCTGGTTTGTGGCAACGCGCGGACGCGCAATCGCAATCTCCGGGTTCGGCTTTCCAACATCGGAGGCAATTTTTCCGATCCTGGTCGTTGCATTGCTTGCGTTTTTCGATTGGCGTACGCTTTGGGTGATCGTATCCGGCATCCTCATTTTCGCAGCGGCGCCCGGACTGTTTCTTCTCTTGATGAAAAGTCGAGAGCCTAAAGGGCAAGCGGAAGATAAGGACCAAACTGGGGTGGCACGGCAGTGGACGCGCGCCGATGTCCTTCGCGATCCTGTTTTCTTTGTGCTTCTTCCAGCGCTTTTAGCGCCTGCCTTTATTGGCACCGGAATTTTCTTTCATCAGGTCCATCTGGTCGAAACGAAAGGCTGGGAATTGAGCTGGTTCGCGGGTGCATTTCCGCTTTATGCAGCTTTCTCGGTAGCGACGGCGCTTGGCACGGGATTCCTCGTCGACCGCTTTACCGCTAAGCGTGTCATGCCGCTTGTTCTTGTGCCGCAAGCGATTGCCGTTTTCCTTTTTGCAGAATTCTCCGATCGCGGTGTTATTCCAGTTGCGATGGCGTTGACCGGTATGACCGCTGGACTGATGTCCACTGTGACGGGTGCGCTTTGGCCTGAGATATACGGAACAAAGCATCTAGGGGCGATACGGTCCATCGCGATGGCAGCGATGGTGCTGGCGTCTGCGGGATCGCCTTTTCTGCTGGGCATACTCATCGATTTCGGTATCAGCTTTGACCGCCAGCTTTTCGTGATGGGTCTTTACATGATCGCCGCGACTCTGGTTCTTCTCAACGTTAGTCGCACGCTCGTTCGCCGCAACAACGGCTTCACTATTGTAGAGATTTAATCGTCATGACACTGACCCCTCCGGTCGTTCGCTTTGCACCATCGCCTACCGGTTACATTCACATCGGCAACGCGCGTACAGCGCTCTACAACGCGCTCGTTGCCATGAAAGATGGCGGCTCGTTCATCCTTCGGTTCGACGATACGGATCTGGAGCGGTCGCGGGCGGAATACGCGGATCAGATCGAAGCTGACATCTGCTGGCTCGGTATTGAGCCTGCGTTGATCGTGCGGCAATCGGAACGGTTTGCGCACTACAACCAAGTCGCAGAAGATCTGAAAAAACGCGGTTTACTTTACCCGTGTTACGAGACGCCTGAGGAACTTGACCGCAAGCGCGCCTTACAACGGGCGCGTGGACTACCACCGGTCTATGATCGAGCAGCACTAAAGCTGACTGAAGCCGAGCGAGCAGCCTATCAGGGTGAAGGTCGGAAGCCTCATTGGCGGTTTCTCCTTACGAATTTCGATGGCGATCCATTCGCGACCCAATCAAATTCTGTGGGATGGGATGATATGTGCCGTGGGGCACAGACCGTGGATCTGGCGGCGCTCTCAGACCCTGTCCTGATCCGAGCTGATGGGACGTATCTCTACACACTTCCTTCTGTTGTCGATGACATCGATCTAGGCGTGACACACGTCATTCGCGGGGAAGATCACGTTACGAACACCGGTGTGCAGATCGACATCTTTCGGGCACTAGGCGCTGAAGCTCCGATTTTCGGGCACCACAACCTTCTAACCCTGGCAAGTGGTGAGGGACTGTCGAAGCGTCTTGGTTCGTTATCAGTTGCAGCGCTCAACGGTGATGGCATGGAGCCACAAGCGGTTGCGGCCGTTGCAGCGCTTATTGGCACTTCTCAACCACTGGAACTCTCCCCAACGCTTGAAGATCTGGCTCGAAGCTTCTCACTCAGCCAAGTGTCGCGTGCACCAGCGAAGTTCGATCCCGAAGATGTGGAGCGGCTCAACGCCAAATTGCTCCATGCTTTGCCATTTGAGGCGGTCTCAGAGCGACTAGAGGCGCTCGGTGTAACGGGTGATTCTCGGTTTTGGCATGCCGTCAGACCAAACCTCACACGGCTTACTGAGGCTAAGAACTGGTGGGATATTGTCAGCGGAATTGTTGAGCCTGACGTCGATGACGCTGGCGGGGATGTTCGGAACGCGGCGTTAGAAGCGCTGCCGGAAACGCCATGGGATGAGGAAACATGGCCGGCGTGGACAAAGGCCATCCGTGAGGCCACAGGTCAAAAGGGTAGGGCACTTTTCATGCCTCTAAGGCGGGCGCTAACCGGCCTCGATCACGGTCCGGAGATTGGACCGCTTCTTCCGCTTATTGGACGGACGAAAGCTGAATCTCGTCTGAGGGGGCAGGCCGCTTAAATGGCACCGGCGGGAAATCGTCACCCCTGACGACGTAGCGCACCGAGCTCGTAACGATCGGGTCAATCAATGTGCTATCTAACGTCGCCTTTGACTCTGCTAATTCACGTGGCTCCACCGTTGCAGCGACTGTGTCTGCTCCAGGCCGTGAAATCGGTGTCGGTGGATAGTCTGTGTGCGACACGACATACTTGCCTTTGCCGATGAGCGCAGCTTCTTCTTCCGCAAGGCGATCTAGCTCGGCCAGACGCTCCCTCCGGTCCTCATCAGTCTCGTCCGGGTTTGGCCGAGCGAACGGAACTGGTGGAAAGGTGTCGTGCCTCAAGAAATATGTCGAAGCGAGAGATGCTGGCGTGACGGCAGGCGTTTCAAAGACATTTCTGAAGCCCGTCTTTGCTTCCGGCAACGCCGCCAGTAGCTCCTCAGTCATGCGTTTCCGGTCAGCTTCTGACCCCGGCGTAATCTGATCTGCTGATATCGCATCAAGTGGATTCACAGTTTTTGAGCCCGGCGAGAGCGATGCCAACCGCACCGTCGGCAAGCTTTCGGGATGTTCAATCCGCTTTGCTTCTTGCTGGCGAAGCAGCTCGATAAGCTTCTCGTCAGTGCCGTGAAAGGAGCAGCCGTTTACGAATTGACGCTTGAATTTGAAAGCGTTGTCCATCGACGCGTATCGCTTACCACTCAGTGAGCGCGCATTTTCCAGCGTTTCATCGGGGAGCTTGAAATAGAAAAGTTCGGTCTCTGCGTTACCGGATAGTTTTTGGCACGCGTTGGCGTCCTTTCGAAATCTGGATTTCGTTGTCGAGAAGCTGACCGGGAAGAAATATCCGTCGCACATACGAACGCACACCGTGCGGTAGCCCATTTGAGCCGGAGCTTGTGGAACGGTCTTGATGACGGGATTGACTCGTTTCTGGGTCGTGCGCGCTTCCGTTCTCGTATTTGGGACAGAGCGCTGCGGAACACTCCGAACTTCTCGAATGCGATTCCGCCGATTGCATTGATATCGCGCGTAGTCCCGACGAAGACGCGCCGCAAGGCTTTGATTTCCACCCTGGCCGCCGCCAGCTTTCGCCTCCAGGCTGCGAAGATTCTGACGCATCTTTTCGATTGTTGACGTTAGCGCGCGGCATTGCTGCGCATTTCGTTGTGATCGGAAGATACCAAGGCAACCGCGAGCGCGCGCTTGGTTCATCGTCTGACTGAGCGCACGCCTCTGATCGCGTGCGGCGCGAGCATATCTCGGATTGCCTTTAGAGGAGCCTCGTGTCGCGGAAGCGAGTTGCCACTCGATGCGTTCGCACACGTTACGCGCATGCGCTTCGTCAGGACTGGACACCATCATTGCCAAAATAAAAGGAACTGCCGCCAAAGCGGTCGCCAGTCTGACCATTCTACGCCCCACGCTACTTACTCGACTACGCTAACGCTTCATTTACCTGACAGGAACAAGGCGCGCGGTCCAGAGTGGCGAAAGTTTATTTTTAGTTAATTGAACGTACCATTAACGGACGGTCGGAGCCACAACTGGGTGCTCAAAGACAAGCGATAAATTCCCGCATGTGCCTATTTCTTGATCGGTCATGAACGGCGTTCAAGACCATCGTAAAGGCGTTAATTTCCACGGATAATGCGTACGCAAATTCGCGTCTTTGTTCCGTTTTCGTACAACTCAGAAGGGAGCTGTAATTATACACACAACGCAAATTCTGATTTTACCTTTTGGTAACCAGAAATGGCTTCGTTGGACCGGCAAATAGAAGTGGTTCGGCAATATTGCAGAGTGACTTCAAAGTTCGCAGATGCGGAAACGAATGTTAGCAGCGTTCAACATATTCAATGAGAACCTCAGTGCGCACTGCGATACCGAAGAGGGCAAAGAGCTTATTTCGCTTTGGGATTCGGCTCGCGAAGCGGAAAAAACTGTACCTTTTCTAGGGCGGTTCAATTCGAACAAATTGAACGGTTACAAGGACGAATTGATGGTGCTTGAGCCGTTGTCCGATGGCTCGATCTTTTGTTCCCAAATTGGTGCCGCATCAGACTTACCTTTTACGCCCGAAATTATTGGAACGTGCGTCCAGGATTTTGAGGGCGCTCTTCATGAGCAGTTCGAAAGCGTCTACCGAGACGTCATCAGTAGCGAGCAACCACGTCTCGTCACTTACAGTCACGAAGAAGGGGCTGCCACTCACACCTTCGAGCGCTTGGTTTTACCAGTGATGCGCCCCGACCAATCTGTGTTGCTGGTCGTTTTTTGCAAGCGTCGCGCTCAGAGTGATGCGTTGCTCGACACCGTTCTAAACGCGAGCGCTGATCCAATTTTCTCTTTACGCCTTCACGAATGCCAACATGGTAACGGCCACGATGCGACATTTCTCTCGGTCAACCAGGCTGCTTCTCTTAGCTTTTTCACGAGTAGAAGAGCGATCGTTGGGCGCAGTATTAAAGCGCTGTTGCCAGCGATTGAGACGAGCGGTTTGTGGTCCGGGATTATGGCGGCCCTGGCGGATCAAAAGGGTGGCCGGATCGATTGCCAATTCCCTACAAATAATGGTCTTCGAGCCTTCAAAGTCACCGTTGCGCCAATGGACGGTGGTTGCGCATTGATCTGGAACGACATCACAGAGTTTCATGACGCCAATCAAAAGTTGCGCAATCAAGCAGCCGAATTGCTGCAGAGTAACGAGGTGCTGGAGCGGCAGGCGGCGGAACTTGTTGGGCTTGCTGACGAGATGGAGCAATCTCGTCTGCTTTTAAATCGCGAGATACGCCGCCGGGAAAATCTCGAAAAGCGCTTAAAAGAGGTTGCCGACACGGATCCTTTGACCGGTATCGCGAACCGCAGGAGCTTTGTTGAGCGGGCCAGCGCATGCCTTGAGTTCGCACACCAAGTAGGCGAGACGGTCACGTTTATCATGGCTGATATCGACCACTTTAAAACGATCAATGACACCTATGGGCACGCAGCTGGCGACGCGGCACTCGTTCAATTTTCTGAGTATATTGCGACGTCGCTCCGGATTGGAGACGATTTCGTTGCACGGATTGGTGGCGAGGAATTCGCGTTTATTCTGCCGAATTGTTCAATTTCCTCTGCCCGACAGATGGCAGATCGATTACGTGAAGGTGTCGCTCAAATCGGTGTTTCGACGGATCAAGGTGTCATTAACATGACAGCGAGTTTCGGTGTTGCTGCCCTTGAGTCGGAAGACGACACCGTTGACACGATCTTGGCACGAGCTGATGCCGGACTTTACGATGCGAAGGCGCAGGGCCGAAACCGTGTTGTTGTTCGACACTTGGCGCGCCGAGTATCAGATACGGAAAATCGCGCGGTCGCATAGGTCATTACTGCCTCCCATTGATTACAAGATAAATCAGTGAGACGGTGCCGCAGTGTTTTGAAAGCGGTAGTCTCCATGAAAAATGCAGTGCTGGTGGCGATCGGGCTGTTTTTTGTTGTCTTTTCACCGTTTGCCTTAGCCGACGATGATCCTGACCTCATTTTCAAACGGTCAACGGTTTGGAAGTTTCTGACGCCGGACCATAAACTTGCGACCTACGGAATCGATGACCCGTTAATTGACGGCGTCGCTTGTCATTTTACCGTGCCGGAGAAGGGCGGTATCTCAGGAATGTTCGGAGTTGCGGAGGAATTATCCGACGCATCGTTGGCGTGTCGGCAGGTGGGGCCGATTGTTTTCAAAGAAAAATTTGAGCAAGGCGGCGAAATGTTTCGAAAACGCCGCTCGATCTTCTTCAAGCGCGTGCGCATCGTCAGGGGCTGCGACGCCAAGCGTAACGTCTTGGTTTACCTCATTTATTCGGACAAATTAATCGAAGGATCGCCGAAAAATTCGACATCAACGGTCCCGATCATGCCATGGGGCGAACAGGGCGCCCCCCAGTGTGCAGAATGGCTTGATCAATAGTCCGGTTGAACGAGGCTACTGAGGTAGGCCGCGAAAGGTTTCGCTCTGGAATGCGATCGAGGAGGAACTTGCGTCACTCGTCGACATGGCAAAATCGAGGGCAATAAGCGCAAGCGCAAAGACAAACGTTAGCGAAACGATATTGCGACCCATGGTCGGCACTCCTTACTCATCTGTTACCAAGATTGCCCACATCATATAAACGCCAGCTTAACGCGCGCTGAGGTGCGCGTTCAGCCACCGTTCAGAGAAATAAACAGGTTTTTCAGATGTTTGGCGGGTTGACCGACCTTGGCACATTTGCCAACCCGGAGCGCGTCCAGAGTAACATCTCTAAGACGAGTTCGTGACCGCCGACACAAAGCAAGCCGATGAACACTGAGCTTCATTTCTACAATACACTGACACGGCAGAAAGAGCGCTTCCTGCCGCAAGACCCTAAAAATGTTCGGCTCTATGTCTGCGGTCCGACGGTTTATGATCGCGCCCATATCGGCAATGCGCGACCTGCTATCGTGTTCGATACGGTGTTTAGAGTGCTCCGACAGGCCTACGGCTTTAACAATGTACAATATGTACGAAATCTGACCGATATTGACGATAAGATTAACGCGCGAGCGGCGTTAGATTTTCCAGATTTAAGTCTGAATGAGGCTATCCGGCAGCTAACGGAAGAGACCGCTGATCAGTACCACATGGACGTTCGCGACCTTGGCAATCTCGATCCGACGTTCGAGCCACGCGCGACCGAACATGTTCCGGGCATGATACGCTTGATCGAGACATTGGTCGCGAAAGATCACGCTTACGAGGCCGAGGGGCATGTTCTCTTCCATGTGCCTTCGATGCCGGACTATGGCGAGTTCGCGCGGCGCTCGCAGGATGAGATGCAAGCCGGCGCGCGGGTTGAAGTTGCGCCCTACAAGCGCGATCCGATGGATTTCGTTTTGTGGAAGCCCTCATCCGAATCGGAACCCGGCTGGGATAGCCCATGGGGAAGGGGGCGCCCGGGATGGCATATCGAGTGCTCGGCCATGTCGTTTGAGCTTCTTGGCGAGGTTTTCGACATTCACGGCGGCGGAATCGATCTCGTCTTCCCTCACCATGAAAATGAGATCGCCCAATCACGGTGCGCTCACGGAACCGAGCGCTTGGCCAATGTTTGGATGCACAATGGCTTTCTCCTGGTGAACGGTGAGAAGATGTCGAAATCGCTGGGCAACTTCTTCACCATCCGCGATCTCCTTGACGATTGGCCAGGCGAAGCTCTCCGCCTCACAATGCTCAAAACGCAGTACCGCCAGCCGATAAATTGGCTCGAAAGCAGCGTTCGAGAAAGCCGCAAGACACTTGATCGCTGGTATTCGATCATCGGTGACCGCGAGACCTATAGCGGCGGTCTGAACCCGATGCTCGATGGTGACCAGGGTATTCTTCAATATCTGGCAGATGACTTGAATACACCGGAGGCGATCACGCAGCTTCATGTCCTCTCAGACCGCGCTGCCGATGATCATGAGGGTGAGGATCGACAGCGGTTCAAAGCCGCTCTCAACCTTTTAGGCCTCGGACAGCTGACTGAGACGGAGTGGCGTGCCTGGCGACCTGCAAGCTTTGCGCTTGATCCAGCCGAGATAGAGGGTGCGATTGCTGCCCGCCTCAATGCGAGGGCGGAAAAGAATTGGTCAGAAGCTGACCGCATTCGAGACGAACTCGGCAGCAAAGGCATTCAGCTAAAAGACGCCAAAGACCCGGAGACCGGCGAGATCAGAACGACGTGGGAGCTCGTCCGTTAGGTTGAGGACTCATATTCCTGATGTGTTTGACGTCGGAAACGGCAAGAAGCTGGGGGTAATTTGAGTGCAGAGCGGGCTTCTTGCGCCGTGCAGGCAACCAAATCTTCACCCACCAAACGCACCAGGAATATAAGTTCTCAACCTCGGGACAAATCGCGCGATCTGATCGGCTTTTGCCGCTTTGGATCCGGTGTTGGTCAGGCAAGCACGAGTAACCAACTCAGAGCTTACTCAAAGTCGGCGCATCTTTGGCGGTATCACCACCATCACTGAGCCGCTCGGCAATGCCCTGAATTGCGGGAACAATATCCCCGGCCTCGGAAATCACATTATACGTCAAATCGAGATTGGGTCTGATGAAACCAAATCCGCGCATGTGATCAAAAAGGCGGAGGAGGGGATCCCAAAACCCTTCAATATTGGCGAGTACCACTGGCTTGATATGTTGACCGAGTTGGATCCAGGTGAGCATTTCCACGGTTTCTTCCAGCGTCCCGATGCCGCCTGGAAGCGCAACGAATGCATCAGATTTCTCAAACATCAGCTGCTTGCGATCATGCATGCCCGTCGTGATCGTAAGGTCCTGAACCTCTTCGAGCATGATTTCGCGCCGGACGAGAAACTCTGGGATGATGCCAGTGACCTGTCCACCGGCATCAAGAGCAGCGCGCGCTGCCGTCCCCATCAGTCCTGTGCTTCCGCCGCCGTAGACGAGCCGCAAGCCAGCGCCGGCAATCGACTGACCCAGTATAATTGCGGCCTCGACAAAGGCTGGATTGGAGCCCGTGGCCGAGCCGCAGTAAACGCAAACCGCCTTCAACTCACTCATAGGGTCAACTCCGTTTTCGCCACGTCCAAGGACAACCAAGTTTGGAAAGTGTCTCGTGCTTGCCGCCAGAGGGCTTGCCGGTATAGAAGACAAGAAGCGGCGGGCGACGGCAAGAGGCCGATTGGGCGCGAAAGGACCGTTTGACCCAAAATGCGAAGTGCTCTTAACAGCATTGGCCTTGTGGCTGCGATCGCAGGCATACTGGCGATCGTTTTTGTCGCGGCGTCTTTTTACCGTGATACGGGTCTAACGCAGACTGCCGAACAGAACGTCCCGGCACCCGGTTCAAACACCGGCGCCGTCATGACGGACCAGTCCGGCGGTACGGCCGTCGTCGAGACACTCCCCCGCGAAGACAATCTCGAAACTGTTGAGCCTGGCGCTGAAACCGCGGCCGTTGAGGGTGACCCTGCGGACAATGACGCAGGAACTGATGGTGGTGCGGATGGCGGCACGGTGGATGTCGCCGAAACGTCAGACCAACCGACCAAAGAGACTACGACCGCCCCAACGCCTGACATTCCAGACCTCGATCTTGTTCGGGTCGAGCCGTCGGGTGACGCCGTATTCGCTGGACGATCAGAGCCCGGCTGGACCGTGGAACTCAGGAATGGCGACGATATCGTTGCCAAAACTGAAGGGACGGAGACTGGCGAGTGGGTGATCACGCTCGACAAGCCGCTTGATCCGGGAGCGACCGAGCTTTCGCTTCACTCAACGTCGCCGGATGGGTCCACGTCGGTGCATGCGCCAGACAATGTCACCGTTGTCATTGATTCTGCGCGCAACGAGACGCCTCTAGTCGTGGTCAGTGATCCTGATTCCCCGTCCGCAGTTCTCCAAACGCCTGAACCTTCAGAGCCACCTAAGCCGTTAGAACGGCCTTCCACGCAAACCGCCTTGGCTGAAACGGACGAGTCCTCCGATGACGCTGATGCAGGCGTGGTTGCAGAAGCTGTAGATGAGGCCTCGGAGGTCGTCGAAAACCCGGATGCGGAGACGGCAGGGACGCAGGAGACGGATATCGCGCGCGAAGTGCCGGTTACCGGCGATGCTTCTTCGGAGGCGACTGTCGACACGGACGTTGCAACAGCCCCGGTTCAGCCTGAGGATGCGGTTGAAAACGAGCCAGCGACCGGTGACGAGGTCGCAGAGACCAACGGTAGCGATGTCACGGACGGTGAGGTTGCTGTCGAGGAAACATTGGATGAAACGGAGGAAATAGTCTCAGACGTTGGTTCGGAAACGGTCGATGATCCGTCAGAACCGACATCAATTGAAACGCGGGATGTGGCTGCGGTCGAAAATTCTGACGCCGCGGACACTTCTGATCAGGCATCTTCCGGGGCGGAAGAGCTGGCTTCAACCGAGACCATCACCGGCGATGGCGAGCCGACCGCGTCTGAAGACGGTGATCAGCTGGCTGCTTTGACCGACCCTGCGGCGAGCGAGGAAATCAAGGAACCGAAGCCGATTGAAGTACCGCAGGTGGCGATCGAAACGGTCGAGACGAATGATGACGGCACATTGTTCGTGACCGGGCGCGCGCAACCCGGCGAACAGGTTCGTGCTTACGGCAATAATGAAGAACTGGGCATCGGCACGGCGGGCGATGATGGTCGCTGGTCGGTGCGGTCCGGCAATGATACCGGGACACGGCGCGAACTCACGATACGAGCCGATGCGATTAACTCTAATAACGGGATACCTACTTCGCGCGTTGAAGTGACTTTCTCTCGCCCCGAACCGGGTGAAACGGTGATTGCGCTGATGCCGATCCCGACGTCGCGCGCTCAGTCCGATGATGAAAGTTTTGACCGTCTGATTGTTCGCAAAGGCGATAATCTCTGGACGATCGCAAGACAGATTTACGGCGAGGGCTTGAGGTTCACGACCATCTATCAGGCAAATGCCAATCAGATCGGCGATCCGGATTTGATTTATCCAGGCCAGGTGTTCGCGATCCCAAAGGGTATTTTACCGGATCAAATCGTTCAATAGTGGTTGTTTGCCTTTCCCATCTGCATACATGCAGATGGAGAGTGCCCGCTTCGCCGCTATCGTGTGGCCAGAGCTTGGCTATTCACTGAGGCCCTTTTGACCGCAATCGACAGTCCTCCGGAGACGATTCCAGAAGAGCAACTGCGGAAGAAACACGCCGAAGAGGAAGGGTCAGAACTTCGGACGATGCGCCAATTGGGGCCTTATATTTGGCCCTGGGAGCGTCCAGACCTCAAGCGGCGCGTTTTGCTCGCCTTAGTTGCGCTTCTGCTTGCAAAGATTGTCACCGTCCTGGTTCCCTACAGCTACAAATGGGCGGTCGACTCCTTCTCGGCCGAGAGGCCGGGCGACATTGCCGGTCTTCCAGCCTGGATGCTGGTGCCCGTATTCCTCGTGATCGCATACGCCCTCGGGCGGATCATGATGGTCGGCTTCATGCAGCTGCGCGATGGTCTCTTCGCCAAGGTGTCGCTCTACGCGGTCCGCCAGCTCGCGATCGAAACCTTCCGTCATCTCCACTCTCTGTCGCTGCGCTTCCACCTTGAGCGCCGGACAGGCGGCCTGTCGCGGGTGATCGAGCGTGGGATCAAAGGCATTGAGACGATCAATCGCTACGTGATCCTTAGCATGGTCCCGACGATCGTGGAATTCGGGTTCATGCTGCTCATTTTCGGGCTCGAATTTGATTGGCGCTATGTGGCTGTGCTGATCATGACTGTCGTCGCCTATGTCTGGTTCACATTTAAGGTCTCGGATTGGCGTATCGGCATTCGTCGCGTGATGAATGACAGCGACACCGACGCGAATTCAAAGGCGATCGACAGTCTTTTGAACTTCGAGACGGTCAAATATTTCGGCAATGAAGAGATGGAAGCGCGCCGCTTCGATCGGTCGATGGAGCGCTATCAGGGCGCAAGCATTCGCATGTGGGAATCGCTCTCCTGGTTGAATTTCGGCCAGGCGGTCATCTTCACGGCTGGCATGCTGGCCGTCATGCTCATGGCGGCGCAGGGCGTGCAATCGGGCGAAAACACCGTGGGCGATTTCGTTCTGGTGAACGCGTTGATGATCCAGCTCTATCAACCGCTCAACTTCATCGGATTCGTCTACCGCGAGATCCGCCAAGGTTTGGTCGACATTGAAGCCATGTTCACGACACTTCGAAAGCAACCGGAGGTCCAGGATGCCCCGGGCGCCGCGCCGCTGAGCGTCGGCGAGGGTGCTATCCGCTTCGAAGACGTGCACTTCAGTTATGATGTCGATCGCCCGATCTTGCGTGGCATTTCGTTTGACGTGCCCGCCGGCCAGACGGTAGCCCTCGTCGGGCCGTCGGGTGCCGGTAAGTCAACAATCTCGCGGCTTCTCTTTCGGTTCTATGAGCCAAAAGCCGGTCGAATACTGGTCGATGATCAAGATATCAACGGCGTACAGCAGGCGTCTCTTCGGGCGATCATCGGCATGGTTCCGCAGGATACGGTGCTCTTCAATGACACCATCCGATATAATATCGCCTATGGCCGCCCGGACGCGACGGATGATGACATCGCTGAAGCGGCCCGCCTGGCTCAGATTGACGACTTTATCGCGACCCTGCCAAAGGGTTTTGACACGGAAGTTGGCGAACGCGGTCTGAAGCTTTCAGGCGGCGAGAAGCAACGCGTCGCGATTGCCCGCACGCTTCTAAAAGCGCCGCCGATCCTCATGCTTGATGAAGCGACATCTGCCCTCGACAGCTTTACCGAGCGCGAGATCCAATCGGCACTCGATTTTGTCTCCAAGGATCGGACGACACTCGTCATTGCCCACCGCCTCTCAACCGTCATCAATGCTGATCGAATTTTGGTGATCCAAGAGGGTCAAATCGTCGAGGAGGGCTCGCATGACGAACTTCTCGAGAGGGGCGGGCTGTACGCGGGAATGTGGACACGACAGCGCGAGGCAGATGAGGTTGCCGAACAGTTCCGCGAAGTCCAGGATGATAAAAGCGGCTTCATAACGATCGGTCAGAAGACACCGCGAGATCTACAGCGCGGCAATTGACTTCGCGACCATTTCATCGAAACACATCCTTGGCGCGAAACAGGGAGTGCAAGATCCACCGTGATCGACACGATTAAAAGAGCGATCCCACCGATCCATCCAGAAGGCTTTCGCTTCATCGCGATCTTTGCCGCGGTCACGATCGTGCTCTTTTGGATCTCCGACATTCTTGGCTGGATCGGGGTCGGGTTGACGCTCTGGTGTGCCTTGTTTTTCCGCGACCCTGTTCGCGTAACGCCGATAGATGAAAGCCTCGTGGTCAGCCCTGCTGATGGACGGGTCTCGTACGCCGGCCCAGCAGTCGCACCGCCAAACCTCAATCTGGGGGAGGGCGATTGGATCCGAGTATCGGTATTTATGAGTGTGTTTGACTGCCACGTTAATCGCGCGCCGGTGAGCGGCACGATCGCGACGGTCTCGTATGAACCGGGCCTATTCCTGAACGCGGAACTCGACAAAGCCAGCGATGACAATGAAAGAAATGGCCTCTCAATTAAGATGCAAGATGGACGCATGATCGGTGTGGTCCAGATCGCGGGTTTTATTGCCCGTCGCATATTGTGCTTCGTGCGCGAGAGCGATCTCGTCGGTGCGGGCGAACGGTTCGGCCTTATTCGGTTCGGCAGCCGATTGGATGTTTATCTCCCCGCAGACACCCACATTGAAGTGGCGGTTGGCCAGCGTGCGGTCGCGGGAGAAACCATTCTCGCGCGGTTTGGCGTTCCAGCAACCGATCGTGTCGTTCGGCAGTCTTGAGACCTGAGTGTGAAACCGTTTCGATCATCTGACATGGCAAAGGAAAGGCCGGGCGGGAAAGGCCGGATACCGCTTCGCAAACTCGTCCCAAACATGATCACGCTGCTCGCACTTTGTGCCGGATTAACCGCGGTTCGACTAGCATTTGAAGGGCGGTTCCAAGAGGCAACGGTCTTCATCTTGCTTGCCGCTTTCTTGGATGGCGTCGACGGTCGTGTCGCCCGACTCTTACGGTCTGCGAGCCGCTTCGGCGCGGAGTTGGACTCGCTCACCGACTTTGTGAATTTCGGTGTCGCCCCCGCGGTCATTCTTTATGCGTGGGGTCTAAATGAGCTGACCTCTGTCGGCTGGATCGGTGTCCTCATCTACGCGATTTGCGCGGCCCTCCGTCTCGCACGCTTTAACGTGGCGTTGGAGGATCCAAACAAGCCGAAATGGACGGCAAATTACTTCGTTGGAATCCCTGCACCGGCCGGGGCGTGCACGGCCCTTTTGCCGCTTTATCTCGACTTTCTGGGATTGCCCCGTTTCGAACTCACGGGCGGCGCTGTGCTCGTCTATGTTCTTCTCATTGGATTTCTCATGGCGAGCAGTGTTCCGACATTTTCAGGAAAGCTCGTGGGTCCGCAGGTCGACCGGGCCTGGGTCATGCCGCTCTTTGTCGTGTTCGTCTTGTTCCTCGGCCTTCTGGCAAGCTTTCCTTGGTCCGTCCTTACGGCCTGCACACTTCTCTATTTCGCGATGATCCCTGTCAGCATCCTGCGTTATCGACGGAATGTGAGGTTACGGAGCGAAACTTAATCGGAATGGGCATTGCATTGCGAGCGTTCACCATGTCGTTTGCTTAAATGACATGGCAGAAGTCTGTTCCCTTTGATGGCAAGGTAGTGGACTGAGTTCTTCTCTATTGTTGGACAAATCTTGGTGCAAACTGAGCTACTTTCTACGCCATTTGGACGGGATCTAGCTGATCTTCAGTAAACTATCATGACGCGCAAATTCTGTGACCTCGAATATAACTGTCACCCTGAACGGACCATTGCCTTCCAACTTTTCACGGTATCAATCAGAAAACGTAACTGTAAGACCTGAACGACCAGCAGGAGAATTCCGTTTGCCAACCGGTAGCATTTTCAACCGAGACAAGCGGTTTATCTTTCGCTGGCATTTCAGAAAGCGTGACCTGCCGGCCTGCACTACCTGGCAGAGTTACCCCCGTCCGCTCTCACAATATCGACAGTTGCTACGGTGGCAGCGAATGCCAACATGCCAGGTCCAATGACGGCACAAAATGCCGGCTGACGGGCGGGCGAAGCATGAGATCACAATATCCGCCGAAAGACGCGATGACATGCCGAGCGTGGAGTGCGATGGAGCAGTCTTATTCGAGGGAATTGAAAGTGCCGGATGTCGGATGATGCTTACCAACGATCGATGATGGACAACCTCTACTGGTGGGGTATCCCGACCCTGTTTCGATGCGAGCACGCACGGCCAGAAGGTAAGGACATTGCGCTCGTTGGCGTTCCCCATTCCACCGGAAATGGCACGACAGAACGCGATCAACATCTCGGGCCCCGGGCTGTCAGAAACGTCTCGTCGGTTATGCGACGCGTGCATGCCGGGTTTAATCTTGATCCCTGGAACTCTGCAAAGATCGTGGACGCAGGCGATGTTCCGTTCCCGCGGGCAAATGACAACGAAGCGTGTATCGAGCAGATCACAGCATACTTTCAAAAGATCGACGCGGCGGGTGTCCGGCCGATTTCGGTGGGTGGTGATCACTCCATCACGGGTGGCATTGTTCAGGCGATTGGATGCGGGACAATAACCAACGGCGAACCTGTCTCGCTTCTCCATCTCGATGCGCACACGGACGTCTTTACGAAAGTCGACCACTTCCTCGGCGCCATCAAGTCCGCCGCGCATTGGGGCGCTTACCTTGCGGACCAGGGCAATGTGGATCCGAAGTCGTCCATGCAGGTCGGGCTGAGAGGGCACGCGCGAACGCTCGATTGGTTAGAGCCGTCGCGCGAGTACGGCTACAATGTCGTCACGATGAAGGATTTCCGGAAACGCGGGATCGAAGACGTCGTCGCCCAAATCAAAGAGACGCTCGCGGGGAGACCGGTCTATATCACCTTTGATCTGGATTGCCTTGATCCGAGCATCGCACCGGCGGTCTCAAACCTTGAGCCCGGTGAAAAGGGTTTCGACATCGACGAGGCGGTCGCCTTGTTACACGCAGTGCGCGGCATGAACATCATCGGTGGTGATATTGTGTGCATGATGCCAACCAAGGACAGCCCGAACAACATCACGGCGCTCACGGCAACTGCAATCATGTTCGAGATGATATCGATGGTGGCCGAAAACGTTGCTGAGCGCCGGTAACCGCTCCACGCTTCTTGGAGCGTTTGAGTGGGTTTGGTTCCGCAGTCGGAGACTGCATAACCCAACCATCGCAATAGCAGATCCCGCAAAGCTTCAATCAGTTGCCTTTGCCCAAAAACCTGACACGCGGAGATCACCAGCGGCGTGTCCCGCACCTTTTGCTGCATCCCGAACGGCCTTCGCCTGCGCCCGTTCACCCGCAAACCAGACGCTCGAATTTTGATGGCGCGGGAGTGCTGCGAGCGTTGCCTCACTCAAGACATCCCCTTTTGCGCGGGACAACCACGTGCACGAAATCCCATCAGGAACGTCGACCGGATATTCGCAATCAGCTCCGTCTTCAGATTCAAGTATGAGTTCGCCAGTGGCACCCTCGTGTAGGTTTTCAAGAAGTCGCGCGACGGCTGGAAAGCCCGTTTCGTCGCTCGCCATAAGAATGCGATCGGAATGCAATAGCCCTCCGCCCGATGGTCCAAGGAGGCCGATCACCCGTCGCGATCCAGGTTTCCCCAGATGTCCGCGTGCCCAAGACGTGACCCGTCCGCCCTCATGAACATAAACATCCATGACCAATGTGTTGGTCGCGTGATCGACTCTCCGCGTCGTGTAAACGGGCTTGTGCGGTGCGCCTTCTCCGTCTGGCCAAACAACAGACCCATTTGCTGCCACCGACGGCCATTTTGGCGCGACATTTTCGGGCGGAATAACGAGCCGGAAATGGATCGATGCGTCCTGGTGTTTTGAGAGGTCTTCGCCCTTAAATGTGACGCGTAAGAAATTTGGTCCGAGTTCTGCGACCTCCTGAACCTGCACAAATGCGAAGTTCGGCGGTAGCGATCCTTCTTCTGGTCCGTTTGACCAGCGAATCTCTTTAGCGACGTCGGGCATAAACTTCTGCATTTGCATGACGACGGCGGTCTTCATTACAAAGAGCCAGTGTTCGTCGACTGCGCCGACATACCCTGCGGTTTCTGTGGCATTTCCGGGTCTGAGGCCAATCAAGCCATGCGCTGTCTCGACGGTCAGACTTCGATCATCGTCCTCCAACACGGTCAGGGCCGCAGATTTCACTTGCATCATGATCATCTGGCGCATCACAGCAAAGCTGATGTCCGGCAGATCGGAGGTTGCCTCAAACGGATAGCGCGCGTCTTTCATGGAAAGCCTCGATTTATGGGGTGAGTGCGCTGGCGAATGGGCTGACGCGTTAGTTCCTGAGGAACTCGTGCCAAGGATATTGGCTGTCGAAAGAACTCAATCAACAAATCCGAAACTACGGACTATTTGCCGCTTTTCACAGCGCGCTCTCGATTGAGCGTGTAAAGCCCGGTTACGACGATGATGATGGCTCCAACCAGGGTCCAGGCGTCGGGGAGCTGGCCGAAAAGAAGGTAGCCGTACATCGTACCCCAGATCAGAAGGCTGTATTGGACGGGCGCAACAACGACGGCTTGGGCAGCATCCAATGCTACGATGATTAGCGTTTCAGCAATCGCGGCGAATGTGGCAACGGCGACAAGGAGTGCGACCTCCTGAAGACTTGTCGGTGTCTGCCACACAAATGGGAGCGGTATGCTCAGAAGCAGCCATGAGACGAGTGCAGTGTAAGCCACCGTCGTGGCCGTACCATCACCATTCGCTAAAACGCGCGACAAAATTTGACGACACGCAAAAGCGGTGGCCGCCGCGATCAACAAGAGTGCTGCGGGATGAACGACGCCCATGCCCGGTCGCACGATAATCAACATGCCGACAAAGCCGAGTGAAACAGCGCTCCACCGTCGGATACCGACGGGTTCTTTGAGCAATAGCGCCCCCATGACGGTGACGATAAAGGGAGCAACGAACGTTATGGCAACCGCATCGGCGAGCGGCACGTAGGCAATCGCAATGATGAAGAGCGTTGCCGAGCACGCAGCCAAGACACCGCGGCCAATCTGTAGTTTCAGCTGCGTGGACCGAAGAACGCCAAAACCACGGATCGCTAGGAAAACGAGCACCCCAATGAGAAGCCCGCATTGCCGACTCCAGACAATCTGGACGGGCGGTAATGTCTCGGTGAGCAGCTTGGCCATCGCATCGGTCGCCGCAAACAGTGCCATGCCTGCGAACATGTAGAGCAAGCCCAAGGGATTGTTGATCGGCTTCGAGGCCTTTACGACGATAGATGAGGTGTTCGTAGAAATCGCAGGGCGCCCCAAAAGCCTGTCATGGCGTCCGAGTCTATGCCTGCTTATGCTGGCCGTCCATTGGACTACCGGTGATGGGCAAGACGGCGCCAAATCTATCGGCGCCTGGTCAGAGGCACCTATAGGTGGCTCAGACCTCTACGGACCCACTGATTTCGATACATACAGTGATCTGCCGATGGTCTGAGACGCCCGTGCGATTTCTTTGAACGCTTTAAGCGTTAAGCGGCGATCGCAGCGATATGCCTCGATGCCGGGACGGGTACGCTTTTCATGTCTTTGGCGACAACACCCGCAATCATCTGCGCGGTGGCCGCTGAGAGCGTCCATCCCAGGTGACCATGTCCGGTATTGTAGTAAACGCCTGGCTTCCGACCTGGACCGACACGAGGCAGCATGGATGGCATCATCGGACGCAGACCGGCCCAGGGAACGACGTTTTCGGTTGAAACACCCGGAAAATACTCTTCGCACCATTCCGTGAGTGGGCGGATACGATCGGCACGGATGTCTCGGTTTGCGCCCGTGAACTCCGCTGTCCCTGCGATCCTAAAACGGTCTTGTCCAAGCCGGCTCGCGACAATCTTGGCCCGGTCATCCAGAAGACTGACCCAGGGCGCCGCGGCTTGGCTTTCAGCATCGTCGAGTGCGACCGTGATCGAATATCCCTTTACCGGATAGACGTTGACCCGGTCACCGAGCTGTCTTGCGAAAGCACGGCTCTTAATCCCCGCGCTGACGACAATCCCATCAAAAACATGTTCGGCGTCATTTGTTTCAAGCCTCACCTTACCGCCTTCGGCGTGCAAGCTCTGCACTTTGGTTCCAAGGTGGAGATTTGCGCCGCGTCTTTCGCAGGCACGACCGAGGCCGGTCGTGAACTTGTGAATGTCCCCTGAGGAATCAGAAGGCGTAAAAAAGCCTCCAACGAAGTTATCGGTCAGGGCCGGTTCAATTTCCGGGATCTCGTTGGGAGCCACTTCCCTGCGCATGAGGCCACCCTCTGCCAGAAGTGCGTTCACTTTTCGAGCGTGCGCGAAGTCTTTTTGACCGCGATAGAAATGCAATATTCCGCGCTGTTCCAAGTCGAAATCGATGCCTTCGCGCTCCGCCATTTCAAAGAGAACGGCGCGCGCCGCGATGGCCATGCGAACGGTTTGGACAGTGTTTTCTTTGTAGTTCGGGATGTTTGACAGGAACTCCATCATCCAACGGATTTTATGGAACGTCGGAGCCGGATTGACCAAAAGCGGAGCATCCGGTTGTAGCATCCATCGAAGCCCTTTGAGCACCGTGCCCCATTGGGTCCAAACTTCCGCATTTGACGCAGAAAGCTGTCCTCCGTTGGCAAAGCTCGTTTCCATCGCGGCGTAGCGATTGCGATCAAAGACGCTTACGTCTAAACCACGGTTCAAAAGCTCATAAGCGGTCGTCAATCCAGTGACGCCCGCTCCAATGACAGCAATTTTCTTCATTTTTCCAGTCTCCAAGGCTTAGGCGTGCCCGCCTTAAGTGCCCCCTCCGTGCCTGGAACCTGAGAGTTTCACTCGGACTTGACCGAGCTTTCTCCTACGGTGGACCTTTCGGCCGCTTTCCGGAGTGTTAAGATCTTGCCGGTCCTTGGACCTGAGAGTTTCCGGGGCGGTTGCTCCTTCGGCGCTAGGTCTCCCCAGCTTCTCCCGGCAAAATCGTAATACGAAACCGCTAATTCAATTCATGGCCCGTTTCAATGCGTATTTTCGAAGGTGTAGTTCGAGAGCGGACCCGAAAGGTGTAAATCGAGGTTAGAAATTCGCAGCGCGCTATACCTGAGTGTCGCTCCAATTAAAATCAGTCGAGACAGTCGGATGTTCGTCGTAATGCGCCCTTTGATTGCGGCGCAAATCGCTTTCGAACCTTGTTCGTTGTCGCCAGCGCGATCGTCTCAATTTGCTATTTGAAAACGACCGCTTCTCACATGATCTGACAGCGCTTCAAACCATGAGCACAGCGAACCTTTGAGTGGGTACGACAAGGCGTGAAGGATAATCCCACAAAAGCAAGGGGAGAGGCGTCTTGTTTCGCGAAAAACCCTCTTAGTCTTGGGAGCTCGCTTTAGCCGCACCTACCTCAGCGGGCGTCTAAACCCCTCGTGAAACACCACAAAATTCACCCGTCATAGCATTGCGTTAACCACTCCCTGGAACGTGAACACACGTTTTTCGAGAGTTAAGTCACGCGCAAGTAGCAAAGCTTACTTTTTGTGCATCTGCATGATTGCGTGAGCTTTGAAATGTCGCCGGAAATCACATCACAAAAGAAGCCGTCATTGGACGAGCGTGGCGAGCCGTTTTCGCCAGCGATAACAGAGGATTGGACGAATGACAGTCGGCAAACGGCGTCGCACTACGGCATCGCCGTGCTGCTTCTGTCCTTTTACAGCATCGCGGTCTGTCCCCTCATTCGGACCTTTGATCCAATCTCGGTGGTTGCGACGTTTTCAATCGCTTTAGGTGCGGCCTTCGCTTTGCGGATGCTTGCCGTGAAACTGATCGCCCGTTTCAACGCCATGGAAGTGACAAATCTCCGGATCTTCGCCTTTGATTTCGTGTTTCTTGCTGCCGTGGGTATGGCGCTGTGCCTCTATTACGAGACACGCTATCAGTTTTTCCCATGGCACAGCGCGGCGAAGATCATCTTTGGCTTTGCGTCAATGTCGTTCTTCATCGCGCTCGATCTCGCGCTGCATCGGGAAGCGACGCTTCGAAAAGCGCTTTTCGCATCGGGCGCAAGCCTCAGGCTCCAAGAACACTTCACGCCAATTCGCAGAAAATTCGTGTTTGTTGCGATCACGAGTTTCCTCCTCGCCGCGTCAATTACCATTCTTGTCGTTATGAAGGACATTCACTGGATTGCGCGCCATCCAGACCAGCTGGAGACGGCGAAGCTCGCGATTATCGGCGAGATCCTGTTCGTCGCCGGGGTCATGTCTGGCTATGTTGTCCGGGTTCTCAAAGGGTTTGCGGATCGCGTCGGGCAAAACCTCAATGACATCAACACTGTGCTTGCGAAGGTGCGTGCTGGCGATCTTTCCGCCACATTGCCGATTACATCGGTCGATGAGTTTGGCCGCTCAGCGGCGCTCACAAACCACATGATTGACTGCCTATCAGAGCGCACAAACGAGCTGCAAAATAGCTATGAGGCGATCCTTGCCGTCTGCATGCGTTTGGCCTCACTGCACGATGATGAAACGGGCGGGCACATCGCGCGGACCCAGGCTTATGTCGATATATTGACGTCACAGCTGATGAAAACCGGAAAGTACCGGGATGTGATTACACCCCGCGATCGCACGCTCTACACCATGGCGGCGCCGCTTCACGACATCGGCAAAGTGGGCATACCTGAGGGCGTTTTGCGCAAACCAGGCAAGCTGAGCCATGATGAATTTGAGCTCATGAAAACCCACACTCTCATTGGCGATGATGCGCTCGGCGCTGCGGAACGAGATGTCGGCAAGATCGAATTCCTCGACGTCGCCCGCGGTATCGCTATTGCCCATCACGAGAAATGGGACGGGTCAGGCTATCCAAATGCGCTGGCTGGTGAAGACATACCTCTGCCCGCGCGCATAATGGCTCTGGCTGACGTCTATGACGCCCTCAGAAGTGCTCGACCGTACAAAAGCGCGTTTGATCACGAGAAGGCGAGGGGGCTGATCTTGGAGGGTCGGGGCAGTCACTTTGACCCAGATGTGGTCGATGCGTTTCTCGCGGCTGAGGAGCGCTTTATTGCGATTTCCAGGGAACAGGAAAACGCATCCAGCGAGGCAATCGCAGCCTGACGTCTCAAGTCGATGAACGCCGGGCGAAGCGTGCGGCTTTGATGATTGCGACATTGGCTCACTGAGAGACTGTTGTCATGCGGTCGGTGTGATTACGTCAGAGCAGTGCTAACGCGTGAGATCACCGGCAAGACCGGGCCAGGACCCTTCACGTTGAAATTGCTGCAGCGAAGTATCGGTAGATCATCGAGATCGGCCGAAAAGGTCAAATTTTACTGGTCTGCCAAACGTGAACTCAAACGTCTTTCGATAGCGTCCGCGAAAGATTTTCTGCGGAAGGTGAGGGGCGTGTCATGTCTTCGAAGAAAAAGCTGATTGCGATTGCCGCTGGGGTCGTCGCGGTTTTGACGCTGTTGATGGAATTCGGACCCGCCGGGCAAGATCGGCGTCTAGCTGAGGCCTTTGGCGAGTACACAAACACCATACGCGATCCGAGCGTTAAACGGAGTCCTTTCCTAGAGATTGCGCCGGAAGAGCTCAAATGGGCGATTGTGCGAACGAGTGTTAAAGGTCGGAGATCGGCTAGGCAAAAGACTGGTATCCGGCAGACCGGATCGCATGCGACGGTGGATCATTGCAAAGACGGGTATTGTTACATCTTTAGGATCAATGTGAGCGATGGCCATTCGGTAAGGGGCACTCTGGACGCGTTTGACAAACATGCAAACTGGTTGAGCTTGATGCGGTATTGCGGAAGTCGGTCAGACCGAACGTGCCAGAAAGGTTGGGACCGACTGAGCGCCCAGTTTGACGTTGATATTGCGGGGGCCATGCATCGCTATATTGAGGTGAACCATGCAAACGGCGTTCACTCTTGCGACGTCTTGCACGCATGTCAGACCCTGGTTTCACTTCTTGGAGCTCTGCCTGAGCGGTCATAGTCATCTGACGTAGTGGCGACTGCTAAGGGAGGCGTTGGATGGTTCCGGAAGCGAGCGCGTGGGTTCGGCCTCAACTCACTATATATGCGTGATTGCGCGAAGGAGACAGGTGTGCTGTCGGGCCCCTAGGTTGGAGGCAATCGGTTTCTATCTTAGGTTAGTCATGCGCCTGATACTCCTTTTGTCCGTTTCGGTACTAGTCGCGTCTATTGCGTTACCAACCGACGGTTCAGCTCAATCGTTCAATTGTAATCAAGCGCGAACGGCGACCGAGCACGCAATCTGTGCCAATCGTCAGCTGTCAAACTACGACGACCAGATGGCGGAAGATTATGGCTGGATCCGGCGTCGGCTTTCCAATGCTGACCAACAGGACCTGAGGGCAGAACAGCGGTTCTGGCTTCACGAACGAAACCGCTGTGGCGGTGACTATGGCTGTCTGTCAGAGATGTATGAAGGCCGTATCAGCGATCTTGAATACTGGTATTCAAAGGTGCGGTAAATGGGGGCTCCAGGGGGTTTCTCAGAGGCGAAGCTCAAGCAGAATGTTTTCCAGAGTACTGGTTTCCGAAGTGAGAGACGCTCAAGATTTGGCGGCTTGTAGCGTTCGGGCCGGCCTCATCTGCGAATCATAAATCCGGCCGGAATGCTCGCATTCGGCTATCAAACGCGTTGCGACCTGGGATTGAGGGGCCAGAGTCGACAACTCAACGGTGGTGCGATGCTGAATCTTTATCGTAAAAGTTGCGTTTGCGGTTTCGGTTCGTGTCCAATTCGCAACATTGAACAACGTTGTGTTCCAACCCACGGAGAGTCGGTTGAATGCGACGGCTCATCGGTTAACGTCCGGTAAATGATTGAGCAATGGGCGCGACGTGGGATTCGATCCATCGTTTGCTCAGGCGACGAGGCGATAAAAACATGACTACATCCCGCAAAACGAGTCTTATGGCGACCACCGCCCTTCTCGGTGGACTTCTCATCGGCGCCGAGGCTCAAGCGCAAACGGCTGAGTTCGTATTTCTGGTAGACGAATCGGGGTCCATGGGCGGTGAACAGCAGTTTCTGCAAACGTTCGTGCCGACGTTTGAGGGCATCCTGAACGGCAATGGGGTGATGGGCTCTTACGGTCTGGTAGGCTACGGGTCAGGCACGGTAAATGCACGCTCTATTCCAGTAGGTGGCGCTCAGTTTGGAACGGCCGCTGAGTTCAGCGCAGCAGCACAGACTCTTTTATTGAACGGAGCGACCGAGGACGGTTACGAGGGGATCGACTTCATCCTTGATACCTACAACTTCAATCCCGCCGCCGGAAACCAGCGGGTGATTGTCCTTGTCACAGATGAGGACCGAGACAACACCGATGCGAGTTTAACGTTTAACTCTATCCTCGCAGATTTGAATGCCCAGCAAGTGGCTCTGTCAGCAATTCTGAGCCAGGAAGTTTTCACGACGAACGATGAACAAGCGATTGGCGCGAGCGCGACCCAGACCTTCACAGATCTGAACAATGACGGTGTCCCAGAGGTTGGTGGTGCTCCAGTCCTCGGCAATTCGGCAGGCACAACCGAGCAGGATTACACAGACCTTGTCTTTGCGATCCCAGGCGCGTGTGTCGCTGATCTGAATATCTTGCGGTCAGGTGATCCAAATCAGGAAGCAGCATTTGCTCAGGCGCTTGCAGACTGTTTCGCCCTTCAAGTCGGTGCCGTACCAAGCGACGAATACTCAACGATCGCGATCCGCGGAAGCGTTGAGCAAATCGAAGCGTTCACGCGGACTTTTCAGTCCCATATTTTGATGCGTCTCACGGGCCGTCTTGGCGGCTCTGACGAAGAGGCCTCTCCGTTTTCAGGTGTAACGTTCGCGTCAAATCAGTTTGCTCCGAGCTCGCGCCAGGCTACGGCCGAGGCGGCCGCGCAGCAATTAGATGCTTTGGTGCATGGTTCTGACCTGATCGTTGAGGGGCCGCAGTCAGAGACATTCTCGATTGGCCCGGTCCGTGGCTTCGTGTCTGTAACCGGTCAAATCGGCGAATATGATTTGGACGGCGGCGCCAGTGTGGACAGTCGCTTTGCATCTGCATCAGTTGGCATTGATTACCAGTTTACGCCGAACTTTCTCGCTGGCCTCGCGGTTAGTTTTGCATCTGGTAGCCTCGATGCAGACGGCACCCGTGACGAAGTCGAGCAGCGCATGTTCGCAGGTAGTGTCTATAGCAGCCTCTCGCTTATGGAAGACCGTATCTACATCGATACCATCCTGAGCTACGGCATCGTCGACATCGACTTCGACATCGATAACGGCGGAGCGAACGTCGTAACGGCTAGCACTGATGGCCACCAGTTAGCGGGTTATGCTGAAGCGGGCTACAATTTTGCGTTCGACCCCATTACCGTGACGCCTGCGGTGGCATTATCTGGAAGTCGAACGGATCTGGATGGATACACGGATTCAGCCGGAAACCGCGTGAGCGATACCGAGTTCTACAACTACACTGTTTCGCCAATGTTGAAGTTCAAAGGGAAATTCGCCCAGGACTGGGGTGCAATCATTGCTGCTTTGGAAGTCGGTGGGCAGTTTGAGTTTGGTGATGATGACGAAACTCTACGTGTCGTGCAGGGTGGCGTGACCAATCGGATTGATATCCCTGACGTCAGCGATGCGGCGTTCCTGCTGAATGCTGGTGTGGGTGCTCAGATCCAAGATCGCGCAACGTTCAGGTTTGACTACCAAGGAACCTATGGCTCCGACGTCGTAACCCATGCACTTACAGGACGCTTGCGCTTCGCAATTGGCGGGTAGTGCGCGTCTACAAAGCCAACAATGGCAGTTACGAAGTCTTTAATTTGACATGATTGCTGCAGGTTTGACTGAGTGTCAGCCTGCCGCTTTCTTTGTGCGCGGGCAGTTGGTTCAGTGAACCCGCGGTTGGAGCCACTCCAACAATAATCTCTGCTGCATTCCTCCGCACTCTACAGATACCTGACGCATCACTTTTTTGAGTTCGTCGCCCTCTGGACTTGCGCCTTGGCGGTCGCCCGCTTCTAAAGTGCCCGAAAAGTGCGGTATCCGCTGGATGCTCAAAACGGCCGGGGAGGGTGACGTGAAAATATCGGTGTTGGGGACAGGCATGGTTGGTCACGCGTTGGCAACCAAGCTTGCAGCGCTTGGCCATGACGTGATGATGGCAGGACGCGAGCGCGGCAACGAAAAGGCCGACGCCTGGGCGAAAGAGAACAAGAGTAAAGCGGGCAGTTTCGCTGACGCTGGAGAATTCGGCGAAATGATTGTGCTTGCAACCTTGGGATCAGGGACGCTCGATGCGGTGAAGCGCGCAGGAGCCGACAATCTCAAAGGTAAAGTCATTATCGATGTGACCAACCCGCTTGATTTGTCCGCAGGCTTTCCGCCGACGCTCATTGACGAATTCGCGAACAAAACCTCCATGGCCGAACAGCTGCAAGCGGCGTTTCCGGACGCGCACATCGTTAAAGCGCTCAATACGATGAACTGTGCTGTCATGGTCGACCCCTCGCGCGTGCCAGGGGATCACGACGTCTTCTATTGCGGCAATGATGACGCCGCCAAGGCGATGGTCGTTGACCTACTCAAGAGCTTTGGCTGGACATCCCTCGTTGATCTCGGTCCGATTGAGGCCGCGCGCGGCACCGAAGGCTTGATGAACTTCTGGCTGCGCATGTACGGGGTCGTTGGGAACGCCGATTTCAATTATAAAATCGTGCGGGCCTGATTTTAACCGGCACCAACTTCGCTTCTGAAACAGCGCTTCGGTCTACCGGTCTCTCCACGGTCTTTTTCCTATCCAAGTCTGCTTTGATCAGAAGCGATTAATAGACGTCGGGCCAAGGCCGTATTACGCATGAGCAGCGAGGAAACGGTTCATGCTCTATACTGACACTATCACGCCGCCTAAGACCATCATTGAGCGGGCGAAGGGCCACAAGCCGCTCACAACTCTGGTCGTTGGAGCAAGCACGCCGCTCGTTCTTGAAAGCGTCAAGGACGCGGCCGACCACGGTCTGATTTCCCCAATGCTTCTCGGCGATCAAGTGAAAATGAAAGAGGCGGCCGACGCCGTTGGTTACAACATAGATGGCTTGGAAACTCTCCATGCCGGTTCCGATGATGCGCTAAGCGCAACACTGGTTGAGGCTGCAACTCGAAGCGAGTTGGGCGCGATCATGAAGGGTCAAATCTCGACAGACCGTTTCATGGCCGGTTTATTGGACAAATCAGCGGGATTGCGCACTGGATCTCGGATGACGCACGCCTTTCACATGAGTTTTCCAGGGAGTGAGCGCTCGATTGTTGTTTCAGATGCGGCGCTCAACGTGGCGCCTGACGAAAAAACGTTTCAGGCGATTTTGAGGAATAGCGTGGGCCTTGTGCGTGCGCTCGGAAACCCGAGGCCGAAAGTGGGCGTGCTTTCGGCGACGGAGAAGGTCCAAGCATCGATGCCGACGAGCCAACGAGCAGCCGATCTCGCGGCATGGGCGCGGGATGAGGTCGCCGATGCCGATTTCTCCGGCCCACTGGCTTTGGATAACGCGATTTCACCGAAAGCCGCCGCACTCAAGGGGATAGACGATCCCGTAAGCGGGCACGCGGACATATTGATCGTCCCAAACATTGAAATGGGAAATGCGCTCTTCAAGGCGATGGTTTACTTCGCAGGAGCTTGCGCCGCCGGTCTGGTTTTGGGCGGACGCCTTCCCGTAATCTTAACCTCACGATCCTCTCCACCCGCGGCGCGCCTCACATCGGCGGCGCTTGCCCAATTGATCCAGGCATCGAGCGATTGACCGACGGCATCCTTGTCCTTGATGCGGGCTCTTCAAGCCTTAAGGCCGCGGTATTTCGGGCTGAAATTGATGCCGCGGCACTCCTGAAATTTAAGATCGGCAAAATTGGTGCTGACTCGTTCGTCAAACTGCCAGACGGGAGGACCGAGCCGGTGGATGCGCCAGATCACATCTCAGCGATCCATTGGCTACTGGAACGCATCCGAGACACGAAATTCAACATTGTGGCGGCCGGGCATCGGGTCGTCCATGGTGGTCAGCGTTTCACGGAAGCTGTCCGCGTGACGGCGGACGTGGAGGCCGAGATCGAGCGGCTTTATCCACTCGCGCGAACGCACAATCCAAATAATTTGGCTGGCATTCGAGCGTGTGCGCACGCCTATTCAGATCTTCCTCAGGTGGCCTGTTTTGATACCGCTTTTCATCGGACAATCCCAGAGATTGCCCGCACCTTCGCGCTACCGAGAAGCATCCGCGATCAGGGTGTTGAGCGTTATGGTTTCCATGGGCTCTCATACGCTTGGATCGCGTCTCGTCTCCCCGTGGTTGACCAAATGGCAGCACAGGGGAAAACCATAGTCGCGCACCTGGGAAATGGTTCATCCATGTGTGCACTGAAGGCTGGTCGTAGCGTCGCGACGACCATGGGCTTCACGACGCTCGACGGTCTAATGATGGGTCGGCGGCCGGGCCTCCTTGATCCTGGAATTGTGCTCTACATGCAGTCTGAATTGGGAATGAGCCTTTCCGACGTCGAGCGTTTGCTCTTCAAGGAAAGTGGACTTCTTGGTGTGTCGGGCGTTTCGAACGATGTCCGGACACTTTCCGAGAGCGAAGAGCCGGACGCAAAAAAGGCGATTATCCTCTTCCAATATAACGCAATTCGCATGATTGGCTCGCTCGCCGCTGCGCTCGGTGGGCTCGATGCCGTCGTCTTCACGGGTGGGATCGGAGAGAACGCGGCCGATATCCGGGAGGGCATCATGAATGGGTGCCGCTGGCTCGGCGTTGTCCCTGACGAAGAAGCCAACGCCAAACGAACGCACGGTCCCTCGACGGTGACGACACCCGAAAGCGTTGTTAAAGTCCATGTCATTCCAACCAACGAGGAAGCTGTAATCGCGCGTGATACACGTGCGGTTCTCGGCTTATGAATTCACATGTCTGATATCACCAAACGGGCGCAAGCCTTTGCGGATCTTCATCAATCCGGCATATTTGTTATGCCCAATTGTTGGGATGTGGGTTCAGCGCTGATGCTGGCTGGGCTCGGCGCAAAAGCGATCGCCACCGCCTCTGCCGGGCTCGCGGGTACCATGGGGCTGGGTGACGGCGCTGTTGGACGGGACGCGGCACTCTCCCACGCGAAAGCGGTCGTTGAGGCGGTTGATATCCCGGTCTCAGCCGACTTGGAGAATTGTTATGCCGACGACCCAGATGGCGTTGCAGAAACTGTCCGTTTGGCGGCGGAAACGGGCCTTTCTGGGTGCTCCGTTGAAGATAAGAAACACGGTACTGGCGAGTTCTACGAGCGAGCACATTCTATTGAGCGCGTAGCCGCCGCAGTTGAAGCGGTAAGGGCGTTTGGGCGACCTTTCGTGCTCACCGCGCGGGCGGATGGGTTTCTCGGCAAGGGCTACGATCTCGACGAAGCGATGGCCCGTGCGCACGCTTTTGCGGATCTTGGCGCGGGCTGCATCTTCGTGCCTGGTATTCCTGAAAACGAAGCGCTTACAACGCTTTGCGCGGATCTTTCAAAGCCTGTTTCTTACCTCACTGGCATGGGAGAGTTCGGCTCTGTTGAAGACCTTAGAGGGCTTGGCGTGAGGCGTGTTTCAACTGGACCATTCCTCTATCGTGCTGCGATGGGCCACGCGCTTGGCGCTGCGCGTTCGCTCATACAGACCGGCGATACGGATGGCCTAGTCCAACCGCTTTGGGGTGATACAAACCACGCGATGAAAGCCGGGAAATCAAGCTCATGACGGACGACTCCACATACGAAATCTACGCTGACCGGAAGTCTCACCCGCGCTACCTGGGCCTGCCGACCTTCATGCGGGCGGACTGGAAGCCGGAACTCGATGGCGTTGAGATCGGCATAGTTGGCGTGCCCTATGATGGTGGCGTGACGAACAGGCCTGGCACCCGACACGGTCCGCGTGAGGTGCGCAACCAATCCTCGCTGATGCGGATCGTCAATCAGGCAACGGGTGTGAAGCCCTACGATCTCGCGGCAATCGCTGATATCGGCGATGCCTGGGCTGAGCGTCCATTCGACCTTGGGCCCGCCCACGAGGCGATCGGGCGGCACTTTGAGCGCATCCATGCAGCCGGCGTTATCCCGCTCACCTGCGGTGGCGACCACTCGATCTCGCTGCCAATTCTCCGTGTCCTTGGGCGCGATCAACGCGTCGGCATGATCCACATCGATGCCCACGCCGATACGGGCGGCGACTATTCCGGTTCACGGTTCCACCACGGCGCCCCGTTTCGCGTTGCGGTGGAGGAGGGCGTGCTCGACCCTAAGCGGGTGACGCAAATCGGTATCAGAGGATCGCTCTATTCCGCTGATATGTGGCAGTTTTCCTATGATAGCGGCATGCGCGTCATCCTCATGGAAGAGTTCGACGATATGGGCTGGAAGGCAGCGATCG
Organism: Pseudomonadota bacterium; assembly: GCA_039026395.1. Lineage (GTDB taxonomy): Bacteria > Pseudomonadota > Alphaproteobacteria > Rhizobiales > JAKSCL01 > JBCCMK01. The sequence continues at coordinate 16,013 of JBCCMK010000017.1, read as the reverse complement.
AAGAAGCAAAACGCATCGCAGGTGACGGACCGACTTACATGTCTTTCGATATCGACGCGCTCGATCCTTCAATCGCGCCGGGAACCGGGACGCCAGAGACGGGCGGCCTGACGATGCGTGAGGCGCAACGCATGATCCGGGAGTGCCATGATGTGAACCTCATCGGTGCCGACATGGTTGAGGTCTCACCGCCCTTCGATCCGTCGGGCGTTACGGCGCTGAGTGGAGCAACCATCATGTTCGAGCAGCTCTGCGTTCTAGCGCAAGCGGTTGCCCGGAGGCGCAAAGCCTGAGGACTTCGATGTCAAAGAGACGCGTGTTGCTGGCGGTGATCGCAGGCACGTTTGTCGGTGCGGTTCTGATAGTGTTGGCGTTCGTCATCGAAGCGTGGATATCCGACGAGATTATCTCCGAAGGCGGGCATCGATCTGTCGATCTCATCCTCAGCGAACCGTTTCAACAGCTCGCTCCCGTCTTCTTCGTATCGCTGGTGGGCATGATAATCTGCATGGTACTGTTTGGACTTCCAGCCTGGGCTGCTTTGCGCAGGCTTCAAGCGGACACGGTTCGAAACGCGATCTTGTTGGGAGCCGGAATCCCGCTCGGATTGCTAATTGCATGGGCGCTATTCGTCTTTCTCCAAGCACCGCTCGTTTGGGTGTCGGCCAGCGAAATGGTCTCTTGGTTTTTGCCGGACCCACCATTTCTCGTTCTACCCCTCATTGGAGCAGTGACCGGGCTCGTTGTTCACCGGATCACCTATGGCTGAAGAGTCCGGCGGGAGAATTTTCCCGCGACGAAAGCGTGGAATTAGACTAAGTCGGTGTTATGAGCACGACACACCAAAGCACCATCCGCCTTCGTCCTGATGATCCTATTGCCGTTGCGACGGACAAGCTCGCTGCTGGAACGGATATCGACGGGGTAACGCTCAATAAAGCCATTCCGCGAGGCCACAAATTCGCATTGGAAGCGATCGCATCGGGTGAGCCCGTGCGGAAATATGGCCAGATCATTGGGTTCGCGAAAGAGGACATTGCACCCGGTGACCATGTCCACACCCACAATCTGGCGTTTGGATCAGCCGACCGCCTGCCGCCGCTTCCGCAGGTCGCAAAGGGTTCAGCTCACCCTGAAGATCAAGAAAAGCGGTGGTTAGGCTACCGCCGTGCCGACGGGCGGGTCGGCACACGTAATTTCATTGGCGTTTTAACGAGTGTGAATTGTTCGGCGACGGTCGCTCATCTGATCGCGTCGGAAGCGGAGAAAAGAGGGATTTTCGCCGATCTCCCAAACGTCGACGGCGTGATTGGGCTCTCCCATGGCACCGGTTGCGGCATGGCCGATCGAGGTGAACCTTTTCAACGGCTTGAGCGCACCCTGTGGGGGACGGCGACGAACCCGAACTTCGGTGGGGTGCTCATGGTCGGGCTCGGTTGCGAGGTCTTCCAATTGCCTCGCCTTCGCAAGACCTATGGCATACCCGAAGACGCGCCCTTTAAATCGATGACGATCCAGGAGAGCGGTGGCACGATAGCGACGGTGGAAGCGGGCCTGCGCGCAGTCCGTGAATTGGCGCTCCGAGCAAACACGGTCGCTCGGTCTGATGCTCCGATCTCTGCGCTCCGTCTTGCGCTCCAGTGCGGCGGGTCCGATGGGTTTTCTGGCATCACAGCAAATCCGGCGCTTGGCGTTGCGTCTGATCGCATCGTGGCGGCCGGTGGCACAACGGTCCTTGCGGAGACGCCGGAGATATATGGCGCGGAACACATGCTGATGGCGCGCGCAGTCGATGATGCAACACGCGAAAAGCTTACCGGGCAGATCGACTGGTGGGAGAAATACACCGCCATGCACGGCGTCACCCTGGACGCCAACCCGTCGCCTGGAAACATCGCGGGCGGCATCACGACGATCCTCGAGAAGTCTCTCGGTGCTGTCGCGAAAGGCGGCTCTGCACCGCTCGCGGGCGTCCTGAACTACTCTGAACCAATTGACCGCGGGGGTTTCCTTTTCATGGATTCACCCGGCTACGATCCATGTTCCGTCACGGGTCAAATTGCGTCCGGCTGCAATATCGTCGCGTTTACGACGGGCCGAGGATCGGCTTTCGGCTCGCGGCCATCGCCGTCCATTAAGCTCTCGACGACGAGCGATCTCTATTCCCGTATGTCGGACGATGTAGACGTGGATTGCGGTACGGTGCTTGATGGCCAAACGCTTGATCAAGTCGGTGGCGAGATCCTCGACTGCCTGCTTCGCGTTTCGTCCGGCGAAAAGTCAAAATCCGAGACGCATGACTACGGTCGCCATGAGTTTGTGCCCTGGCAGATTGGCGCAGTCCTGTGATGCGGATCACTGCGGATGACAACTGAACCTTCATAATAGCACCACACTTGTGGTTGACCTCACACTGACGTCGGGGAATGACCACCGGGGGATACATAAAGGATTCGATCATGACCAAGACCATTTCGAAAGTTGTCGTTGTTTTGATGCTGGGCGGTGCACTCGCCGCATGCCAAACGACAGCGCGTGAACGTGACGTTTTGACGGGCGCGGGTATCGGCGCGGGCGCAGGCGCGATCGTAGGCGGCGCGGCGACGGGTTCAGTGCGCGGTGCAGCGGTCGGTGCGGCAGCCGGTGGCGCAGCGGGTGCAATTATCGCGGGCGCAACGCGATAAAGTCAGGGGTTGAGCGGCCCTGGGTTTAATCCGGGGCCGCAATCACTTTTTTCAGTCGCCAATCAATGAGCGGATCCAACCACTGCTTGTCCATGATGAGCAAATAAGGAACGGATACATCGTCTGGGGTCCAAGAGACCCGCTCAGCCACCGCCTCATTCGAAACACCAATCGCGATCCCCGGCTCCATTTCGAAGTCTTCAAGGGGGTATTTCAATCCGCTTGAAGCATCGAAACCAAGCCGGGCGAGCGGGTAGAGCGACACCCGCGTCCCAGCTCCAACATCCAAGCTGAACGGACCGATGAGCGGCATCACAACGTCGATCTCATCAACCAGGACGAGCGCCTTCTCGGCCGCATAGCGGTGCAGAACGTGGAAGGCGGCAAGGGTGTGATCGACCCTTTTGCCGATTAGGCCGAACCCAAAATAGAGTGGCGCATCAGTGCTGTAGAGGCACTTTTCGAAGTCAGTGGTGTCCTGCTCAAGCACGTGAATGATCTCCACGCCGGCCCAACCGTCTCGACTTGATAGTGAATCAAGATCGCCGATGATCGCGTCCGGGATCAAGCCTTCGTCTTGGAGCGTGTCAGCGGCACCGTCGGCAGCTATCATGGCGTATCCGCGGGCTCGGAGCGCTCTCAGATCATCCCACGCGATGCGACCACCACCGACAATGATGGCCGGTCGATCAAAGGTGAGTGCCCCGCTGCTCGTCATGTAATTTGGAATTGGCTTGCCCTTTTCACGCGCTTGGATATTGTCGCGTCACTCTTTCTGGGGTGCCCGCTGATCACTTTTGTGAAACGTGGGCTGAGACAGTCCCATAGAACCTGATCCAATTCGTATTGGCGGAGGGAGAAAGAGGCAATGACACGCGTTCTCCGTATCCACGGTTGGTGTTCATCGCCTCTCCCGTCTAGCAAGTAGGGAGAAACATCTTGCGCACACGTTTAGCACTTACCGCGCTGGCCGCGGTTATTGGCTTCGCCTCGCCAGCATCGGCGGACGAGAAGTCGGAACTCGTTGTTTACACATATGATTCCTTCATCCAGGACTGGAGCCCGGGGCCGGTCATTAAAGAACGGTTCGAAGCGGTCTGCGATTGCACGCTGACTTTTGTCGGCGCCGACTCATCAATCGGCACACTGCGAAAATTGCAGCTGGAAGGGACTGAGAGCGATGCCGACGTGCTCCTCGGCCTCGACACCAACATCATGGAAAATGCGCGGGACACCGGTCTTTTCGCGACCCATGGTGCAGACACAAGTGGAATCCAGCTACCGGTAGATTGGATTGATGACACATTCATTCCATTTGATTTTGGCTATTTCGCTTTCGTCTACGACAAGCGGAAGGTCGAAAACCCGCCTGCATCCCTCGCTGAACTCGCATCAATGCCCGACGACTTTAAGGTCGTGATCCAGGACCCGCGTTCCTCGACGCCGGGCCTCGGTTTTGTCCTTTGGGTCGACACCGTGAAAGGCGAGGGCGCGGCCGACTATTGGCGTGATCTGCAGCCGAACATCCTGACCGTTACGAAAGGTTGGTCAGAGGCTTACGGCCTTTTCCTCGAAGGCGAAGCGGACATGGTGCTCTCCTACACCACGTCGCCGGCCTATCATTTGATTGCCGAAGAGGACCCGAATTTCGCGTCGGCTGCCTTTTCAGATGGCCATCAGATCCAGATCGAAGTGGCGGCGAAAGTAGCAAACTCCGATCAGCCCGATCTCGCCCGCGACTTCTTGCAATTTATGTTGGATGAGGGTTTCCAATCCACGATCCCGACGCAGCACTGGATGTACCCGGCAACGGGCATCGATTTGCCGGACGGATATGAGACGCTTCACGTGCCTGAAAAAGCGATTCTTCAGGACCCGGCGACCGTCGAAGAGACGCGAAAGGCGGCGATCGACGTCTGGCTTGAGGCGCTCGATCAGTAGCCCCCCGAGCGGTAGGCGCCCGAGCGGTAGACGCTTGGAAGAAGGCGTGAGTGGGCGCCTCTCTGCATCGTTTTGGCCGGGGGCGGCGATCGCCCTCGGTCTTTTTGTATTGATTGCGGCGATCTTTTGGACGCTCATCAGTGCGGACGGAGGCGGCTTTGATATCCCTTCTCGAACCGGGCGAATCATCCGTATATCGCTGATCCAGGCCAGTCTCTCCACGGCGCTCTCGCTTGCGATCGGGCTTACAATTGCATGGGCCTTGTCACATCAGCCGCGATTTCCAGGGCGCGGGCTCTTCGTCACCTTTCTCTCTCTGTCGGTGGTGTTACCAAGCCTTATCGTTGTGCTGGGGCTGGTCGCTGTTCTTGGCCGCGCGGGATGGGTGAGCACACTCCTCCAATCTCTAGGCGGGGAGGGACTCCAGACCTCAATTTACGGCCTTGGCGGCATCATCATTGCGCATGCCTACTTGAACGCATCGTTCGGCGGTCGGGTGCTGCTTGAACGGTTGGAAGCGATCCCGGAAAATAAGAAAAAGCTCGTTCAAAGCCTTGGTCTAACAGCGTTGCAACGGTTCCGAGCAATTGAGTTTCCAGCCGTTGCCACGACGCTTGTTGGACTTGGGGCTACGATCTTTCTCTTGTGTTTCACCTCCTTCGCCGTCGTTCTCACGCTCGGCGGATCGCCGCGTTACAACACGCTGGAGGTGGCGATCTTCGAGGCGTTGCGGGTCGACTTCGATATCGCTCGCGCGGTCAATCTGGCACTCATTCAACTTGCAATTTGCGCGGCGTTCATCGTCGCCGCAAGCCGGGTGCGGGCGAGTTTCGCAGCGGTCGGAGGTGCTGTCTCGCGCGGTGCACACTGGCCAGAGCCACCAGTGCTCAATGGCCTCCAAAAAGTCATTCTTTTAGTCGCGTGCCTGGCGTTCGCGTTGCCACTAGCGGCGATCGTCATCGATGGATTGAGGGCCGACCTGGGTGACCTCGTTGCAGAGCGCGCGACGCAACGGGCATTCGTTACCAGTCTCTCTATCGCCATTGTTTGTGCACTCCTCTCAACGCTCGCCGCGCTCTTCCTTGGAGCTGCACGAAGGGCCGTGACGGTTCGCGAAAAACGTCCGCTGATCGCGGCGTGGCTCTCCATGTCATCATCAATCTACTTGGCGTTTCCGGCGCTGGTGTTGGGTCTCGGTTTCTTTTTGATCGCCCGCGCGCTGCCCGGTAGCCTCACTGCTTGGTCCGTGGTGGCACTGATCCTCGCCAACGCGTTGATGGCGCTGCCCTTTTCGATGATCCTCATCGCTCCCGCGCAGGAGAAGGTGGCGCTTGCCTATGATCGGCTTTCGATGTCGCTTGGCGTTGGCGGTTTCAAGCGCTTTTCGTTAGTCGAGTGGCCGCTCTTGCGCCGCGATGTCGGCATTGCGTTCGCCGTCGCATTTTGCCTGTCCTTCGGCGATCTTTCGGTGATCGCGCTCTTCGGAACGCAGGATTTCACGACGCTCCCCTACCTCCTCTACCAGAAGTTCGGCTCGTATCGGACCGATGATGCGGCCGGCGTTGGTCTCATTCTGCTCGCGACGGTAATCATCGGCTTTGCGGCCTGGCCGAGGCTGATCGGTGGGCGACGTGATGCTTAGATTGGATCGCGTTACGTTCCAACACGGGTCGGACGGCCCGCGATTTGAGTTCTCGATCCAGGCGGCTGGTGGAACAATCACAAGCGTCATGGGTCCAAGCGGTTCTGGTAAGTCGACACTCCTTGATCTCATTTCGGGTTTCTTGCGCGCCACGTCAGGCGACATGCGTTGGGAAGAAACTTCCTTCGGTGACAAGCGCCCTGATGCTCGGCCAGTCACGATCCTTTTCCAGAAAAACGCCGTTTTTGATCACCTGACAGTTGAGACGAACCTCGCATTCGGTCTTGATCCCCGCGGAAAGCTGAGCACGAGCAACCGGGAACGGATCGCGCAAGCGCTCAGATCTGTGGGCTTGCCTGATCTTGAGACGCGAAAGGTGCGCACCCTCTCTGGCGGCCAGCAGCAGCGGGTTGCGCTTGCGCGTTCGCTCCTACGCGATCGGCCCATTCTTCTCCTGGACGAGCCTTTCAACGGCCTCGACGACGAAACGAGAGAAGTCATGCATTCCCTCGTTGGACAGGCAGCTGCCGACGGCAAATGCGTCATTCTCGTCACTCACGATCGTGCCGACGCTGAGGCACTCAATAGCCGTATCCTTCATGTCAACGACGGCCGGTTACACCCCGAATAGCGACTTGCGATCGTGGGCATGATCGGCTTTGTTTCCGAAAATGAAACGGAGAGACATTGTTCAGAAGCTCAGGGAAGCAGGGCTAACATTTAAGGAAGGTGGAAATCACACCATTGTATTTCGCGATGGCATCAAGGTATCCGTCATCTCACGCCAAAGAGAGATAAACGAGACGATTGTCCGTCGGATAGAAAAACAGACGGGCGTAAGCCTCAAATGAGGAGAGAGCAATGTTAGCCTATCCAGCGGTGCTACACGACGCTGACGCGGATGGCATATTCGGGTGCGAAGTCCCTGACTTGCTCATCAACGCATCGGGCAGGAGCGCGGACGAGGCAATTCGTGACGCGGGCAACATCCTACATGAGCTTCTCCAACAAATGGATCGGGACGGCGAACCTTTTCCCGAACCGACGCCGATGGATGACATTGAAAAAGATGCGGGGACGTTGGTTCTGCTGACGTCGAAGCAAGAAAAAGCAGCCTGAGTGCGGGAGGAAGAAGCATGGCGAATTACGCATTGGTGACGGGAGCAAGCGGCGGAATAGGGCGCGCGTCGGCATTGGCTCTCCATAAGGCCGGTTTCCACGTCGCGATCTGCGGGCGTCGGTCCGATGGTTTGAACGAGACGATATCGATGGCGGGCGGCGATACGGATCGGTTATTGCCGATCACTTGCGATGTCACCGATCCTGCATCTGTCGATGCGATGTTTGAATCGATGGGCAAAAGTTTCGGTCGGCTTGACGTGCTGTTCAACAATGCGGGCGGCAACGTCCCCGCAACGAATTTCGGCGATCTCACCTACGACCAATGGCACACCGTCATCAATGTGAACCTCAATGGCATGTTTTTAGCGGCGAATGGCGCCTACAAAATGATGCGTGATCAGGATCCGCAAGGCGGTCGGATCATCAATAATGGCTCGATTTCAGCTTATGTGCCGCGCCCTGGTTCGGCGCCCTACACCTCTTCAAAACACGCTGTGACGGGGCTGACGCGTTCGATCTCGCTTGATGGACGGCAACACAATATCGCATGCGGGCAGATTGATATTGGCAATGCCGCCTCCGACATGACGGCGAAGATGGCAAGCGGTGTTCCACAAGCCGATGGGTCGATGAAGCCGGAACCGACAATGAATGTTCAGCACGTGGCTGATGCCGTGGTTCATATGGCTGGCCTGCCGCTCGACGCGAATGTGCAGTTCATGACAATTATGGCGTCGGCGATGCCCTTTATTGGGCGGGGCTAGCCGCGTTCCTTCAAAAATTTTTCAACCGTGCTGCGTTTCGGAATGGGGTCCAAGGCGCCATGACCCTGGGTTGAAAGCGCAGCCGCAGCGGCGGCATAACGTGCAGCCCTAAAAGGATCATCGGTTGCGAGGAACTCCGCGAGGAACGCGCCATCAAAGCAGTCGCCAGCGCCTGAGGCATCGATTGCGTCGACCGGGAACGTCGGTATGCGTTCGCGGCGGTCTGGCGTCGCGACAAGCACGCCGTCCTTGCCCATGGTAAGGGCAACGATCCTAGGCCCTAGGCCCAAATAGAAATCGGCAATTGCGTCAGGGTCGGATTTGCCTGTCAGCTGCTCGGCGTCGTCTAATCCGGGAAGCGCAACGTCTGCTAAAGTGAGGGCGTTATGGATCGTATCGCGCGCGGTTTCCAATTCCCAGAGCTTGAGGCGTAAATTGGTGTCGTAGGAGACGAGGCCGCCTGCTTCCTGAACCAATGTCATGGCAGCAAGGACGGTATCTCGAGCCGTCGTTGAGATTGCTTGGCTGATGCCGGAAACGTGGAAGATGCGGCATGTCTGGAGGACCTCCGCGTTGACCTCGTCTGCTCTCATAAGGCTCGCAGCGGAGCCGTGTCGGTAGTACGAGAATTCGTGACCGTCAGGGCCATAGGTGATGAAGTAGAGGCCAGTTGGTGCTGAAAGGTTCCGCATAACACCGGTGGTATCGACGCCTTCCTCACTCAGTTTTTCGATGATGCGATCGCCAAATCGATCTGAGCCAAGCGCCGTCATGTAGCCGACTGAGGCGCCTTGGCGTGCGGCTGAAACAGCCGCGTTCATCGTGTCGCCGGCCACACGCTGGTGAAACCGGCCGTCTGTTTCTTCGGCGAACTCGGCCATGGGTTCGCCAAGGGCAATGATGTCAGCCATTAGTTTGCGTAGCGCTCCAAAAACCCCATCGCGGCCCGCAAACCGAGCGTCGAGAACTGCATGCGTCGCTCCCCGGTTTTCGTCGGAAGGGTGATGACCACATGGCTACCGCGCCGCATCCGCGCGATGATGTCTTCGACTTGGCCCGGGTCAGTAAAGGTGTGTTCGTTCAGCGAGTTGCCGTTTGTCGTAACGTCTGAGCCGAATGTGTAATCGCGGATGCGGCCACTGGAGTAGCGCACTTCAATAGGACGATCCGTGTCAATGTTCTCGACCATGTCCGAGACAAAGGTGATCTTTATCGCGCCGGTTGAGCGGTTGCGGAGGACAGAAAGTCGGTCGCCTGGGAAATCACCACCGAACGTCCCGTCTGGATTTCCGGTCCATGCCGATGCCCAACATGAGGTGTAGTAATCGTTATCTGTTCCGGGCTGGTGCTCGTTCGGGCAAACAGCGAGCCAGTGGCGATGGTATTCTCGCAACTCACCAAATGGATGTTGGAAGGGCCGTGACTGCGCACCAAAACTGACAGCAATCACGAGGCAGGCGAGAGAGAGTGTTCGAAGCATGGGCTACTCGGTTGTCAATTTCGGCATTCCGGCAGACTTCAAGACTTCGAGCGCAATATGAGCGTGCGTCCGCGCGACGGCCGGATGGGCGAGGAGTGTTTCATTTAGGAGAGTGGCAAGGCTTCCAAGGTTCTTCACTTGCGCCCGTAGCATGTAGTCAACTGCTCCGGTGAGCGACCATGCGTCGATGATCTCTGGCGTTCGGTCCAGAAGGCGCCGAAAATCCGCGTCGTTTTCAGCAGAGTAGGCGTTCCCGACAACTTCAATCAGCGCTTCGATCTGCAGCCCGGTCGCGAAGGGGTCAAGAAGCACGCGGTAGCCCGAGATAACATAGGCTTCCTCCAACCTCTGGCGGCGGCGGGCGCATTGCGACGCCGATAAGGAGACGCGCTCCGAGAGATCCTGGTTCGTCAGGCGAGCGTTCGCGTGCAGCGCTTCCAGGATCTGTATGTCGAGGGCATCAAGCGAGGTCATCCCGTTTGATTATAGACCTCACGGCACCCATGAAAGGCGAAAATTCACACCTGTTTTCTTCCCCACTGTTCTTCGGCAGGTGCGAGAATTGGCATGGTCTTGCCCGCTTCTATAGGGACGTCGTCCGCTCTCGTGATGTGACAGCTGAGGGGCGCAGATTTTGTAAGTGTGAATACGGTTTAACAAATTAAAGCTGGAAAATAGCGTGGTCTACAACTCGAATCAGGTTCTAGGCTGCGAATCGATGGCTGACCAAAACCGTGCGATGGATGTTGCAATGAGGAAGTCCGAAGCGTTGATGGAACGCTCAGCCGATGTAAGCCGTACGTCCGCCGAGGCGTTGAGACAGTCATCAGATACCCGGCAAACGGCCAAAGAACTTGGCGAGCGGATCAATATTTGGAAGAAACTTCACGGTATCAGCACCGATCCCTAAACTCCCGTAGAACTCCGTACCGCTGTCCTTGATCCAATCTGGACCTCGGCCTGAACCTCAAAGCCCAGTCAAAGGCGAAATTGGCCCATAATCGTGCGGTCAATCGTGCGTTGAGCTGCCGTTGATGATCGCATCGACATAAAAGGCAATGTGGCCAGAAAGATCATGTCGGTCATCAAGCCGAAGTGCGACGAGCCCGTGGGTTGCCGTCCAGATTGCAACGGTGGCGCCTTCAATCTGGTTCTCGCTCGCATCATCCGGCAGAGCGTCTTCGACGGTTCGTCGAAGAATGTCCCGGGTTTGACGCCGGACTGACTCAAGTTCTTCCGCGTCCGGGTTCAACAAGTCCCACCGAAACATGATTGAAGCCATGCCGGGCTTCTCGCAAAAATGCTGGATATAGGCCTCGCAGAGCCTGAAAAGCCGTTCTGTCGGCGCGCCCTTCGAAGCTGAAATTGCCTTAAACTCTTCAAGCAGGTTCTCAAAAGAGACCACGGCAACTGCGGTCAAAAGCCCGGTGACATTTCCAAAATGATGAGCTGGCGCAGCGGGAACGACTGACGCGCGGCGTGCAACCTCGCGAAGGCTAAAGCCACTTGGACCTCTCTCCTCAAGAAGCGCGACCGTCGTCTTGATGAGCTCTTCGCGGAGATTGCCGTGATGATAAGTCGTGCGTTTCACCGTCGCCATTCCAGTCTGTCGTATCCGTGGATGCTCGAACATAAGCCTTGATTTGTTCATCGTCCATATTCTATACACTGTTCAAATACTGATCAGTGTTCAGATGGAGGTGGATGATGAAACGCGCGTTACAAATCACGATGCTCACTGTCGCGGCGGTGCCGTTGATGCTGGGCATCATGAACCTCATTGGCGGCGCGGCGGCTTTTGTGCCGCCCGAACATGTCAACGCAAACCTCGACAATATGCTCCGGTTTTACGCGGTTTGGTTCACCCTCGTGTTCTTCCTTACCATCTGGTGCGTCAGAAACCTGGAGATCGCGCGCCCCGTGATGGTGATCATGTTTTCAGTCATGGCCCTGGGCGGCGTGGCCCGGCTTTTCTCGATGACGCAGGTTGGTTTGCCCGATGTCCCAATGCTGGTCGCGACCGCCGTTGAGATCGGCGTTTTGGGCTTCATTCCGTGGCATGCAGCCGTCATGCGGAGCTCTGATGCTGCCTCTGCGGCTTGAACGTTTGCAGTGAGCGCAAGTCTATGCAGGACCTTCCAGATATCCACCTCTATCACGCGCCGGGAACACGGTCGGAGCGGGTTAAACTCCTTCTTGATCGTCTCGGGTTGCCATACGAACTGACATTGATTGATCAGGCCGCTGGCGAGCACAAAACTGACGAATATCTAAGGATCAATCCTTTTGGGACGTTGCCGGGACTCACTCTTAACGGCGCGCCCGTCGTGGAGAGCGCGGCGCAAATGTTGATGCTTGCTGATCTTGATCCAGATGGCCGCTTGGCCCCGGACATCCATGATCCGGAACGCAAGCACTACATCCAATGGTTGGTTGCTATGCCGGCGAGCCTGGAGCCGATGGTCATGCCCGCTTTCAGCCGGATCCCGGTGCCTGGTGCTCGGCGTAGCGTGCAGAACGCATTAGCGATCCAGACGGCTCTCTTCCAGGGCCCATACTGCGCCGGTTCTCGGCTAACGGCAGCTGATATTTTCGTCCATTGGGGACTCCGCTTGGTGGCGCGCATGGGGCTGCTAAAAGGAAACGCGCTTTGGAGTGATTATGTCGAGCGGCTTGAGGAAGAACTGAACTGGGAAGGTTTGAAGCACGGCGCATGATGAGTGCGATCAGTCCCAAAACGGTTTTTTGATTTCAATCGTCCAAGAGTATCCGGTTGGCGGCACCTTCCAGGTCTTCATATTGCCTGGAGCGCAGACACCAGAGGAAGGCGACTAGGCCAGCAAAGCCCATGGCGAGCGCTATCGGGACGAGAATCAAAAGGTTCGTCATGCCGTTCTCCACACTGGGATGCCACCGGATGCCGTCGTGCTCGACTTTACGGGGAGGGGAGCGTTTTCCACTCTGTCTTCGTATGGTGCACCGAAATTCAGTCGCATGGAATTCGCAATCACCACGATTGACGAGCCGGACATGCAGAGTGCTGCGACAAGCGGGGTGACGTAACCCATCATTGCGAGCGGGATCGCCAAGCCGTTGTAAAGAACACAGAGAACGAAATTCTGTTTGACCAGCGACGCGGCACGTTTGGCAATCAAATGGGCCTTGGGGATCGCGGTCAGACGATCTCGCGTGAACACGAAATCAGCCGCCAGCCGCCCGATTTCCGATGCGCTTGCGGGTGCCATGGAAACGTGCCCTGCGGTGAGGGCGGCGGCGTCGTTCAGCCCATCGCCGACCATGAGGGGGCGTTGTCCCTCAGCGGCGAGTGCCTCGATCCGCGCGACCTTGGATTGCGGCGTGTTTGCGGCGGAATAGGCCGGAATTCCAAGCGTTTCGGCGAGCTTGCGGACTGGTTGTTCGGCGTCACCGGAGAGCATCTCAAGATCAAGCCCCTGTGCTGTAAGTCCGACAATCGCGTGTGCCGCGTCCTCTCTCGGTGTTTCGGAGAGATTGAAAGTTGCAACCACGCCGTTCGCGTCAGCAAACGCGACGCGGGCCTGACAATCGATAATGTCGTCGATAGACGGGTTGAGTTCGCTCACCCATTTCGGTTTCCCGAGGCGGGCGAGGACGCCGTCCATCTTGGCTTCAATTCCGAACCCTGCTTGTTCATTGATCGCTTCGAACGCAGCCGCGTTCGGCATCGTATATGACGCAATGGCGCGTGATGCCGGGTGTGTTGAGTGTGCGGCAAGCGCTGCGGCGCGGCTGATCGCGTTGTCGGTGCCGCTTGCGCCGGCGACACTTGGTTTACCATCCGTGAGCGTACCGGTCTTGTCGAACAATACCATGTCGGCCTCGGCCATGCGCTCAAGCGCAGAGCCATCCTTCATGAGGATACCGGCCTTGAAGAGACGGGTCGCTGCAACGACGTGAACGACGGGGACTGCGAGCGCGAGAGCACATGGGCAGGTGACGATGAGGACCGCAATCGCTGCGAAGATGCCCTGCCGCCAGTCACCACCTGTGTGAATCATCCAACCGACAAAGGCGATCAGCGCCAGCACGTGGACGAGCGGCGAATAGATGCGCGCCATGCGGTCCGCGATCTGGATGTAGCGGCTGCGCCCGCCTTCAGCGGCTTCCATCAGCTTCATGACTTCCGCGATGAACGACTGTTCAGCAGCTTTGGAGACGAGGATATCGACGGCGCCAGTGAGGTTGACCGTGCCTGCCTCTACCGCGTCACCCGCCTTGAGCGTTGCCGGTTCGCTCTCGCCGGTGACGATCGATCGATCAAAGTCCGCCAAGCCAGAGAGGAGCTTTCCGTCGACCGGCACGCGCTCACCCGCCGTGATCCGGATGCGCATTCCGGGTTCGATCGCGTCAATGGCCGTGTAATTGACGGATCCATCCCGCCCGACAACGAGAGCGCCCTTTGTCGTCAATCCTTGAAGCCGTTCGATCGCCCCCCGCGCGCGGCGGCGCATCATATGATCGAGGTTGCGACCGATGAGCAGGAAAAAGAGAAGGCAGACTGCGGCGTCGAAATAGGCGTGCTGTGCGCCTCGCAGGCTTTCGACCAGTGAGAATGTGAATGCAAGCGACACCGCGAGCGAAATCGGGACATCCATATTCATGCGCCCCGCACGGAGCGCTGACCAGGCTGACGCATAGAATGGACGCCCAGCGTAGAGGATGGTGGGTGCAGCAATAATGCCGGAAATCAGATGGAAGAGTTGTGTCGTTGCCTTGTCTGCTCCTGACCAGACCGACACGGATAGCAGCATGATGTTCATGGCCGCAAAGCCTGACACGCCGAGCGCAATCAACAATTGGCGGCCAATGGCATCTTCCTCGCGACCCAAATCCTCATAATCAAATGGGTGCGATTCGAACCCAAGTTCTTTGAGACCTTTTTCAAGCTGATCCGGTGAGGTTTCGCCTCGGTTCCAAGTGATCGATGCGCGTTTGAGGCTGAGGTTCACCCGCACATTTGTGACGCCGTGGAGTTTTGCGATCCCTCGCTCAATCGTCGAAATGCACCCGGCGCAATGGACGGCAGGCACAATGAAATCGCTCTGGTACAGCCCGTCGCCTAGGGGGCGGGCAAGCCCGAGCAGTTCCTCAGCGCGCACAACATCACCATCGGAAGCAACGCCTGCCGTCTTTAGGATTTGTGCCGAGTCGACGCAGCAATTCATCTCATGGATGCCTTGCCGTCCGGGCCAACATAGAGGCGAAGATCGCGGCGATAGGGTTCGTCATGAACCCGGGCGAGGACCGTAATCGCCCAATCGCCAGGTTCGAGCCGGTCATGCGCTGTGTAGCGGCCGGTCCCGTCTGGTTCGAGGTAAAGCGTCCGATCGGACTGCTCAAAGGCAGGGCGCCCAATCTGAACGGCGACGGTTTCCGCCGTGATTGCAGTCTTTTCCGTGTCGGTCAGCGCGACGGAAATGATGCCATTCTCATAGGCAAAGTCAGACGACCAACCGAGGTTGGCCTGGGCCCGGGCCTTGGCAATCACGTCATTATACTCCTGGCTCGCAACGAAGCTGTTGGCGACGACGAGCCCGGTCCAGCTCTTCTTCGCAATCACGGCCATCGTGATGTTCACAGCGATGATCGTGCCGAAAAAGGCGAACATAATCAGTGCCATATGCCAGCCCTTGAAGGTGAAGTGCGAACCATTTCCATCGTGAGACAGGCTCATATCTGATGCCTCATGGTGTTTGGCCTTTCCAATGCACAGCCTCGGGAGGGCCTTCAAACTTTGCGTTTTTGATCTCGCGCTCACGCCCGCCGACTTGTGAGATCGAGAAGCGGAAATTCATCGTTTCCGCGTAGATCGCGCCAGGCTGAAGGCGCAAGAACACGTGCATGGTCTTCACAGCGCTTGAATCGACATCGACGAAGAATGTGGGTCCGTAGGCGGTATTGTCGCCAGCAACGCGCGTGGTGACGACGTCAAAACCCTCGACCGTCACGTTAAAGCGGCGGGGCTCCTGCTCCATGTTTTTGATCTTGAGCGTGTAGCCGTTGCGGATCGAGCCATCCGACATCTTCACGAATATCGGATTGCGGTCTTTTTCGAGGCCGATATCAAGACGGTCTCGCGTGGCAAGCACACCGAGCATTGTGAGCCCGATCGCCGCGTAAACGCCCATATAGAGGAACGTTCGTGGGCGAAAGATTGAGCCCCATGTCGTATGTTTAAGCTTGTCAGAAAGCTTTTGAAGGCCGGGTCGGACATTGTCGGGTACGATATTGGTCGCGTCCCACCGCATGTCGCCGTCGACGTTTACGAGTTCGGCGCCTGCGAACGCCATGTTCTGGTTGTAGACGCCAAGAGTAGAATATGAAATCAGCCCGCGCTCGAG
>JBCCMK010000016.1:0-57521 GCA_039026395.1 Pseudomonadota bacterium | reverse complement strand
GTGTCGGTACCCTTGGTGGCTTTGATCCCGTCCCGCCATTTTTGAGCAAGTCCAGGCTCTTGCTCGACGGCTTTGTCGCCCATTGTCTGGACGTCGACGAAGCTTTTCAGGTGACCATGATCATAATCCTTCAGGCCGCGCTCTTCGTCATAGACGATATTCTTGATGCTCGGCAGCCTGTCAGAAATCGACAGAACCTTATCGACCTGCTCCTGGTCTTCTACGACCGCGAGCGTCACCTCTGCGTGGTCGAGGACGTAGACCATCTCTTCGGCAACCGCGTCTTGATAGACCGGCACTGGGATCGCTCCCAAGCTCTGTGCGGCAGCAAATGTCCAGTAGAGTCGCGGGCGGTTCGACCCGATGATTGCGACTTTGTCACCAGCCGTCAGACCAAGTGCCTGAAGCCCGAGAGCAAACCGTTCGACCTCGCGCTCGACGTCCGCCCACGACCATGTCTGCCAAATACCGTAATCCTTGTGGCGGATCGCGGTTCTGGTCGCATAGGTCGAAGCGTTCCGAAGCAGGAGCTTTGGAAACGTATCGAAATCCGGATTGTGGGCCGTGGCCTTGCCGGTCACGGTTTCCTCCCTTTGTGCCCGCGCATTCTGATTTCACGCGTTGCTTATTCTTGAAGGCAAATAGAGGGGAGGCCGAGTGCGAAATCAAGCCCGATTTAGCGCCACATGGTCCGAACTGCGCTTACTCGGCGGCTTCTGCCTGCGGTTGAAAGCCACCGGCCTTAAACGCCTCCAGAAGCGCGTCACGATCCGTAAGCGCGGTCTTTAAATGCCGCTCGCGAACATGGCCGTAGCCGCGAACTTTCTCAGGAAATCCCGCGAGACCGATCGCTATCGCGTGCGTTTCGGGCGTGAGACCATCAGCGATCGTGTCGAGTATTGCGAGATATTCTTTGATCAGAGCGCGCTCAGATTTTCGCTCCGCCGTGTAGCCGAAGATATCAAGTGGCGTGCCACGCAGGGCCTTCAAACGCGCGAGAACGCCAAACGCTGACATCATCCAGGGGCCAAAGGGGCGCTTCTGCAAATGCCCCGTCTTCGGATCGCGCGGCGCGCCGACCGGTGGCGCGAGGTGGAATTCGAGCTTGAAGCCTGGTTCGAATGTGCGTTCCAACTGCTTCTTAAAATCGCCATTCGTGTAGAGCCGTGCGACCTCGTACTCGTCCTTGACCGCCATCAGCTTGAAGAGATAGCGCGCGACCGTCTCGGTCAGGCGAGTTTCACCTGGCGTTTTTGCGTCTTCGATCTTGTGGATACGCTCGACGGCCAACCGATACCTCTTCGCATAACGCTTTGATTGGTAAGCCGTGAGGAAACCAATCCGCCGATCAATGATTTCGTCGAGCGTTTCCGATTTTTCCTGCCAAGGCAGCTTTGCCTCTTTCGGTTGGGCCCACTTTGCAACGTCGTCAGGGGCGATAGCGGCTTTTCGCCCCCAGTTGAACGCCTTGAGGTTTTGCTCCACCGCGACACCATTGAGCGCGATCGCTTTCTCAATCGCCTCAAGGCTCAAGGGTATGCCGCCGCGCTGGTACGCATATCCAAGGATCAGCATGTTCGCGGCAATCGCATTGCCCAGAAGGTTGGTCGCAAGCGCCGAAGCATCGACAAAGCGGGCATTCTCGTCGCCCACTTCCTTTTCAATGGCGCGAACGATGCGGCGCGACGGAAGCGAGAAATCTGCATCGCGGGTAAAGGCGCCTGGGTAGGTTTCGGCAAGGTTGGCAATGACTGTCGTCTGGCCTTCGCGCATCGTACCGAGCACTTTTTGTGAGCCAGCGACGACGAGGTCGCCGCCGATCACGCAGTCTGCCTGGCCTGCCCCGACGCGGATCGTCGATATATCTTCGGGCGCGTTCGCGATCTTCAAATGGCTGACGACCGATCCACCCTTTTGCGCGAGCCCGGCCATATCGATGATGCCGCAACCTTTACCGTCGAGATGGGCTGCCATTCCAATGATTGCGCCGATCGTAACGACGCCCGTCCCGCCGACCCCGGTGATGACAAGGTTGAAGGGCCGGTCGAGATCCTTCATCGGAGGATCCACGAGCGCAATTTCTTCACCAACGCCCTCGCTGGCGCCTGAGCCTTTCTTCAGTTTACCGCCATGGACCGTGACAAAGGATGGACAGAACCCTTTCACGCAAGTGAAGTCCTTGTTGCAGGATGATTGGTCGATCTGGCGTTTACGCCCGAACTCCGTCTCGACGGGCTGGATCGCAACACAGTTTGACTGGACTCCGCAGTCGCCACAGCCTTCGCAGACCATCTCGTTGATGACGATGCGCTTATCCGGGTCGGGGAACGTGCCGCGCTTTCGTCTCCGACGTTTTTCAGCGGCACAGGTCTGATCGTAAATCAGGACCGAAAGGCCCTTCACGTCCCGCAAAGTGCGCTGCACATCGTCGAGGGTGTCGCGATGATGCACAGTTGTGCCCGGAGGAAATGGTGGCGCGTTCTCGTATTTTTCAGGCTCGTCTGTGACGATCGCGAGTTGCCTTGCACCTTCAGCAACGACTTGCCTTGCTATATCAAAGACTGAAAGCCCACCATCATGGGTTTGACCGCCCGTCATGGCGACGGCGTCATTATAGAGGATCTTGTAAGTAATATTGGCGCCTGAGCCAGCAGCGGCACGGATCGCCATGGAGCCTGAGTGGTTGTACGTCCCGTCGCCGAGGTTCTGAAAGACGTGGTCGCGGGCCGAAAAGTGATGCTCGCCGACCCAGTTCGCACCTTCGCCGCCCATATGGGTGTAACCTTCGGTGTCTCGCTCCATCCATTGCGCCATGTAGTGGCAGCCAATCCCGGCATAAGCCCGCGAACCCTCCGGCACGTGGGTGGAAGAATTGTGCGGGCAGCCCGCGCAGAAATAGGGGATGCGCTCGCCTATCGAAACCTGCTGCGAGAGACGTTCCTGAAACTGCTTGATAGCCGATGTCGCCTGCGCGACCGGCTCGTCCTCGGTGAAGCGGAAGACCCTTTCACCAATGGCGACCGCGACATCGTTCGCGTCGAGCGCTGCCTTCGACTGAAAGAGTGTCTGGCCGCGCTCATCCTTCTTGCCAATGACAGCGGGCGCATTTGCCCGACCGTAGAGGATCTCTTTGATCTGCGTTTCGATCAGCGAACGCTTTTCTTCAACAACAATGATGAGGTCGAGCCCGTCTGCGAAGCGCTCAATGCCTGACGGCTCTAATGGCCACGGCATTGCGACCTTGAGAAGCTTGATACCCAGATCAGCCGCGCGCACCTCGTCGATGCCAAGCGAGTCGAGGGCCTGCCGCACATCGAGATACGATTTCCCGGTCGTCGCGATCCCGATCCTCGGCGATGACCCGCCGCGGAAGATCGTCTTGTCTAGCCCGTTTGCCCGCGCAAACGCGGCAACCGCGAAGCGCTTATAGTCGTGGAGCCGCGCCTCCATCGCGAGGGGAACATCACCGGGGCGAATGTTCAGCCCGTCCGCCGGCATCTCGAAATCGTCGGGCGTGATAATCGAGAGGCGGTCGAGCGCACCGTTGATCGAAGCCGTCGATTCGACCGTATCTTTGACGCATTTAAGCCCGACCCAGCAGCCCGTGTAACGCGACATGGCCCAACCCAGGAGCCCGAAATCAAAGATCTCCTGAACACCCGCCGGGTTCAGGATCGGGATCATCGCGTCGACAAACGCGAATTCTGACTGGTGCGCGGTAGTTGAGGATTCGCAGGTGTGGTCGTCGCCCATGAGGGCGAGAACGCCTCCGTTCGGCGATGTGCCTGCAAAGTTGGCATGCCGAAAGACGTCACCCGTCCGGTCGACCCCGGGGCCTTTGCCATACCAGATAGAGAACACGCCATCATACTTGCCTTCGCCGCGCATCTCCGCTTGCTGCGTGCCCCAAATCGCAGTCGCGGCAAGGTCTTCGTTGAGGCCGGTTTCAAAGACGATATCATTGTCAGCGAGGAGCTTAGAAGCGCGCGCGAATTGCTGATCAAGCCCGCCGAGCGGCGAACCCCGATAGCCGGAAATGTAGCCGCCCGTATTGAGCCCGGCCGCTCTGTCTCGCGCCTTTTGCATCAGCATAAGGCGGATCACAGCTTGGGTGCCGGTGATGAAGACCTGGCTCTTGGTCAGGTCGTATTTGTCACCGAGCGAAACATCCTTGAGCGCCATGGCGGTTGAGAGACCTCACGTGTCGCACACTTGAATTTGCCTAAACTAAAGTTTGACCCTGACAGGTAAAACGTCAAGGCGTCAGCGGGTCACTGGTGAATTCGGTGGTTTGAACAGATCTGAACCGAGCCTGCGCGGCCTAAACACCCCAGCGCCAGAACTGGTTGCCCTCGTCGGCGTAAAAACCGGAGAGCACCATATTGTGCACTTCATCGGTGCCGTCGACGAGGCGGGCAACACGGGCGTAGCGGTAGATCCACTCAATGATCGTGTCCTTCGATTGACCACGCGCTCCATTGATCTGGAGTGCCGTGTCCGCCGCTTGGTGCAACGTGTTCGCCACATGCACCTTCGCGATAGAGATCTCCTTTTTCGCGCGTTCGCCCTGATCCAGCTTCCATGCCGCATGCATGACGAGCAAACGCCCGATTTGGATGTTGCGGGCAACGTCACCCATTTTCATCCCATAACTTTCACGGTCAGCGAGGCGGATACCGAAGCCGGTCCGATCCTTGGCGTAGTCGTGAGCCAGCTCCATGCAGCGCTTGGCGAGACCCAGCCATCGCATACAGTGGGTGAGACGCGCAGGGCCGAGGCGGATCTGCGTCACCTTCAGACCGTCGCCAATTTCGAGCAGGCGATTTTCATCGGGAATTTCAAGGCCGTCGAATTCAAGCTCGCAAATACCGCCATGCTCATCAGGACCCATATTGTCGATGCGGCGCACGATCCGCCAACCGGGATCGTCACGATCAAAAAGAAACGCCGTCAGATGCTTTCTTTTTGCCCCTTCGTCAGGATCCGTGCGCGCGACCAAGATGAAATGCTGCGCAATGTGCGAGCCAGAAATGTACCATTTGCGACCGCGAACGACCCAATGATCGCCCGTCTTCTCTGCGGTCGTCCGCATCATGCCCGGATCGGACCCACCACCGGGCGCAGGCTCGGTCATCGCAAATGACGAATTGACCTTGCCGTCAATGATCGGCTGAAGAAACCGTTCCTTTTGAGCCTCCGTTCCGATTTGCTCGAGCACGCGCATATTGCCGTCATCCGGCGCCGCGCAGTTGAACATGCAAGGCCCGAAGATCGAGCGATTGGTCGTTTCGTAAAACGCAGCTTGGTCGACGAAGGAAAGTCCCATCCCGCCGCGCGCCTTTGAGACCTGAGGCGCCCAGAGACCCTCGGCACGCGCAATCTTCCGGACCCGGTCCCGCTCAGCCAGTGTCACATTCTCATATTCGTTCCAGGTCGAGCGATCCGCTTCGAGCGGAATGACATGCGTGTCAACGAAGGCGGCAACCTTTTGGCAAAGTGCTTCGGTTTCTTCGCTGAGGGTGAAATTGATGGCCATTATTCAGCAGAAAAGAATGGTGCCGGGACGACGATCTTATTTTCCATATGGTCAAGCAGAGGCAATGCCTCAGCTAGATATTCACTCCAAGCGGGATCGGCTTTGAGTGCTGCACGGCGGTCGTCACGATCCTGGGACGAGGCATATTTCCAAATGTGGATGACCTCGTTTGGATTGCCGACCTCACCGACGAACCATCCAAAAGGTTCGCCAAGATGTTTGCGCTGAAGCGGCAGGCCCTTTTCCGAATAGACTTTCAAAAAGGCGGGTAGCTTGCCGGGAATTGCAAGGTAAGTCCGATGGTCGAATATCATGAGGGTATCTCCAGACTTTGGCCACCGTCGACTGGCAGCGTGATGCCATTGATGTAGGAACCGGCGTCGGACGCAAGCAATAGAAGCGCGCCGTCGAGTTCGTGCGGGGCGCCGGGTCGCTTCATCGGTGTTCGTTCAAACATTTTAGCCGCCGTTTCGCTCGCCAAATAACCTCCGGTCATTTCGCTCTGGAAGTAGCCGGGGGCGAGCGCGTTCACGCGGATTCCGACCCTGCCCCATTCGACCGCGAGTGCCCGGGTCAGGTTCACAACGCCAGCCTTGGACGCGCAGTAGGCGGCCACGCCGCGCGAGACGGATAGGCCGAGGATCGATGCTGTGTTGATGATCGTGCCACTCGTGCCCGCCTCGATCATACGATTGGCTGTCTCCCTCGCGACGCGAAAGACGCTATCTAGATTGACGTCGATGACCTTACGCCAGTCATCATCATTCATGTCGCTCGCTCGACCATTCCACGCCACGCCTGCGTTATTACAAACGATAGTTGCAACGTCACCGTGATCGGCAACCACTGACAAGCCCGCTTCCACTGACGCGAGATCGGTCACATCCATTTGCAGGGCATGAGCGTCCCCGCCTTCGGCACTTATACCATCGACCAGGGTTTCCAACGCATCCAGCCTTCGAGCGGCGCAATAGACCTTGGCGCCGTTCGAAGCGAGCACCCTGGAAAAGCGGTTACCAAGCCCGGATGAGGCGCCGGTAACAAGCGCGACCTTGCCTGTGAGGTCAAAGACGGTTCCGGCGTGCACGCGCTTATCGACCGTATAGCGCGATCGGTAGCCAGATTGCGATCTGCGGCAAATTCCAAAGGATCACGAGCGCGAAAACCTGGATACAGACGAACGGGATAATCCCCTTGTAGATGTCCGTCGTTTTAACCTCCTTCGGAGCCACGCCCCGAAGGTAAAAGAGCGCGAAACCGAAAGGCGGCGTCAAAAATGAGGTCTGAAGGTTCACCGCCATCATCACGCCGAGCCATACCGGCGACATTGTCGAGCCATCGGGCATTGGAAGCTGCAACAAAACGGGCGCAACGATCGGCACGACAATGAAGACGATCTCCAGAAAGTCGAGGAAGAAGCCCATGACGAACATGACGAGCATGACGAGAAGAACCGCTGTTAGCGTGCCGCCAGGGAGCGTTTGGAGGAATTCCTTGATGAAGTCGTCGCCCTCAAAGCCGATGAAAACGACAGTGAACATCCGGGCGCCGATGATGATGACAAAGACCATCGACGTGATCACCATGGTCGCCTGAGCGACGGACGCGAGAACGCGATCGCCATCGTCGGTGCGCGCGCCGAACACGCGGTAAAGCGCGGTCAGAATGCCGAATGCCAGGCCTGCTGTGAGTACGATTGCGATGCCGATTGCGACCATATCGAGCGTTGGGATGACATCGCGTTGGGTCCTCAGATCAAAGAAAGAGGTCAGGATGAGAAGCCCGACCATGCAGAATCCGGCAAAGAGGATTGGGCGGGCATGGCCCTCATCAAGGCGATATCCCGCAAGAAGCGTCGCGCCGATCGCGCCCACGCCCGCTGCTTCGGTGGGGGACGCAAGTCCGGCGAGGATGGAACCAAGCACGGCAATGATCAGAAGCACGGGTGCAGCCAGAGAATGCAGCATGGTGCGCCAAAACTCGCCGCGCGACATAATCCCGAGTTCTTCCGCCGGTATGGCGGGCGCGCCCTTCGGATTCACGACGACGAAGATGATCTGATAGAGAATATAAAGCCCGACGAGCATCAGGCCTGGTAGCAACGCGCCGGCAAAAACGTCGTTCACCGAGACGGTGTCCGGCGCGAATATGCCCATCTCGAACTGAGCGTTTTGAAAGGCGACCGAAAGCTGGTCACCCAAAAGAACCAGCACAATGGACGGCGGAATGATCTGCCCAAGGGTACCGGACGCTGCGATCGAGCCGGTCGCAAGCGGCAAGGAGTACCCACGTCGGATCATCGTTGGCAGAGATAGAAGCCCCATCGTGACGACTGTTGCGCCGACAATGCCGGTCGAAGCCGCCAACAACGCACCAACGATGCAAACGGAGAATGCCAGTCCGCCGGGGAGCGTTCCGAACAGCCGCCCCATATTGTCCAAGAGTTCTTCAGCGACCTTTGAGCGTTCAAGCATCACGCCCATGAAGATGAAGAGAGGGACGGCGACGAGCGTCTCGTTCTGCATGACGCCAAACACGCCCTGTGGGAACGCGGTCAGGAAAGACAGAGAAAACTCACCAAGGGCATAACCCACACCAGCAAAGATTAGTGCGACGCCTGCGAGCGTGAACGCGACCGGGAAACCAGTCAGCAGGAAGCCGATCGCGACCAAAAACATGAGGCCGCACAAGAGGATATTCAGTTCCATGATTGCTACGCCCTACTCGCCCGCCACGCCTTTGACCCCGGCTGGGGAATAGTCCTCGCTGTCGCCGCGTAGATAACGGATCGCCCGGAGAATCAGCGCAATTCCTTGCAAACCGACAAGGATCGCGAAAACCCAGAGGAAGGTTTTCAAGAGGAAGATACCCTGGATGCCGCTCGTCTCCGTTGACCCCTCCAGAACCCGCCACGAGTTCAAGACGTAAGTGCGAGAAAGCATGAAGGTCGCGATGCATACGGGCATCATGAAGAAAAGGCCACCGAGGAGATCGACCCAAGCTTTCTTCCGCGCGCTCGCTTCCCGGTAAAAAACGTCAACACGCACATGTCCGTCAGCCAGAAGCGTGAAGCCTGCACCCGTCATGAAGAGGATGCCCGACATGTACCAGATCGATTCCTGAAGCGGGATCGAGCCGATCGCAAAAACGTAGCGCATAATGACGACGGTGAATTGAACGAGGCCGAGAAGGACAGCCAGCCACATGATCGTGCGGCCGATGCGAAAATTGATTGCGTCAATGACGCGGATCGCGGAATCCACGAGCAAGCACCCCCAGGACGGTTTTTTCTTTTGAACTTAGCGCGGGTCTAGCGACCAGAGCCAGCACAAAAAAGAGGGCGGTCGCGCCGCCCTCTCCTTCATTCGTATGTCGTCTCTGAACCGATTAGATGTCGGTCAGAGCCCGCTTGTTCATGAAGCCACGGTCGGAAAGATCCGACCAGCGGAGCGCCTTCTCGCGGAAGTCAACGAAGGAATCGTAGACCTTCTTCGTCAGCGGATCTGCTCCACCGGCCGTGGAAAGCACGTCTGCAGAGGCTTCTCCGATGCCTTTGTAAAGCTCGTCAGAGAATTCGATCAGCTCAACGCCGTGCGTGTTGAGGAGCGTATCGAGCGACTGCGTGTTGTTCGCGTTGAACTCGGCAAGTGTCATGTTGTTCACGCCAGCTGCGACCGCTTCGAACAGCGCCTTGTCGGAGTCGGACATGCCTTCCCAGACGCTTGTGCCGATACCGAAACCGAGCATCGAGCCTGGCTCATGGAAGCCCGGCCAATGGTAGAATTTCGTGACTTTATAAAAGCCGAACGCAAGGTCGTTCCACGGACCGACCCATTCAGCCGCATCAACCGTGCCGGACTGAAGGGCGGGAAGAATTTCTGCGCCAGCAAGCGTAACCGACGTACCGCCAAGCGCTTCGATGACTTTACCACCGAGACCAGGGATACGCATTTTGAGGCCTTTGATGTCCTCAAGCGACGTCACGGGCTGACGGAACCAGCCGCCCATCTGCGAGCCTGAGTTACCACCGACCAAGTGCTTGACGCCGAAGTTTGCGCCGACTTCGTCCCAAAGCGCTTGACCGCCACCATGATGGATCCAGGCGTCGATTTCGTCTGGACGGAAGCCAAATGGCACAGCTGTGAAGAACGCGTAGGCCTGGCTCTTACCCTGGTAGTAATAGTCAGCCGAGTGGTACATCTCGGCCGTGCCTTCCTGCACCGCGTCATTGGCCTTCAGCGCTGGAACGAGTTCGCCGCCAGCGAAAACCTTGATCGTGATCCGACCATCGGTTGCGGCATTGATGATGCGCGCGAAGTTTTCGGGCGCAGTACCGAGACCCGGAAAATTCTTCGGCCACGACGTGACCATTTTCAGTTCGATATTGCCCTGCGCAATCGCGGGTGCTGCAAGCGTCGACGCGGCAACTGCACCGCCCCCGAGGCCAGCCTTTTTCAAAAACGAACGACGATCCATGTGTTTCCTCCCAATGGACATCTTGCTTTGTGACGGGACGTTGACGTCACCGTTGGCGGGTTCTTTACGGGATAAGTTCGCACCCGGCTACACCCGAGTGACCGAAAATTGGCGGTTTTGGTTACGGAAACGCGCAAGATCGGCTCACATTAAAGCGAGGGTAGCGATCGATCTCTTTTACAACCTTTGGCGAATAGCTAATCGCAGCGTATATCTCATGCAAACGAAGCGTTTTGGAAACAGGAAGCCATGGCCGTGGAAACGAAACCCGTCATTGCCGTTACGACCGATGCAAAGCTGATCGACGGGTATCGCTGGTTTGCGACGATCGACACCTATCTCACGGCATTGACCGGCCCGGCGGGCTGTTTGCCCCTCATGGTGCCATCGCTCGGCGACGCAATTGATCGGGTGTCGCTGCTTGACCGTGTCGATGGGTTGCTTGTCACCGGGTCACGGTCCAACGTCTATCCTTCGATTTACGGCTCAGAACGGTTTGAAGAGACCGAACCGCATGATCACGACCGCGACGCGACGACCTTGCCATTGATCAGAGATGCGATTTCACGCGGCATACCCGTGCTTGCGATTTGCAGAGGGCATCAGGAACTGAACGTCGCGCTTGGAGGCACGCTCGCCTCTGAAATTCAGACGCTTCCAGGACGAGAAGACCATCGGTCGCCAGTGAGCGACAGTGCCGATGAGCGTTTCGCAATTCGACAATCTGTGACGCTTACCGAGCGAGGAACGCTCGCTACTATCTTAGATGGCCAATCAGAAGGCATGAATGTCGAGATCAATTCACTCCACCGCCAAGCGATCGATCGATTGGGTAACGGACTGGTCGTCGAAGCGAAAGCTGGCGATGGCACGATCGAAGCGGTCTCTATGCCAAACGCGCCGGGGTTCGTTCTCGGCATTCAATGGCACCCAGAATTCTGGGCGAGCCGGGGCAAAGACGATGTGTCTCTCGCGATCCTGCAGGCCTTTGGCGATGAAGCGCGAAATTACAGCACTGCTACAATTCAGGTAGCTGCGGAGTAAATGAGCTGTAATTGTGTCTGAGTAAATCAAAACAAATGTCACTCCCCCTCATCAAGGTCGTCGAAGGACCATCTGACGCTTTAAGATCGGCCTCCGAAGCGAGTTTGTTTGGCACGTCTCCTTTGTTCTCTGCAGCGAGCAAAGCCGCCGATCTCGCTCCTTTCGATGAGGGGCAGTTATATGTTTTCCTCAGTTTTCGCCGTTCCGTAGCCCTAGATGCAGAAACTAGGAGCAACTGGATCGGCGGACGCCTTTACAATTGGTGTACCGGGTCTGAGCCGGACTATATCCCGTTGTCCGGAGCTCATCTAAAGCAAGTTCTTGCGTTACGCGGTTACGCTGCTCCCGAGATTGTAAAAAATTCAGGGCGGTACAAGCTAAGAGTTGACTTCGTAGATCGAGCGCTTGCCGCACTCAAAGCAAATCTGGCAAATTGAGAAGAGTTGTGATGATCGCCTTTGGGGCGCCGGGGAGACGTTCCTCAGGCAGGTCAAACCGGTTCAACCAAACGGTTTGAAAACCATAATGCGCCGCCGCCCAGGCGTCCCAGCCATTACAAGATACAAACGTCATCTCGGACGCTTTGTGCCCAAACGTCTCCTCAGCGAGCGCATAAACCCGCCCATCCGGCTTAAAAATGCCGACCGCCTCAACCGAAAGCAGCGCGTCCAAGCGTTCTGAAAGCCCAGAGGATTTCGCCGCGGCGTCGAGCATGTTGCGCGAACCGTTCGAGAGGACTGCGGTCTTAGGGCCGGCGTCCATACCCCCGAGCGCGTCGAAGAGTGGAAGCACATCATCATAGCAGTCGATCTCGAAATAGAGGTCGAGAAGGCTTCTCTTCAGCCCCGCATTCGCCTGCAACCCGTGAGCCTCAAGCGCGTAATCAAGCGCATCTTGTGTGACATCCCAAAAGGGTTTGACCGCGCCCATGAGGCTCAAGAGCCATGAATATTGCAGTTGTTTATCACGCCAGGTTTTGCCGAGGGCGGCGGCTACATTCGGATCACCAATGACTGCCGCTGCTTTCGCGGTCGGAGCGTGGATATCGAAGAGCGTGCCATACGCATCGAATATGACGGCTTTCGTTGGCATGACCGGACCTCTTTTCACATTGAGATTATCGTGTGGACCGGCACCGCTATAGCAGCGATAATCGCAATTCCCCACTCACTGTTGTTCGGTATCCCATGCACGACGATCACGATCATAGCCATCTCGACGATATGGACGCACGCGTACGTGCCCTTGAAACGCTTCTTGTGGCTAAAGGCTATGTCGATCCAGATGCGCTCGATCGGATTGTCGAAACGTACGAAAAAGAGATCGGCCCGAGGAACGGTGCGCATGTCGTCGCCAAAGCGTGGAGCGACCGCGACTATCGCGATTGGTTGATGCAGGACGCCACCGCAGCAATTCATTCGCTCGGCTATTCTGGCCGTCAGGCGGAGCACATGGTGGCGGTCGAAAACACGCCCGACCTCCATAACATGGTCGTTTGCACCCTTTGCTCCTGCTACCCCTGGGGTGTGCTTGGGCTTCCACCGAGTTGGTATAAATCGGCGCCCTATCGATCACGCGTGGTGCAAGATCCAAAAGGCGTTCTCTCGGAGTTCGGCGTGACGCTGCCCGAAGCGACGAAGGTTAAAGTCTGGGATTCTACCGCCGAAATCCGATATCTCGTCATCCCGATGCGACCGGACGGGACCGAGGAAATGGATGAATCTGCACTTGCAGACATTGTCACTCGGGATTGCATGATCGGCACCGGGCTCCCGATCACGCCGGGTACAGCATGAACGGCCCGCAGGACCTTGGCGGGCGACATGGCCACGGACCTATTTCGCCAGACCCGAACGAGCCGCTTTTTCATGCGCCATGGGAGAGCCGATCGCTCGCGATGACTGTCGCGATGGGCGCGACGGGGCTTTGGAATATCGACCAATCGCGCGCCACCCGAGAAAGCCTGCCCGCGCGGGACTACATCCGATTTCCGTATTACCGGATTTGGTTCGAGGCCGTCTGCCGAATGGTCGAGGAACACGGTTTGGCCGACGCGGATGAGGTCGCGACCGGCGAGCCGCAATCACCATCAAAACCTATCCCCCGACTACTGAAAGCTGACGCAGTCAAGGGCGTGTTGATGGCGGGCACACCTGCGAACCGCGAAACCGCGACCGAGCCCACATTCAAAGTTGGGGACCGGGTACTCACTAAAATTCAAAACCCAAAGTCTCATACACGACTGCCGCATTACGCGAGCGGGCGCCCGGGCACGATCACCATGGTGCATGGTCACCACGTCTATCCGGATGTCTCCTCAACCGGAGCAAAGGGCGCAGAATGGCTTTATTGTGTCGAGTTCGAAGCCGCTGATCTTTGGGGGGCAGACACAACGGCGTCATCTGTTTCGCTCGACCTTTGGGAACCCTATCTTGAGCGCGGGTAATCCGGCGTTTTCAAGCCCCTGGGAGGCTCGGCTCCACGCCATGAAAGAGGTTTTAATCACGCGCGGTGTGTTTTCGTCGGCTGAGTGGTCCGATGCGCTCGGTGCGGCGACACGGTCGGCTGATGGAACAATTGCATCCGACACGTCGGCGGAGGCGATTATGTCCGCAATGCGTAATCTTCTGGCTGAGCGTGAGATTGCCTCACGTCTACACTTGGATGCGCTGACTGATGCCTGGTCTTTATCGGCTCACGCCACACCACATGGCGAACCCTTGGAGCTATCAGAGGAGACCGTGAAGAGTATTCTGACGGAGAGCTAAAGCAGGTCCGGACGAAGGCCGAAGCTGCCAATCAAGAAGACGATCCCGAAGACAAGCACGAGGCAAGAACCGACAATTTCAAAGCCGCGGTGAATCCGATATGACGCCAGGCTCTCACCATCAAACCGCGCCAACAACGCCGACCGTCCTCCGACCGTTAAAGCAACGATTGTGCTGACCGTGATTGCCGTGCCTACGCTCATCGCGAGGATCGAAGCTGCCCCCGCCCAAGGCATCGATTGGCTGAGCGCGAAGACAAGAACAACGACAGCGCCTGTGCAGGGGCGCAAACCAATCGACAAGCAAATCGCAGTCGCTTCACGCCAGGACAATGGCTTTGCGAGTTGTTCTGCTGCCGGAACATGAGCGTGGCCACAACCGCAGCTGTCATCATGCACATGATCATGATGGTCGTGCCCGTGGGCATGGGGGTGGACGTGGCCGGCCTCTGCAATCAGAAACGGCTTCGGCGCCAGCATTGGCTGCACGACCTTCTTCCACACAAGCCAAATACCAAGAAGCGCCATGGCTGCAAAGCTGATGCGTTCCAGCGTCCAGACGTGCGAGCTGATTGATCCGCTCGTCGCATTAAAGATGACAACCAGGACCCCGACCAAAAGGAAGGCTGACGCGCCCTGTATGAGGCTTGACGCGAGACTCAACCCGATGCCACGCCGGATTTGAGCATGGCTCGCGAGCATATAGCTCGAAAGCACGACCTTGCCATGGCCTGGCCCAGCCGCGTGGAACATGCCGTAAAGCGAGCTCGCGAGGATCAACCACCAACCGGCCTGCGGGTTTTCGCGGAATGCTGAGAGCGCATCGACGAGGCGGCGGTAAAACTCCGACTGGAAGGCGGCGATCCAAGTCGCAAAGCCCGACGTCGGTGCTTCTGGCGCGATGCCTTCGGGGCGAAATAAGGAAACCTGCGCGGCCGCTTCCGATGCAAAGCCGGCTATTGCAAGGAGTGCAAAACCAAGAACGAGCTGCCTCAAGTGCATGAGATCTTCACCACTTCGGCGAATTGCGCAGCAAACTCATCGACGGCATCAAGCGAAGCCAAAAAGTCATCGGTGAAGTTCGTTGACGCATCGATATCTCGTTCTTCGACACCCTCATAAATCGAGCGGCAACCGTCGATTGCGCCTTCTATCGTTGCCGCCTTCTCCTGGTCCATGAAAAAGGCAACAAAGATCGTCGGGTCAAAAACCTGGATCTGCGCTGTGCGACCATCGAGATTGATCGGATCTGCGAGCGGAAGCGTGAAATTTAGAGTCAGCCGCGATCCGTCATGGTCGAGCCAATAATCAATCGGCGTCGTGAAGTCGATCGGTGTTTCCCCGAGATCGAGAAACGTGAAGAAATCAAATTCCGCGAGCGAATCCACGTTTACTTGCGCGAGCTCGACCAGCTCTTCGCGAGTGTAAATGCCATCACGATTTTCATCGAGGCCCTGGACCGCAAAAGCGGAAAATGCCTCGTCGAACACCCATTTATGGGCAACCGCCGAAAGCGTTTTCTCAGCGCCAAAGATCAGCCGAGACTGGCTATCGATGAAGACATGTGGATGCGCAATTGCGGCCCCGCATGCGCCGAAAAAAGCGATCAAACTGACAAAAACACGGACCATTTCACGCAATCCATCATGGCGAATCGGTCGCACTATCGACCGAAATGTGGTGATTTCAAAGCCGAGCGCCAGCCAAACCACCATTCGTGATCATAGATCTGATTTGTGTTGCGGAAAGACGAACGCGTCCCTTCACAAGAGCGCTTTCTGCGGCCAGGCTCACCAATTCTGATGTCGAGCGTGCGATCTGTCCGTCAGGAAGCATCATGTTATTTTCAAACCCGACCCTGACATCGCCACCATTTTCAAGCGCGTGCTTTGCGCAAATGCTTTCCGTTCTGCCAAACGCGCAGAGTGACCAACGCGCTGGCCCAAAGTCCTGAAGGGCTTCTCGGAATGGCTCCACAGCCGACGGTTCAGAGACCTGCCCGAGCGTATATCGGCCGAGTACAAACAAGAGGTACGGCTCTGCGAAGGGGAGCTTATCCGCCGCACGGAGGTCCTTCAGGATCTTAAGGTCGTCTGGGTCGTAGAGAATGAATTGCGGCCACACGTTCAGCGCCGCGACTTCGTTCAGAAATTCGGCGAAAGCGTCCAGGTCCTCGGGCGCCCGCACGAATTCCTTGACCGCTAGCGACGCCGCTTCTGGCTTGATTGCACGCACGACCTCCATCTGCGCATCAGTTTCATAAACCCCAGCCGCCTCAGTCGTGATCTGAACGATCATCTGATCGCCGATTTTCTGATGCACGGCCTCCAACGCTTTTTCGTAGTGCAACGGGTCAAGGCTGTGCGCACCGGTTTCGTCGCGCACATGCATGTGAAAAACAGAGGCCCCCGACCTCAAACACCGCTTCGCCTCAGCCGCGATCTCGTCTGGTGTGATGGGCAATTGCGGATGATCGCGCTTCGTTTTGGTTGCGCCGTTGGGCGCCGCCATGATGATCGCACCGTTTTCTGGGATCTCGTCCGTCGTTAGTGCGCCATCCATGACACCATTCCGTTTCGTTAGATTTTGATCTCCGGGCTACCTGCCCGTTTGAGCTCTTTCTTTCAACAGGGACGAAACTGACGGGTTTTCTTTGCCGCAGGGTAAATTAGGATGAAATTTCAATGGTAACGAGGGTCCCATGCGTTCGATTTTTGCCATCGCGATATTGCTCTCAGCGTTTCAGCAACCAGCCGAGGCGCAAACCAGCCGCGCTGAACCTGAACCCGGAACAACCGCGACTGAGACAAGTTTCGCAGACGTTGAGCCAGTTCGCGGGACATCACAAATGGTGGTTACCGCTAATTCTCATGCGTCACGGGCAGCAGATGCGATCCTCGACAAAGGCGGTAGCGCTGTTGACGCTGCGATAGCGGCACAGATGGTTTTGACACTTGTTGAGCCTCAGTCGTCGGGCATCGGTGGAGGTGCGTTCCTCCTCCATTTCGACGCAGAGAACCGCCTCGTTGGCACCTATGATGGCCGGGAAACGACGCCGGCTCTTTCTGGCGAAGATCGTTTTTTGGATGACGAAGGTGTTCCTATTCCTTGGCCTGAAGCGGTCTTTTCCGGCTCATCGGTTGGTGTGCCAGGTATCATTGCCATGCTTGAAGAGGCGCATAAGGATCATGGCGCGCTTCCCTGGGCCGACCTTTTTCAACCTGCAATCGATCTCGCACGAACGGGATTTGAGGTCTCGCCGCGGCTGAATGGGCTTCTGACCCGGTTCGGACCCGACGCCTTCTTCCCGGCTGCGCGAGACTACTTTTTCGATGATCAGGGCGCGCCACGCCCGGTTGGATTCGTGCTCAAAAATGAGCCGTTAGCTGAAACGCTCGGATTGATCGCACAAACAGGCGGCGACGCGTTCTATCTCGGCGATGTCGCGAAGGATATCGTCGATGCCGTTCAGAACGCTCCGCGGCGCCCCGGCGATATGACGCTACTTGATTTGGCGGACTATGTCGCAAAGCGGCGGCCGGCGGTATGCGGCGCCTTTCGGGGTCGAACAGTTTGCGGGATGGGCCCGCCCTCATCTGGTGGCCTGACCGTTATTCAGGCGCTAGGCCTCGTCGGGAGAACTTCCGTCAGCCCAGCCTATTCGGCAAGCGGACTTCACCGTCTGGCTGAGGCGCAAAAATTGGCCTTTGCCGACCGAAATCGGTTTATCGCCGACAACGACTTCGTTGCAGTCCCAGACCTATTGAACAGCGGCTACGTCGCCAGTCGTCGGCAGCTTATCGACCCGGAACAAGCGATCGAACGCGCGGAGCCTGGTAATCCGCCAGCACTTCCCGAACCGGTTGGCGTCGATGGAAGTGCAGAAAGCCCAGGCACCACCCACATTTCGATTGTCGATCAAAATGGTAATGCGGTCTCGATGACCTCTTCGATCGAATCAGCCTTCGGATCGCGTCTCATAGTGCGCGGTTTTCTTTTGAACAATCAGCTCACCGACTTCTCTTTCAGGCCGACGGACGAAGACGGCACACCGATCGCAAACCGTGTCCAACCTAAAAAACGACCGAGATCGTCCATGGCGCCGACCATCGTTTTTGCGCCCGACAATAGCGTTGAGATGGTGGTCGGGTCGCCCGGAGGAAGCCGCATCATTCCATACGTGGTCAAAGGGATCGTCGGGCATCTCGACTGGAGCTTGAACGCTCAGGCAATCGCGAGCTCGCCAAACTTTGGTAGCCGTAACGGACCTTTTGAGATCGAAGAGGGGTTTGAGGGTGAGCCTTACATCGCCGAGCTCGAAGCGAAAGGTCAGACGATCCGCGCCTCGGGCATGACGAGTGGGTTGAACATTATCATCCGGCGCGGCCCAGCGAGCCTCGAAGGTGGAACTGATCCGAGACGAGAGGGTCTTGTGATCGCAGACTAGAGGCCAAAGAGCGTAGCGGCTCCGGCACCAACGATAGCGAGGGCGCCGACAATGACGGGAACGCTCCATTTCAGCCTGAAAAGCAGAAGACAAGAGAGTGCGGTCAGGCCTAATGCGCCGATCTGAAACGATGCGAAGTCTGGAAGCGTGATTTCTCCAAAGATCGTTTCGACGCTCGATTGGGCCGCAAACAGGACCTGGCTAGCAAACCACAGAGCGATTGCGGCGATCACTCCCAAGACTGCAGACGTTACACCTGAAAGCGCCCCTTGGAGTCGCGGCATGGATAGGATGCGATCAACGTGGGGCGCGCCTAAGAAAATCCAGAGAAAACTCGGCAAAAACGTCACCAGCGTGGTGATGATCGCGGCGACGATGCCGCCCACCATCGGATCAAGCGGGCCAGAAAACCGGTAACCTGCCAGGAAGCCGACGAACTGGGTAACAAGAATAAGCGGCCCCGGCGTTGTCTCTGCTAGTCCGAGTGCGTCGACCATCTCTGACGCCGTGAGCCAGCCTTGGACATTCACCGCTTGATCGGCCATGTAGGCGAGGACCGCATAAGCACCACCAAACGTAACGACCGCTAGCGTCGAAAAAAAGAGAGCGATCTCGGCAAACGCATCACTCTCGCCACTCATTGCGAAGGCACCGAAGACAAGCAACGCCCAAAAGAGCGCGGTGACAATGGCTGCGCTCACCGTCGCTGCATTACCGTTTGATGCAGGAGCAATTTCGACTTGTTTTCCCTCTTTCAGCGCCATGAAGCCAATGAGTGCAGCCGTGCCAATGACCGCTGGGAACGGGACCGAGAAGACAGAGATTGCAAGAAAGGCCGCGATAGCGAGTGTGAGCTTCAGCACGGAATCGAGCACCTTTGGAAGGAGCCGAAGGAGCGCTTGCAGAATGATTGCGATGACTGCGGATTTGACCCCAACCAAGAGCCCGGACGCGATCGATAAGTCTGCGAGAAGAACGTAGGCAATCGATAGGCCAAGGATAACGATCGCCCCAGGTACTACAAAAAGTGCGCCTGCGATTAATCCACCGCTTACACCACGCGTTTTCCAGCCGATATAGGTCGCCAGCTGCTGTGCTTCCGGCCCCGGTAAGAGCATGCAGAAATTCAAAGCCGTTAGAAAAGTCTTTTCGTCGAACCACTTTTTCTCAGCAACGACCGTGTCGTGCATGAGGGCGATCTGTCCAGCGGGGCCGCCGAACGATAGGCAACCGATGCGGAACCAAGCGGCGATAAAGTCCTTATCGACCGGGCGCCTATTAATCACCCAAACGTTCCGACCGCAGGGAGGATCGGTGGTGCAGGATCGAGGACCGTTTCCAAATGCTTCGCGGCCGCAAACCCAGAGCGAAAACCGTCTTCAATGCGTCGCCCAAGACACCAATCACCGCAGGCTATGATACCGGCGGCATCATCGAAAACAAAAGGCTGGCCCAGCGGCTTCTCAGTCTGCGCATACCGCCAGCGATGAGAGCTCGCATAGGTCGGGACAATCGGTTTGATCCCTGAGAATGCATAAAACGCTGTAAGAAGCGGCTCCGCCATACCGTCTTTGTCGTTTTCTAAGTGCGTTTTGGACCACTCCGGCGAAGCATGGACGACCCACGCCTCCTGCGCATGGTCGCGCCCGGGCTTCGATCCGTTTCTCGCCGCCCACGCAATGGTCTCGCCACCGCGCAAGGTATCGGTCTCAATCGGAAGTCTTTGATCAAAGGCGAAGAGCCCCGCCCAACATGGCGCAACCTCAACCGAACCGATGACATCAAAGGCCGAGAAGTCCGACAAAAGCTCTATGGCCTGTGGCGACGGGACGGCCACGACCACAGCATCGAACCCGCTGGCATAGCCCTTGTTCTCCACCATCAGGCGCTTTTTTCCTGCTTGCTCATCAATGCCGAGCACGCGGGACATCAGTCGGATGTCGATGTTTCCAACAAGCGCCTTCACCATGCCGCTCATGCCAGGAGTACCGACATAGACTGGATCATCGCGGCCAGCGCCCTCCCAGACTGCTGTTTTGCCATCATCGACAGCGGATGAGATGTAAGCGTCGAAGTCGGGATCACGGACCGTCGCGTACTGGGCGCCATGGTCGAAACGAAGATCGCCCGCGCGCCGTGTCGCTAACCGACCACCGAGCCCCCTGCTCTTTTCAAAAACCGTGCACGCGTGACCTGCACCCGTCAGGCGTTCAGCGCAGGTGAGGCCTGAAATGCCCGCACCAATAATCGCAACTTTTGCCATGTTTGCCCCGTTCCTTAACGCTTCAAAATAGCACCTAAGCCGCATCTGGCGAGACTTTTCGAAGCTGATCCGCGCCCTACACCCTTTCAACGAAGTAACTGATGCAGGTGACATTTTGACGATTGACCTATTTCCCGAGGCGACCCGGACAGCTGGCCTTGAGCGCATGAAGGCTTTTGCCCCGAAAATGGGCCGCGAATACGCATCCGGTCGCAATGCCGACCCCGGCGCGGAACTCTTGCTCGACAACGACGAAGGTGCCGTATCTGTGCTGTCGCCGTTCGTCCGTCATCGGCTAGTAACGGAGCGCGAAGCGGTAGAGACAGCCCTTAGCCGGTTTAGCTATTCAACAGCAGAGAAGTTTATTCAGGAAGTCTGCTGGCGCACCTATTGGAAAGGCTGGTTGGAACTGAGGCCATCCATCTGGCGGGACTATTTAGAAGCCCGTGATCATGCGCTCCGGAATGTGGAACACGATAGTGATTTGCGCGAGCGCTTTGAGACAGCAATCACCGGTCGCACAGGGCTTGAGTGCTTCGATCACTGGATCGGCGAACTCAAGGACACGGGATACCTTCACAATCACACGCGGATGTGGTTCGCGTCCATTTGGGTCTATACACTCGACCTTCCTTGGGCACTCGGTGCCGACATTTTCATGAAGCACCTCGCAGACGCTGATGCGGCGTCAAACACTCTGTCTTGGCGCTGGGTCTGCGGGCTCCAGACTAAGGGCAAGACCTATCTCGCGCGTGCGTCTAATATCGCGCGCTACACCAACGGGCGGTTTAATCCGCAGTGGCAGTTGGCGACCGACGCGCCAGCGCTCGATGGTCCGCCGCATCCGCCAGCGAGCATGCTTGCTGCTGAGGAACCGATCATCGGAGAGCGGATAGGATTCTTGATAACTGATGAGGACTGCCACCCCATGGAAACGCTTTCTGGCATGCCTTCGCCGGTGGCGATTGCGTCAGTTTTCACGGCAGACACGAGAAGCCCAAACGGCGCAGGCGCAGTTGAATTCAGCAAAGCGGCGCTGGCGGACGCATCTCAACGCGTCTCCAACGAGACTGGATTGGAAGTATCAGTGCTTTCACCCGCCGAATTGAAGGCTTGGGCGGACGAAAACGAACTCGACGCAGTGGTCACATCCTGGATCCCCACTGGTCCAACCCGCGATGCCGTCACTTCAACTGGGATCTCGCTGACTGAAAGGCGAAGGACCTGGGACAATGCATTCTGGCCGCACGCGACGCGCGGATTTTTCCCGTTTAAGGAGAAGATCCCATCCGTGCTCGCCGATCTCGGCATGGATGTCGCTCCGCCACGGCGCAAATCTTCCAAAAAACGGGCGCATCGTTAGGCGCGCAACGCTTGGCAAAGCGCGGCAATTTGGCCATAAGGAATTTTACGAGGCGATTTTTCACCGCAGACGTCTGGGAGGACATCCATGAAGCATTTCACAATCGGTAAAGTCTTGTCCGCAGCCGCAGTCGCCGGCTTGCTCGCGACCGGCTCCGTGAACGCCCAAGAAGAGCGCAACTATCTGCTCGCCACGGCCTCGACCGGCGGGACCTATTATCCTGTGGGCGTCGCGCTTGCGACGCTGACCAAGGTCAAGCTGCAGCCACGCCAGAAGCTAAACATGTCCGCGATCAACTCCGCGGGCTCTGGCGAAAACGTTCGGCTTCTCCGCGAAAACGAAGCGCAATTTGCAATTATTCAGGGCCTTTTCGGCTCCTATGCTTGGAACGGCACAGGCCCGGTGGAAGCTGACGGACCGCAGACTGGCTTGCGCGCCGTCTCGATGCTCTGGCCGAACGTCGAGCACATCGTCGTGAAGAAGGAATTCGCCAAGACTGGGACCGTTGTTGATGTCCTCGACATGAAAGGTGAAGCGTTCTCAATGGGTCGCAAGAACTCTGGCACAATTGGATCGAATGCGACCATCATGGCAAACCTCGGTGTCGATGACATTGAAGCATCCTATGACCTCGTCTATCTCGGCTATGGCCCGTCAGCTGCCGCTATGCAGGATAACAAGATCGTTGGCATGTCGACGCCCGCTGGCGACCCTGTTTCTGCCGTGACGAATGCCATGGCAAACATGGGCGACGATTTGGCCCTTCTTGAATTTACCGATGAACAGGCTGAAGCGGCCGATGGCGGCCTTGGCCTCTGGACGCGCTATGTCGTTCCTGCGGGCACATATCCTGGTCAGACGGAAGACTACAACACGATCGCGCAGCCCAATTTCTTGGCTGTCCGGGCGGATCTTCCAGAAGAAGACGTCTATCTGATCACGAAGACGATGTATGAAAACCTCGCCTTCTTGCAGGGCATTCACCCCGCAACGCGCGCGATGGCGCTTGATCGTGCCCTCGCCGGTCTTCCAATGCCATTACACCCAGGTGCAGCACGCTACTACGACGCGGCTGGCCTCGACATCCCAGTAAACCTTATAGCGGCATAGTTTTTTGGGGCTCGGGCCGATTTTGGCCCGGGCCTCTTTTTCATGAGCACGCTCGAAAGCCCAAACCGGAGCGAGGCGGTCGCCGGTCCCGAGGACACGTCGGCAGATGATATCGCCCCGCGTTTCCAGTCGGCGTCTACTGCCGGGAAAATCGCGTTTATCGTAGGCGTGATCATTTCGGTATTTCACATCTGGATGAACGTGTTTGGGACGCTCCCAACACTGGTCCAAAACTCAGTTCATTTCGCAGGTTTCGCGTTTCTCTGCGCGCTGACAATCCCGATGATCAAGGGCGATGCGCGCGAAACGCCGGCCCGTCTTCTTTTCAATCTCGTGCTCGGGATCGTTGTCGCCGTTGCAGCCGTGGGCATCATCGCGCGGGAAAGCGCGATCTATGACGCAGGGGTCCGACTTACTACGCTCGACTGGATCCTCGGCACAATTGCAATCCTTGGAGCGCTCGAGTTTACGCGTCGCACAACCGGCTGGCTTATCCCATCACTGATCGTCATTTCGCTCAGCTATATCGTTGTCTGGGGCGCGCACATTCCAGGCGTGTTCCGCTTTGCGGGTCTTTCGGCAGAAACAATGCTTTTCCGCTCGATCTTCGGTGATGAAGGCCTCTTTGGCACAATCGCAACGATCTCATCGACGTTTGTCTTCATGTTTATCCTGTTCGGCGCCTTCTTGCTGCGCTCGGGGGCAGGACACTTCATCATCGACATGGCGCGCGCGGTGGCTGGGCGCTTTGTCGGCGGGCCGGGTCTGGTCGCCGTCTTTTCATCTGCGCTAACTGGCACAATCTCAGGCTCTGCGGTCGCAAACACGGCATCAACCGGCGTCATCACGATCCCTCTGATGAAAAAAGCGGGCTTCCCGCCGAAGTTCGCGGCAGCAGTCGAGGCATCCGCGTCCACGGGCGGTCAATTGATGCCGCCAATCATGGGGGCTGGCGCCTTCGTTATGGCGAGCTACACCCAGATCCCTTACACGACAATTGTCGCCGTTTCGGTGATACCGGCGATCCTCTATTTCGCGACCGTCGCGTTCTTCGTTCGGATCGAAGCCAAGCGGTACGGAATTGGAGGCGGCGAACAAGACGGCCCGTCTATCGGCACGCTCATGCGCCAAGGTGGCATCACATTCCTCCTTCCAATCGCTGCCGTCATTTATTGCCTGATTGCAGGTTTCACCCCGACCTATTCGGCGGGAATCGGGATCATGGCGGTTATCGTCACATCCTGGATTACACCGCGAAAAATGGGGCCAACGGCCATCCTCGAAGCCCTCGCACTTGGTGCAAAGAACATGGTGATGACGGCGGTCCTCCTTTGTGCGGTCGGGCTCATCGTCAATGTGATTGCGACTGCGGGTATCGGCAACACGTTCTCGCTCATGATTTCCGATTGGGCAGGCGGCAATGTCATGATTGCGATCATTCTGATCGCGATCGCATCCCTTGTCCTGGGGATGGGACTTCCGGTGACAGCGGCCTACATCGTGCTCGCCACGCTTTCGGCGCCTGCGCTGTATGGCATGATTGCCGATGCCCAGATCGTTGATGTGATTGCGTCAGGAGCGATATCGGATGAAGCCCGCGCGATCTTTATGTTGGTTGCACCAGACCAGATTGCAGCAATTGGCCAGCCGATGGCGGTCGCCGACGCTCAGGCTCTTGCCGCGGCAGTTCCGCCAGATATGGCAGGCGTTATCCGTGACTCTCTGATTGATCCGACGACCCTCGGCTTCGCGCTTCTCTCGGCGCACCTCATCATTTTCTGGCTTTCGCAGGATTCAAACGTAACGCCACCCGTCTGCCTCACGGCATTCACTGCTGCCGCGATCGCGAAAACGCCGCCCATGGCGACTGGCGTTACCGCGTGGAAGGTCGCGAAGGGGCTCTACATCGTACCGCTACTCTTTGCGTATACACCCCTGATCGGCGCGCCGATCGGGCAGTCTTTGATCATTGCAGGTTTCGCGGTCGTCGGTCTCTACGCGTTCACATCAGCTTTCCAGGGCCACATGGAAAAACCGCTGACGTGGCCGGAACGAGCAATCGCGTTGGGCGCAGCTGCGATGTGTCTGTGGCCGGGCAATTACCTCGTTGACGCGGCAGGGGTCGCACTGACGTTTGCGCTCCTCTTCTGGTCCAACAGACGAGACGCTGCTCCCCTATCCGCGTGACGCCGGCAGAGCCGTCTCGACGAGTTCAGCCCAATAGGCAATGCCAGTTCCAATAACATCATCATTGAAATCGTAACCCGGATTGTGTACGCCGATGCCGCCCTTTTCGCCCGGCATACCGTTCCCAAGGAACACGTAAGCGCCAGGCCGCTCATTCAACATGAACGAGAAATCTTCACCGCCCATGAGCGGATTGATCGTGGTGTCAACGCTTGAATCCCCGACCACCTTGCGGGCCACATCGGCCGCGAAATCCGTTTCCTCAGCTGTGTTCACCGTCGCCGGATAATTCCGCTTGAAGTCCAGCTTTGCCGTCGCGCCATAGGCTGCGGCCGTGTTCTCGACGATGCGGCGCAGGTTGTCCTCGACCATGTCCTGCACTTCTTTCTTGTAGGTGCGCACGGTCCCTTTGATGTGCGCGACCTCCGGGATGACGTTGAAGGCGGTGCCGGAGTTCAGTGCAGTGAGTGAGACGACCGCATTGTCGAGCGGGTCGACATTGCGAGAGACAATCGATTGAGCCGCGACGACGATGTGGCTCGCAACCAGCACGGCGTCCACACCCTTGTGCGGCATCGCACCGTGGGCGCCGACGGAGTCGACCGTGATTTCAACCAGATCCGCCGCGGCCATCATCGGACCGGGTCGCATTGCCATATGACCAGCGGGTAGGCCCGGCATATTATGCATGCCCCAAACAGTCTCGACGGGGAAACGATCAAAAA
Source organism: Pseudomonadota bacterium (assembly GCA_039026395.1). Classification (GTDB taxonomy): domain Bacteria; phylum Pseudomonadota; class Alphaproteobacteria; order Rhizobiales; family JAKSCL01; genus JBCCMK01. Next base: position 31,603 of record JBCCMK010000016.1, on the reverse strand, counting down.
GCCCCTCCTCAACCATCACACGGCCGCCACCGCCACCTTCTTCTGCCGGCTGAAAGAAGAAATAGACGGTCCCGTCAAAATTCCGATTCTCCGCAAGATGGCGTGCCGCGCCCAGAAGCATCGTGGTGTGGCCATCATGCCCGCAGGCGTGCATCCGGCCTGGATTTTTTGACGCATATTGAAGCCCGGTGGTCTCATCCATGGGCAGCGCGTCCATGTCAGCTCTCAGACCGATTGCACGGTTCGAGCCGCCACCATTGCCATGAAGGACACCGACGACGCCGGTTTTCGCGATACCGGTGTGGACTTCATCCATGCCCCATTCGCGGAGTTTTTCCGCAACGATCTTCGAGGTCCGCTCCTCTTCAAATGCGATTTCGGGATGCTCATGAAAATCACGGCGAATTGCGATCAGATCTTCGAGATGGCGGTCAGTGTCTTTTGGCATCATCGTCTCCGGTTAGGGTCTGGACCCTAGGCTGCCTCGATGGATAGGCCTTCGGTGGATAGACCTTCGAGTTTCGGCATCAGGCCTAAAAGTTCTTTCGTATAGTCTTCTTGTGGATCGTCGAAGAGCGCATTTGTCTCTTGTACTTCGACAAGTTTCCCGTAGCGCATCACGCCGACGCGGTCACACATCTGACGAACGACCGGCAGATCGTGCGAGATGAAGAGCATTGTAAGATTGAGGTGCTCTTGCAGATCTTTGAGAATATTGAGGATCTGCGCTTGGATCGATACGTCGAGCGCGGATGTTGGCTCATCGCAAATGAGAAAGCGTGGCTGGGTAGCAAGCGCGCGTGCAATTGAAATGCGCTGACGCTGACCGCCTGAAAACTCGTGCGGGTACTTGATACCAGCAGCGGCACCAAGGCCGACGCGGTCTAACAATTCGCCTACTCGGTCGCCAACTGCCGATCCAGACACGATTTTATGGTGTTTGATCGGCTCTGCCACGATGTCCGCCACCCGCATGCGCGGGTTAAGGCTCGAATAGGGGTCTTGAAAGATCATTTGGATCTGACGGCGATAGTGCTCCATGTCCCGATCAGTCTTGAGCGCTGTGACATCCTCGCCATCGAAGTAAACCGATCCGCCATCGGCCTTGTAGAGGGTCGCAATCATCCGCGCGACGGTGGACTTGCCCGACCCGGATTCGCCAACCAGCCCGAAGACTTCACCCGGTTTGATACCGAACGAAACATTGTCGACGGCAGTCAAGAATTGACGCTTCGATGGCAAAAACGACCAACGCTGCAGGAACTTTTTCGTTGCGCCTTTGACGCTCAGAAGTTCATTGCCTTTCGGCTTTTCGGTATCTGGCCAATTGCGCGCAAGATCTTCGATCCGAAAATTCGTGACACGCCCGCCATATGATATCAGCGGGAAGCGCTTCAGTTTGAGGGTCGGTCTTGGGACTGCGGCAATCAACGACTTCGTATAATCGTGCTTCGGCGCGCCGAGGATTTCTGACGTCGGACCGCTTTCGACGACCTTGCCCATATACATGACAGTCACGACATCTGTGGTGTCAGCGATCACGCCCATGTCGTGCGTGATCAATATGACACCGACCTGCCGCTCGTCTGCGAGTTCGCGGATTAGATCAAGAATCTGGGCCTGGATCGAGACGTCAAGCGCGGTCGTCGGCTCGTCAGCTATGATGACGTCCGGCTCTGAACAGAGACAAAGCGCGATCACGACGCGCTGGCGCATACCACCGGAAAACTGATGCGGGTACTGCTTGATGCGGACTTTTGGCTCAGGGATGCCCACACGATCCAAAAGTTCGATGGCTCGCGCCTGAGCCTTGCTCTCAGAAAAACCGAGATGAAGCTGAATGGTCTCAACCAACTGCCTCTCGATTGTGAAAAGCGGGTTGAGCGATGTGAGCGGGTCCTGGAAGATCATCGAGATCTTCTTGCCGCGCAAAGAACGCATCGCCGTCTGATCAAGCCCGGAAATCGTCTCGCCTTTGAAACGAATCGTGCCGCCAGTGATGCGCCCGGGCGGTTCAAGGAGCCCCATAACGGCGGCCCCAATCGTTGATTTTCCAGCGCCTGATTCTCCAACCAGGCCATGGATCATGCCCGGACTGACCGTGAGATTAGCTCCGTCGACAGCCACAAATGTCTGGCGCCGCGTCGGGAACGCCACCGAAAGGTCTTCGATTTCAAGAACCGGATCCATCGCCCCTACCGCAGTTTTGGGTTCAACACGTCGCGCAGCCAGTCACCCAGAAGATTGACCGCGAGTACCAGAACGGCAAGAGCAATTCCGGGAAAGATTGCAATCCACCACTCACCGGAGAAGAGGAAATCGTTTCCGATACGTATGAGCGTGCCCAGTGATGGCTGCGTCGGCGGCACGCCGACACCAAGAAAGGACAACGTTGCCTCTGTTATGATCGCGATCGCGAGGTTAATCGTCGCGATCACAAGAACCGGCCCCATCACGTTCGGCAGGATATGGCGAAGCATGATGAGAAACGGTGAGAGCCCGATCATGCGCGCCGCCTGCACATATTCCTTGTTCTTCTCAACGAGCGTGGATCCACGCACAGTCCGAGCATATTGGACCCAGAAAGACAGCCCGATCGAGAAAACAAGGATGTAAACAGCCGAACTCTCTCGGTCGAAATTATCGAAAACCCCACGCGCTGTACCGTCGATCAAAAGCGCGATCAGTATCGATGGGAACGTCAGCTGAACCTCTGCGATACGCATGATGACGGCATCGGTGCGCCCGCCGACATAACCGGAGACAAGGCCAAGCGTGATGCCGAGGATCGCTGCGAAGGCGACAGATAGGAACCCAACCGTCAGCGATATTCGCGACCCGTAGAGGATCGTCGAAAGCATGTCGCGTCCTTGATCGTCCGTTCCGAGAAGAAAACGAGGATCGCCGCCATCTGCCCAAGCCGGAGGCGTGCGGGCATCAAGGAGGCTGATCTGCGCGAGGTCGAAGGGGTCCGTCGGGGCGATCCAGGGCGCGAGATACGCACCGAGGAACAGAACGAGCGTCACGAACGCCGCAACCATCGTGACCTTCGACTGCTTGAATGCGTGCCAAAGGTCTGAATCAAAAATTCGGCTGAGGCCGGATTTTTCGGGAGATGAACCTTCGTCCGCTAGCGCCACGGCGACCTCCCAGGGAAAGTCGCGCAAGCTGGAAAAATCAGCGGTCGATCTTCATTCGGCCGTCTCTCGCGGCTTCCACCAATTCGCGGTGCTCCCGCTGGCGTCTGCTTTGGGCGATGACGATTATGGCATGGCCCGACGGCACCAAGAGTAGCCACGCGAAAGTGAAGAGTGTCACGAGCGAGAGAACGAGGACGAGAACGATCATGATGACGTTGAAGATCGCCGAAAAGGGCTTCCCCTCGATGAGAAGCGCCAAGGGCGGAATAAGAAATGCGAGAACGTAAATCATGAGTCACCGAGCTATTTACCCGCTCATACATGGGGGTAAATCGGTCGAAATTGAAGGCCGCGCGCGTCATAAGGCGGGCATCTCAGAGCGCAAGCGCGGATCAACGATGAAGTAGAGGATGTCGACGATCAGATTGATCACGACAAAGAGGAACGCAATCAAGAGCAAGTAAGCCGCCATGATCGGGATGTCGACGTTCTGCACGGCTTGGAGGAAGAGGAGCCCCATGCCCGGCCACTGGAAGACAGTCTCGGTTATGATGGCGAACGCGATGATCGAACCAAGCTGAAGACCGGTAATCGTGATCACCGGAACGAGGGTATTTTTCAGCGCGTGCTGGAAATGGATTGCACGGTCCTTCAGACCTCGAGCGCGAGCAAATTTGATGTAGTCCGTGCGAATAACCTCAAGCATCTCAGCACGCACCAGACGCATGATCAGCGTCATTTGAAAGAGCCCGAGCGTGATCGATGGCAGGATAAGGGCCTTAAGGCCTGATACGGTCAAAAACCCCGTTGTCCATATGCCAAGATCCACCACCTCCCCGCGTCCAAAGGACGGAAGCATCTGAAACTGAACGGAAAAGACGAAGATCAGCAGGATCCCGATAAAAAAGGTCGGGAGCGAAATCCCCACGAGGGAGACGGACAGGAAAAACTTCGAAAGCCACGAGTCTCGATTAAGGCCCGTGTAAACGCCCATGGGAATGCCGACGATGAGCGCAAAGAGCGCGGACACAAACGAGAGTTCGAGCGTCGCCGGTAATCGTTCAAGAATGAGTTCAGATACGGGTTTCTTAAACTGGTAAGAATTGCCGAAATCGAACTGGAGGGCGTCAAAGATAAAGCGCCCGAATTGAACGAAGACCGGGTCGTTCAAACCCAGCCTCTCGCGCAATGCCTCACGCTCTTCAATCGTCGTTTCAATACCGACCATTTGGTTCACGGGATCGCCGACATAGCGAAAGAGCGTGAACGCAAGTAGCGCGACAATGCCCATCACAATGAGCGATTGCACCAGTCGATTGAAGACGAAGGAGGCCATCAGCCAAAGCGCCACCCAGCCGTTAGGCCGGATGGCTCAGCTTTTTCAGATCAGTCTTTGACGTTCGCGTAGTAGAACATAAAGACATTATCGGCGCGTTGGGCCAACTCGATCTTGTCGGATACGCCCCAGGCGAGACCCTGCTGGTGCAACGGGATGTGCGCCGCATCGTCATGGTGCATCTGATATGCCTCAGCGATCAGGGTATCCCGGACCGCCGGGTCATTTTCAACCAGCACCTTATCCGTGATTGCGTCCAATTCCTCGCTGCAATAGCCACCGAGGTTAAACGCACCGCCCTCACCTGCTTCGTTCCGGCACTGAATGAGATTTGAGAGGATGTTCCAGGAGTCGAACGAACCAGGCGTCCACCCGAGAAGGTAGAAGGATGTGTCATATCCCCCGGAAGCGAGGACCTTTGCGAAGTACTGCGCCTTTGGTTGCGCGTTGAGGTTCACCGTCACACCAACGCGTGCGAGCATCGCGGCAACCGCTTGGCAGATCGCTTCGTCATTGACGTAACGATCATTCGGGCAGTCCATGCCAACCTCGAAGCCATCGGGGTAGCCCGCCTCGGTGAGAAGGGCTTTGGCACCTTCCACGTTGTACTCGTAACGCTCAAAGTCGGAGGCTTTCGAAAACAAGAATGGAGAGATCATCAAGGCGGACGGCGTCGACAGGTTCCGCATCACCTTGTCCTTGATCGCTTCGATATCGATCGCATGATAGAAGGCCTTGCGAACGCGAATGTCCTTGAACGGGTTTGCGCCTGTGACGCTGGAGTAAAGCAACTCGTCGCGCATTTGGTCGAAGCCGAGGAAGATCGTCCGCAACTCAGGCCCGGTGAGCGCCGTCGTCCCGGAATTATTGTTGATGCGCTCAATGTCTTGAACCGGCACGGGATAGACCATGTCTAATTCGCCTGAGAGAAGCGCCGCCACGCGCGTTGCATCAGACGAAACCGGCGTGAACTCGACCGCAGTCAGATTGTGCGATTTGTTCGCATCGTCCCACCAATCGGCATTTGCTTCGAAAGTCGTTTTGATGCCGACTTCGTGGCTCGCGACCTTGAATGGGCCGGTGCCGTTTGCGTTAAGTGATGCAAAGTTCGGGTTTTCATCGGATGCGGATGTGACGGGGACAGCGCCATTCGCCTCCGCCCACTCTTTGTCCATGATATACCAGGTATCCCACTCGTAATGCAGGATCGGGTTTGGCCCGGGCAGCACGAAATCAACGGTGTGATCATCGACTTTTTCAACGACAACATCCGGATTGATGCGCGTCTTCAGGTCCGAGCCTTCAGCTCGAACGCGGTCCGCAGAGAAGATCACATCATCCGCGGTGAAATCGTTTCCATTGTGGAATTTTACATCCTGACGAAGGAAGAAGCGCCAGCGATTTGGCTCTACCACTTCCCAGCGCTCTGCAAGACCCGGCAGGATCTCGAGATCGGGACCGCGCTTCGTCAGCCCCTCATAGGCGTTACCGAGGGTGCCAAGCGTAAACGTCTCATTGAGCGTGTAAGGATCGAGCGCATTCAGCGTGCCTTGAAACGCGAATTTTAGCGTCTTTGCAGCGGCTGGCGTTGTGATGGCGAGCGCCAGGGCAATAGCTGTCGCAGCGGTCTTGAAGGTCATCATCCAATCCTCTCTCAATCGGGAACGCGGTACGTCGTCGATGAAAGTTAAGCGCGGTTCGAGCGGGCCGTCCAGATGTCGCGCGCGAAAAGACGTACAAAGTGATGCTTGAGAACGGGCGGATTACCGCAGTTTGGGATTGAGCGCGTCGCGAAGCCAATCGCCGAGCAAATTGACCGACAGTGCCAGCGCCAACAAAGTCAGCGATGGGAAAAGGATGATCCACCATTCGCCGGAAAAAAGGAAACCTTGGCCGATCCGGATGAGCGTGCCGAGTGACGGCTGCGTCGGTGGGACACCGACGCCTAAGAACGAGAGCGTTGCCTCGGCGATGATGGCGAGTGCGAGTGAAATCGTTGCGATCACGAGAACCGGGCCAAGGACGTTCGGCAAGAGGTGGCGTACCATGATGAGGAAGGGCGATATGCCCATCATCTTGGCCGCTTGAACGTACTCTTTGTTCTTCTCAACCAGCGTCGCGCCGCGAACTGTCCTTGCAAACTGCACCCAATCCGACAGCCCTATCGATATGATGAGGACCCAGATCGCCATCTCCTCGCGGTATTCCGGCGGTACAAATCCTCGCGCAATGCCAAAGACCAAGAGGGCGATTAAGATTGAGGGAAATGTGAGCTGGATATCGGCGATGCGCATGATGAACGCGTCGACCCATCCGCCGATATAACCAGACATGAGCCCAATAAAAGTGCCGAGAACTACAGCGAACGAGACCGCCAAAGCGCCGACCATGAGCGATATACGCGAGCCATAGAGAATAGCCGAAAAAACGTCTCGCCCCTGATCATCAGTGCCAAGCCAGTACGTGTTCCCGGTAAAGGCGTTTGGCTCCATCGGCGCTGTGAACCCATCCATTAGGTTCAATGTCGCGGGATCGAAGGGATCATATGGCGCGACCAACGGCGCAAACACCGCAGCACCGATGATGAGGAGGGCCACGGCCGCTGCGACCATCGTGACGGGTGATTGACGAAACGAATACGCGATGTCCGACTGCCACAACTTAGCAAGTCGGGAAGGCGCATTTTGAGGTTCGACCGGCGCTGACATCGCCTAGGTCCCACCGACTCGAAGCCGGGGGTCGACGACATAGTAAAGGATGTCGACGATCAGGTTGATGACGACGAAAAAGAAAGCGATCAGCATCAGATACGTCGCCATCACTGGAATATCCACGAATTGGATCGCGTTGATGAACATCAGACCGACGCCTGGCCACTGAAAGACTGTCTCAGTGATAATCGCAAACGCGACGATCGAGCCCAATTGAAGGCCGGTGATGGTGATCACCGGAACCAGCGTGTTCTTAAGGGCGTGGCCGAAGTTGATCGCCTTATCCGACAGCCCTCGCGCACGTGCGAACTTTATGTAGTCGGTGCGAAGAACCTCGAGCATTTCAGCCCGTACGAGTCGCATGATGAGCGTCATCTGAAAGAGGCCGAGTGTGATTGCCGGCAATACAAGGGATCGGAGGCCAGACTCGGTCAAAAAGCCTGTCGTCCAGCCCCCCAGATCGACGGTTTCACCGCGGCCGAATGACGGGAGCCAGTTTAGCTCAACGGCAAAAAGATAAATGAGGAGAATACCAATTAAGAACGTCGGGAGCGACACGCCGACCAAAGAGACGGTCATCACGATGTTGGAAAGAAATCCGTCGCGTTTGAGCGCAGTATAGACGCCAAACCCTACGCCCAGCACGAGGGCGAAGATCGCCGAGACAAGCGCCAGTTCAAGCGTCGCGGGGAGGCGCTCAGCAATAATGTCGCCAACAGGTCTTCCCATCCGATAGGAAACCCCGAACTCGCCTGAAAATGCGCCCTGGACGAACTTGAAATACTGAACCGGGAACGGATCATCGAGACCAAGACGCTCGCGCAGTTCTGCGATATCGGCCATCGTCCGCTCTTGCCCGAGCATGTTGTCGATCGGGTCGCCGACGAAGCGAAACATCGAAAACGCCACAAAACCGACCGCCAAGAGAACGACGACCGATTGAAGAAGACGGCGGAGGATGAAGGTGATCATTGCTGGAAGAAAAAGGGCGGCCCTTTAAGCCGCCCCGTTTCACTTTAAGCTGGTCAGTTCGTAAACTTCATGAACTCGAAGTGCGGCTGATCTTCCGGCTGAACCGGGAAATCAATGTCGGAGCTCATACCCCAATTGAGCACTTGGTGGTGGACCGGAATGTAGATGATCTCGTCCTGAACCGTGCTCCAGATCTCGCCGATCGTCGCGTTGCGGGCGTCCAGATCGGTTTCTGAAGCCAGCGATACGATCTTTGCGTCCAGATCCGGGTTTGAGTACCGCGTTCCGTTCCATGAACCGTACGTGTCGGTCGTGGTGTGGACAAGGAAGTTGAAGATATATTCCGAGTCAAACGTCGGCACGCCCCAACCGAGCAGGTAGAAGTCGGTTTCTTTCTTGTTGATCAGTGGGAAGTGAAGCGCCTTGGACTGTGCGACGAGGTTCACGGTGATGCCAATTTGCCCAAGCATGCCGACAGCTGCCTGGCAGATGCCTTCATCGTTGATGTAACGATCATTCGGGCAGTGAAGCGTGATTGAGAAACCATCACCATACCCGGCTTCGGTCATCAGCGCCTTCGCGCGTTCGACATCCGTTTCAGGAACAACATCAAGCGCTTCAGTCCAGCCATTCACAAACGGAGGCATGATCACGCCGGCCGGTTGCGACTGATTTCGCATGACGACTTGTTTGATGGCGTCACGGTTGATTGCGACGTTCATCGCCTCGCGGACCCGCTTGTCCGCAAATGGGTTCTTTCCGTCGACATTATCGAGCGTGAGGTCGTCGTCGCCCACGTTTAGGCCAAAAAAGATCACGCGGTTCTGCGGGGCGGTAACAACCTTCAGGCCGTCAGCTCCATCAACGCGCGCGAGATCCTGGACGGGGACGTCCTGGATGAAATCAACTTCGCCCGAGAGAAGGGCTGCAACCCGCGTCGCGGCATTCTGGATCGGCGTGTAGACGATTTCCGTCACTTCCATCGGAAACGTGCCGATGCCCCAATAGCTCTCGTTTTTAGAAAGAACAGTCTTCGTGTCTGGCTCACGGCTGACCAGAGTGAAGGGCCCCGTGCCGTTCGCATTGCGGACAGCATAGGTCTCTTCGGAGTTTTCGAAATCCTGCGGCTTCTCGACATTGTTTTCGACCGACCATTCCTGGTCCATCATGAAAAGGTTAGTGAGGTTGGCCGGAAGCAGCGGGTTTGGTCCGTCTGTCTTCACGTGAACCGTAAGATCATCGACCTTTGTGATCTCAGTGACGGAAGCCAAGAGCTCCTTCATGTCTGAATCAGGCATTTTTGCCCGGTTCATTGAAAAGACCACATCATCAGCCGTAAACGGATTTCCGTTGTGGAATGTCACGCCTTCGCGGAGCTTAAACTCCCAAACATTTGGATCATCGGTTGGCGCCCAGGATGTGGCGAGAGCCGGTATGATCTGGCCCGCCATGTCACGATGCAAAAGCGGCTCGTAGAGTTGGTGTGCGAGCGTGTGCGTTGGGCCTTCATTTTGTGCGTGTGGATCAAGCGTCAGCGAGTCACCGGCAGCGGCCCAGTTGACGGTCTTGGCGTCGGCAACCGACGTGAGTGCGGTCGCTGACAGGAGAGCCGCCGCGAGCGCGATTGAATAGCGTTTCATGAGTGGTTAGTCCCCTCTGTTTTGCTGCTCCGGCAGTCTTTGCGCTGCCGCGAGCGGATGACGGTAGTGATACCCATGCCTGCGAATTGAGCAAGCCTAATCCGTCATCGCTTCGACTGGACGCAGCTCATTTTTAGACACAGCATTTTCCGGATGGTCACCGAGAAGAAGACCTGGCTCAACGACTGCCGCAACGTCAAGCGGACGCTTCTTCCCCTTCACGGTAATCGGGTGAAACAGGTCGTCTTCCAGCTTTATCGAAGCTGCCTTCAAAACCGGGCGAGACGCGACGAGAAACGAGCCAAGGTCCTTTGACGCGGTTTCCAGACGGCTTGCAGCGTTCACAGTATCGCCAAGCGCCGTGATGCTATCCGATTGGCCGCGACCTGCAGCGCCGATGCGACCGAGAATGACAGGCCCGAGATGAAGCCCTACCCCCATTCGCAAGGGCGCTGAAACAGACGTCGACAGCTCTTCGTTCAACTGCTCAAGAGCCTGTGCCATGCGGGCTGACGCGTCCAAAGACTGGCGCGCCGCTGTGTTAATATCGGCCGAGATACCAAAAATCGCCATGATCCCGTCTCCGATAAACTTGTCGATCTGGCCGCCTGCATCTTCAATCGCTTCACGCATCAGACCCAGATATCGATTGAGGAGGAAGACAGTGTCGTACGGCAACCGTTCCTCAGAGAGACCGGTGAAATTTCGGAGGTCTGCGAACATGATCACTACTGGTTTTTCCACGCCCCAGTGATACGCATCCCTCGTCATCTGCGACGGCGCAGCATCGCCATTGGCTGGCACAAGCGGATGCACTGTCAGGGGTGATTTCGGTCTGATTTGGCATGCTAACCGAACGCGATTGTCCGCGTTCACTCGAGTCAGAACCTTGGTCTCTTCCGCGCTCGGCTCGGGAAGTGTATCGCCGCCATCGATGATGAGGGTCCGACAGGTCGAACACCGGGCTCGACCACCACAGACGGACGCATGTGGGAACCCATTCGCGCGACTAGTTTCTAGCAGGGTTGCGTTTGGTTGAGCCTTAAAGACTTGGCCACCAGGATAAGTAATCGCCACCTTGGACGTCCGCAATCCGAAGCCCCAAGCAGCAACCGGGACCAAGAAAGCAAGGCTTATGAGGCTGTAACTGCCCCAACGGGCAAACTCAACGCGCGCATCCAGTGCCCGAAACGCCTCGCGAGAGAGGCGTTCGATCTCTTGACCCTCTACCACCAAACGCTCAGCTGCGAGCGTCCAACCCCATGTCGCAAGTGCCGGAACCAAGATCGCAAAACACAGAAGCGCTGGCGAGATCCGATTGTAAAATGGCCGCAAGCGAAGCCAAAAGTGAATGCCGATAATCGAATGGATCCAAACAGCAAGCATGAGGAACGTCTGCTCGACGATTAGGCCAGGAGACAGAACCAAGACCACATTCGAATAGCTATCATTGTAATTGTAGAGTTCTTCGGCTGCTCGGGTTCCGATGATGTGGGCGATCAACTGCCACGGAATAGTGACAGCAACGGCGATTAACATCGCTTCCCAAACGGGCATTCTCCATGTCCGTCGACTGGCGATTTTCCAGACACCCAGCAAGACATGAACCATGAGGGAGCCGTAAAGCAGAACCGTCCCTGGAACGGAGCGCCAAACGAAGTTTCGAACGTCCTGGAAACCCTCCATCCACTCGATTGAGTGGATCCCAAGCGCATGGTTCACGAAATGCGTCGATGCAAACGTGAATAGTACGAGGCCACTCCAGAGCCGCAGACGCTGGACAAACGCGCCTGATCCCGGCGCATGGACCTCGCTCATGGTCTAGTCCAGATCGCCGAATTTCGCGCGGACATCGCGCGGCAAAGTGATGCCGTCATGCTCGGCCTTCCGCCGATTCTCAAAACGCCGCATGCCTGGCAGCCGTGCACCGTCTTGAGAGGTGATACGATCCGTCAACTCGCTCAGCTTGGCTTTGTACTCAGTGCCCGCAAACGCTTCGGGATCAAACGCGAGGACAAATTGACCTGTTCCGGGGGGATCTCCTTCGCCCGTGAAAAACGAGGTCGCTTGAAACGAGAAATTCGCCATCGTGAGCGCGCCGCTAAATATCTCCACCATCAAGGCGAGCGCAGTGCCTTTGGCCCCGCCCATTGCGATCATCGTGCCGTCGAGCGCCTCTTTTGCGTCGGTCGTTGGTTGACCGGCTTTGCTCAGAGCCCAGCCTTCAGGAATGGGCGTCCCTTCATTAGCCGCTTTGAGGATATTGCCGCGCGCCACCTTTGAAACGGAGAGGTCAATTACAATGGGATCATCACCTGCGGTCGGCGTGGCAAACGCAATGGGGTTCGTTCCAAAAACCGCCTCACTCCCTCCCCACGGCGCAATGCAATGCGGTGCGTTCGCAAACATGATTGCCGCAAATCCGGAGCGAGCGAGATTTTCGACCACCTGTCCAACTGCGCCGCAATGGTGAGATTTTCGAATCGGAGCAGCAGCCATTCCAAAGACGCGCGCTCTGTTCGGTAACCGCGAAAGCGCGAGATCAAGTGCTGGATAGGCGAACCCGTTACCCGCATCTATTGCAATGATTGTCGGCGCGCGGTCCTCTTCTGTCGGAACCGCGAACCCGTCGACTTTACCGCTTTCAGATTGCGCAGCGTAACTTGTAAGCCGAGTCAGCCCATGACCGCGCAATCCGTCTGCCTCAGCGGATACGAGCGCGGTTGCGACCGAACGGGCGTTCGGCTCGGACGTTTTTCGTTCGATCAGCGCTTTGACGACGTAGTCTTGCGCTTCGGCGAGCGAAAGCGTGAGGTCGGCTTCAATTTCGGTCATGTCCGACCCCGTAGGTGTTTGAGTACATTTTCAACCGTCAGTTCGCTGACGCGTGCGTTCGCCTCGCGGGTTAGCCCGGCGATGTGCGGGGTAAGAACGAGGTTCGGAACGCCGCCGAACTTCGATCCCATTTCTTGGTCGAGCGGTTCTTTCTCAAACACGTCGAGTGCAGCTCCCCCGAGTTTCCCGTTGCGAAGCGCAATTACGACTGCCTGTTCATCAACAATGCCTCCGCGAGCGGCGTTTACTAGGATCGCAGATGGTTTCATAGCGGCAAGCGCAGACGCATCAATCGCGCCACGCGTGCCATCATTGAGGGGAACGTGGAGGCTGAGAACATCGCTTTCAGTGATTAAGTTTTCGAAATCGACCTTTTGGGCTCTTTGCCAGGCAGGATCATTTTCTGGAAGGTGCGGATCGTAGGCAATCAGCTTCACATCGAAGATCGAGACAAGTCTCGCAACCTCCTGGGCAATGCGGCCAAAACCAAAAAGACCAAAGGTAGTGCCCGTGAGTTCTCCCCCGACCAACGCTTCTCGTGGCCAGGTTCCCGATGAAACCTGATCTGAGGCGGAAAACGCACCGCGCCGAAGCGAAAGCGCTGTTGCGACTACATATTCTGCAACCGACCGGTCGTTTGCGCCGGTTGCTGGATAGACCTCAATGCCGCGCGACGAACAGAGGTCAAGGTCGATATTGTCGAGACCAACACCCAGCCTACCTATGCATTTCAGTGACGGTCCAGCATCTAAAAGGGGTGCTCGAACCTGGGTACGATTGCGAACGATTATCGCTTCGGCATCCGCGATTTCCGCGTGCAAACGGTCAAGATCATCGACGAGGCTAGGTTCATAGAGAACAGAATAGTGAGGCCGAAGCGGTTGGAGCGCCGCTTCATCCATGAACTCACTGATGACGATGTCCGGCACCGTTGCCCCATTTGTGCGGTTTCTTGCGTGACACGTGACGGGCTGAAAGCGTCGCTGTCAATTTGAAATCAGGCCAGCGTGGATCACACCAGATGCATCGACAGGATGATCACGCAGAAAATCAGAAGGATGACGGTCGCCGTCACAGCGATTGCTATCGGATGCCACCCGACCTTTGCAATATCGCGCAAGGATGTGGTGAGGCCAACCGCAGCGACCGCTGTTATCAGGCACCAACGTGATAATTCGATGAGGACTTCACGCAATCCGTCAGGAACAAGGCCGAACGAATTCACAACGACCAAAATAGCAAAAGCAATTGCAAAGCCTGGGATCGGCAACTCTGCCTTTTCGCCCTGGCTTGAAGCCTTTCGCGCCTCAGCAAAGAGAAGTGAGATGAGGAGCACTGTCGGCAATAGCATTGCGACGCGCATAAGTTTGACGATTGTCGCTGTGTCGCCCGCTTCTTCAGAGACCGCGTAACCCGCACCAACGACTTGCGCCACATCATGGATCGTTGCTCCGATCAGTATCCCAACTTCTCGGTCGGTGAACCCAATCGCTTTAAAGATCGCGGGATAGAGCACCATTGCGACCGTCGACAGGGTCGTAACGGCGACAACGGTGAAGATCGTGTTGCGTTCGTGGTCCTTTTCGCGCGGCAGAACTGAAGAGATGGCAAGTGCCGCTGACGCCCCGCAGATTGCGGTCGCCCCGCCAATTAAGGTTCCAAGACGCCCTGGTTCGCTCAAAAATCTGGAGGTAAGAAGCGCCGCGGCGATGGTAATCGCGATTCCCGCAAGTACCAGCGCGACCACGCCACCGCCAAGCCCGACGACATCGGAATAGGCAATCCGAAGACCGAGAAGAGCAACGCCAATGCGGAGAATTTTCTTCGATGAAAACTTTACGCCGGGTCCGACCTTTGGCCCTTCGGACAGGAAAGCGAGCGCGATCCCGATGAGGAGCGCAAGCAGCATGACCGGGCCACCATAATGGTCGGATACAAACCCGGCCGCCGCCGCAACCGTGAGCGCAAGGAGAAAACCCGGAATGACAAGCCGCGCTTCCCCAAAAAACGCTTTAACGCCAGTGTCAGGCGACGTTGTTTCGCTGGAGGTCATTATCGCCTCCCGTCAAAAAACTCACGCACTCCTATAGAGTTTCGTCATCGAGAACTCGCGATGTCCAAGGGCCTCGGCAGCCGTGTTCCGACCATTTGCTGTGCGGATAATCATCTCAATCAGCGCATCTCCGGCTTGGTCAATGGTCATCTCGCGAGTGAGGATCCCGGTCACGTCCACGTCAATGTGTTCGGACATGGTCCGCAATGTGCGCGGGTTCGCCGAGATTTTGATCACGGGCACGATCGGGTTGCCCACAACATTACCCTGCCCTGTTGGGAAGGTGTGTATCACGTAGCCGCCCGCTGCCATCAGCGTCACGCACTCAGCCGCAGCCGAGGAGGAATCCATGAAGTAGAGGCCCGGGCCTTGTTTCGGTTCTTCCGCAGGTTCCAAAATGTCTGTGAACTTGCATTCCCGGCCGATCTTTTCGAGGTTGCCAAGCGCCTTCTCTTCGATCGTTGTCAGACCGCCTAATATATTACCCTTGGTCGGTTGCGAGTCGGAGAGATCATCGGTCTGATGAGCGAAAATGACGTCTTCTTGGTAGGCCTTCCACATCTTGTACCAGCGCTCGCCTACTTCGGCGTTGATCGCGCGTTCCTTGCAGATGTGTTCCGCACCCGTGATCTCAGACGTTTCGCCGAAGACACCGTGAATGCCCTTTGGGATGAGCTTGTCATACATATTGCCGACGGTCGGGCATGAGCCAAGACCGGTCGTCGTATCGCTTTCCCCACACTTGGTGGAGACCCAGAGATCTGAGATCGGGCATTCTTCGCGTTGAAGCTCAGTCGCCCAATGGACGAAGCCTTTGGCCGCACGCGACGCATCCATAATCGTCTTCAGGTCACCGTTCTGCTCAATCGAGAATGCCGCCACCGGCTTGCCAGTCTCAGCGATTCCATCTGCGATCCGCTGGGTCCAATCGGGCTCAATCCCGATCACCACGCACGCCGCCACGTTCGGGTTCGCGCCGGTGCCGATAATCGTCCGGAAGTGGAGTTCCAGATCCTCGCCGAATTGCAAACGGCCATAGGCATGCGGGATCGCGAGGGTTCCCTTGATGTTGTTTGCAACCGCCTCGCAAGCGGCGTTTGAGATATCATCAACCGGTAGGATCAGGACGTGGTTGCGGACACCGATACGGCCATTGTCGCGACGATATCCAAGAAAAGTTTCAGCCATTGCCATTGGGTCGTCTCCCTACCACCGCTTGGTTTTCAGATTGTGCGTATGGACGTGGTGTCCCTTGGCGACGCTCCCGACCATTTTTCCGATGTCTTCGCCATACTTTACCGCTGTATCGCCCGTGCTGAGATCGGTGAGCGCGACTTTGTGACCGATTGGAACATCATCATGCGCCAGAAGCGAGAACGACGTATTGTCCTCCGTCACGACAACCAGCATCTCGGTGCCAGCCTTTAGCCCCTCGACAACAACAACACCGACGTTGTCCTTCGGACTGTGTACCAACAGTTGCGGTATGTTCGATCCTGACATGATTGAAGTCGTCTCCCGATAGGCGTTCTTCTTTTTGTTAAGCGCATAGGGCACACCGGTTCGCAGGCCGTCAAGCGTTGCGAGGTTGGCGCGGCCAAAGTCCTAGGACAAGCGTCAAACCGATCACGACAAGGACGCTCGCGACTATAAACATGACCGTTGGAACCTCTCCGAAAAAGAGCCAACCCCAAATGCCCGATAGGATCAAAATCAGGTAGCTTGCCGAGGCGACCATGATCGGCCCGCCTCTTTCCAACACCACAAAGAAAAGCGCGAAAGCGAGCGCCGCGATAACTCCGTGGACTGTGAGCGAGATGCTCCCCGCATCCGCTGTCCAAGGCGCATAATTATAGGATTGCCCTGCAAGGAGCGCCGCAGCGAAGAGGAAGACGGCGGAAACGCCCATCATTCCGATTGCATCACGCCCAGGGTCGCCGTTCTTCGGTCTCAGGCGCGCCGAATACGTGTTCGCGAATGCGAAGCAGAGCGGCGTTAACATTCCAAAAGCGATCCAGGGAAGAGCGTCCCACCCCGGTAGCGTCGCTCCCGGTAGAGAGACGAGCGCGACCGCAAGAAAGCCGAGCACGATGCCAACGGCCTTTGAACGGCTCAGCGCTTGCGTCCCGGTAACGCTCGCCACGATCCCCGTAAAAATCGGGTTCATCGCGATCACTAGGCCGACGAGTGCGGTCGGCAAATGCTGAATAGTGATGAAGCTAATGACTTGCGGAAGGGCGTGGCCAAGAAGACCAGAGACCAGAAAAAGGCCCCATGGAAGCGGCCATCCGAAATCCAGGCGCTGAAATAGCCGCACCAGTGAGAGCAAAAGAACCGCACCAACGGCTTGCGCTAGAGGAAAGATGAGGGAGGGAACGCCCGCATCGCCCGCGAAACGGCCAAGCGGGATCGCCGTGCTCCAAGAAAATCCAAGCGGGAGAAACGGTAACAGGACCGCTCGGGATGGCGTCACGCGTCACCAAGACTGGTGAGCGGAAATCGGTGAACGTCTTCCAATAGCTGGATGAATCCCTCAACCGCGTGATCGAGCGACGCCTCGCCTTTTTCAGGGGTGGCGTCTGCCGCGTTACCGACGGCACCAGACGGGTGGAGATCATCAATTCGCCAGGCGTAACTCGCAGGCCCCGTTGCCCGCAGATGCGCGTAATTCTGATCCATTGCCACGGAGGTCGGCTCGAAGTCTTCGGCGCGCTTCATCTCGACCCCGGGAGCACTAAGCGCGAGCATCATCGACGTTTCGATGTCGCCGGCATGGATGCCAAACTTCCGCTCCGCATCCGAGTAGAGGTCGTCTGGCTGCCCGAACCGAAGCCAACTTGTCGTTACGACAAACATATCCGCCTCGAGTTTCAGTTTCCGCGCGACAATTCCCATGACCTCTGAGTTGCCGCCATGGGAATGAATGAGGATCAGTTTGCGAACGCCTGCCCGCGCAATGCCGAGCCCGATTTCTGTCCACGCCGCAATGAGAGTTTCCGGTGTATGTGTAAGCGTCCCCGAAAATCGAATGTGCTCATCCGATTTTCCAATCGCGGCGGGTGGCAAAAACAAGACCGGGAAATCTGGACGAACGCGGTCGATTACGCGCTTCACGTAGCCCTCGGCCAAAGCCAGATCAGTCGAAACCGGCAAATGTGGGCCATGTTGTTCGACGGCAGTGAGCGGAAACACCGCCACCGTGTCTGGATCGAGGGTTTCAAAGTCACGCGTCGTGAGGTCGATCCAGCATTTCGATGGCGGCATTTGAAAGCCTGCGAATAGGCGAGCAGACTATCGTTATGCAGGTTCAACAATCGATGCGGAAGTGTTTTCCTGACGGGCAACACCACCAAATTGGGTCAACTTGGCAGACACGCGATCGAGATATGCAGCCCGGCTCTCCGCCGTCGACGAATCCATCTTGTAGTGCGCCAAATACATCGTCCGGCACTTCGGATTCGCCAAAGCGCGAATGCCGCGAAGGATCGTCTTTCGCCCAGGCTCGCCTATCATTTTGGAAAGCCACCACGTCGCCCCACACGTTGTGATGCAGGCTATCCGCGTGATTTGGGTCATCGCTGGCTTTATCGTTTCCGTCTCGGTCGGCATGGTGAAAGTCTCATGCGGCACCCAAACCCGATCGAGCCAGCCCTTCAGCATGGCAGGCAAACCGAACCACCAAGTTGGGTAGACGTAGACGTGAAAGTCGGCCCACTTTGCCGCTGCGAGATGTTCGGCGACGGGACGAACATTGTCGCCCTGATCGTGGTAGCCACGCCGTTCATCGGCGCCCATCACGGGATTGAAGCCTTCTTTGTAGAGATCGATGAGCCGGACTTCGTGCCCGGCGTCTTTCAGCGTTGAGATGACGCGATCCTTGATCGCGGCATTGAAGCTTTCTGAGCACGGATGGCAAAACACGACGAGTGCCTTGCGAGATGTGTCAATGATCGGTGCTGCCAATCGGTATACTGAACCCCCTGACGTTTGCCGGCCGGTCAGAATGCCCCCATTCGCCGTCCGACGGTTTCCAGAAAAACCGCCCGATTCTCCGCTGTCGAACGATTCATGTCGTAGTGGGCCACATAATCGATTGTCGCACCCGGCTTGACAATCGCTCGGATGACCCGGGTGACACATTTACGCGGCGGGTCGTTAACAAGCCACGCTCTGAGCTTCGATCCGCCATAGGTTGTGACCGCTACGACACGGTGGATATTATGGAGCGACGGGGCAACTTTGCCGTTTTTCATTTTGAATGTGACGCCCGGCAACCAGACGCGATCGAACCACCCTTTCAGGATCGCCGGATAGCCGAAATTCCAGACTGGATAGCAAAGAACGAGGGCCTCAGCGGCTTTGAGGCGATCGACATAAGCGCTGACTGTCTGTTGGTTTGTTTCAAGGTCGTGGTACCCCCGCCGCTCGTCGCGGGTTAGGCGTGGATCAAAATCTTCCGCATAGAGATCCAGATCGTCGACCTCATGGCCGGCCTCATTGAGCCTTTCCAAGACTTTGGCGTGGATCGCCGCGTGGAAACTCTCTTCGTTTGGATGCGCGTAGACGACGTGAACGCGCATCAGTTCAACCTAGCTTGCAGCCTGAAGGCCTGGGAAAAGCCACGTCTGGCCAGACGAAAAGTCGAAATCCGGGTCATCCCAGGCAATCATTTTTCCTGGGTTTAGAAGGCCTTTCGGGTCTGCCTCTTTCTTAAAGGCGAGTTGGACCGGATCAGACTGTTTCATACCGCCCTCTTCCAACGTGTACCGGTGCGGATTAAAAATCGGGCAGCCATTGTCCTCGTGCAGTCGAATGATTTCGTTCAGCCGTTCCTCAGTCGTGTAGCGCACGATTGGCAGCCCAAAACATGTGATGTTGCCGTCGAACCGTACAAATTCGAGGTGGATGGGGACTTCATCGCCAAACATCTCGTGCATCGCCCGCACGCGATCAATCTGGTTCGGATAGGGGTATAGAACCTGAAGGTACGTGATGCTTGGGTCGACCCTGAGCCCCCTCAAAGTTGTGTGGTTCCAACCAAGCTCGAAGATCGGTGGAAGGCCTTTCAGATCTTCGACCTCGTCCGATCTGAAGCGAATTTCACAATCATAGCGCGCCGTGAACGTCGCAAACGCGTCCATTGCGAACGGGGCAACCGAAATGATCGCCACATTGTCGGTCTCTTGAAGGAACTTTTTGTGCCGCAGGAAATATTCGTGCGGTACCGGTGCGGCGACTGCACCCAGCTCCTTTAGAAGAATACCATCCTGATTGCCGAGCGCATTGCAGTACTCCGCGCAAGCAATGATGTCCTCGAACGTGACGATAACGTCGACCCAGTCATAGGCCGGGGCGAGCGGAACTTCGACTTCGGTGATTATGCCGTTGGTGCCATAGGCATGCGCGACTTTACCAATGTCCTCACCGGTGAGGTCTAAAACGCGCGGCTCCTCCTCCATGGTGACAACGCGAACACGGATAATATTGCCAAGATCGCGCAAACCGCCCCAGGTGATGGAACCGACCCCGCCAGAGCCACCTGCAACAAAGCCAGCAACGGTCGCCGTGTGGGCGGTTGAGGGGTGCATTCGGAGTTCCTGACCGGAGTGTTCGCGCGCGGCCTTGTCTGCTGTCGTGCAAATAACGCCAGCCTCAACGGTGATCCGTCCAGGTGCAATCTCTTTGATCTCTTTCATGTCCGACATGGAGAGCACAACACCACCGGAGAGCGGCATCGCCTGGCCGTAATTGCCAGTGCCGGACCCGCGCGTGGTGATGGGGACATCGTGAGCGTAGCACGCCTTCACGACCTCTATGACTTCGGCCTCGGATTTCGGCGAGACGACCAAATCGCCTACAACGTGATCGAGTTGCGCCTTCAAAACGGGTGAGTACCAGTAAAAATCGCGGCTCTTTTGCTTAACGATGGCGGGATTGTCTTCGGTTCTGATGCCGTCGAGGGCAGATTTCACAGCTTCGATGTTCATTGTGATTGTCCTCTAACCGCCAACACGGTCGTCCAGTTCATCAAAATCAGGGAGTGTCGTGTCGATTGCACGCCCGTTGCGAATGACGGTCCTTCCGGCTTCGGCGCGCGATAGGGTCTCAGAATAGCTTCGACCTCGAAAAATGATTGCATCGAACAAAATGCCGGGCGCGAAGTAACCCGCATCCAAACCCATGATTTTCGCCGGTGTATCAGTGATTGTTTTGATCCAATCGCCAAGCGGATGGTCGAGGTGAATGGTACGAACGCCGGACCGAAAAACTTCCCAAAGATCGAGATCGCCGTACGCGTAAAATGGGTCGCGCGTGTTGTCGGATGCGACCATGACCGGAATGTCCCGCTCCGCCATCTCATGGAGAAGGCTGACGCCGCGCCAACGGGGCGTTCGCCCCGCATGCCGGTCCTGCAGGTACATATTGCAAAGCGGAAGCGACACGACGGCTATGTTCCGCTTAGCCATGAGATCGAGCGTCTTTTTTGCGCGACCCTCCTCATGGAGCGCGAGCGAACAGCAATGACCGCACAGGACCTTTCCCTCAAAGGCGTTTCGCTCCGCAGCGAGCGCGATCCGGGAAAGAGCCTCGGCTTTCGGATCTTCCGTTTCGTCGACGTGAAAATCGAGATCGAGGCCGTTATCCGCGGCAGTTTTGAAAACTCTATCGAGCGCCGCATCGACACCGTCGATCATGTAAGCGACGCAACCAAGCGGCCCTCCATGGGGTTTAATCAGCTGCGCGATCTCGTCGAGATATTCAGGTGTGGCTGTTTCAATGGAAAAGAGCGGCGCGGCCTGGAGCTCTATCTTATCGGCCCACTCCTCCTTCAATTCAGCAAAGACTGGCCAGGAGATCGAGTGCTGCGGTGGGACTGAATCAAGGTGGGTGCGGATCGCTCGCGTGCCTTGTGCGTAGGCAGATTTCAGCGAGAACGCCATCCGGGCTCGAACATCGTCACTCGACCAATTTGCCTCCCTATCTTCCGCAACAGTCTTGAGCGCACCCATAAACGATCCGTCCGGGTTCGCCGCGCGCGGCCAGATATGCCCTTTATCAAGGTGCGTATGAACGTCGATGGGACTCGGAATGACCATCGCCCCTTCAAGGTCGATTTTTGGCACCCGACGCTCCAGCGTCGCGGCGGCCTGGATTTCGGCAACGCGGCCCAGCGCATCGATTGTCATGTCAACGCCTGCCAGCTCGTCTTCGGCTGGACCTATGGGCGCGCCACGCACGGTATCCTCAGGCAAGAGGCACTCTGGCACATTAGCGTTGACGAGCCGGTAGGCGCCGCCAGCCGGTATGGTGAGACTGTCGCGCATCTGAACTTGCTAGTTTTCCCGCTTCAGCGCGCTCTCATGCCATTTACGCAAAAGCAGATGCGACAGAAGGCTGGTCATCATGAAGATGAGAATACCCGTAAAGGAGATGAGGATAATCGCGGCAAACATGCGAGGAACTTGGAGCCGATAACTCGCCTCCAGGATACGAAACGCGAGGCCAGATTCGCGCCCGCCCGTGCCAGCAACAAATTCTGCAACAATGGCGCCAATGAGCGCTAAGCCACCTGCAATCTTCAGTCCACCGAGGAAAAATGGCAAAGCTGACGGTAACTTCAGATGCCACAATGTCTGCCAGGTCGAAGCCCCATAGAGTTGCATCAGGTTGCGCAGATTATGATCCGCAGAATTGAGCCCAAGAGTCGTGTTCGACAAGATCGGGAAGAACGCAACGATCCAGGCACAAATCAGAAGTCCCGCAGTCTGCGATTCGACATAAATGAAGATAAGCGGCGCGATCACGATGATAGGTGTGACTTGGAGGATAATCGCATAGGGGAAAAACGACATCTCCACCCACTTCGAAAGTGAGAAGAGGACCGCTATCCCAACCCCGAGAAACACCGCGAGCGCCAATGCGCCGAACGTGATCTTCAGCGTCACGCCAAGGGAGCTGAGGAGGCTCCACCAGTTCTCAAACAAAGTGGTGATCACCAATGATGGCTTAGGCAGAATGTAGTGCGGCACTTCATTGGCAACGACGAGCCATTCCCAGCCGAGGATCGTGAGTGTCATTACGACAATTGGAAGGACCCACTTTCCAATTTTCTCGTATTTCGC
This sequence comes from Pseudomonadota bacterium, assembly GCA_039026395.1. Classification (GTDB taxonomy): domain Bacteria; phylum Pseudomonadota; class Alphaproteobacteria; order Rhizobiales; family JAKSCL01; genus JBCCMK01. The sequence goes on along the minus strand of JBCCMK010000016.1, from coordinate 8,793 downwards.
ACGCCGCGCGCGCGCCATTTCGGCGGGATCGAGCCCGACCTCATCAACGATGACCGAAGGGTTATGATCGGACGCTACAGTCATCCAGCCGCCATTGCCGCTTCGAGCGCGTCGGATGTGGCGCGGCAGTAATGGTTGTAGGTCTCTGACGTTCGGTAGTTGTCATCGCGAGGGTAGGCTGCATCGACGTCTATCGTCTCGACCACTCGACCGGGGCGGGCGGCCATGACCACAATGCGACTTGATAAAAATACGCTTTCAAAAACCGAATGCGTCACGAAAATCGTCGTGAAGCCAAACTGCTGCCAGAGCCTCAAAAGGTCGTTATTGAGCTTAAACCGGGTGATTTCATCGAGCGCAGCGAAAGGCTCGTCCATCAGAAGCAGCTTCGGCCGTGTTACGAGCGCGCGGGCGATAGACACACGCATTTTCATGCCGCCGGATAGCTCGCGCGGATAAGCATCGGGGAACTGCTCAAGCCCGACCATCCCGAGCGCTTCCATCACGTCCGCCTTTGCCGCGCCGCGCTTGCGACCTTTTAAGCGGAGCGGCAGCCATACATTTTCGAACACGGTTGCCCACGGCATCAAGGTCGGTTCTTGGAAGACAAACGAAATGTCATGGTCAGTGGCGCCGGTCGCGCCGTCAGCCCACTCAACCCGACCCGTCGTTGTCGATCCAAGCCCAGCCAGAATGCGCAGCGCCGTCGACTTCCCACAGCCAGATGGACCAAGGAGCGACACGAACTCTCCCGTGCCAACATCGAGCGATAAGCCTTGCAGCGCGACGGTACCGTTTGAGAACGTTTTCCCGACGCCCCGAAACGAGACCAGCGGTCTCGAATGACCGCTTGTCTCCTCTTCGATGGCGTGGGCGTGAGCCGTCACAACAGTCTAACCTGCTGTTTATGTTACTGTTTCAGGTCCAATCCGACGCCTGCGTTCACGAACTCAAGCGTGTATGAACTGTCGACATCAATGCCCTCAGGAAGGACGCCAACCTCGACCATTTTGGCGTAGAATGAATCGATCCGCTCCTTGGTCATCGCGCCTATGCCGAGCGTTTCGGTGTCACCGGAATCGACAATCCCGTATTCTTTCATGGCTTCGATCGAGAACGCAATTTGCTCGTCGCTCATGTCCGGATTATCGGCCTGGATCAGCTCGTTGGCGGCAGCATTGTCGCCATAAAGATAATTATACCAGCCTTTGATCGACCCTTCGACAAAGCACTTCACCGCTTCCGGCTTCTCATCAATCGTCGCTTGCATCGCTTCGATCGTCGTCGAGTAGCTGTCATAGCCGAAATCCGCGATCAGGAAGGCGTTTGGCTCAAAGCCGCCTTCGTTCATGACGGCAAAAGGTTCCGACGTCACATACCCCTGCTGGCCAGAATTCACGTCGGCGATGAAGGGTGCCGGGTTGAAGGTGTAGGGTTTGCGTTGCTCAGCGGTGAAGCCAAACTCAGCCATCATCCACTGATAGTAAGACTGGAAACCATTGTCCCCGATGAACAGGGTTTCGGCATTTTTCAAATCTTCCCAAGTATCGAGGCCCTGACCCGGGTGGGTCATGATCACCTGAGGTTCTTTCTGGAACATCGCCGCTAAGACCTTGAGCGGTATACCTTCTTGAGCTGCAGAGAAGGCCTGCTGAATGTTGCCACCCATGTGGAAATCGATGCGACCGGCAAGGAGTAGTGCACGGTTGTTCACCTGCGGGCCGCCGGGCTGAATTTCGACCTCAATGCCACATGCTGCATAGGTGCCGTCAGCAACGGCTTGATAGAATCCACCATGTTCGGCTTGTGCGACCCAGTTTGTACCGAACGTGACTTTTTCTTGCGCAATCGCTGGAACCGCCAAAAAAGCCGCCAACACCGCACCGCTCAAAATCGTTTTCATCGCCTGTCCCTTATCGTTTCTCACCTCCGCCAAGAGGTGTTGTCCTGACACACTTTATCGCCAAGTTGGCGCAGCTCTGGAAGCCTTAAAGCAGATCAATTCCCCATCACACTCGTTAGAGTTTTGCACAAGACTTAGGCACGGAAAAGGGATGACCTTGGGAACATCACAGCCTTGATGTGGTAGTCCGGCAGAAACTCAAAAGGCAGGCTCATGCTCATCGCACAACTCACTGATTTTCACTATCTCTCTGAAGGAACTCGCCTTTTTGGCTATGTCGATGTGCACGGCATGCTCGTTCGCGCGGTCGATCATGTGTTGGCGAGCCCGAATGTGCCGGATTGTGCGGTGATTACCGGCGACATTGTGAACGACGGCACCGAGGCGGATCATCTCGCCGTCGCTGACATACTCGGTCGCCTCCCCTGCCCGGTTTATGTGACGCCTGGGAACCACGACAAGCGCGCCATGATGGGCGTTTTGCCGAACGGAGCCACCGAAAAACTCGCGTTTTTCAGAGTGATAGACGATTTTCCGGTGCGCATCATCATGTGCGACAGCCTTGTCGAGGGCGCGCACCATGGGGAGTTGGGGGAGGAGCAACTGAGCCTTCTCGACAAGGCGCTGACGGACAATCCAGACAAACCAACCGTGATTGCCTTCCATCATCCGCCATTCGAAACAGGCGTCACATTCATGGATTCGATCCGCTTAAACGACGCCGAGGCGCTTGAAACAACGTTAAGAAAATTCAACAATATTAACGTCGTTCTCTGCGGACATTTACATCGCATGATCGTTAAAGGTTTCGCCGGAACGGTGGCGATGACGGCACCCGGAACCGCTCATCAAGTGACCCTCGATTTCGCCGATGCGAGCCGCCCGAGATGGGTGATGGAGCCGCCCGGATATCTCCTCCATCGCTGGTCTGAGGGTGCAGGACTCGTCACGCACCGGGTCTATCTCGACGACTACGGCCCGCGTGCACCGTTCCACGACAATCACACTCATGTCGTTTAGAGGCGCGGGGCTTAGCGACCCTTGATGCGGTCGAGCGGGAATTCAGAGACTTCCGCGAAAAGCGATTTGAGACCGTCGATGACGTGATCGGCGATTGCCTTACCGATGCCTGAAGTCGCGGCTGACGCGTTCCCCGCGACGCCGGTCGGATGAATGTCCTGGGCCATCCAACCCATGCCGACACCGCCAAGATATCTCAGACGGTCAGCTTCAGTCTCCAGATCCTTCATTGCGGGCGAGAAATCCTCAGCGTGCTCCATTCGGACCAGGTTCGGCACGAAATGAAGCATCAACGACGTCTCGACGAGACCACCATGGATGCCGTGCTTCTGTTCGTCGGCGGGAATGAGATCGTCCGGAAACCCCATGTGCCACCAGCTCGACGACACAGCCATGATCTGATGCCGAACTCGGAGTTCGCGCGCGACAACCTCCATGATTTGTGGCTGGCCACCATGGGCGTTGACGAAGACGAGCTTTTTTAACCCAGCGCGGGAGACGCTCTCACCGATCTCGGTCCAAACATCGATCAGGGTGTGGGCCGAGAGGGTCAAGGTTCCGGGATAGGCAAGATGCTCGTTCGATTTGCCGACATGTTGGACAGGTAGGAGCAAAACCGGAGCATCACCCATACCGAGCACGGCGCGCTTGCAGAGTTCCTCCGCAATGACCGCATCGGTCGAGACCGGGAGATGCGGCCCGTGCTGTTCGATCGCGCCGAGCGGCTGAACGACGACAGTCTTATCAGCGTCGAGTGCCGCAAACTCCGTCGTTTTGAGATCGATCCACCGTCCGGCCATGTCACTCGCCCTTTTCGATCACTCTGAACGTCTGGAAGTAATATGTGACATCAGCGCCTGAGAAATTGGTCAGCGGCTTAGTCGCCATGATCCGCTCACCCTCTGGTTCAACGGCCACTGGCAGGCTCTCAAGGAGCCGATCGAAACGCTCTTCTCTCTGATCCGCGACCAGCATCAGGGTTTTCGCGCCATCATACACAGCCGCCGTCACCGGCAGGCTCACATTCTCCAGGCGAATGGCGAGATTGGCGCCATCAACCTGACGCCTGGCGACGAGCAGTGTCGGGCCGTCTAGTTCCGCCGACATCTGAGCGCTAAACGCATCATAGGGGTAGGCAAAACGCACATCGCCAAAAAGCACCGTCGAGACCTTCCCGATCGGCGCCGCGATCGCGACCAATACGGCCAAGAGCACCAACGGAGCGCGGTTTTTCGGCTTCGGCACCAGAATGAGCCCGAGCATCGGCACAAGCGGCAGAAGGATCGGCGTGAGATAGCGCTCATGAAACCGATGCATGTCGATCAAGAGCACGATCAACCCCATGATCGCGAGGGACAGGCCGACCGACAGAATGACAAAGGATCGATAGCGATCCGGGAAGTCCCACGCGTATCGCGGACGGACTTTTTCAATCACTGCCTTTGGTCCAGGACGACCAGAAGCGAGCCACAAGACGACGACCAATGCTGCGATCCAGGCGAGAATTGCGAGCACGAACCAGGTAAAACCGTCGAGTCCCAAGACCGGGATGTCGTAAAAGGTCGACGACCCGCCACGGTAGAATTTTGAGGTACCGTCGGCGGTTTGATCAAGATGCCTCAAGCCCCAGAGAAAATGCGGAATGGTTGCGATTGCTACGAGGCCCGCGGTGACCGCCACCCAGCGGCGCTCCAACCGGACGCGGATCGCGGGTGTGATGGCAATTGCGGCCGCGAGACCAAAAAGCAGAATTATGACGTTGTATTTGGCAAGCACCGCAGCGGAAATGGCGAGCGCAAGCCAAGCGGACGTTCGGATGCCAGGCTGCAAGAGCCAGAGATAAAGCGCGTAAATGATCCCGAGGGTCGCAGCACCAACGAGCACGGAATGCGCGAGCGTGATCTGCCCCATCCAAATGAATTGCGGCAGAAACGCGAGTGACACCGCAGCGATCAACCCCGCCATCGGATCATCCGTCATGCGCCGAACGAGATCCCAAGCGAGGATCGCGTGTGCCGCGAGCAGTAGCGCCTTCACGAGCGCGAGTGCTGGGACCCACGCACCAAAGGTGAGCCAGAGTGCGACCGTGACGAGCCAGCCATAAAGCGGCGGATGCCATCCATCATAGCCGAGCGAAAACCCGGTATGGCCGACGAATTGCGCCTCATCGACCTCGAGATTGGGCGACATCGTTATGCGAATGATCGCCATGATCGCGAAATAGCCGAGCGCGTAGAGCGGCAGCCATTTCGCAATCGATGGCAGCGCCGCCTCAAATCGCTGCGCGACATCCGGGATTAACCGCTTGACCGCGTCCGATCCGCGGCGCGACTGTGCGGTGTTTGCCTCTTCAGGCTGGTCCGAGGCCGTCATGCCCTTTAAACGCCATACGCCATCAACGATCCGTCCACCCTTTGCCAACTACGTCCACGGCGTAGAGGTGCCCGCCGGGGCGCGATTGCTGGTGTGTTCCGGGCAGCTGGGTATCGCACCTGACGACGAGATACCAGCGGGCGTCGAAGAACAGACCGAACTTTGCTTTGAAAACATCCGCGCGATCCTCAAAAGCGCCGGAATGGATGTCGCCGATATCATCCGGCTCAACAGCTATGTCACGGGTCGCGAGCATCTGGCGGGCTACATGAAAGTCCGCGACCGCTATATCGGCGATCCGCCATGCGCCTCGACACTTATGATCGTGTCTGGCTTTGCGCGGCCTGAGTTCCTGGTCGAGATCGAAGCATTGGCCGCGAAAGTCGACGCTTGAAGGTCACCGGTCACCCCTTAGGCGAAGCGGGGCCGACGGTCGACGCGCGTAGCTTATCGCTCGGCATCCTCTTCATGGTGCTGGTGACGCTGACATTCACCGGGCTCGATGCCTGCGCGAAATATCTCTCTGCCGAGCTGCCGACGTCGCAAATCGTGTGGATGCGGTTTGTCTCGCACACGCTGATTTTGACGATCGTCACTGCGATCATCCTGCGTGGGCGCGTCCCCTACCGCTCCAAGCGGCCTGGGCTGCAGTTCATGCGTGCGGGTCTGATGTCGCTGACAACGCTTTTGAATTTCATGGCGTTGAAAACCATGCAGCTGGCTGAAACGAACGCGATCTTCTTCACCGCACCCATGTTCGTGGCAGCGCTTTCCGGTCCCATGCTCGGCGAATGGGCCGGGCCAAGGCGTTGGGCCGCCATCATTGTGGGGTTTTTGGGCGTCTTGATAATCGTGCAGCCCGGCACCGGCAATTTCTCCTGGCCCGCGCTTTATGTGCTGGCGGCATCGTTCATCTACGCGGTCTACAACATCATGACGCGGCAATTGGCTGGCACGGACGATCCCGTCATCACGTTCCTGATGACCCCACTAATCGGGACGCTGATCTTTGCGCCGCTCGGGATCGCGTCATGGGTTGCACCGCCGGACCTGCTCCACTGGGTGCTGCTCGCGGCCATGGGCATCTTTGGCGGTATCGGACATGGCTGCCTCTTACTGGCATTGCGGCGAACGCCCGCGACCATCCTCGCGCCATTCAGCTATATACAGCTCGTCTGGATGTCGCTTGCGGGCTATCTGATCTTCGCTGACATTCCAACAATCTGGACAGCGATTGGTGCGTCCATCGTCGTCGCGTGTGGGCTTTACGTCTGGTTCCGCGAAAGGCAGGCGGCGACGGCTGCTCCCCCTCCCCTCACCGAAAGGCAAAGCGCCCCATGACGGCCCTCTGGATTAAAAACCCGCTTGCAATCCTCGCAGACGCGGCAGGCGGTGGCATCGTCGTGGAAGACGGCCAGATTGTTGAACAGGTCGCATCGGGGAAAACGCCGCAAAGCCTGGAATACGAGACCTTTGACGCGTCGAACCACGTGGTGATCCCCGGGCTGATCAACACCCATCATCACGTCTTCCAGACACTCACCCGCGCGCACCCATCTGCCATCAACAAGGAACTCTTCCCGTGGCTGGAGGCGCTCTACCCGATCTGGGCAAAGCACGTGAAGCCGGACGCCTTTCGTCTCGCGTGCCGGCTCGCGCTCACCGAACTCATGATGTCGGGCTGCACGTGCGCCTCAGATCATCAGTACTTGTTTCCTGACGGTCTAGAAGACGCGATGGACATTCAGATGGATGAAGCGTCAAAGCTCGGCATTCGGATGACGCTCACGCGCGGGTCCATGAGCCTTTCTCAGAAGGATGGCGGCTTACCGCCCGATTCAATCGTCCAGGATGATGAAACGATCCTTTTGGACAGTGAGCGGCTTCTCAACGCCTATCATGACCCGTCAAACGGCGCGCAATTCCAGGTCGCGCTCGCTCCGTGTGCGCCGTTCACCGTCACGAAACACCTGATGACGGAAAGCGCCCGCCTTGCGGATGAGCACAACTGTCGGCTCCACACGCACCTTGCCGAAACGCTCGACGAAGACGCCTATTGCCTCGAACATTTCGGCATGCGTCCGTTGGATTACCTGGAAGAATTGGGATGGCTTTCCGACCGAGTATGGCTGGCCCACGGCATCCACTTCAACGACAGCGAAGTGGAGCGCCTCGGTAAACACAAGGTCGGGATTTGCCACTGCCCGACATCCAACATGGTGCTCGCTTCCGGGCATTGCCGCACGAAGGAGCTGGAAGACGCGGGCGCCATTGTCGGTCTCGGCGTCGATGGCTCAGCTTCAAACGACAATTCGAACCTGATCGAAAGCGTGCGCCACGCTCTGATGATCAACCGTCTCACCTATGATGCCGCATCGGTTACACATCTCGACGCCTTTCGCTGGGCAACAGAGGGCTCCGCACGGTGCCTCGGACGCGATGATATTGGCGCAATCGCTGTCGGCAAACAGGCCGACCTCGCTTTCTATACGCTCGATGAATTACGATTCTCGGGCGCAGGCGACCCGCTCGCAGCGCTGGTACTCTGTGGCGCCCACACGGCCAACCGCGTGATGATTGCGGGAAATTGGACCGTTCTGGACGGCTATCCGGTCAACATGGACGTGGAAAAACTCAGATATGATCACGGTATGGCTGCCAAGGCGTTCCTTGAGGGACTATGACGCCCCGACGACGTGATGTGACTCGTTAGTCACTTTATTTATGTGACCGTATTGACACGTGACTAAAAAGGCACCTAATATCGATCCCATGGACGGGGTCTTCAAAGCCATGTCCGACCCCACCCGCAGGCGGCTTCTCGATCGTCTGCGCGTGAAGGACGGGCAGACATTGAGTGAACTTGAAAAGGGTGAGACCGAGGAGGGATCAGACATGACCCGCTTCGGGATCATGAAGCACCTGAAAGTTCTCGAAGATGCGTCCTTGGTGGTGACCCGGCGGTCTGGCCGCTTCAAGCACCATTACCTCAATGTGGTTCCAATGCAGGAGGTCCTCGACCGCTGGATTGAACCGATGACGCAAAAGCCACTGGCCCGCCTGACGCTGGACCTGAAGGCTCAACTCGAAGGGACAATCGATATGGCCGCTACAGACGAAAAACCGGATTTCGTGCTCGAAACCTTTATCCGGGCTCCAATCGACACGGTGTGGGAAGCGCTCACAGATCCAGAGGTGTTTTCAAAGTACCATTTCTTCAGCGCGAGCCTGCGTGGCGATTGGGTGAAAGGTGGCAAGATCGACAATGTCCTGCCCGACGGCAACACCATGCTCAGCCATGAGATCACCGACATTCAGCCGAAAACTCGCATTGAGATGAGTTTTGAGCCCCATTGGTCGCCGGGCCTTGCACCGTCGCGTATGGCGTACGAGTTGGAGCAGCTTGAGGGCGCGTGTCGCCTCAGCATTCTCCATTGGGGTATCCCGGAGGGCCAAGAAGGGGTCGCGCGCGGTTGGTCAGAATTCGCGGCAAGCCT
>JBCCMK010000015.1:0-60188 GCA_039026395.1 Pseudomonadota bacterium | reverse complement strand
ATCGCACCGAGGCGGGAGCGTGGTGACATGATCCGTCTCTCCGGCGTTGAAGTCTTTGCCGCCAAAAAGAAACTTCTTTCCATTGAGGATGTCTCAATCGGCAGCGGTCTGACAGCGATTGTCGGCCCGAACGGTGCCGGGAAGACAACGCTTCTTCGCGCAATCATCGGCTCAGCGGCGAGTGTCGGAGCCATTGAATTGAATGGTCGGCAAGCGACGCAATTCCCTCCGCTGGAGCGAGCGAGGCTAGTCGCATATCTGCCCCAAACGCCCACGATGTACTGGCCCCTCACGGTGAGAGCGATTGTTTCGCTGGGTCGATATCCCCATGGCGACGCGGACGCGGTGAGCGGGAAAGCGATCGTTGATCGCGTGCTTCATGAAACCGGCCTTGAGATGTTTGCCGACCGAACTGTGGCCACCCTTTCTGGCGGAGAGCGGGCACGGGTAGCGCTTGCCCGCGCACTCGCGGTCGATGCCTCAGCGCTTCTTGCCGACGAACCTGCGGCCGCCTTAGACCCTCGCTTCCAACTTGAGATCTATCGACGTCTGGCAGCAATCGCGTCAGACGCCAAAACGGTTCTCGTCGTGACCCATGATTTGAATGCGGCGTTGACCTATGCGGATCGTGTTTTGATGATTTCGAGTGGGACGCTCGTCGCAGACGGTCCACCCGGTGATGTCCTCAACAAAAGCATGATCAGCACGGTTTTTGGGGTCGTGCCAGACTTCGCGGCGAACGCCCAATCACGCCACATTGTCGGCTACAACCCTACACCGGGCGATTAGCCAATGTTTCTGCCGGTTCTTGACGCCACTGATGCGGCGTGGTTCTGCACTGTGGAACAGTCACGAAGGTAAATTCAATATGGTCAGCATTGGCAAATCGGCCCTGGTAGCGGCGGGCGCGGCCATGCTTATCACTGCATTTGGTTGGTTGGCACCAGCACAAGCGGGCGACATCGTGGAGAAGGCGGAAGAGGCAGAAGCACGCCTTGCGGCGGGAGACGCACGCGGGGCCCATGATGCCCTCAGAGAAGCGTATCGTGTTTTGTGGACTTCAGGTCCGCTCTTCATGCGCCGCGTCGTACCGGTTACTGAGCCTGCAGTCGCCTATGGGGCCTTTGAGGCACGCGAGAATACGGTCTATTCCGGCGACGAGCCCATTCGGCTTTACATTGAGCCCGTCGGCTATAGCTGGCTCGAGCGCGACGGCGGTTTTTCCATTGGATTTGATGTGGACGTCGAGATTACAGCCGAAAGCGGTGCTGTGATCTGGGGGCGCAAGGACATCTTTGCATTCGAACAGGCGCTCGTTGAGCCGACCTTCGAGTTCTTTGAGACATTGACGTTCGATTTCGCTGGGTTGCCCGCAGGCGACTACGAGATCGTGACGACCTTGCGCGATCAGGCGAGCGAAAAATCGGTGACGTTTAACACTGCAATCACGATCGAGTAGCTCTAAGGCGCTGGCACGACACGCAATTTCCCTTGCGTAAGCTATGATTCTCGGGTGAACGGCGCTCGCAGAATCATCGCCAAATTCTGTGGCGAATGTGTCACGATTTGCCAATTTTTGTGGCAACCCTGTGAACATGGATGCTGGGCGAGGATCGGCTCTCGAGCCTTTCAAAGCGCTCGCGGAGCGAATAACGCATTGGAATCATTCCACTTTCGATTTTTCGGTTGGCCCACGGCCAGCAAGTGTTTCTGCATGCTCGGAGGTGGGGTGATGTCACCCATCGAAATGTGAGCGTCTCTCTTGTTGAATTCGAAAGGCAGACGGGCGACTGAAAAAGGAACGAAACCCGAAAAAGCGCAAACGCGCATCCTGGGGGAAATAATGGCCTGGTCTTCACTCAAAAACGGCGCGTCGCTCTCAGCGCTCGCTCTCGCCGCAACATTTGCCTGGACCGCGACCGCTGATGCCGGTGGCTTCGCGCTTCGTCAGCACAGCGCCTACTACCAAGGCATGGCGTTTGCCGGTGCGGCGACGGGTGCTGGAAGTGCATCATCCATGTTTTGGAACCCTGCGACGGTCACCGAATTTCAAGGACGTCGATTTGAAGGGCACGTGACCGGTGTTTTGACATCGTCGACGGTTGAAGCAGACAACGCCCTTATCCCATTCAATAACCTCCTTCTCGGACCAGACGCCATCGATACCGGCGCGCCGTTCTCGGATTCCGGCGATATTGGCGGGTTTGCTGTTGTTCCTGCGACGTACACGATCATCCAGCTCACCGATAAGCTGTACTTCGCAAACTCAAACAACGCACCGTTTGGCCTTGGCAGCGACCAGGATGACGACTGGTCGGGCCGGTTTCACGGTACAGAGTCAGGCCTCAGGACCTTCACGGTCAATCCAACGGTAGCGTATCGATTTAACGACATGTTCTCGGCGGCTGCCGGCGTTCAAGTCATGTACTCGTTTGCAAAACTTGAGAACCGGTCGGCTTCTCCGGTGCTTGCCAATGCTCTGGGCGCTGGCGCGCCGCCGCTCAATTCAATTGCGGTGTTTGATTCACAGCTGAACGGTGCGGGCTGGGGCGTTGGATTTACGCTTGGCGCAACACTGAAGCCCACGTCTTCCACGACGATTGGTATCGGCTTCCGGTCTGCGGTCGATCTGACGCTCGAAGGCGATGTCGATCTTTACAATGGCGAACTCCTCGTCGGTGCGCCAACGGGCCTGGCACCAGGTGGAGCCGTGCCCGGGCAGAGCATTGAGGCAGAAGCTGATGTGACCCTGCCGGAAATGATCACCCTTAGCGTTGCCCAAGACATAACTGAGCGGTTGACGGTTATGGGAACGGTCGAATGGACAAACTGGTCAAGGCTCGACGAACTCCGTGTGAAATCCCAGGGCAGCGGCAGAACACTTCAGCTGACGACCTTTGATTGGAACGACGGTTGGTATTTCGCTGCGGGCGCAGAGTATGATGCAACCGAGCGCCTGACGGTTCGCGCAGGCGCTGGCTATGAGATTACGCCGGTGCCGGACAGTGGTCGGACCGTGCGGATTACGGATGAGGACCGGATCTGGCTTTCGGCGGGAGCGAGCTTCCAGGCAACAGACCGTATTTCAATCGATCTTGGCTACTCTCATATCTTCATCGAAGACGGCGATATTAATCGGCCCAATTCAAACGAAGCCGGACCGGGAGATGGTGCGCTTTTCGTGGGAACTGCTGAAGATCAGTCCGTCGACCTGTTTTCGCTTTCCGCGAACATTCAATTCGGTGGCAACCCGATTTTCGCAGGTCGGAATTCACCGGTCGAAGGCGCAGTCTTCAAGCCTTAGTGATTTATCTGGGTGTGCTGGGGGCACGTCCGAAGGGAAAGGGGTGGCCTTGTGCCACCCCTTTTTCGTTTTGTGCTGAAGAAATTCGTCAAAACGACGTATTCACCAGTCCGCCGTCGATCAGGACATTTTGGCCGGTGATATAGCCCGCTTGCGCTGAGCACAGATAAGCGCAGAGATCGCCGAACTCATCGGCGGTTCCAAAGCGCTTTGCGGGCACCTGCGACGTACTCGCTGTTCGCGCATCATCGAGTGACGTCCCCATCCGTTCCGCGGTTCGGGAGATGTTGCCACGCAAACGATCCGTGTCGAACCGCCCGGGAAGAATGCCGTTCACCGTGACATTGTCGGCGGCAACGGTCCGGCAGACGCCCGCGAGAAACGCGGTCAGGCCGGCACGTGCGCCGCTTGAAAGGTCGAGCCCAACGATTGGTGCCTTCACCGAAGACGAGGTAATGTTGACGATGCGGCCGAACTTCCGCGCGGTCATTCCATCAATAACCCGCTGGATAAGCTCGATTGGCGTGATCATGTTTTGAACGACGCCTTCAGCGATTGCCGCCCGATCCAATTCGCGAAAGTCTTTGAGCGGCGGTCCGCCATTATTATTGACGAGGATGTCGGGTTCGGGAGCGGCTTTTAACAGTGCGTCTTGGGTCGCGGCCAGTGAGACATCGCCCGCGACGGGAATGATTTCGGCGCCGGTCGCATCCGCAATTTCCGATGCCACCCGTGCAAGCCGCTCCTGGTCAACGCCGTTGATAATGACCCGGACGCCCTCGCGCGCGAGCGCTTCGGCACAACCACGCCCTAGTCCTCGGCTCGATGCGCAGACGATCGCCGTTCGTCCCTTTAATCCCAAATCCATTCTTTCCTCCCTGCCTTTGTGTTGCCTGGGGCTTGCACGGGTTCAGTAAAAAACGAAAGGGAAAACACGAGCGCGCAAACAAAAAAGCCCGGCATTTCGCCGGGCTCCTTACTGCGCAAGAGGCGTATTCGCTATGCCGCTTTGCGCGTTTTCGTCGACTTCCGCTTGGCTTTCGGCGCCGTGTCGGCGGCTTCCGTCGCGCGACGCTCTTCGCGCATTGCCATGTAGCGGTCGAACTCTTCTTTGTCTTTCACGCGGCGAAGTTCAGCGACAAACTGTTCAAACTCGTGACGTTCTTCGTCGAGTTTGCGACGCTCTTCGTCCAGGCGCTTCAACTCGGCTTCGCGATACTCGTCGAAAGCCAGGTTACCAGTACGGCTCCAGTTGCGGTTCGATGAGCGCGCGCGACCCTGGGTCTCTTTCATCTTCGACCGTGCGACGTCTGCAAACTCATGCATGCGGTCGCCCCAAATTATGTAGGCCAACATGGCCAGTCCAAGCGGCCAAAAGAGGATAAAGCCGATAATCATCAGGCCGATGTTCATCGGTGTCCAAGCCGGGCGGATGGCAGCAGTGGTCATCTGTAAAGGTCTCCTTTTGTTCGATGAGTAAAACATGGGTGTTCGCATTTCTCCGTTCAAGAATTTGTCGTTCGATTTTGCCGATGAACCAACGTTTTTCCGTCGTCCACTATATTCTCAGGCGTAGAAAAGCATTTAATATCATATGCTTAGGTCTCATGCCTTCTACTTTCGGTTGAGATGTTGGGGAAATCGTCATAGACTTGTCAAAGAATGTGCCCATTGAAAAAGTGCAGTATGCGGCGGGTTCGAGGCAGAACGTGAACGGTCAGTCCCGAGATACGGAAAAGCAAAATCCAACGAATTTGGACGATGCCATGCACCGTTCAGTGGAAAGCGATTTTCGAGCCGATGCGGAAGATGATGGCTCAAAGAAGCCGTATCGGACGCTGTTTCTCTCCGATTTTCATCTGGGCACCCGCGGATGCCAGGCGGACTTCATCCTTGAATTTCTGAAGCACTATGATGCCGATACGATCTATCTCGTTGGCGACATTGTCGACGGGTGGCGTCTCAGCCGATCATGGTATTGGCCGCAGTCGCACAATGATGTCGTCCAAAAGCTCCTTGAGAAAGGGCGCGAAGGCGCAAAGATCATTTATACGCCTGGTAATCATGACGAGATGCTGCGCGACTATTGCGGGCATAATTTCGGCGCTGTCGAATTGCGCGACCGGGACATCTTCGAGACCGTCAGTGGGAAAAGATACCTCGTCATTCATGGCGATCAGTTCGATGTTGTGGTGAGGCATGCGCGCTGGCTCGCGCTCCTTGGTGACTGGGCATATCGGACCGTTCTCGTCGCTAACCGGTGGCTGAACGTGGTCCGCCGCAGGCTCGGTTTTCAGTATTGGTCGCTCTCAGCTTGGGCGAAGCACAAGGTCAAGAATGCTGTGAATTTCATCGGTGCGTTTGAAAATGCGCTGGTCACAGAAGCTCAACATGAGAAAGTGGATGGCGTCATTTGCGGGCATGTCCACCATGCAGCCGATGCGCATTTCGGCGATGTGCACTATCTCAATTGCGGTGATTGGGTTGAAAGCAATTCTGCGATCGTTGAGCACCACGATGGAACACTGGAAGTCATCCGGTTCACGCGGTTCGCGAATAAAGACAAGCCCAAATCAGGCCGGCCGCTTGACGATGTTCCCGTTGGCCAGAAGGTCGATCGGCCAGTCGCCGCTTGAATTCGTCAGGTAATTTTCTGAGATGCGTCCAGAACCCTTTAAGGTCCTGATCGCGACGGATGCGTGGCATCCGCAGATCAATGGCGTGGTGCGAACGTTTGAGCGGGTGTGCGAGTATGCACCGCACTACAATGTCGAGATAGATGTCTTACACCCTGGCGAATGGCGGACTGTACCGCTCCCGACGTACAACGAAATCCGACTGGCCCTTTGCACCTATGGCAGCGTTCGGGACCGGATAGAAGCGTCCAACCCGGACTACATCCACATCGCGACTGAAGGCCCGGTCGGCTTTCGCACGCGCCAAAATTGCCTGCGGACGGGACGTGGTTTCACGACGAGCTATCACACGAAGTTTCCGGAATATCTGAACGCGCGCATTCCTGTTCCCGTCGATTGGACCTACAAGCGCCTCTGCGATTTTCACAATGCTGGCCAAGCGATCATGGTGACGAACGATTCGCTTAAGCGTGAACTGTCAGCGCGCGGGTTTGAGAATATACGCTTATGGTCGCGCGGCGTGGACTGCGAAGTCTTTCACCCAATCGAGAACTCTGTGCTCGATCTCCCGAGACCGATCTTTCTCTATGTCGGTCGGGTGTCGGTTGAAAAGAACATCGAAGCGTTCCTAAAACTTGACCTTCCTGGCACGAAGGTGGTGACGGGCAAGGGGCCGCAGCTCGCGGACCTCCAATCGAAGTACCCTGACGTGCATTTCACCGGAGCAAAAGAAGGCGAAGAGCTGACGGAAATCTATGCGTCTTCGGATGTGTTTGTGTTTCCATCAAAGACTGACACTTTCGGCATCGTTCTTCTGGAAGCGCTCGCCTGTGGAACGCCTGTGGCAGCGTATCCGGTGACGGGACCACGCGATGTCGTCGGTGGCACGGGGTGCGGCGCGCTGTCAGACGATTTGAGGCAAGCTGCGCTCGATGCGCTTGAGATTCCGCGGGAGAGATGCCGGGCCTATGCGAAGGAGCAATCCTGGCTGCGCAGTATCGGCGACTTCATGAACAACATTTTGGGCGTAAACGACGAGCCTGAATTCGATCTCGACGAGATTGAACGGGCTGCCTCAGCTGAAAAACGCGATTTTTCGAGCGGTTGACCAGCTATCCATTTCCTCAAGCGTAATGGTCCGCGGTTCAGGCTCTTCTTCGAGTGGCGCCTTAGCCTCTTCACTGTTGCCTGCGTCTTCCGCTTCGCCCTGTTTTTTTAACTCTGACAGATGCGATATCATGGAGGCGTTTAGGGCGTCTTCGGCGAGCGCGAAGCGTGCGTCATCATCGTCTTCTGACGCATCTGACGGTTCGTCCCCGTTATCACCTGGCGAAGCAGATAATTCCTCAGTCTCAATCTCGACTTCGATTGCGTCCGGCTTTGACGCACCGTCGTCCTCTTCGATCTCGAGAGAGATGTCATCATCGTCGAGGAGCAACTCTTCGACGGGCACATCCTCGACGACCGCCTCGGCGGCGCTTTGTTCGTGCGCGGATACCGGTTCGTCCGCTTCAGCCACGTCCTCAACAGGCTCTTCGGTTTCCTGTCTCGCAAGCCACTCCAATGCTTCGACATAGGTCATTTTTGGTGGCTCAAAGAGCGACGTTAAATCCTCTACCGGCTCGTCTGAATAGTCTGTCGGAGTGAGTGTATCCGGGAGGTCCAACTCCACCGTCTCGAGCTGTTCGGCCAGGCTTGCGGCGAGTTCCGATTCGACAGTCGAAGTTTCGAACGCAGCGTCTTCATGGGCCTCGACTTCGACAGGCGTTGCGGGCAGCGCCTCTTCCGGAGTGCCCTCGGGTTCAGCGCTCGATATCTCCGCAACCGCTAGAGTTTCGACCGCCTCTTCGTCTCGCGTAGCAGCCTCGGTTGCCTCTGAGGCTTCATCCGCTAGCAGCGCGTCAGACGCCGGCACTAGGTCGGTCACCGACGGCGTCGCAGCAACCGTTGCTGACTTTGAGAGCGCCGCCATGGTGATTGACGCATCTTCGGTCACGTCCGCGCGACCCCATAGATCGATAAGTGCGTGCAGGCGCCCTTCGACAAACCGCAGCGTTTGAACCACCCGTTGGATGCGTTGCCCTGTCAAATCCTGGAATGAACAGGTGGAGTAAATCTCGGTCGCGTACTCGTCGAGTTTGAGGCAGACCTCTTCGCTCGCGCCCTGTTCGCGCATGGTCCACGCAATCTCCTGGATACGTTCCGCGGATTGCAGGATGTCGGACGTGGCTTTTTCGGTGGACCGGACAATGGCGTCCAATTCAACCGTCGCGCCGCCGATGGTGGCTCCATCTCCTTCGCCTGTGTCTTCGGCGCCAATATCGGTTTTGGCTGTGCGGATTGCGTCCGCCATTTCTGAAAGGGCGCGGCGCAGGCTTTCAAGTCCGCCATTGTCCGCGGCTGGGCGGCCGATCTTGCGCTCCAATTTGTTGAGCGCATTCAGGATGACTTGTGTTTCAGCAACCCTGTTGCGTTGCGCATGCTCGCGCAAAAACCATCGGCCGCGATCCGTCTCCATGACCGCGTGCTCGATCAGCTCATAGTCTTGTTCCGTCCAGGGGCCGGACCTTTTATCGTCGGACATCTGTTCTTTTGTCCATCCGGACATTGCGCTCGAGACCTGGCTCGCGCGTACTGCCGCCGCGTATTTGTTCGCTCACTCGTACCACCGGGTTCGACCCCTTGAAAGCCTTCAGCCTCCGTCTTTCTGTGTTTTACGCCGCCTATTTCGCGGTGGTGGGCGTTTATCTGCCGTTTTTCCCCGTGTGGCTGAGCGTGCGGGAACTGACCCCCGTTCAAATCGCGATCGTGCTCGCTGCACCCCAGGTGATGCGGGTTCTCTTTACACCGTTGATGGCAATCTACGCTGGGCGGTTGGGCGGCTTGAAGACCGGGATTGCGACTTTCGCGGTCATTGGTGCAGTGCCGATCGCCTTGCTCCCAGTCTTTGACAGCTATTGGCCCATTCTCATTATCGTCGCGGTTTCTGCACTTTTTTGGAACCCGGTCCTGCCGCTCGCCGAAGCTCTTGCGATCGCGGGCGTGAAGCGTGGGTCAAGCTCCTATGGGAGAATGCGGCTGTGGGGCTCTTGGAGCTTCATCGCGATAACGCTTGCGACCGGTTTGATCGTTGATCGCTTGGGTGACGCAAAGACGATTTGGTTGATTGTGATCGCCTATGCGGTTGCGGCGATGTCCGCGCTCGCATTGCGCGAGCCAGACACGGAGACACCTGTCGATAGCGGCCGCTCTTTGTCTGTGAGGCAAGCCAGTCGCCTTTTCCGGTTTTGGCCCTTAATGGCGGCGCTCGTGGCAGCGGCGTCCATCCAGGCCTCGCATGCGGTCATATATGCGTTCGGCACAATCCATTGGGCATCGCAGGGCATCGATTTTCGGTTCACAGGCGCGCTCTGGTCGATTGGCGTGATCGCGGAGATCGTGTTGTTCGCTTTTTCTGCGGCTGCTGCGCGGGCTTTTGGCGGGTTTGGGCTCATCGCAATCGCGGGTGCCGCTGGCATCTTACGGTGGTTTTTCATGTCATTCGACCCACCGCTCGAAGCGCTCTTTCTGCTTCAAATCCTCCACGGTCTGACCTTCGGCGCAACGCATCTCGGGAGCGTCGAAGTGATTGCGAAGACGGTGCCAGAAAACCTCGTTGCGACGGCTCAGGCGCTTAGTTTCACCATTGGAGGGCTCGCGATGGGCCTTGCCACATTCGCGACCGGGCCGCTCTACGAGAATTTTGAGGGCCAGGCCTATCTCGCAATGGGAGCGCTGAGTGCGTTCGGTTTTGCGTTCGCTATCGGCGCGCAGCTTTTGTCGAGGCGCTTTCGATCTTAGACGGTTTTCACATTCAGCGTGAACGGTGCTGATGATCTAAGTTTTTGTTTTGTCGCATATTCCTATCTTCAAAGCACGAACGCTTTGAAGGGAGATGCTCTAACCCCAAAGCTCCGGTGAGGGTGGGTTGATCACGCTCCCGTCGAATTTGAGCCCGGGGACGCGATCTTCAGCAAGAAGGAGCGGGCCGTCGAGATCAACAACATCGGCGCTTTGCGCGATGATCATGGCGGGCGCCATGGCGAGCGAGGTGCCGACCATGCAGCCCATCATGATCTTGAAGTCCCGGTCTTGGGCCGCTTTGAGGAGTGCAAGCGCCCCGGTGATGCCGCCCGTTTTGTCGAGTTTGATGTTGATTGCGTCATACTTGTCGACAAGATCGTCGATTGTGTCTGCGGTATGCGCACTCTCGTCGGCGCAAATCGGCACGGGTCGCGCGATATCGCGGAGGGCGTCGTCATTGCCTGCGGGCAGGGGCTGTTCGACGAGCGTGACGCCTGCGCGATGGCAAGCCGCAACGTTTTCTTCAAGCAGCGTGTCAGTCCAACCTTCGTTTGCGTCGACGATGAGTTGGCTGTCGGGCGCGGCGGCCCGCACCGCTTCGATCCGGTCGGTATCGCCGTCGCTGCCGAGCTTGACCTTGAGGAGGGGGCGATGAGCGGCGTCTTTGGCGCGCTCAGCCATGACCTCCGGCGTGCCGAGTGAAATCGTATACGCGGTCGTCACCGGCTTCATGCTCGAAAGACCCGCCATCTCAAAAGCAGTGATGCCTTTTGCCTTCGCTTCCAGGTCAAAGAGGGCGCAATCGACGGCGTTGCGTGCAGCACCAGCGGGCATCCGCAACTGGAGGGCCTCACGCGTGAGACCGCCTTCGATCTCGGCGCGAACGTTTTCAATTTCAGTTGTGACGCTCTCGATCGATTCGCCGTATCGAGGGTAGGGCACGCATTCGCCGCGTCCGATAATTTCGTCCCTTTTAGCGGTGACGGTCACGACCTTGGCTTCCGTTCTCGAACCGCGCGCGATCGTGAAGGCTCCAGCAATTGGCCACGCTTCGCTTTTGATCGCGAGCTCGGTCATTTTGGTTTGCCAAACCGTTCTTCGAGCGCGTCGATTAGTGGTCCGACGCCAAAGCGGACGGGATCGGTCGCCGGTAACCCATGCTCTTCAGCGAGCTGGTTGATGCAGCCGCGGGCCTCGTTTTCGTCGAGCGCGGCGGTATTTACCGCGATCCCCGTGCAGGCGACATTCGGGTTCGTGAGCCGCCCGCAGCTCAAGGCGAGATCGATCACATCCTCAATTTTAGGCATCGGGGTTGGCACGTTCCGCATAGTCTTTCGCGTCGGCTCGTGACACAGGATCAAGGCGTCGGGCTGCGCGCCATGCAAAAGGCCCAGCGAAACGCCGGCAAAGGATGGGTGAAACAGTGACCCTTGTCCCTCGACAATATCCCAATGGTCAGGTTCGTTTTCCGGAGCGATCCATTCCGCCGCGCCTGAGATGAAATCCGCAACAACAGCGTCTATCGAGACACCGCGACCCGAGATGAAGACACCGGTTTGGCCGGTCGCGCGAAAGTCAGCCTTGTGTCCTCGCTTGACCATCTCGGCTTCGATCGCGAGCGCTGTGTACTTCTTGCCGATCGAGCAATCCGTCCCGATGGTCAGCAGCCTTAGTCCCTGACGCTTTGTTCCCTGTCCCGTGCGGAATTTTTGTTCGCTGAGCCGTACATTGTGCAGATTTATGCCGTGTTTCTCCGCTGCGATGCGGATTTCCCGCGTCGCCTGCAGCGGCGCGTGAAGCCCGCTTGCAATATCAAAACCCTTTTCAATCGCCTCGACGATTGCCGTCACCCAATGGTCCGGCAGCACGCCGCCCGCATTGACGATCCCAATGACGAGCGTTTCAGCGCCTTTTTCCCGCGCCTCGTCCAGCCCCATGTCCGGTAGGCCGGTGTCGGCTCCGCAACCCGGCAGTCGCATTTGGCCGACGCACCAATCCCGCCGCCAATCGACGATGCCGGTCGCCGTTTTGGCTGCCAACTGGTCTGGCACGTCGCCGAGAAATACAAGGTAAGGCCGTTTGATTTCCATTGCAGGTTCAGTCCGCTATGTTCTGTGCGACGGCGTTCATGCTCGGATCGTTAAAGGTCGAAAGCAAGTGAATTCAATCGCTCATAACCGCAACCGATGGGTCCAATGACGGACATTAATCCGTCCGCGCAGCTCATGCCCGATACGGGAGCGTCAACCGGTCATAGCGGTCAAGCGCGATCGAGCGCGTTGCCACCGAAATTTGACCTCGTTCATGACGCCGACCAGGCTTCGGCGAGGATCCGGGTGAGTGGGCTTTGGACGATCGACCAGGCGAATGACGGTCTCGCGCTCCTGAGGACGTGCAGCGTGCCGAACGGGGTGAAGGACGTCATCGTCGATTTCAATAGCATTGCGGAATTCGACACATCCGGTGCGTTCATACTTCACCGCTTCAAGAAGACGCTTGAAGCGTCAGGCCATCAAACAACGCTCGAAGGCGTGTCGGAGGGCCTTCAGACGCTCTTGGCCGAAGTTGAAACCTGCGATGAGATGGCAGGTGTCGACACCAAGAAGCAACCGACATTGATCGATGGTTTGGCTGAGATCGGGGAGTCGACCGAGCGTGCGGGCATCGACATCGCCGATTCGCTCTCCGTCTTAGGCCGGATCATTGCCGGTTTCGGGAGGTCGTTTCTTGATCCGCGCCATTTCCGCGTCACCGCGATTGTCCACCACATCGAATACACAGGCATGCGCGCGGTGCCGATCATCGCGCTCATGTCGTTTCTGATCGGTGCAATCATCGCCCAGCAGGGCGCATTTCAATTGCGCGCCTTTGGCGGTGAGATTTTCGTGGTCGATCTGGTCGGGATCTTGGTTCTGCGCGAAATCGGCGTGCTTTTGACGGCGATCATGGTCGCGGGGCGATCCGGCAGTGCATTCACGGCTGAAATTGGCTCAATGAAAATGCGCGAGGAAATCGACGCGCTCCGCATCATTGGCCTCGATCCGATCGGCGTTTTGGCCCTGCCACGCGTCATTGCTCTCATGATCGCGCTCCCACTCTTGACCTTCATCTCGGCGCTCATGTGTATCTTAGGCGCGATGGTCGTGGCGATGATGTATTCGGGTATTCAGCCCAGCATCTTCGCGTCGAGGCTTCAGGAGGCGGTCGCGTTTACCGACATCGTCGTCGGCTTCGTCAAGGCACCATTCATGGCGCTGGTAATTGGACTTGTTGCCTGCGTTGAAGGCTTGCGCGTCGAGGGCAGCACGGAATCGCTCGGCAAGCAGACTACCGCATCTGTGGTGAAATCGATCTTCATGGTGATCGTCATGGACGGCATCTTCGCCATCTACTTCGCGTCGATCGGGTGGTGACGATGGAACCCGGCATCGCGCAAAGCCCGATATCGCTTGAGGTGAGGGGGCTTGAGGTCGGCTTCGGCGACAAGACGATCATCAAAGACCTCGATCTGACGGTGCCGAAGGGCGAAATCATCGGCGTTGTAGGTGGTTCCGGCACCGGTAAGACCGTGCTCATGCGTGCGATCTTGGGGCTCGTACCGCGCCGCGCGGGCGATGTGTATGTCTTTGGTGAGAACATATCGTCGCCTGCTGACGATGCGAGACGGGCCATGACCCGCCGGGTCGGCATGCTGTTTCAACACGGGGCGTTGTTCTCGTCGCTCACAGTTCGGCAGAACATTCAGGTCCCGATGCGGGAATATTTCGACCTCCCGCAGGCGCTGATGGACGATCTGGCGGACCTTAAACTGAGCATGGTCGGGCTTCGACCCGAAGCGGCGCATCAATTCCCATCTGAGCTATCAGGCGGCATGATCAAGCGCGCGGCCCTAGCACGCGCCTTGGCGCTCGACCCCGATATTGTGTTTTTGGACGAGCCCACGTCGGGCCTCGACCCGATCGGCGCGGGCGCATTCGACGAATTAATCGCCCGTCTCCGCGACACTCTGGGGCTAACCGTCTACATGGTGACCCACGACCTTGACAGCCTTCATGCCGTCTGCGACCGAATAGCGGTGCTCGGCAATAAGAAGATCCTTGTCGATGGCACGATCGAAACCTTGCGGCGGTTCGATCACCCCTGGACCCAAGATTATTTCAATGGGCCGCGCGGGCGGATGGCTGCCCAGTCGCAAGCGAGAGGGCACTGACCCGATGGAAACGAAAGCGCGCTTTGTTCTGATTGGCGTTTTCACGCTGGCGGTTCTGGTCGGCGCGTTGGGCTTCACCTACTGGCTTCTCAGCTTCAATGATGATGATTCAAACATTGCCTACGACATCCGGTTCCCTGGTGCTGTCACCGGGCTCGCGCGGGGGTCCGCCGTCCTCTTCAACGGGATCAAGGTTGGCGAAGTCGCAGAATTGCAGGTCGATCCGGCGGACCCGAATGGTGTGCTTGCCCGGCTACGCGTAGCGAATGACGCGCCTGTCCGAGCGGATACGCGCGTGTTTCTGGAGTATCAGGGCCTCACGGGCATTGCCCAAATCCAGATGAAGGGCGGCTCGCCCGACGCCCAGCAATTGCGGCCCGATGAGAATGGCACGCCGCCGCTTATCATCGGCGAGAGTTCTGCGGTCGATGATCTGGTTGATGGCGCGCGGCGCATTCTGTCGACCGCGAATGCGGTGATGGGTCAGCTCAATGCAACGCTCGAACTCAATCGTTCGTCAATCGATCAGTCCGTTCAAAACTTCGAGGCGTTTTCAACCGCGCTCTCAAGCAACACCGATACGATCAATACGCTGATCGCAAACACAGCGAGCGCGGCTGAGGAAATCGCGAGCGTTTCTAATACTTTGAACGCGGTCCTTGGAGACAATCGTGAAGAGTTGGCCGAGACGATCCAGAACCTCACAACTGTTCTGGCTTCGCTTGAAAACTCGGCAACTGGGATCGATCGCATTGTGAGCGATGTTGAGTCGTTCACGACCGAACTTGAAGAGAACCGAGGCGCTGTCGGCTCCGTTTTGAGTAATGCCGAAGCGGCTGTCGCAGAGATCAGGGGCGCGGCACAAACGGCAAACGCACTCGTAATCGCCAATGAGGTCGCCGTCACATCAGTCATCCGTAACGCCCAAGAAGTGTCGCGAGTCATCGCCGACAATACCGGCGCGGTGGAACGGGTGATACAGAACGCGGACACCGCCACAACGAGGCTTGCAAGCGCAGCAGAGGCCGTTGAAGAACGGCTGACGGCAAATAGCGAGAACCTCGATCGCACGATCGCAAATGTCGCGACACTGTCTGATACCCTCGCGGCGAACGCTGAAAACGTTGATACGTTCCTGTCGGAAGTTGGCTCTGCCGCGACAGGGCTCGACAGCATTGTCGGTCGGGTCGACGCTTTAGTTGCCGCAAATGGCGCAGCGCTCACGGCGACACTCTCCAACACCGCATCATTCTCTTCGGCGTTGGCGGACAATTCAGACGCTGTCGACCGTGTACTTCAAAACGCTGATACCGCCAGCACCAGCATCGCGTCGGCAGCCGACGCTCTTGAGCAGCGTATTACGTCAAATAGGGCAAACCTCGATCGCACAGTGGCAAAC
The DNA here is from genome assembly GCA_039026395.1 of Pseudomonadota bacterium. Lineage (GTDB taxonomy): Bacteria > Pseudomonadota > Alphaproteobacteria > Rhizobiales > JAKSCL01 > JBCCMK01. The sequence goes on along the minus strand of JBCCMK010000015.1, from coordinate 44,796 downwards.
GTCGCCACTTTATCCGACGCGCTTGCTGCGAATGCCGATGACATTGAAGGCTTTCTCTCCGACGTTGGGTCTGCCGCTTCGACGTTTGACCGGGTAGCGAGCCGCGTTGACACGTTGGTCGAAACCAATGCGGAGGCGGTCACGACGACGCTCTCAAACACCGCGGCGTTTTCCTCCGCTCTTGCTGACAATCGCCAACTCGTCGAAGAATTCATGCGTGATGCGCGCTCGACAGCTGCGGATCTCTCGCGCTTGAGTGCCAATATCGATGCCGTGGTTGCGGAAAATCGAGGCGTCTTCCAGCGCACACTCGCCAACACCGAAACGGTGACAGCGAGCCTTGCGGACAATGCTGACGATCTCTCCGCCTTTATTTCGAATGCGAGTATCGTCGCGACCCGCCTTGCGGAAGTCGCGGGCCAGGTGGAGACGCTGACATCACGCGTCGACGGTCTCGTTGCTGGCGATGGAACTGCGTTGCTGCAAGATGCAGCAGCGGCGGCACGGAGCGTCCGGGTGGCCGCATCGACGCTTGAAGGTCAAATCTCGTCGGTCGTCAGTGATATTGGTCGCTTTTCGGATCGCGGGCTCGGCCAGCTCGAATCATTTCTATCCGAAAGTCGTCAAACCGTGTCGCGGCTCAATAGTGTGGTGCGGGATATTGAAAGAAACCCATCGCAATTTATTCTGGGGGGATCAAAAGTGCCGGAGTATCGGCCTAACCGGAGATAGTATAGCGTCGAGTTCCGGGAAGAGTGCATGATTGATCGCCACACATTTGGAAAAATCGGGCGCGCCAGTGTGGTCGCCATAACGTTTGCGCTTTCTGCCTGCGCGACAGGCGGTTCTGCGCCCGCTACCTATGATCTCTCGGCAGCTCGGGAGTTCTCATCGGGTGGGCGATCAAGTGCCCACATGGTGGTGATGGAACCCCGGGCAATCAGCGCACTTTCAAACGAGCGCATCATGGTGCGCGAGGATGCTGCGCGGGTCTCTTACTACCCTGATAGCCAATGGACCGACCAACTGCCGCGCCTGGTTCAAGCGCGGCTCACTCAAGCGTTTGAAAACTCCAACCGGTTTCGCGCGATCGGCCAGAACGGGGATGGGTTGAAAGCGGACTTTATCCTCGTGACAGAAGTCCGGCGGTTCGAATATTCGCCGACAGAGGGCGCCGTTGTGTCGCTCTACGTCAAGCTTGTGAATGACCGAAACGGACGCGTCCGTGCGGCCCGCCTTTTTGAAGCGACCGATCAGGGCAGTGGCGATGAAGTCGAGGCCGTTGTCAACGCTCTAGATCGCGCGTTCACCGAGGTGCAACGCGACATCGTCGCCTTCGCGGTGCGCCGAATTTAGGACTCAATCGCCTAGTCACAGCACGTTGTCAGGAAACAAAAAACGCGCCGCTTACTCAGCGGCGCGTTTTTTTGGTCATCGTCTCGGTGGACCGCGGTAGAAGTTGGGATTCTACCCAAATCGACCGCTTGCGTGCCCGAGAAGGAGGAACACCTTGCCCGTATCGCTGGCAATGTAGGTCCGCACAAGTGATCCGTCGCTATCATTGCGGCTGACCTGATCGAGGAGCACATCGAAGCTTTCGATGTAATCGTCGATCTCTTTGCGGAAGGCGCCGTCATTCCTGTACCGATCACGGATCGCATCGAAGGTCTGTTGACCTTGGAGCGAATAGATCCGACGGCTGAATACATCCCGATCGCCGCTCCGATACCGCAGCCAAAGATCCGCTGGGTTCGGGTGGGTAAGGGCGGAAGAGATATCCTTGACGATCGAATTCAGCGTTGCGTCTGGCGCTGGCTGGGAGCTGAGCGCTGGAGACGGTGTTGCTTGGTCCTGATCATCGTCGGCCGATGCACGGGCGAGAAGGTCAGACAGCGACCAGCGATCAGATGACCGCTGCTGGCGACCAGCCGACGGAGCCGCTGGTCGGGCGGCCTGCTGCTGGCGTGCTGTGGGCGCTGCTTCGCGTACGGGTTCCTGGCGCGGCGGCGTAGACACGGTTGGTTGTGGCGCTGGTTGAGCGGATACGGCAGCGACTGCAGGTGCTGACGACGCTGCCACCGGTGCATGTGCCGCCGCGACCGCGCTTAGAGCGGGCCGTGCAACGTCGAGGCCGGAACCATGCCGTGAAACGATGCTTGAAAGCTCGTTCAAAGCGCGGATTTGCTCCGCCACCGCGCGCCGCATGGCGGCTGCATTCTGGCGGGTTTCCTCCGGCAACTCCATGTAGCCGCGGTTGAGTTCTGCCCGCGTCGCATCGAGTTCCTGCGAGATTTCCGATGTCACGCGCTTGAGGTCGTTCAGCGTCGACGAGAACCCATCCGTCGTTGAGGAGAGGGCGCCTGTGATCTGAGAGATGACCCGCGCAGCCGTGTCCTCGACCATTTCTGCCGCTTTCGATGCGTCCGCGCCTGTCACCGATTGCAGGCGTTCGACGCTCGACTTGATGCGATCGGCGGCAGTGGTCGATGAGGCTGTAAGGTCTTCGACGGCTTTCTGCATCTGAGTGTCGGACGCGGAGAGTGCATTGTCGATGACCTGACTGAAGCCGCGCATCATCCGGTCGATGTCTTCGGCACGGGTCACCAGCGTCGTTGAAAGGTCTTCGAGCGCCTTCTGGCGTTCGGTCAATGTGCTTTCGACCTCTACGCCTGAAGAGCGGAGCCCTGCGATCGACTCGTTGAGGCGAACCGCCTCGTTGCCAATCGCACCCGCGGTCTCGTCCACTTGGCGAAGGACATTTTGCGAAACTGACTGAAGCGCACTGACCTGATCGGCAACGATGGACGCTGACTGATCGGTCTTCGAAGAGACGTCGACAACCGCGGATTGGAATGCGCCAACTTGCTTTGCGAGCCCATTTTCGATTTGGCTCAGATTGGAGCCCGCTGAGGCAAGCACCGTCTGAAGCGTCTCGTTTGCGTCATTGAGACTTGAAAGAATGCCGCCGACGTTTTGCGCGACCGACTCATTGGTGGTGGCCAAGTGGTTGACCGCATCGTGCGCGCGCGTCTCAAGGATGGTCAGGAGCGAGTCGCCAGACCCGCGCAGACGATCTTCAAACTCGCTCGCGTGACGGTCGAGGTCGCGTGTGATTTCGAGAGCCCGCGCTTCCATTGCGCGCGTCTGATTTGCGCCCGCATTGACGATCGCATCCGTCGTTTGGGTCGTTTGCGTCTCAAGTGCTTCGATCACCGCGTTGCTGCGACCATCGAGCATGGATGCGAGTTCGGAACTGCGCGACGCGATGGTCTCGTTGATCTCTTCAGTCCGGGCAAGGATCGTGGAACTTGCATCACGGACCCGCGCGGTGATCGCGTCGGTCGCTTCCTGCGTGCGATCCGTGATCGTCTCAGAGATGCTGCCGACTTTAACTGAAATCGCGGCGTCAAGTTCAACCCGCTTATCGTCGAGGAGCTTATCAAGAGCCTGGCTATGGGTTTCGAGTTGGGTAACGGTCGTTTGCGTGCCGGTGGTGAAGGTTTCAGCGATCCTGCCAATCTGGCTTGCAAGGATGGTGCTGATTTCCTGGCTCCGATCGCCAAGCGCTGTCGAGAGCCGGCTGGTGCGTTCCTCAAAGGTGCTTTCCAGATCAGTCGACAATTGTTCAAGGCGGTTGATTTGGCCCGTGAACACCTTGTGAAGCGTGCCGCTGCTCGTCATGAACTGGTTGGAGATCTGTTCAGACTGACCTTCAATTATTGAGCGGAATTCGCCCGCTGTCGCATCAATGCGGGAGGCATTCTCGGCGAGCGCTGCGTCGATCCTAGCAGCCTCTGAACCCCACGCATCGACCATCTCGGTTGATGTCTTCGATAAGGCCTCGTTGATTTCCGCTGATTTCGAGAAAAAGAGCTGCGTTGCCCGGTCTGCACTCGTGGAAACGGCCTCGCTGAAGGACGTAACTTCGTTACCCCATGTTTCCGTGACTCGGTCGGCTTCCGCACCCAGTGTTGACGAAATGGTCGAAGCTTGTTCGGCAAGCGTTGAGGCCAGTTCCCGTGTCCGGGTGGTGATCGCGTCGTTGAATTCGGCACCGCGCACGGCGAGGATGTCGTCGAGGCGGGCTGTCTGCTTGCCGAGTGCGTCGTCGAGATGCCAAGTGCGGTTTTCGATGACCTGCTTGAGGTCTTCGCCGCGGGCCGACAGCGAGTTTTCGACCTCGGATGCCTGGTTTTGCCACGCCTCGCGGAGTTCGGTTGCGCGATTTTCGAACAACCGATCGATTTCGGAGGCTTGGGTTTCCCATGTCGCGGCGACGGCGTTTGCGCGCATGGTGAGCGTTTCGTCGATGGCCTTTGACTGCTTCTGCCAGTTCTCCACGACCTCCGCCGCTCGCGTTGCGAGCGATGCATTGAGTTCGGCAGCGCGCATGGAGATCGTCTCGTTGATCCGCTCGGCGCGGGTGTCGATAACGTCCTCGATCGCTGATGTCTGGTTGGAGACGACAGTGCTGAGGTCGCCTGCACGCGCGGTGAGGCGCGTCTCGAGGCTCTCGCGTTCCTGTTCGAGCGCGGTGGTGATCGCCTGAGCGCCGACGCTGAGCGCCTGGCCAAGCCCTTGTGCGCGATCTCGCAGTGAGCGCTGCAAACGGTCCGTGCCTTCGGCGAGCGATGTATTTGCGGCTTCGATGTGCTGACGTAGCGACTCGTTGATTGCCCCACCGCGTGCTTCGAGGCTCGCATCAAGCGAATTCACGCCGCCCTCGACAGCGCCTTCAATCCGTGACGTTCCCATGGAGACGGTCTTCTCGACCATCTCTGCACCCTGGAAGAGCGCGGTGTTAATGGTGTCGCCGACGACCTTGAGACGGGTGTCGATCTGATCGATCTTCTCGCCGATGCCATCGGCAATGACGGCCCGGTTTGCCTCAAACACGGTATCAAGCCGCATCCCATAGTCGGAGAGCGTGGTCTGAAGCAGGTCGACATGGGTCTCTGTCTGACCGGAGAGATGCTGCGCATGCGTTGAGAATGATGAAGCGAGCTGTGTGCCGTAGTCAGAAAGGCGGGTCGTAAGCTGACCGACATGCATTTCGGCTGAGTCGGCGATTTCGCTCACACTCATCCGCATCGTACCTTCGACGCGCGATGCATAGCTATCGAGCGAACGATTGAGCTCGTTAAAGCGCGTACCGAGTTTTTCATCGAGCGCGAGCTCATGTTCGGCGAGCGCTTCGTCCACGGTCGCCGAATGGCGTTCAAGCGTCGACGTGACGGCGCCGAGACGGGAATCCAGTGTCTGACCAAGCGTGAGTTCCGTCGTCGCTAGGCCTTCAAGCAACGCCGTCGATTGGATTTCGATGCCGGAGGTGAGGGCTGTTGCCTTGTCGGTGAGTTCAGAGACGAAGGACGCACCCCGCACGGAAATCGTGTCGTCGATGAGGTCGGCCTGCTGCGCCAGCTTGTCGGCAATCGATTGGCCGCGGTTGACGACCACGTCTGTAAGGCGTGCGGTCGTTGCTTCGAGAGACTCGCTGACTTTGCCACCGCTGAGTGCCATGGACTTGGCAATCTGCGCACTCGCGGAAATGAGTTGTTCTGTATATTCGCGGCTCTTGTCGGTGAGGACGGTTGAGACTTCGCCACCGGTCTTTGTCAGGATTTCGTTCAGACGCTGACCTTGGGTCGAGAGCGTCTGTTCGACTGTGGAGCCTGTCGCTTCCAGCTGCTCGTTCAGGCGGCCTGTTTCCTCTGCGATGCGCGCCGTGACGGTTTCGCCCGTGTCCTGCAGCGACACATTCACAGATTCGCCCTGACGCGCGAGCGTGTCAGCAAAGTAGGTCGCCGTCTCGCGGAGGCGATCATTCACTTCGTTCGTCTCTTCGGCGATCTGCTGCGTGAGCGCTGTCGTCGTCGTATCGAGCGCCTCAGTGACGGCTGAGGCCTGGCTCTTCAGCGCCGTCTCAATCGCGGACGCCGAGTCGTTCAGCTTCCCGTAGAGCGCGTTTGCCTCAACCGAGATGCGGCCAGCAACGGCTTCACCGGTGTTTTGGATGTTACCGGTGATTTCGACGCCCTGGGTCGAGAGCATGCTGTTAATATCATCGCCCTTGGAAGTCAGGGTCGTGACGATCTGGTCGCCCGACGACATGAACTTTTCGGTGATGTCACCGCCGGTCGTCGAAAGCCGATCGATGATGGATGATCCGCGCTCCTCCAGCGTCTCAAGGATGGTGTCACCAGTCGACGAAATCGCCGCGGTCACCTGATCGCCTTTATTAAGGAGCGTGTTTGCGAGGTGAGAACCGGCTTCTTCAACCGTCATCGTCAGGCGGTCCGAAAGGCTGGCGAGATCCTGCCGGAGGTCTTCTTGGGCAACCGCAATTGAAGCGCGGACCCGCTCGGCATTGTTGAGAATTGCTTCCCGCTCGCTGACGAGCTGTTCGACAAGGCTGCGAATGCGCAATTCATTGTCGTGGTAAGACCGCTCCAGGGACGCGACTTCGGCATGCACCAGCGCTTCCAGCTCACCAGCACGCGCGAGTGAACGTTCAATGCCGTCGCTCATCCCTGAGACTTCGCGACGGACAGCTTGGCCGATCGACATCACGGCGGAGAGGCCAACGTCTTCTGGTTCGGCGAGGCGCATCGCAACCTCGGTCATCGACCGCGCAACAAGACGCATCTCCATCGCGCGATAGATCATGATCGCCATGACAAAGAAGAAGAAGATTGGAACGATGGTCGCGACCGCGAGCGTCAATGCCGTGGGCGACGCACCAAGTGCTGTCAGGTTTGTGAAGGTCGCGATGTCGACGTTGAGGAAATTCATTCCATACCAGAGGGCAGCGCCACCCCACACGAGCGAGAGGAGCGCTGCAATCCAAAACGGCATGCGCTTCGGCCGAGATGACAACCCGTGGATCAGTGAGGCAACTGAAGGACGGTCGTCGTTCGCGGGGTAGGCGGTCTGATCAGCAAGGGTGTCGTTTGCGGGCTTTTCTGTCCGGTTCTGGTTGAGCTCGTCATCGATCGACGCAACGGCTCGTTCGATCCGGCGATCAAGCTCGTCAACCTCGACGTCCCGCGCGGCGTTTCCGTCGGCACCATCATCGAGCACCAGATCAGACAGCAGCGCTTCTTCAACCGCTGCTACACCGGCGTCCGATGCGGCCTTACTCGGGTTTGTTGTTTTCTTCGCCATTACCGTTGCCTCTTCATCCGACTACGCCGCTGAGGTCCAAAACTCGGGACTATTCAGCGAAATCGAACTCCTCATCACCGTTCATCAAATCGTACGCGAGCCGTTTATCGCTCCCGTGGATGACCGGCCATTTACTCAACTCAACGCGCTAAATGTCCGAACACCGCCGCCAGCGCATATTAAAAGGAGTCAACGCAAAAAAGAATAGCGCTGACGCCGAAAGTTTAAAAAGAGTTAACGCGTGTCCCACGACCGTTTTAGACGTCAAAGGATGCAACATATGAACCACTTAGCGTCGCCCGGCTCAATCCTTTTGCGTGTGTGAAAACCGCACCAGTTCGCGATTTGCGCGTAGGCTTATCCACATTTCGCCGATTAATTGGTGGCGAGCGCGAATTGTTTTCTTCCGTGACCAGAATCGCATTTAAACGCAAGGGGCTAACCCGCTTCGTTCAAATTCGCGTACGAGCTTCCTCATGACTGCTCCAACCAACGCTAAAATATTGGATCTGGAACATCTCAATCGCGTCACTTTCGGCGATGCGGCCTTGAAGGGTGAAATTCTAAAAATGTTCCGCGATCAGGCCCGAGCACTCCAAAACGATCTCTCCACCGAGATGGATTTAGAGGCGCGTCAGCGTTTGGCCCATACGCTGAAGGGATCAGCCCGCGGTATTGGCGCAAACGCCATCGGTGAAATCGCGGAGTTGATCGAGATTTCCGCGCTTCCGGCAGCCGCCTATGCAGAGGCTCTCAAACGCCTTGACACGGTGATCCAAGAGACAGAAATCTCCATAGAAACTGAAATTGGAATAAATCCGAATTAGGCGCGCGAAGAGGCACTAAAGCTGGCGAACGACAGTCAAGCCAAGCCGCGTCACATGTCGGATCAAGATGGATGGTGAGTGCCCCTGTGATGCCGAAAATCAAGTTCATCGACGTACAAGGAAAACACTACGACGTCGAAGCTGACGCGGGCTCCACTGTCATGGAAGCGGCCGTCAAAAACATGATCCCGGTTATGGAAGCAGAATGCGGGGGCGCATGCGCATGCGCCACATGCCACCTCTACGTAGACGAAGCGTGGACCGCGAAAACCGGCGAACCGGAACCCATGGAAGAAGATATGCTCGACTTCGCGGCTGACGTGAAGCCGAATAGCCGTCTCGCGTGCCAGATCATGATCACCGACGAGTTGGACGGGATCATTTTGCATCTGCCCGAGAGCCAGGGCTAAAAGCGAGCTGAGATTTTAGCGGCGCGTGAGCGATCTGCGGATCGCACGTGCCATCCGCCTTTGCTCCACCTCATCAAAGCGCAATTGTTCCCGATGGTGCTCGGACAAGATGCGTTTTGCGCCGGCCTCTAGTCGCGACTGGAGCATATCGCATGTTGGAGCATCGGGAACGCGCGTGAACATGCGCTTCAAGCGTTCTGCGTGTTTGCGTGCTATTTCGACGTGACGCGCTTCATGCGCTGCGATGTAGCCGGAAAAACTCCGCCAGAGGAGGCGGAGATCTTGACCACTCCTTTTTTCGTCTCGCCAACGCGGCAAAACCACAACGACTGCCAAATCAACGCCCGGGTTAGTGACCCGGCATTTGCCGTTTTCCGTTACGCCTTGGACGTTCGATTTAAACTGCAGTCGCGCTTGCCCGAGAGCTTGGGCGTCGCCGTTCAAGATCGGTGCGTTTCGTGAAATCGAGTCATCAAGTGCTTCCACGGTGCGTCCGCGCACGGTGTAGTACTCTGTTTTGATGTCGATGCGTACCTCGGCGCGCACTTCGGATATGTCTGTTGCAGCGACTGCGCAAAGGAAGAAGGCGGCGAAGGTAAAAAGCGATCTGATCATCATGAGTTCTCAACCTAGCTCAGTTTCCGACGCGGATCGCTGACTATTCTGCCGCAGCGGCGGGACGCCTTTCTTTGTAAGCGAATTCGACCCCGGGGCGGGGAACGTGGGGGACCATGAATGCGAGTATAAGGGAGCCGCAGGCCATCGCAGCGCCCGCGAGAAAAACGGCGGCGGGACTGAAAAGCCAGACAGCGCCGAAGATGACTGGGATGAAGATCGCAGCAATGTGGTTGATCGTGAACGATACACCCGCCGACGGCGCAATATCTGACGGGTCGGCGATCTTTTGAAAGTAGGTCTTCATAGCGATCGCGAGTGCGAAGAATGCGTGATCCAAAATGTAGAGGACACCGGCCGCCGTCGCGTTCTCGACAAAAGCGTATGCAGTGAATACGCCGATCAGTCCAATATACTCCAAAATCAGTGCTTTTCGCTCTCCCCATTGGCCGATCAGCCGTCCGACATAGGGCGCAAGGACCATCGCAACGACGCCGTTCACAAGAAATAGCAAGGCAATGTCGTGGACCTCATAGTCAAACTTTTCGACCATGAGGAGACCAGCAAAGACCGTAAAGATCTGTCGCCTCGCGCCGCCGATGAAAACGAGCGCGTAGTAGAGCCCGTAACGCTTTCTAAGCACGATGGATTTTCGTTGCGGCGCGCCGAGCGTAAAGCGCGGCTGCGTCACCCAAAGGATGATCGCGCAGAGGAGGGTGACTGCGCCAGCAATCAGAAAAACGGATTGAAACCCGATATCGAACGTGCGCCACAACACGTAAACCAGCCCATAGGCCGCCAGTTGCGAGCCTGAGGCGACTGCCACGATCTTGCCCAGGATTGCCGGTGCCTCTGCCTTCAGCAACCATTGAAGTTGCAGCGATTGCGCAGCGGTTTCGTAGTAGTGAAACCCGACGGACATGATGAGCGTCGTGATGTAAATCCCTATAATGCTTGGGAAATATCCTGTTAGCGCGACACCGATCCCCAGAATCATGAGCGACACGAGCGCAATCGTCTGTTCGCGCATGAAGAGGATGAGATAAATGACGAGAAACGAGAGAAAACCTGGGATCTCGCGGATCGTTTCCTGAACGCCGACCTCAAAGCCTGTTAACCCGCCTTCGTCGACGGCGAAGTTCTTAATCAGCGTCCACCACGCCGCAAATGCGAACTGCATCACCGCCGCCATCACCATCAGCAATAATGCAGCGCGTCGCCAGTTTTTCTCAGGCGGTGTCGTACTATCGATGTGAGATGTCATTCCCAGCCCTACGCGTACGCGAATTCGCGAGGCGCTCAGCTTAGGACGATCGGTAGATTTAAACTACCTCGGAAAAAAGCGCATACCTATTTGAGACTGTTTCTGGCGCGTAGGCCGGCGGAAACGAGCCAAGGTGGCGCCTTTTGCGACAAGTCTTTCAGCTGTGATCGAAGGAGATTGAGGTAGATGCTTCGGTAGGCGAGGCCCATGATTGACAATGGCACGAAGTAATCCGCGACCGGATGGGTGTCTTCGGTCCAATGCTTCTTGTACTCGGAATTGGGCGCTAAGAGATCGTATCGGGCGTAGCCTCTATCCATCAGCGCACGTGCCATTTCTTCCATGGCAATCTTGCCGGGGCTTAGATGGTCATAGGCTGGATTATATGAGCCGAGATAGGCGAGGAAGCCGTAATCATCGAGGAAGCCAAACTCCACTGAAACCGGTGCGCCATTAAGCCGAAGAACACCGGCGACGGCACTTGTGCCTGGCGTGTCAGCGACATCCACAAGAGTTGAAAGCGCATGCTCGTCTGCAAACGCGCGGCTCGTGAGACCGCGTTCTGCGAGCCACTCACGTTTCCAACGCAGCGCCGTATCTAGAATTTCGCGGACCTTCGCCGGGTCGTCTGCGATATCGAAAGAGAGCGTGCCTTCCGCTTCGAGCGTGCGCCTTTTCTTTCGACGGTTCTTGCGGGAACGGTTCGAAAAGGTCGCTTTCGCGTAGGCATCGTAGGAGTCGTGCGCGTCGAGGTCGATGATAGCAGCTTCTTCCGCTTCGCCGACTTGCACGCCTTTAAGATCAAGGAGTGCCTGTATCCGGCTGTCTTTCCTGACTTTTCGGAAATGGAAGGCGTCTACGAGGAAGTCGTCGCCGGTGGCATTTGATAACGCGACGCGGATGGCTTCTGCATCCGCCTGGGGATCAATAAGTGCGTCACCATATTGGATCAAAGGTTCGCCAATCCATTCTGCCGTCCGAAGGACGCGAGAATTTGAGACGGCGAGTGGGAAAAGCGTGACTAAAGCGCCTTGCATATTGCGAATGGTAATGATGCGCGCGGAGGTCTTCGCGTTCTGGCAAAAAACGTTCGCGTCCATCCACGCCATGCAGAAGGCATGAGACTGAAACGCTGTTGGGCCTGACTGTCTGGCGCACAGCGCATCCCATTCCGGTTTAATATCGAGGACGGCATCACGGGTCGAAAGAACCCGGCTGCTGTAGACGCTTGCACTGGCTGCGCTGGCTCTCACGCCTGAAAGGACGTCGCCTGCGTTCGTATTGGCCATAACTCTTCCGCACTTCTGTTTGTGCGGAGGCTATCGGCGTTTGATTAACTGTTTGGGCAAGCGGAATGGTAAAAATTGACGAAATATCTCGGCGATATTTTCGGTCTTTTCACTTCAAGAGAAGCCGCATTCCTTCGTCCAAACCCTCAAGGGTGAGGGGTACCATTCGCCCCTCGAAATGCTGGGAAATCAGGTCAATCGAGGGCGTCCAGCCCCAACGGCCTTCGGGCACTGGATTGATCCAAAGAACGTGCGCAAAACGCTCCATCACGCGTTTGAGCCAGACGCTGCCCGCTTCGTCATTGAAGTGCTCAACCCCGCCGCCAGGCATCAAAATTTCATAGGGGCTCATCGATGCGTCGCCGACGAAAATGACTTTGTAGTCAGGGCCAAACGTCCGAAGCACATCATGCGTGGATGTCCGCTCGCTCCAGCGGCGTTTGTTCTCCGTCCAGACATATTCATAGAGGCAGTTATGAAAGTAGAAGACGTCGAGCGATTTGAACTCTGAGCGCGCGGCGGAGAAGAGCTGAGCGCATCGTTCGACGTGATCATCCATCGATCCGCCGACGTCGAGAAACAAAAGCACCTTAATGGCGTTACGCCGCTCAGGCCGCATGCGGACATCGAGATAGCCGTGATGTGCAGTCTCGCGAATTGTTTCCTGGAGATCGAACTCTTCGGCAGCACCCGTGCGCGCAAACTTTCGCAAGCGCCTGAGCGCGATCTTCATGCCCCGCGTGCCGAGTTCAAGATCGTCATCCAAGTCCTTGAACTCTCGACGGTCCCACACCTTGACCGCGCGACGGTGGCGGCTTTCTTTCTGGCCGATGCGGACCCCCTCTGGATTGTAGCCATATGCGCCGAAGGGGGAGGTGCCCGCGGTTCCGATCCATTTGGAGCCGCCCTGGTGACGGCTCTCCTGCTCCTTCAAGCGCTCGCGGAGCGTTTCCATCAGCTTGTCCCACCCGCCGAGCGCTTCAATTTGGGCTTTTTCTTCTTCGGTCAGGTGTTTTTCGGCGAGCTTTTCCAGCCACTCCGCTGGGATCTCTTGTTCTAGCCCCTCCGAAAGTGCTGATAACCCTTTGAAGACATGTGAGAAAACGCGGTCAAAGCGATCAATATAGCGTTCGTCTTTCACCATGGCCGTTCGGGCAAGGTGATAAAACTCTTCTGGAGCGCGGCCGATCACATCACAGTCGAGCGCTTCAACCAGAGTCAGATATTCGCGCACTGACACCGGGACACCCGCGTCACGCAATTCTGCGAAGAATTTCAGGAACATGGCGCCCACTCTTCATTTGCAGGCGCCAGAATATCAGAAGGGCGCGATGCTAGTCGAGCCTTGAAAGCCGGGTGGGCTGGCGCTCAAGGTTGAGGTCGACGACTTTGCGGCGCGCCTTGGTGCGCGGGTCAACGATGGCGACCGACAGAACGAGGCTGTCTTGGTCTTGAAAGGTCATATCGAGCGCGCCACGCTGGTGCCCTTGACTCAAGTCCAGGGCCATGGATTGGCCGGAGCGTTTGCCAGCAATGTCGATCACAAACGTGCTCGTGCCATCGCGAAACTTGCCCACATAGGATTTCGTCCGAGGATTGTAGCGAAGTGCGGCACCCATTGAACTCCAAATCGGGCCAGACCAGCACCGCCCCATGAGATCGACCTGTCGGTCAATGATTCCTGGCTTTCCTTCAATTTCGCATTTGAAGTTGAAGGTCCATTCCTGGGTGTAGGCGAGGTGGCCATTTCCCTTCCAAGTGCCAACCATCTTGTGAAGCATCTTGGTGCTGTCGTTCGCCAGCCCTGGCGAGGCTTGCAATCCCAATGCCGCAACGGCTGCAACAACCGCGCTGATCCAACGTCGTGCCATACTCATCACTCCACTTTGGCCCGCATGCTTTCCAAACCGTAGAGCCAAGCGGTTAATCAATGCTTCCGCACATGCACCTTTTCAGGCCAGATTCACTTAGACTTTTTCCTCGTCCTTTGAGGAAAGCCGCGTAACCTCCGACATCAATTGGGAAAAACGTGGCTGCGGTGATGCGTTGAATGGCATAGGTCGCGACACATCCATTGCTGATAGACCGATACGGGCCGTCAGAAATCCGTTCAAAACACCTTCGCCGAGGCGCGCAGAGAGTTTGGCGGCGAGACCGTGGCCGAGTGCTTGTTGGAGGACGGAGTCGCCGACGGCGACCGCGCCTGTGACGGCAAGATGCTCGAACGTGCGGCGCGCAAGCGAGAGGAAGGCAAGCCGCGACGGCCGTCCTCCATAAAGCGCGCCAAGCCTCGATATGAGCCGTGCATTCTCATAGAGCACGACAGCGAGATCAATGAAGGCACGAGGAGAGACGGCGGTCACGACCGAGACCCGCTTTACCGCATCTGAAATCAGAGACGTTGCCCGCGCATCGAGCGGCGCAAGGAGTGCCTTTTCGACGATTGCGAGATAGTCGGCGCCGTCCATGACATCGTTGCGGTGTCGGTTTACGGCCTGTCTCGCGGCAGCCATGTCGGCTCTATCGCGAAAGAGCAGGAAAATCTCATCACCGATCGCATGCGCCTCCTTGAGGGAGAGCGCTGGACCGGCGTCATCAATGCGTTTGTGGAGCGACGTGATCTCCCGAAGGCGCCGATAGCTCGCAAAGGTCTTCGTCACGATGGCGAGTGCGGCGAACAGGGCGATGCCAACAAGCGTCAGCGAGACCCAGCCAAGTGCTGGGAGGCGGGCAAAGAGGCTTTCAGTTAGTGACCAGAACCAGACACCGATGGTGATGGAGAGGAGCCCGCCCAGGGCGCCAATCAGGACGCGGCCCCAGCGAAACCCACGTCCGGCATTGTCGGCGATGCTCTCAATCGCGGTGACCGCGGGAAGTGAAGGCTCATCCATCCGCGGAGGATCAAAGACTTCTGGTCGCTTTGCGGCCTTCGGTGGCGCCTCTTTCTTGATTTCGCGTTCCGCTTCAGGCTCGGGCTCGACCTCAAAGACCAGGGGCTTGCGCTTTTCGTCGCTCATGACACCGCATCCCCGATTAGAAATTGCAGCGCTTTGTCGAGCCGGATGTGCGGCATTGCAAAGCGCGGCTCGACCGCAGCGTCTGGAAATTCCGGTGGGCGGAACTTGAGGAAACGAAGGTCTGCATGCGCGTCGCTCGTCAGGCTTTCAAGGCCGGTGTAGGGCGCCGCCTTTGGATCGAGTATCGTCGCAATGTCATCGGGTAAGTCACCGGGAAAGAACGCGGTTTCCTTTTCGCCGTCAAAGGTCTTGCCGCCGATGATCTCGCCACTTTCCGGCGTGCCGACGATGCATTCATGATCTGCGCCATCGCGGGAGATGATCGTCTCTCGCGTGGCGCGAACTGATGAAAGGGCAGCCAGTCCAACTTCCGTGCCGGTCATGTCGGCTGCGTTCCGACTTCTGGAAACGAGGGCCGCAAGCAGCGTTTCCAGCCGGTCGTGATTGGCGTGGTGGATGAGATCGGCCTTCGTTGCAGCGAACAGGATTTTCGAAATGCGCCTCGCAAAAAGCGCCGAAAGTAGCGAACGCCGACCCGTGCGAAACACGGACAACGTATCGCTCAAGGCCCGCTCCAAGTCGCGTACGGCGTTCGGGCCGGCGTTCAATGCAGACAGGAGATCGACGAGCACGATCTGACGGTCGAGTTTGGCAAAATGCTCGACGAAAAAGGGCCTTACGACCAGATCCTTATACGCTTCAAAGCGCTTTGCCATGAGCGCATGGAGTGTCCGCTCGCCTGGGCGCTCTGCTGGTGATGGCAGCGGCGAAAAGGTGAGCGCGGGCGATCCCTCCAGGTCGCCGGGCATCAAGAAGCGCCCGGGCGGCAAGGTTGATTGCGACACCCGCGCGTCCCGACAGGCGTGGAGATACGCCTTGAATGCGTCAGATAGCACCTCCGCTTTCGGCTCATCGTCCGGGTCAAGCGGCGATACCGCGCGAACCTTTTCCAGCCATGGTTCGGCGATTGGCGCGCGCGTCGGTTCCTTTGTGAGGGCGAGCGTCTCCTCGCTCCAGGTTCGGTAGTCCTTTGCCAAAAGGCCGAGATCAAGGAGCCATTCGCCGGGATAATCGACGATGTCGAGCGTCAGTGTTTTGCGGGTCGAACCGCCGATCAGTCGGCGCGTCGTCTCGAAGTGAAGAACGATGCGTATCTCGCTGATTTGGCGTGTACTTTCCGGCCATGATCGGTTTGGCATGGCGAGCG
Organism: Pseudomonadota bacterium; assembly: GCA_039026395.1. Lineage (GTDB taxonomy): Bacteria > Pseudomonadota > Alphaproteobacteria > Rhizobiales > JAKSCL01 > JBCCMK01. Next base: position 29,003 of record JBCCMK010000015.1, on the reverse strand, counting down.
TTTTGAGATGCTCTTCCGCCTGAAAGCGTGGCACTGCGAGGTCCGGTTGCGGCGTGATCTCAGCGCGCGCGAGCCTGCCCTCAGACTTCACACCGAAGAGCGGCGTCGGCGTTTTGCCAACCAATGCCTGAACAAGGGCCGTTATGAAGACGGTTTTCCCCGACCGAGAAAGACCAGTCACGCCAATGCGAAGGGTGCGATCAAACTGGTCGGTGACAAAATCGCCAAAGCTTTCAAGCGTTAGTTTGGCTTCGTCGAAGACGGAGAGGATGGGATTTTGAGACAAGAGGCGGCCGGACGAGAACAAGCAGGCGTTAGTCGATGACATCCATCAGATCGCGGGGAACGACGAACTTTTCAAGGGTGAAACCGGTCTCGACCCCATCGCGCCAGCGTTCCGCCTCGACCGACAGCACCGCGCAGGCCGCGGTGGGAAATTTGTTTTGCCGGAATGTATTGGCGTCTTGCGCTTCCGGAGTGACGGTTGAAATGAGCCGTTCGCAAACGTCCTCCATCCCTGGATTGTGGCCCACAATCATGGCGCTTTTGGCCGCCGATGGGATCGCGCTGATCCGCTTCATGAGGGCTGCCTCATTCGCCAGATAGAGGCCGCGTTCAAAATCCGGCGCGCGATGCCCCGGCAGGAGCTTCATGAGCGGGCGAATGGTTTCTCGTGTGCGAAGCGACGTTGACGAGAGAATAAGCGCTGGCGATAGATCGTTTTCCACAATCCAGCGTGCCATTACCGGTGCAGCTTCGCGACCCCGCGCATTCAACGGACGGTCGTGATCATCACAATAGGGATCCGACCAACTGGACTTTGCATGACGCCAGAGGATCAGTGTTCTCTTGGAAAACGTGGATGAAATGCGTTATCTCCCGAATCTGCGGCGCTGGGGCGTTCAGCCCTCTATCACTAAGCCTAGACCCGGGAGTAGCCTGCGGTCCACCGGCGGCGTTGATCGACGGTCGTCGAGTGCGGGGCGAGTATGAGTTTTAACCGATCGGAGCAGGGCGCGAATGGCGCGGGATGACGACCCGGCGACGTTTTATCATGCGAACGCCACGCCGCTGCGCTTTGACCCCCCAGAAACGGTGTCGGTTGCGACCCCCGTTTGTGTCATTGGCGGCGGATTGGCGGGGCTGCATGTTGCGCGCGCTCTGGCATTCGCGCGCATTCCGGTCGTCCTCCTGGAAGCGCAACGCGTCGGTCATGGTGCCTCGGGCCGCAATGGTGGCTTTGTCTCGCCCGGTTACGCGCTCTCCATGCGCGACATCGAAGAGCAGGTTGGCCTAGAGCAGGCGAAAGAGCTTTACGATCTCTCTGTCGAAGGGTTCGAAACGGTGAAGTCCGACCTTCGCCATTTTGGGCTCAGGCGATTGGTGCACGGCGAGGGCTATCTGACCGTTCAACGCCATGCCGATGTCGACGAGCTGCGTTGGCATGCGGAGCATATGAACGAGACCTATGGAACAGAGAAAGAATTCCTCCGGCGAGAGCAGGTCTATGGGTATCTGAGGACGTTGTCCTATCATGCCGGGCTTCTTGACCCTGCGCCTTTTCACATCGACCCGTATTATTATACCCGCGTGCTTGCCCGTGACGCGCGCGATGCGGGCGTCGATATCTATGAGCAGACACCGGTTTTTTCGATCACGCGTCAAGATTGGAAATGGCGCATCGACACGATCCGCGGTGAGGTGATGGCTGAGCAGGTTGTGCTCGCTGGCAGCGCTTATCAGAGGGGTGTTTTTCGCGCGCTCGATCGCGCCGTCATCCCGGTTTCAACGCATGTCGTGACGACCGCACCCCTTTCCAGTCGTGAGCGTGACGCGATCCGCTTCAATGGTTGCATCGCCGATACGCGGCGGGCGAGCGACTATTATCGACTTGTTCCCTCGCCGGAGGGTCGGCGCCTGCTTTGGGGTGGCAGAATTTCCACCTTTAAGCCGTCGCCGAACAGTCTTGCCAAGCGTATGCATGGCGACCTGACATCCGTCTTCCCGCAGCTTCAATCGGTAGCGATTGATCACGCCTGGACGGGATTGATGGCGTATACGCGAACGAAGATGCCGCTTGTGGGCCCTCTGGACGATGGCGTTTGGGCGTGCACGGGTTTTGGCGGACATGGTCTGAACACGACGGCTGCCTGCGCCCACCTTGTGGCTGGCGCAGTCGTCTATGGCGATGACCGCTGGCGGCTGTTTGAGCCGTTTCAGACGCGCTGGGGCGGTGGCTTGCTTGGCAAGGCTGGTGCGCAGATTGCGTACTGGAAGATGCAATTTGATGACCGCGTCCGCGAGCGACGTCCGGCGCCAATCAATGATGAGAAGTAGCACTCCGCTCAGCTAGCGTCCGTCGCGCCGTGCCATAAAGGCGAGTTTCTCAAACAGCGTCACGTCCTGTTCGTTTTTCAAAAGTGCGCCGTGAAGCGGCGGTATCAGTTTGCGGCTTTCGGTTTCCCGCAAGGTCTCGGGATCGACGTCCTCGTTTAAGAGGAGTTTCAGCCAATCCAAAAGTTCGGATGTGGACGGTCGTTTCTTCAAACCTGGCATTTCGCGGATACCGTAAAAGACCGTCATAGCCTCACGCACCAGCCTCTGCTTGATGCCGGGGAAATGCACATCGACAATCGACTGCATCATTTCTTCGTCTGGAAAGCGGATGTAGTGAAAGAAGCAGCGGCGCAAAAAGGCGTCGGGTAATTCCTTTTCATTGTTCGATGTGATGATCACGATTGGCCGTTGGTCGGCGGAAACGGTTTCGCCCGTCTCGTAGACGAAGAACTCCATCCGATCGAGTTCTTGAAGGAGATCGTTTGGAAACTCGATGTCGGCCTTGTCGATCTCGTCGATCAAAAGGACGGGGCGGGTCGGATTGACGAACGCGTCCCAGAGCTTCCCGCGTTTGATGTAGTTGCCGATATCTTTGACGCGCTCATCGCCCAGTTGGGAATCGCGCAAGCGGGTCACCGCGTCATACTCATAAAGCCCCTGTTGCGCTTTCGTCGTCGACTTGATGTGCCACTCGATGATTGGCAGTCCGAGGCCAGAGGCAACTTCCCGGGCGAGCACGGTCTTGCCTGTGCCGGGTTCACCCTTCACGAGAAGCGGTCGTTCAAGCGAAATTGCGGCGTTGACCGCGATCTGCATGTCTTGACCGGCGACATACCGATCTGTCCCTTCAAAACGCACGCTTGGTCTCCGTTTTCGCTGAGTTGACCCGTCTTACGAGGCCCTCCGGCATGTGGCAAGCGCGGCAAAAATTGCCCGATGCCCGGTAAAGACTACCTGCTTCCCGGCTGCGTGGTCAAAACGGCCTAATCTCTATCTCGTTGATTTTACGTGGTTATCGCAGATGCACGTTTTGGCACAAGGCTCGCAGACACGAAACCGAACACGCCTGCGGGCTGGCAAACTGGAGTTTCGTATCGATGGGTATTTTTTCTGCGTTGAACACGGCTGTGACCGGACTCTCGGTCCAAGCGTATTCGCTTGAACAGATTTCCGGCAACATCGCGAACTCGCAGACGGTGGGCTACAAGCGTACCGATGTCAGCTTTCAGGACCTTGTGAATGATAGCAACGCCACACGCCAGGAGGCGGCAGGCGTCCGAGTGGAGTCTCGAGCCACAAATGACGTCCAAGGTGACATCATCGACACTGCATCTCCGACAGCCATGGCGATCAATGGTGACGGCTTTTTCATCGTCGGTCAGTCGGATGGTATCAGTGACGGTCAGGCGACCTTTGATGATCTCGATCTCTACACTCGCCGTGGCGACTTTGAGCGGGACGCGGAAGGGTATCTCGTCAATGGTGCAGGCTACTTCTTGAAAGGTTTGCCGGTGAACCAAACGACCGGCAACGTTGTTGGTACGCAGCCGCAGCTCATTCAGGTGACAAGTGACCTCCTGCCGGCGCGCGCGACAACATCGATCGCCTACAGCGCGAACATTCCAGCTTTCCCCTTTAATCAGCAGGCCGACCCGACAATACCGAACAGCGAGTTGTTGAACCCTGTGGGGTATGCCGCTGACCCAACCACAGCCGGTGTTGGCTTCGTAGGTGCTACGGATGAGCCCAGGTTCCTCGATCAATCAATATCAGGTGGCGCAATTACCGCCTATGTCGCCTCCGGTGCGGATGCCAACCTGCAGCTGCGATGGGCAAAGACCAGCAATGCTCCCGGTGCCGAAACCTGGAACCTCTTCTATCTTGAAGACTCCAACGCTACTGGTGCGGCCCCCGCATGGCGGAACACGGGCACCGACTTTGTTTTCGGCGCCGACGGTAATCTGACGGCGCCCGCAAACAGCCAACTCGCCATCAACGGCGCGACCATTAACGGCACGCCGCTTCAGAACTTCACCATCGATTTCGGAGCGAACGGCCTCACGCAGTTCGATGACAATGGTGGTTTGATCAACATCTTAGAACTGCGCCAGAACGGCTTTCCTGTCGGCGAGTTCTCATCGGTGCGGATAACGGACGCTGGTCGCGTTTCGGCATCCTACACCAATGGCGAGACGGTTGATTTGGCAGAGGTGACACTCGTCGCGTTCAACGCTGACAACCGGCTAGAGAAGCGCGATGGCGGCGCCTTCATCCAAACCGCGGACTCCGGCCCCCCGATCCTTCTGAACGGCAACAATATCATCGCTTCAGCACTTGAGAGCTCCAACAGTGAGATCTCAGAAGAGTTTACAAAGCTGATTGTGACGCAGCAGGCCTACAGCGCGAATACGCGGATTATCACGACAGCCGATGAGATGTTCCAGGAGGTCCTGAACATCGTCCGATAGCGACGATGTCGGAGGTGTCACGCATAATGCTTAGAGCGGACGAGAGATGGGACTAGCAAGCGCGCTCACTTCAGCGCTCTCTGGGCTTCAGGTGGTCGAGCAGGGCATCAGCACGGCTTCGCGCAACGTCGCGAATGCCGACACGCCCGGCTACACGCGCAAAACCGCAGTCCAATCCGCAAATGTCACAGGATCGGAGACCCTCGGTGTCAATTTCGAGGGTCTGCGTCGTGAGACGTCTGAGCTGCTTCTCTCGGAAATCCAGGCCGAGCGGACCCGATACGGTTTCGCCGCAACATCGGCCGCTTTCTATGAGCAGATCGATCTTCTTTACGGCGCGCCGGGGAGTAGCGGCGCACTCGATTCGATCTTCAATGACTTTAAGGCCGGTCTTCAGGCGCTGACGACCACTCCGGAGTCGCCCGCGATCCAGGTCCAGACGGTCTCCGATGCTCAAGTTCTGGCGCAACGGCTGAACGCGCTATCGGACAGCGTGCAGGCGATGCGGGGTGACGCGGAACAGCAGCTCTCCGATGCGGTCACGACGGTCAACAATCTCCTTGAGGACCTTGAGAGTGTAAACCAGTCGATTGTGAATTCAGGTGTGGCGCGGCGGTCTGCGCCCGACCTCCTGGATCGTCAAGATCAAATACTCGGGGAACTTTCGAGCTATCTCGATCTCACCGTCATTCGTCGTGTGGATCAAAGCGTCGCTATTTATACAGCAAGCGGTGCGCGCCTCTTGGACGGCGAAAGAGCAACACTCAGCTTTGACCGGCGTGCCAACATCAATGAGCAGGCATTGTATTCCAATGACCCTGCAGAACGGGGCGTCGGGACGGTCTCTATCATTGGTGAGGGGTTTGAGATCGACCTTATCCGTGACGGGGCATTGCGCGGCGGGGTATTCGGCGGCCTCATTGAAATGCGCGATGACACCCTTGTCGAAGCGCAACGCCAACTGGACGAATTCGCAGCGGCTCTTTCGCGGTCGTTTTCGGATGTCCCGATCAATGGAACAGCCGCAAATGACGGGGCAGGGGCCACGGGTTTCGATATCGATCTTTCGGGACTTCTTCCGGGAGATAGCGCCACCGTCACGGTTGAAATCAGTGGGACGCCCCAGGTGTTCACGTTTGTCCGGGCAGACGACGCGGCCGGATATCCGCTCAGCAATGATTTGACCGCGCGCCAGGATGATACCGTAATCGGCCTCAACTTCACGACCGGTTTGGCATCTTTGGACGATCAAATTCAAGCAGCGCTCGGTGCAGATTTCGCGGTCTCTGACCAGGGCGGCGGGACAGTCCGCATTCTTGATGACGGCGCCGTCGGCAACTCAAACGTTGTTTCCGCTGCAGCCGTTCGAACCGCGACCGGGATCACCGGTTCGGGCAGTTCGCTGCCGCTTTTCATCGATCCCGGCGCTGGCAGCTCCGTCTACTCGGGAAGTGTTGACGGAACTGAGCAGCTTAATGGTTTTGCGCGGCGAATAACGCTGAATACGCAAATCGCAGCTGATCCGACCGGTCTTATCATTTCTCAGACGACGCCCGAGACGCCAATTGGTGACCCAACGCGGCCACGTGAACTCCTGGATCGTTTGAACGCTCCAGAGACAACCTTCTCAGAACAAACAGGCGTATCGGGCACACGGTCTTTGACCACGAGCGTCTCAGACTTTCTGCGCGATTTTATCGGCCAGAAGACAGGCGAGGCGAACCTTGCCCGGGGCGATGCGCAAGCTGCTGAAGACATCCTGGTCTCGTTGGAAGATCGCTACTCGTCTGAAACGGGTGTCAGTATCGATGAGGAGCTCGCCCTTCTGGTCAATCTGCAAAATACCTACGCAGCGAATGCCCGGATTATCTCAGTGGTCGATGAGCTGTTCGATCAGCTGCTGTCTATTAGTTAGCCGTAGGGGAGGCGTCTGATGTCGGTTTCTTCGCTGACGGGTTCCGCCGGATATGTCGGCCTTCTAACCGACCTTCGGGACCAGCTGGTTGAGCGTCAGCGCCAACTCGGCACTGGCGAGCGTTCGCTCACATATGGCGGGCTCGAATCGGGTCGGACACTATCCCTTGCGACCAACGCCCGCCGCACTGAGATTGAAGCCTTCCAAGCGACGATCCAGTTCGCAGAGGTGCGCCTGAACCTGACAGACACTGTCATTGGTGGCATCGAGGACTCCTTCGGCGAGGCCCGCGGTGCAATACTTTCTGATCAATTCGTCACCGATGGTGGCACCAAAACGCGAGCTCAAGATCAAGCGGATATCATGCTGCGCGACATGCTCGGCATGCTCAATACAGAAGCGGATGGTCGATATATATTTTCAGGTCGATCGGTAGACGTCCGCCCGGTTGAAGACCCGGAACTGATTTTGAACGGCGATGCCGGTCGCGCGGGCGTGAAGACGATTATCGATGAGCGCACAGAGGCAGATCGCGGTCCGTTGGGGCAGGGACGTATCACAACCACACCGACGGCGACCGCACTCACGGTGGCCGAGGATGGAACGCACCCCTTTGGCTTCAAGCTTACCGCGATCACGAGTACGATCGGCGGCGCTGTGACGGCGGGGCCATCCGGGACGCCGCCGAACGTTTCACTAAACCTTGGGCTGAACCAGCCCATAGCTGGCGAAACCGTGCAAATCGGGCTTGAGCTCCCGGACGGCACGACACGCGACATTGTTCTAACAGCAACCGATGCAAATCCTCCGGGCGAGAACGAGTTTTTCGTTGGCGGCACGGTTGCTGGCGCAATCGGCAATATAGAGGCAGCGGTCCAAACCGCGCTTCAGGATGTGGCAGCCACTGAACTTTCCGCAGCTTCTGCTATTCGCGCATCGCAGGACTTTTTTGCGGGAAACACCGCAAACCCGCCGCAACGGATCGTTGGACCGCCTTTTGCAACAGCAACGGCGACCACTGCCGGCACGCCAGCCAACACAGTGATCTGGTTCCAAGGCGAGCCGACAGGAGATCCTCGCGAGGCCGCACAAGCGACCGTCGACAACGGCCTTACCGTGAACTATGGCACGAAAGCCAACGAGGAAGCGTTCACTTGGGCGCTCTCGCATTTAGCGGCGTTTGCAACAGCAGACTTCAACGAAACGCTCGATGTCGACAAAGATCGCTTTCAAGCCTTGAAGAGCCGCACTGCCACGGCGCTCGCCTATCCTGATGGGATCGAAACCATTGCTCGCGTGCGCTCCGTCGTTGCGATGGCGGGAATAACCATGGACCGGACGTCTGATCGACAACGGGATGATTTATTGTTCCTCGACACCGTTCGCGAATCTGTCGAAGGTATCGATATCAACCAGGTGTCTGCTGAGATTCTAACGCTGCAGACCCGTCTCGAGGCGAGCTATCAGACGACCGCTCGGATCGCCAATCTGAGCCTCGTCAACTTCCTCTGATTACGCAAACTGGTCGCGTGATATGAAAAAAGCAGCCGGATCGGCTGCTTCCAGGTCGCGCATCTAGAGCATCTCCCTTTAAAGCGTACACGCTTTGAAGATAGGAATATGCGACAAAACATAGACTTAGACCATTAGAACCATTCGCACTGAACGTGAAAATGGTCTAGCAGGCTTTGCCGTTCACGGGCTATGCGCCCGCGCCTCTCAAACCTGCCGCGATCTCGCGATTGATCGTGATCAGTGGCCTTACAGTTTGAGCGGTCCGTTTCACCTCGGCATCGACGGTTTGCTTGAACACAAAGACACCGAGATTGGCGATGTTGGTGCGAACCTCGGTTGGCATCGGGTGATCAAGTTCCGTTACAGCTGTCGTGAATACGGTCCACAACCTACGATTGTAACGAAGCGTTTCGATCCATTCGTCTCTCGGAACAGCATTTCGCTCGATCATTGCCTCAAGCTTAGCGGCAGCTTTCGTCAAGAGGTCAGCCTCGAGGTTACGTGGACTGACTGTCTGTTGTGCTGTCTGTGCGTATGCTTGCGCTGCTGCCTGTTGCATGCCCGATCAACTCCTTTTCGTAGGCGATCATCGCCTTTGCTTCCTTGAGAGCTTTGTATAAGTCGTTGGTTAAAATGGCCTTAGTGACGCTTTCAACATAGGGCGCCATTGAAGGCGCTGCGGTCATGAGGTCTTCAGCTAAGGTGTTGAGAAGGGGAACATGTTCGTCTGCTCGGCCACCCAGATAGAGAAGCTGGACGACCAGATAGATCCGCTTCGAGGGTGAGTTCGCGGTCTCTGGGGTGAGGATGTCTTTTTCGCGCAGGATGGGTGCGTCCCCTTCAACCAGAAGTTTTGCTCGGTTGCCCTGGTTGGTGATGACCGCGTCGCCGACGATGAACCGCTCGCCGGGTTTCAATTCGATTTTGAGTGCCATGTCGTGTCCGTCCCGTTCGGCAATTTTCCAACCTACCAACGAAAAACGGCGGAGCCTGGGCCCCGCCGTTTCTCTTTTCGATTTTGCGGGTCGATTAGAACAACCGCAGCACGTTCTGGTCGGCCTGAGCAGACAGCGACAGAGCAGTGGTAGACAGCTGCTGCCGGGTCTGGAGGGCCAGAAGGTTTGCACCCTCTTCGTTGAGGTCGGCATTGACGAGGTTCGCCGCGCCAGTCTCGAGGGTGTTGATCAAGTTCGTTGTGAAGTCCCGGCGGGTCTCCACGACCGACAAGTTCGAACCAAACTGGGCTGCCTGATCACGAAGAGCTGTGATCGCGCTATCAAGTTGTCCCAGAGTCGTTTCGATATTGCTGTCTTCTTGGAAGGTGTTCAAACCGGTAATCCGGTTCACGCCAAGACCGCCGGTATCGAAGTCAACACCATCGATGTCGAGCGACGATGAACCGTCTTCGTTGAAGATAACCGTAAGGTCATCCGACTGAAGAAGGTTGTTGCCGTTGAACGATGCGTCCCGTGCCAGTTCATCAATCTGCGAGAGCAGTTCGTTGAAGTCTGTTTCGAGATTGGCTCGTGTCGACGAGTCCGTCGTCACTGGCGAAGTCACACCAGCCGTAAGGCCAAACGCATCTCCAATGGTGCCGCCTGATTCACCAAATGTAATTGGCTGAGACGAGTCTTCAGAAGAGATGGTGATAGCACCCGTTTGGTCATCCACTTCGGCTTGAGCACCTGAAATGTTCGTCAACGCGCTTTGCAGCTCGTTGAACGTGTTCACTTCATTGGCACCCGTACCAAACGTGATCTGGTTGGCCGGGCTCGCGCCGATCTGGAAGGAGATCGAGTCGCCTTGCGATAGCGGAGCACCGGTACCACCGACTAGGTTTGAGAACTCGCCAGTGGTTAGACCAAACGTAGCTGCCGTACCGGTCGTGCTGTTGATGCGGACGACATCGTCTGGGCTATCCGACTCGATGGTGATGTCACCACGTTGTGCGCCGCCAGCGCCAGCTGTTGTCCGAACAGACGCCGTTCCACCAGTCAACGCCGAAAGAGCCTGGTTGAGTTCCGAAATCGATGAGACTTCGCCGTTACCATATCCGAAGTTGACGGTTTGTGCCGTGTCGTTGCCGAACGTGAATGTGAGCGACTCAGACGCGTCAACCGCACCTTGGGTAATCAGGTTGGACGCAGCTTCCGTCCTCTGATCGGTTAGGCCGCCGCCATCGTTTCCAAGGCCAAGTGCTGCAAGAGCACCATCGCCGGCACCTTGAACGAAACGAAGAGAGTTTCGTGCGTCGGTCGAATTGGCAAGGTCGATGTCGATAACACCGGTTCCAGAAGCTGCATCAACAATGTTGCCATTGTTTAGAGCCGCTTCCAAGCCAGCTTTGGTCTTCACACCACCTGCGGTGGCGTCGAAGTTTGCAGTGCCCGTCGTCGTGAAGTTGCCGGTGCCAGGATCGACCGTGCCAACGCTCAACGTGTCACCTGCTCCAACCAACGCATCGAGATCAGCGTTCCGTGTAATGATGCGGTCTTCGGCATTTGCTCCAACCTGCGTTCCCTGTGCCTGAAGGCCAAGAGAGGTCAGGGTGGCTACCGAATCACCGGTTACGCGGATCGATTCAACGGCGTTGTTTTCTGCGACCAAGGTAAAGGCTGTACCCGTACCGGTCTCGTTAACGACCGAGGTACCGCCGCTCACTGCGTCAAGCTGAGCCGCAATTTCGGTGGTCAGCGTATCGACCGTCTGGTTGACGTTCACGTTGATGGTACGGCTATCACCTGTACCGGACGAAGCAATTGTGCCGGTCGCGGTAAAGTTGATGTTGAGCGTCTTAAGAGCGCTTGAACCGTCGTCGATTTCGATCGTCAAAGTGTCGGTGTCGGCCAGGCCGGCAACAGAGAGTTGGTCTGTCGAAGTATCTGTGACGGTCGCAATCGTTCCCGTCAGAGTCACCGCGGCGTTCGCCCGGTCATTGGCGATGGTGATTTGATCGGCCGCACCTGCGTCTGCGTTCAAATCGCCAAGGCCTGCACCACGAGCACCGACAACACGAGCGTTCGAGGTCGGGTCAAAGGTTGCTGACGTCGAACCCGCCAACTCCGTGACCGTGGACCGACCAGGTGTTTGAAGCGCCTGGCGCGCAGAGGCCTGAGCGGACTCAACGAGCGAGGTGATGGCTTCAATACCGTTGTCGGCTGCTTCAATGGTTTGCGTCGCATTCGAAATGCCATCGAGAAGACGAGACAAATCCGAAGAACGCGAATTCAGCGAAGACGACGTGAAGAAGTTGGTTGGGTTGTCAAGGGCCGAGTTAACATCTCGACCTGTTGCAAGCTTGTTCTGGGTTGAAGAGAGAAGGTCTGCAGTCGACTGCAACGACAAGAGGTTGGAGCGAACGGCAGAGGAGAGAGTGATATCAGACATTCTTCTGATCCCTTTCTAGGATATACTCAAAAACAGCCCCGTCCTGGGACCATGGCCGCACACTGAAACGCGCGGCCTAATTCCGGGTTAACAACCTCGGGTAGTGTCAAAGAAAAATTGCCAGGTTTAAGAGAGCGTTACGGCAATTGCCGAGTGGGCGGGGTGAATGAACCTAACGAAAAAAGCCGCCTCGGCGATTTGCAGAGACGGCTTGTCGTGTTTGACGCTCTTTGAAGAGGAAAGGTAAGGGCTATGCTTCTTCCGACACCGCCGGCTCTTTCGTCGTTGAGAGAAACTCTCGCGCATACTCCCGGACATTGAGAAGAACGTCCTCCGGTATCTGTCGCTTCACCTCGCCTGTCTCCTGGTTCACGGCCTGAAACAGGAGCGTGTTCGTGTCGGAATCGAGGATCGTACGACGATCCAATTCCAGGCGCGCCTCGGTTGACTGTTCGGCCTGTTCAGCTTGGCCGGCAGTCTCGTTGCGCGCATCTTCGCTCGCGCGTGTTGCTTCGACTGCCTTTGCAGCGACCTGTTCGGTTCGCACCTGCTGCGCGCCGTCTGGCTTTGACGCACTGGCCGCAAGCGGTTCCGACCGGGTCGGAACGGGGCTGCGGGATAAGACTGTTGCTTCCATGACTCACCACTCCAAAAGGAAGTCTTGTGAGTCACAATAACGCACACACGTGAATCCTCCGTTAACTGGATCGTTACGATTCGCGGAATGTTCCTGTTTTCGGAGGCGAGTCCCGTAACGTCATGCGCGCATGGCGAGTCAGTGCCATCAAAATTAGAACGAAGAATTGAGTGCGAGCGGCAGATTTTTGCGGTTTTGCTGGGCTCCGGCGCCATCGGCCGAGTAGGTGGCGGGACCGCTGGCTTTGCGCCGCGCAATGTCGGTTATGCCATCAATGACCCGGCGTGACGTGTCCCGCGCGCGCTCAACGACCGGTAGATTGGTCTCCGCGGCCGCCGAAAGTGCTCTGTGAGCGGTCAAGACAAGATCAAGCGAGTCTGGTGCCAGCGTCTGCATAGAGCGCCGCTCCATGCCAAGCGTGGTCATCGCCCGTGCATAGGAATTCACAAGATCCGCCTTCCTTTCGGAAAGGGCCATGGCCTCCTTGTATTTAGCGTCGCGCAGGAGATCGGTTTCATCGCTCAGTATCTGCGTCAGGTCCTGAATTGTGGAAATCGTATGCTGCGCAAATGTCTCGGCACCCACGCGATCGGTCAAAAGGGATGTTTGTCTGTCGGGACGCGGGGCTGCATTCATTGAGACTGCTCCTGGAGTTTGATGAGTTCTTTCATCACCTGATCGGCGATGCCGATGCCTCCGGACGCGCTGATGGCCTCAGCATATTGTTCAGTTAGCATCTGCTTGTAGTTGTCTTCAGCCTGGCCACCGCCGCCGGTGATGGAGTCCTGATCGACGCCTTCCATCATCGCGCTCAGCATGACCCGCAGGTAGCTCGCCTCGAATTCCTTGGCCGTCTTCTGGTTGGCGCCTGATGGCTCGGGGAGGGTGCCAAATCCGGGTGGGCTTAAGACTTCCATCACATCACCTCAATTTCAGCTTGAAGGGCGCCGGACGCCTTGATGGCTTGCAAAATCGCGATCAGATCGCGAGGGCCGACGCCGAGCGCATTTAGGCCATCGATCAGATCGGCGAGGCTGACACTGCCGTCGACGACGGCGAGCTGGTTGGTTGATCCGTCCTCAACGCCAACCTCGGTGCGCGGCACGACAACCGTCTCGCCCTCGGCGAGAGGATTGGGCTGCACGACCTGGGGCGCTTCTGCGACGGTGACAGTGAGATTGCCCTGTGCAATGGCAACCGTCGAAACCCGCACATTCTGGCCCATCACGATGATGCCGGACTGCTCGTCGATGACGACCTTGGCGGGCAGGTCGGGTTCGATGCGGAGTTGTTCCACGTCTGCGAGCAGCGACATAAAGTCGGTGCCGTATCCCGGATGCTGTTTCAGAACCACGGTTGCGGGGTCGGTCGCGACGGCTGCCCCCTCGCCGATAAAATCATTGATGGTCTGTGATACCCGCCGCGCGGTCGTGAGGTCCGGGTTCCGGAGCGACAATCGGATTTGCGATAGGGATGAGAATTTGAACTCGATCTCGCGCTCTATGAGGGCGCCGTTCGAAATGCGGCCAGAGGTCGGAACACCTTGGGTAATCGATGCAGCCGCCCCTTGCGCCGAGAAACCAGCGATGGCGACGGAACCTTGCGCCACGGCATAAACCTCGCCATCTGCGCCCAAAAGCGGCGTGACGAGTAGAGTGCCACCTTGCAGGCTGCTTGAATCGCCAAGCGCTGAAACGGTCACGTCGATGCGTGTCCCTTGAGCGGAGAAGGCGGGGAGGTTTGCGGTCACCATGACCGCTGCAACATTTGCGGTATTGAGCGTTGAGCCCCGCGTGTTGACGCCGAGCCGCTCCAACATGGCTTGGAGGCTTTGCCGCGTGAAGACGGTGTTGTTCAGGCTGTCGCCGGTTCCGTTTAAGCCGACCACGAGCCCGTAGCCGACCAATTGGTTTTCCCGGATACCTTCGACGTCGACGAGGTCCTTAATGCGCGATGTTGCCTGCGCCTTATCGACCCCCATAAGGCCGATGAGAACGAACAGCACCACGCGCAAAAACAATCTGGAAATTCGCATCTGTCCCAAACCCTGCGAAATGACGTACGAGCCTTTGCGAAGCGTGTGCCAAGTGGGGCAGCGGTTGAGGCAAAGTTAAGCCATTGAAAACATTGAAAAATTAATCGGAAAGCGAATTAGTCACCAGTCCAGAGTCCAAGTCTCGCTTTGCCGCCCGGCAGATTTTGCCGCGCTGTTAACGCCCAGTTAACCATGATTGCCCAGTGCTTATACAACCTGGGCTAGAGGAGCTTAACGCGTGCGTATCACCGGTACTGGTCCGTTGAACGACCCCAAACGCAATGCAGGGCCGCGCAAGCGAACGGGCGAAACCTTCAGCGTGGCCGATCCGACCTCGTCATCTGCTGCGCGCCCAAGTGGTGCGGCTCAGCCGGTCGCGGCTCTCGGTTCACTCCTTGCTGTCCAGGAAGTCGACGCCGCACCGCAACGGATCGGCGAAACAATCGAACACGCGAACAAGACCCTCGACGCACTCGACCTGCTTCGCGTGGCGTCGCTGACCGGTGACCGGGCAGATTTGTCCGCTCTCAAGTCGCTCGTGGCGAATCGACAGGTGAGCGATGACGCGAATCTCAACAGGATCACCGATGCGATCGATTTGCGGGCGAAAGTGGAGTTGGCGAAGCGCGGCATCGTCAATCTCGAAGAAAATTGATCGAATTGGCTAAAGCTTTTGCGCTGTTGCCTTCACCCTATGCATCCTTAGGCGTTGTCACCCTAGGGCAGTTTGCGTATAAGCCGCGCCAACGGTGGATGGCTTTCATGGGGTGGATGGATGCCGACTTCTGAGAATACTTTGTTTTCCGTGCTCGAGCGCGAAGAGTTCATGGGCTCGAAGCAGCAAGAGTATTTCCGCGAAAAGCTGCTCGCCTGGCGCGACGATATCTTAAAGGAAAGTCGCGAGACAATCCGAACGCTCCAAGGCGAGGTGGCAAATCTCCCGGATGCCGCTGATAGGGCGTCAACGGAGACGGACCGTGCGATTGAGCTTCGTGCCCGAGATCGCCAGCGGAAACTGATTTCCAAGATCGATGCAGCGCTCGCCCGGATTGAAGATGGCAGCTACGGCTACTGCGAAGAGACGGGAGAGCCGATCTCGCTTCGCCGCCTTGATGCACGGCCGATCGCAACGCTTTCGGTCGAAGCCCAGGAACGTCACGAAAAACGCGAACGCGTCTACCGCGACGACTAAATCATACTTTGAAAAAAGAAACGGTGCGGCATCCCAGGGAGCCGGGATACCGCACCGCTTGATCCGTTCTGTGTGGGAGCTTCAGAACGGAAGAAGGATGTCCAGAACTTGCTGACCATAGCGCGGCTGTTGGACGTCGGTGATCTGGCCCCGTCCACCATATGAAATCCGCGCTTGAGCGATCTTGCTCGAATCGATCGTGTTCTCAGCGTCGATGTCCTCGGGGCGTACAACACCCGCGACGACGAGCTCCCGCAGTTCAAAGTTCACGCGAACTTCTTGGCGGCCTTCAATGACGAGGTTGCCGTTCGGAAGGGCTTGCGTGACGACGGCCGCGACCCGTGTTGTCAAACGCTCTTCGCGATCGACCGAGCCTGAGCCGCTTGAACTTCCCGACCCGTTCAGGTCGACGAGGGCTGACCCCTGTGTGCCATCGGGTAGGAGATCGAGGATCGCGTTCCCGACCGCACCCGTCGCGCCCGCGCTTTCGCTGCCGGATCGTTCACGGGTCGTTTGATTGTCGATTTCTGCCCTGTCGGAGATGTCGACGACGACGGTCAAAATGTCACCGATCTGCCGTGCCCGTTGATCCCGGAAAAAGGCGCGCGAGCCCGACCGCCAGAGCGAGTTTGGCTCATAGACCGCGGGCGTCGGCGCGGGCATCGGCATCGATACGGGTCGGTATCCCGCCTGGGTCGTCGGGTCTTCAATCGCGGTCAAGACCGGCGGCTCGCCAACGTTTGCAAGACGATCTGCAGCGCTGCAACCGGCAAGGGCGGTCGCTCCGATCAGGACAAGAGCGAGTGGAGTTTTGCGTGACATTATTGCCTATCCTGACCCGGTAAAAGTGCTGCGAGATCACGCCGCCCAAGAAGCGCGCCGCCCTGGCTGGCGACCCGAACGAGACCGTTTGAGACGACTTCGGCATCGACGATGCGCTTTGATTTCAAGTTCAAAACGGGCACGACCGCGCCGAGCGGACCGTCCGCAAGCGCGCGCATCTTGGTCGTCACCTGAATGGGCCCCGCTGTGTAGATTGCGGTGATCACCTCGTTTCGGCGGACAAGACGCGGCTCCATGAGGTCGCGGTCACGAACGACACTGTTGGCTGAAACACGGCGCCGAACGGCTTTCCCGATCATGTCGGTGACATCCATCGCGTTCGATCGCGGCGCGTTCATCTCGGTCATCGTCATGCGACGCCGATCCATCGCGATGTCGCTGGCAGAGATGATCGTGTCTGGATCGAGCGCCATCGCGAAGACCGGCACGTCGCGGTGGAACGTCACAGAGCCGGTCAGCGATTTACGGTAGGCCTGCGCCCCGTCATCAATCTGCATGACCGCCGAAAACTGACCCGTGCGCCGATCAAAGCGAAAGTCACTGATGATTGGCTCGGACTGAAAGCTTGGATCGAGAACCACATCCCGCGGCAGATTGCGGAGAAGAACGTCCGCTGAAACATCCAGGTCCGCGTAGAGACCGAGGTCTTCAAACGCTTCTTGAACGAGGTCTTGGATGTCCATGCGGCTGACGGTTCGGCTATCACGCGTGACGGTTATGCGATCAAACACGGAAGCCTCAGGCCGAATGCCCGCGCGAGCAGCTGCTTCATTAATCCGAGACACGCTGACGACACCGCTTTCTCCGATCGCAGGTGCGCGAAAAACGGGCAGGCTGGCGCTTGGCCCTGCATCGGTGATGAGATCGCCCAGCGTCACGATCGGATCTGAGACGGTGACATCGCCGCGAATGGTTTGGGCATATGCCGATGACCAGAGGGGCAGGGCGAACGCCGTGAGAAGCGATAAAAATCGAATGATCATGGCGCTACCTCAGGTTCGACGTGGTCGACATCATTTCGTCGGCCGCTGAGATGACCCGCGCGTTCATTTCGTAGGCGCGCTGGGCGGTAATGAGGTCGGAGATTTCTGCAACCGCATTGACGTTTGCGTCTTCCAGAAAACCTTGCAGAACGGTGCCGTAGCCTTCTGCGCCCGGAGCCCCGGTCTGAGGCGCGCCGCTCGCGCCCGTCTCCAGGTAGAGGTTCTCGCCGATCGACTCGAGTCCCGCCTTGTTTACGAAGCGCGCGAGTTGGATCTGACCGAGATCGGTCGTACCGACAGCATTTCCAACCTGGGCCTGCACTTGGCCGGTTCGGCTTACCGTTACGCTCTCCGCGTTCTGCGGGATCGTGATCCCGCCCGACACCGGATATCCATCGACAGTCACCAATCGACCCGTCGCGTCCCGCTCAAAGGAGCCGTCACGCGTGTAGCCGATCCGTCCATCGGGAAGATCGATCTGGAAAAACCCTTCGCCCCGGATGCCGACGTCGAGATCCTTTTCTGTAAAGGTCATGGACCCCTGGCTCATGACCCGCGACGTGGCGGCCGTCATGACACCCATACCGACCTGCAGGCCGGTCGGTACCATTGTTCCGGCGTCGGAGGTCGTTGATCCGACCCGTCGCATATCCTGATAAAGCAGGTCCTGAAATTCGGCCCGGTGCTTCTTAAAGCCCGTCGTCCGCATATTCGCGATATTGTGCGAAATAACCTCGACGTTCAGTTCCTGGGCAGCCATGCCCGTTGCAGCGATGCGTAATGCTTGCATTGGTCTAGGATCCCTTACGACGGTGCCGTGCCGAGGCGCTCAATGGCGTCGCGGCGGAGTTGATCGACCCGGTCCAAGGATCGTGTGATGGATGAGTAGGCGCGGGTGACTTCGATCATGCGCGCCATTTCAAGGACGCCTTCGACATTTGCGCCCTCGAGCATGCCTTGCTGGATCACCACGCCCTCGGCGGGCTGTGGTGGCGCCTCTGATTCGAAGAAATTGTTGCCGATGGCCTTCATATCGCGCTGGTTATCGAACGAGACCACCCGAAGCGTTCCAAGGATTTCGCCGTCTGCGCTGATCGTTCCGTCACGCGCGATCGCGATATCCGGTGCATCTTCAGGCACAGCGATTGGACCGTCTTCGCCAAGCACCAATTCGCCTGTGTGCTGGGTCAAAAAGCCATTCGCGTCGATGGTGAAAGCCCCATTGCGGGTATACCGCTCGCCATTTTCGGTTTCGATCGCAAACCACGCGTCACCGCGGATCGCCACATCGAGGTTGTTGCCGGTTTGCTCAAAGGCGCCCGGCTGAAAGTCCCGAATGGTCGCCCGATCATGAACGTAGGAGAGGGGCCGATCGCGTCGAACGTCACCATATTCCGCGACGGGCATCAGATATTCTTCAAACATCACATTGTGCCGTTTGAAGCCCGCAGTCTCCATATTTGCCAGATTGTTGGCGATCACATCCAGCTCGCGTCTGAGCGCAACTTGGCGTGACAAGCCAATAAGTTGAGTGTTTTCCATGTCGCTTCCTTCGTGCTCCCTGGCCGGACGGGAAACGGTTTCGCTCGGCACGATGATCACTGAGCAGATCGCGTGCCAGAATGATAATCAAATGAAATCAATAATTTAGGTGTTTCTTGCTTCGAAAAGACGGTCGTTCCCGGCGGGAATTGCCCGGCAAAAATTGCCGTGAGCGTGCGCGAAAGAAACCCTTCGTTAACCAGCCGTATAGCACTCCTTAACTGCGAGTTTCCCGCTTTCCGCGAGTAGTTGGTTCGAAGGGTGAGGTTGAGCTGTGAGTGACGAAACAGCCGTTGCAGATGAGGACTTGCTGGACGAGGCCGTCGAGGACGGTGACGAGGACAGTAAGGGCAAACGAAAGAAGATGCTGCTGATTGCAGCGCCCGTCGTCCTTTTGCTGGTCGTCGGGGTAGGCGGCTATTTTTTCGGAATTTTCGACCGGCTTTTGGGTTCGGCTCCGACTGAAGAAGAGGCCGCAATTCAAAGCGCTTACTTCTATGAATTGCCCGAAGTGACTGTGAACCTCGCGACTACCGGTTCTCGCGCGCAATATCTCAAAGTGCGGATCTCACTGGAATTGCAAGACCGCGCCATTGTCCGTGCGATCACACCCGTACAGCCGCGCATCATGGACGTCTTCCAGGTGTACCTGCGTGAACTTCGTCCGGCTGATCTCGAGGGTTCCATGGGTGTCTACCGTTTGAAAGAGGAACTTCTCAAGCGGGTCAATTTGGCGGTCCACCCGCACCGCGTCGAACGCGTTCTCTTCAACGAAATGCTCATCCAGTAGGGACGATCGTGGACCCCGAAGACACTATCGACGACGCGTGGGGCGAGGCGCTAGCTGAGCAAGCCGACGGCGAAAGCGCGGTCGGAGACGACGCCAATCTCGACGACGATGATCTCGGCGCGGATTGGGGTGCAGCATTCGAGGAAGCTGGCGAAGACCTCGCATCCGACTGGGAAGCGATGGTCGACGACGATCCGCTTGCCGGGCGCCGAAAGCAAACCGGCGACGATCGCATTCTCAATCAGGACGAGATTGACAATCTTCTGGGCTTTAACCCTGAAGATGCCATGTCGTCCGAGCATACTGGTATTCGGGCGATCATCGAATCCGCGATGGTGTCGTACGAACGCTTGCCGATGCTCGAGATTATTTTCGACCGGCTCGTGCGTTTGATGACGACTAGCCTGCGGAATTTCACGTCCGACAATGTGGAGGTGTCGCTCGATTCCATCTCGTCGGTGCGATTTGGCGACTATCTCGACACCATTCCGCTGCCTGCGATGTTGTCGGTGTTTCGGGCACGCGAGTGGGATAATTACGGCCTTCTCACGGTCGATTCCTCGCTAATCTATTCGGTGGTCGACGTCCTGCTCGGGGGGCGCCGCGGCTCGCCGGTGGTTCGGGTCGAAGGTCGGCCCTACACGACCATTGAAACCAACCTCATTCAGCGCTTGGTCGAGGTCGTGCTTCGCGATGCTGAACTCGCCTTTGCGCCATTATCGCCGGTCAATTTCGATCTCGATCGGCTCGAGACCAATCCGCGCTTTGCCACGATCTCGCGCGCCGCAAACGCCGCAATCCTCGTCCGCTTCCGCATCGATATGGAAGACCGAGGCGGGCGCATGGAAATCCTTTTGCCCTACGCCACGATCGAGCCGATCCGGGAACTCCTCCTCCAGATGTTCATGGGGGAGAAATTCGGTCGAGATTCAATCTGGGAGGGGCACCTCGCCACTGAGATCTATCAAGCATCGGTTGAGGTGCGCGCTGTTCTCGACGAGATGACGCTGCCGGTCAGCCGCATCTTAAACCTTCGCGTCGGCGATACGCTCATGATGCGCGGCGGTCCCAATGACCCGGTTGCTATCACGAGCGGCGAAACTCTTTTGACCCGCGCGCGCATCGGACGCGTTCGCGACAAGATGGCGGTGTCGGTCCTCCACCATCTCGTGCCTTCGCATACGACGATGTCGGTTTTCGAATCCATGGAACAGCCAGAAGAAGAGGCGCCCGTACAATGAGCGTGACACTGATTGTGGAACTCGTCGTGGCAATCCTTCTCGCCACAACCATTGGCTACTGCATTGCGCTTTCGCGAAAACTTCAGCGGCTCAAAACCGATGAAGAGGCCATGCGCGAGATGGTTGCGAGCCTCATCCAAGCAACGGGCAAAGCTGAATATTCCATTCGGGCGCTTAAGGCGACGGCCGAGGAGTGCGAGCACACGATTTCCGACCGCCTGGATGCCGCGCGCGGCGTGATTTCTGAAATCGATGGAAAACGCAAACTCGTTCAGTCTGAACTCGTTGAGTTGATCGAGGTGCTCCACGCGCTTGAGGGGCGCCGGAACGAGGCGAAAGCCAAGCTCCCGGTGATGGGAGTTGATCCGGGTGATGATCCGTCGCTCGTTTCATCGGCCCTGGATCGCTTGAGAAAGAAAGCGGCTTAAATGTTGGTTCGTCACCTCAGATTTGTCGCGGCTGCCGTTGGCGCGGTCTTCATTTTGAAAGCCGTCGATATCGCCACAAATGGTGAGTTTGACCTTGGCATACCGTCATCTGCGGTCGCGCAGGAAGAGGCGACAGACGATGCTGCGGCGGATGGCGACGCTGAAGCGACGGCGGACGGCGAACTCATGCCAGCGAACCAAGTGGATCTTGCTTCCCCGCCCACGAACGATGCCATGTTGGAGAGTGAGCGAGCTGTTCTCGAACGCCTAGCGGAGCGACGTACGGCGCTTGAAGAGCGTGAGGGTGCCCTTGAAATGCGCGAGCGACTTTTAGAAGCCGCCGAGCAGCGCCTCGATACCCGTCTCTCTGAGCTTCGCGCCATCGAAGAGCGGCTCCAACAGCGCGCGGAAGACGAGCAGACCCGCAAGAAAGCGACGCTCGAAGGCATTGTCACCATGTATGAAAACATGAAGGCAAAGGACGCCGCTGAGATCTTCAACACGCTTGATATGGGCATCTTGGTGGAAGTCGTTGAGAATATGAACCCGCGCAACATGTCGGCAGTCCTAGCGGCGATGAACGCAGACTCCGCACAACGTCTGACGCTTGCCCTCGCGCAACGCGCCCGCGAACAAGACGTCAATCCTTTGGACGAACTGGAGCTGGTCGGAAACGGCGGATAAGGCGTCGACCGGCTTAAAGGGGGACGCAGAACAAGCGTTCCATCCTTTAAACCTGCATTTACAGCTTATCGTTAAGATTTGGTCTGTGAGGACGGGTGCGCGATCGAGCAGCCGTCGAGTTTGAGTTGAGTATGCGCGTCATTGACCTGATCTTGGCTGCGGCCAGACGCACTATTGTGTTTGCGCGTTTCTGCGTGAGCGGCGCCGTAGTCTTTGGCGTGCTGGCCTGTTGCGTTTTGGGCGTCATCCCGTCAACTGCTCAGGCGCAAGTCCAAGCGCGTCTCCAAGCCGAACAGATCGATACCTATGCGCGGCTAGTCTTCAAATTCCCTGAAATACCCGGCTATCAAATCGAAGGCTCCGCCGGCGTGCTCGTCATGTCGTTCGACGAGCCAATCGATGTCACCGTTGAAGGAATTGAAGTCTCAGTACCCAATTTCATCTCCGTTGGTCGCATTGATCCTGATGGCCGCGCAATCCGGTTTGCGCTGATCCAGCCAATCAACGTCAACACGACCGAGGCTGGGCCGGACCTCTACGTCGATCTCCTGCCGAAATCATGGTCAGGCGCACCACCAGGCTTGCCCGCGCAGGTCATCCAGGACCTCGCACGCCGCGCTGAAGAGGCTGAAGAGCGCGCGCGCCTGAGGCTCCTCCGCGAGCGCATGCGGCGCGAGGCCGTCGATGTGCAGACCCGGGTCGGTCGCTTACCCACTTTCACCCGTCTGACGTTTGACTGGGGCGATACGGTCGAGGCCGCCGTCAGCCGCGAAGAGGACAAAATCCGCATCAAGTTCAATCGCTATGGCTCGATTGATTTTGGTGATTTGAATGTTCAGCCGACGCCACAGATCGCGGGTGCGGAGAGCGAACTTCTAGAAGACGGACTCGAAATCACACTCACAGTCGACCCGGATGCTCGATTGCGAGCGTTTCGCGAAGATCGGCAGTTCGTCATTGACGTTTCAAATGGCGATTTCGTCGCGACCCTGCCGACAGGTGAGGCGCTGATACCTGGCACTGAGGCAGCCAATCCAGATACAGATATCGACGTCTCTTCCTGGACGCCGCAAGTGCCGGTCACGAACGACCAGACGCTTTCAGAAGCTGCTCGCACGCTTTCTGCCTTTGACGCTGACGACCTCGATACTGATCAGTTCGTGATTTCGGAAAACGACGTGGCACCGGATGATCCGCGCTTTGCGGGAGATGAGACGCTCGCAGAAGACGCGGTCAACATGGAGGATGAGGACGGTGCCGAAGCCGAGGCGGCAGCGGCACAAGCGGAAGACTCTGACACGGTTCGCGCACGCACAGAGTTGGTCGACGAGCAGATCAACCTGATCTTTCCGTTCGACGCGCCGGTTTCATCCGCCACCTTCAAACGCGCCAACGTTGTTTGGATGCTGTTCGATACACCGCTCGCAATCGACGCGCAGTCGATCCAGCGCGTCGGGGCAGGGCGCATCGCAGATGTTACCGTGACGTCGCTTGATACTGTCCAAATCGTTCGTGTCGCGCTCGCCAATGCTGCACTGGTTTCGTCCGCCACCAGCGATAACGACTGGATGGTTACAATCGGCGACGAAATCATGGCGCCAACCACGCCGCTGCAACTCGTTCGTGGCTTTCGCGAGGACGGTGATCATGTCATCTCCGCCGACCTGCAAGACCCGGGAACGCTCCACCGCGTTCAAGACCCGATCGTTGGCGATACACTCACAATTGCGACAGCATTCGGTCCGCCGCGCGGTCTCGTGAAGCGCCGCCAATATGTTGACTTTGTTGCGCTTGCGACCTCGCACGGTCTTGCCTTTGCGCCGCGAACCCAGATCACCGCACGCATCGTTGGAGATCGCGTGATCGTCGGGCGAGATGGCGGCCTGATCCTCACCTCGGGCGATGTTTCACTCCAGTCGGTCAATCGATCGACGTCAAGCAACGTCGCATTCAGAAGCAATTACGTGAACTTCGATGGGTGGCGACAGGACCCGGGCCAGTCTCTCCTCAACCAAGTCGGATCACTTGAACTTGCCGCGGCAAATGCACCTGACACCGAGGTCGCTGGCGTCCGCTTGGCAGCGGCGCGTCTGATGCTCGCGAATGGCTTCTATCCAGAAGCCATCGGGCAAATCGGACTTGTTGCGCGGTCTGATGATGCGATTACGCGTGACCCGACCTTCCTTGCACTGCGCGGCGTGACCAATGTTCTTCTTGGCCGCGGGCAGGAAGCCCGCGATGACCTGAACGACCGCAGCCTAAAGGCGAGCCCCGACACCAAACTCTGGTTGGGGATGGTCGAAACCCAGGAGAGAAACTTCGGTGAAGCACAGCGGCTCTTTATGGAAGGCGAGGAGGTACTGTCGTCCTATCCCGAGAACATCCAGTCCCTGATGCGGTTTGCAGCCGGTGAAGCGGCGCTCGAGGTTGGCGATGTGGCGCGGGCGAGCTTTCATGTGGAGGCACTGCGTGATCTGCCGCTGAACGATGAGAAGCGTGGGCTTCTTGACGTTTTGGAAGGCCGTTTGGATGAAGCTAACCGCAACACCCAAGAGGCGCTCGCCTCGTACGACTCCGCCCGCAAAAGCGGTGTCCGCCCAGTGGTTGCCCAAGCGACATGGCGATATATGGCACTCGCCAATAAGACCGGACAGGTTGACCATGAGAATGCGATTGAGGAGCTTGAGAAGCTCATCGCGACATGGCGCGGCGACGAGAACGAGCTGAAAGGGATGCTGACGCTCGCGGATGTCTACGTCACTGCAAATCAGCCGCGCCGGGCCTTTGAACTCCTCGAAGCTGCCGACTTTGCGCACCCGGAATCGCCGCTCACCCGGGATTTTCACGACCGGATGAAAAACGCATTCGCGGATCTCTTCTTGCGCGGTGGGGCAGATCAGATGTCTGCTGTGCGCGCGCTGGCGCTCTATTATGACTTCCGCACGCTGACGCCGATCGGCCGCGACGGCGACGAGATGATCCGGCGCTTGGCTGACCGTCTGATTTCGGTCGATCTCCTCGATCAAGCGGCAGAGCTTCTCGACCACCAGATCAACCAACGGCTACGCGGCGCGGCACGCGCTCAAGTCGCCGCGCAGTTGGCGCTGGTGCACCTCATCAATCGTGAACCGGGTAAAGCACTCCGGGTCATCCAATCAACCCGACAGGCGGTTTTGCCCGCGACGCTCCGTCGAATGCGGACGCTTTTGGAGGCGCAAGCACTTTCGGCAACCGACCGGATCGATCTCGCCATGGAGCGGTTGAACTCGCTGGAGGGTGATGATGTCGACCGCCTGCGCGCCAATCTTCTTTGGGATTCGGCCGCGTGGCAGGAGGCAGGAGAAGAGCTCGAACTCGTTCTCGGCTCGGTTTGGAATTCCAGTCGTGCGCTCTCTGATATGCAACGCAATGACGTGCTTCGTGCGGCGATCGCCTATTCGCTCGCTGGCGATGAATTGGGTCTTGATCGCATGCGCCGAAAATTTTCCGAAAAGATGGCCTCGAGCCCGGACGCGGCGTCCTTCCAGGTCGTTGTCAGTCCAGTCGGCGAACGTGGCGGCCAATTCCGCCAGATGGTTCGCGAGATCGCCGACACCGACACGCTCGAGAACTTCCTGACCGAATATCGCGAGCGCTATTACCCGGATTCGGTGCCCGAGACTGCTGACGGGTAGGCCCATCTGGTCCGTCTTGAGAGAAGTCGCCTTGGCAAAGCTGTGGCGCCTGAATTCACGGCGTCAGATTGCCTGAACCCGATCTCGTGATCCGGTGATCGATGTCACACTCGATGCGTGCAGTCACACCTACGTCTCCCTCATCCGTCGCCATTCTCGGCGGCGTTAACCTAGGAGACGAACAGATGACCCCGTCAACACGCGAGCAATCGAAAAACCAAGCAAGCCCCGTGACCGCAAGTGCCGCAAAGCCGCCCATTCAGGACTATTACGACCGACAGTCGGCTTTCGCGTCGCAGGATCTGAAAGACAGCATCGTGATCGCTACTCCCGACGTCAGCACATGGCGCCGAGCGGCCAAGGCCGCGGTCAAAACTTTTGCAGTCGCAGTCGCGATCTTTGCGTCGGCGGCGGCGCCAGAAGTTTGGGCTGAAGAGGTTTTACCTGAGGATTCTATCGGTCGTGCACGGGCTATGGCCAGCCTCTACGCCTCGCAGGATAGCGGCGACAAAACCGAGATCATCAAGGCTCAGTTTCAGAGGGTCGAGCCGGAAATGGCTTACGAGATGGTGTCCAAACAGTCGCCAAAAATGTCACCGGAAGTAAAGGAAGCCATCAAGGCAACGCTCAAGAGTGAGAGCACGGGTGCTCTTTTGATCACCTGGAAAGGCAAAACGCTTGTCTCGTTTCTCTGGCCAAAAGAGGTCGGCGCACCGTGGTCTGGCGCGACGATTGATTTGGATCTTGCTGATGGCGGGCTAGGCGCCGGAAGCGGAGATAAACAGTCAGGCTTGCGCGCGAACGCCGATGTCGGTGGCCTTTGCTGGGGCTGTGATTGGGCCATGAAGGCTGGATGCACGAGCTGCAATGTCCCGAAAAGTGAAATCCCGCTTGAGCGGGTGGACTATCGCAGTTTCCGCGAGATCGCGATCGGGCAGGAACTGGCAATGCCGGTCGTGTTGATCTCTAGGGAGCTCATGCAAGAGGCGCGTGTGCAATGCGATTACAAGGTCGCCAGCCTGAACGTTGAGGACAGTCGTCTCTTTTAGGCTGCATTGCTGCCAGAGAATCTGGCTCAAAAAACCGCCCAGCATGTATTTGTTGGGCGGTTTTTCATGCTGGATTTCGGGGTGACGTATTTTCCTCTGAGAGCCGTCGCGTGCTTCGGAATGTTCGCAAATTTCCAATCGAAAATAGGTGTTTTCCACCTTCAAAGCCGTTGTCGCGCGTCGTAATGTAAGTAGCTTTTACATTCATCAGGTGCCACATGGCTTTTAGCTCCGAAACTCAATCTCCGACGGGCATTTCGCATAGTGTTTCAACGTCACTCGGCTCACTGCATGTCTCGGAGATCGGGGAAGGACCGGAGACGATCGTTCTTTGGCCGTCGATTTTCACCGATTCTCATATCTATGACGCGATCGTATCAGAGCTTGGAGAGCGGTTTCGCTTTCTGCTTATCGACGGCCCGGGGCACGGTTTGAGCGAAGGTCCCAGTGTAGAGTTTCCGATGGAGGCATGCGCTGATGCGATGGCGTCGGTTCTTGACCAGTTTGGATTAGGGAGCGCGGTCGTTGGCGGAACGTCTTGGGGCGGGATGACGGCGGCGGAGCTAGCAATTCAATCGCCTGAGCGTGTGAAGGCGTTGATTTTGATGAACACGCCGACGGAGATCGATGGCTCCCGTCCCTCCACATCAGCGCGTTTCATTGCGTTCGGCGCGCGCTGGATACTTCAAACCCAGATGTTCCGAAACGGTGTCGCGAACAGCTTCTTCTCAAGTGACGCTTTGAACGCAAATCCAGGTTACGCCGCGGAGTTCCATGCGATGCTGAGATCCGCAAAGCCTGCACCGCTTGCTGCCGCGATACGGTCTGTGATGCTTCGCGGGAGCCCGCTTCGCGAACGGTTAGCCATGATCTCAGCGCCGACATTGGTCATTGGAGGCCGAGATGATGGGATGTACCCAATCGATGCCCAAGCGAAAGCTGCAAGCCTCCTCCCGAACGGGCATTTCGAAGCTGTGCCAGGAAAACACATCTCGCCGGTGGAATGCCCGAGCGAAGTCGCAACTCTGATTGAGCGCTTCGTTTCGCATTTGCGTCAAGCGGACTGAATTCGGTCGCTACAACATCCCGTAGCTTTTGACGAGGCTCCCGGCGACCAGGTGCCAGCCATCGACAAGCACAAAGAAGATCAGCTTGAACGGCAGTGAGATGATGACCGGCGGGAGCATCATCATGCCCATCGACATCAGAACTGACGCGACGACCATGTCGATCACGATGAAGGGCACAAATAGCAAGAACCCGATCTCGAAGGCGCGTTTGAGTTCTGACACCATGAACGCTGGAACCAGCACATGTAGACTGAGGTCTTCGGGGTTCGTTGGCTCTTCGCCCGCCATCTCCATGAAGAGTTCAAGGTCCTTCTCTCGAACGTGAGAGAGCATGAATGTCCGGAACGGCCCGGTTGTCCGCTCAAACGCTTCGTCCATTTCGATTTCGTTTTCCGTCAGCGGCTTGATGCCAGACTGATAGGCCGACTGGAACACCGGCGCCATGACGAACGCGGTCAGAAACAAGGCAAGACTGATAATTACCGAGTTTGGCGGTGCAGTCTGGAGGCCGATTGCCGTGCGAAGGAGTGACAAGACGACGACAATCCGGGTGAATGACGTCACCATGATGAGGATAGACGGTGCGAGGCTGAGGATCGTAATCAGCGCAATCAGTTGGATTGCTCGCTCGGTCACGCCGGTTGATTCCGGGTCGCCAAAACCGATCGTTATTTCTTGCGCAAGCGCTGCATCGCCGCCCATGAGCAGGACGAGAAATGCCGCCCAGAGCCAGATTTTGGGCAAACCGGTAGTGTGCCCCCTTGCATATCGGAGGCCGCTTTTGGCTGAATTGAACATGGTCAGCCGGCTCGCGATTGCTTGGGTCTGATGGGTTTCAGCGCTTCATTCAGGCGCCGAGACATATCGTAGAACACCGGGTCCGCGCCCTCTGGGATACCAGGAACTGCCGCAGCAATATCAACCTCGTCGCTGGCCTCAGGTTCGGTGTCCGACGATTGCGGTTCCTGAGACTCAACGTCAGACACTTCTTCGGTCTCGGCCGCGGCGACAGGCTCACTAGCCGTCGCAGTTTCTTCGACTGTCCGCTCGCTGTCCTGCGAAACTGCGGTTGTATCTGGCTGATGCAGCCGCTCGACATTGTCTGCTTCGTCGATTGCGACTTCCGCAAGCAATGCTTCTTCCAAAGATTCTGTGTCAGCCGTTTCGCGGGCGTTTTCGTCTTCTGCGGCAGTGGCCGCGACCGCATCGCCTT
>JBCCMK010000014.1:0-60412 GCA_039026395.1 Pseudomonadota bacterium | reverse complement strand
GAAGTCTTTGCCGTTTACCTGGCGATCACGGAGACCGAACTGGACAGCGTTGGTCAGTGAGTTGACCATGTTGCCGCCGTAGTGGACCAGAACGAGGGTGTCGGCATCGGAGTTCAGAACCGGCGCGATGTAGGACGAGAAGTCCGTCGCGGCGAGCGGGGTAAGAACGGTTTCGACCGTGTTCCAACCGATGGATTCGGTTGATTCCTTCACGGCCTGTTCGGTCGTGTAGCCCCAGTTATAGTCCGCCGTCAGATAGTAGGCGTTACGGTCTGTGCCGTAGGCATTAGCCAACACGGGCGCAAGGGCTGCACCGGACATGTAAGAGTTGAAGAAGTGACGGAAACCGTTCGCCTTCTTGTCCTTACCGGTTGTGTCGTTGGAGTGGGTCAGGCCTGCCATGAAGATGACGCCGGCCTCTTGGCAAAGCGCCTGCACGGCCACAGCCACGCCTGAAGACGAACCGCCGGTGATCATCACCGCGCCGTCTTTTTCGATCATCGAACGGGCAGATGCGCGCGCCGCGTCAGATTTCGTTTGGGTGTCACCCGTGACATACTCGACCTTCTTGCCGAGAATACCATTGCCCTGAAGCGCCTTTGAAGAGAACGTCTCAAGCATGCCATTGTCGGCACCGGTTCCGTTGAGATGCTCAACGGCGAGTTCGTAAGCGCGCAACTCATCCGCGCCCTCATCAGCATAAGGACCGGACTGCGGAACGTTAAATCCGAGCGTAACGGTCGATCCCGTTGGCTCGTTTGTAAAAGCATTTGCATTTCTGATAAACAGATGCGGCATCGCCAATCCGGCGCCAGCCGCCGCCGTGCCCTTCATAAGGCTACGGCGATTTGGGGTCATGATTCCCATAGGGGTCTCCTTCGGCGGTTTCCTCTCATGCAGCGACTGCGACCCCTTCTTAGCGGGGGCTTGCATCACCCATGCGACAATTTGGGAGTATTCCAATGTGCCTCGCTTCGCAACTCGACTAAAAGCGAATGGCGGCAAAAACAGACGTGACCTGCGAGAACAAGTCCGTTTACGGGCGTTTAACAATCGCGTTGCGCGATGCTGCTCTGCACTATGCGCGTGATGCGTCTGGTCGGACCGAATAAACCGTCTTTAGCCCCGCAATACCCGACAAATCTCGCAAAAAAGCCGCGGCATTGAACGGCCGCGGCTTAGGGATTTGACCCTGAGGTTTTGGAGGTTTGGAGGACGGGCGGCTTATGCCGCTCTTATATGGCTGAGGAAATCGTCGACCTTTTCCCGCAACTGACCTGCCGTCAGGCTCAGACTGTCTGACGCCGTCTGAACGCCGTTAGTTTCCTGTTCCGACTGGTCGATCGCTTGAGATACAGACGCGATTGATGTGGTGACCGCCTGAGCGCCCGCCGCGGCTTCCTGCGTGGATCGGCTAATTTCCATGGTTGCGGACGATTGCTCCTCCATAGCTGCCGCAATCGAGGAGGTCGTACTGTCAATTGATTGAACCTCATTGATGATTTCGCGGGTGGCCTTGATGGCGCTTGATGCTGACTGGCGAACGGCATCGAGGCGTCCCGATATTGTCTCGGTCATCTTTTTTGTCTGCGTGGCGAGATCCTTCACCTCAGCCGCAACGACGGCAAAGCCTTTGCCCATTTCGCCTGCGCGCGCCGCTTCGATGGTCGCGTTGAGGGCGAGAAGATTGGTTTGCTCGGCGACCTCATTGATCGACCCAATCACCTGATCAACGTCAGCGATCGTGGTGTTCAAACGGTCGAGTTCAGACTGACTATTGTCCGCCATCTCTGCCGACCGCCGCGCCATTTCTGCGGCCCGGGTGATCGTTTCTGAGACTTCAGCAATCGCTGCGTTGAGTTGTTCCGATGCAGCGGCCACCGTCTGGACATTTGTAGACGCCTCTTCAGATGCCACGGCAACCTGCACAGACTGGTCCCGCGATATCGCAGACGCGTTGGTCAACGTCATCGCAGAGGATTCCAAGCTTTTCGCCGACGTCCCGACCGCGTTGACCAGTCCACCAACAGTGGCGTCGAAACGCTCCGCCAATTCGAGCATGGATCGACGCTTTTCCTCCTGTTGGCGTTCATCTTCCTGGCGCTTTTCGATCTGCATCTGCTCCATTTCGATGGCACTTGCCTTAAAGACATCGAGTGCCCGCGCCATCTCGCCGATCTCGTCTTTTTGCTCGATACCGGCGATCTCGACCTTCTTGTTTCCGGTTGCCAATTCATTCATGGCGCTTGTGATGCCCGTGATCCCATTGGACATCGACCGGCCAAGAAAGATCGCAAAACCAAGTCCGAGAAGCACGCAAACAATGCCGATTACAATCACCTCGCGCACGGTCGATGCGATCTGGGTATTTGCTCTTGGACCAAGTTCGTTTTGAAGATCGAGCTGCGCCTCCAATATCCGCTCATATGCATCGAGAATTTGCGGCCCGAGAGCGGCCATCGTGTCGCGTTCTGCATTCCGTGCGACTGTGACGTCGTAGGCCTGCTTCAACTGTTCGGAATAGGTCGAAACGAGCACTTTCGCTTGTTCAAGACGGTCTGCGTTTGCGCCAGACCGAAGGGTGCTTTCTAGCGCCACAAGCCGCTCTGTCGCTTCGCTTATTTCGCGAATGGCCCGCTCATAGGTTTCGGTCGTGTATTCCTTGAGGTGCCGCTCGGCGTAAAGACGCGCAAGTATGAGCGACTGGTTCGCAAGGCCGGTTTGATAGGCTGCATCTAGGGCGCCGTTTCTATAGGCGGAGGACGCTATTTCGCTGACGACTTCGCGCGCCTCGGGACCGGTGCGAAGAAGGCTTTCGATCAGAGCGAGGCGGTCGTTCTGAAGACCGATTTCGGTCTTAAAAGCCGTTTTGTATCCCAATAGTTCGTCAGCGACGTTGTCGATTTCATCGACAATATGGCGCTTCTTGCTGACCTGAGCGAATTTCTCTTTATCCTCGAACATTTCAGTGAGGTTTTCGATGACCGCTTCGATGTATCGCTCGTTTCCGGTCGCCCTAAACCGAAGTGCCGCGATGCGGGCTTCGAACATGTCTTCAGACAGATTACCGAGTTTTTGCGTCGTCAACGCGGTCTCGCGATAGGTATCAAACTTTGATTCCACGAGTTTGAGGTCGTAAACCGCAAGCGAGGCCAACATGGCTATGAGCGCGGTTAACACGCCGAAACCGCCATAGAGCTTGGTGGTGAGTTTGATGTTTCGAAACGTACGCATTTCGATCTCCGCGCGTGAAATATCCTAAAACGTGTATTGATGAAATCACTACAACTTTAAGGAATTATGAGCGAGAGGATCGATTTGCTGTCGATGCGCGTTAAGCGTCAGGCGATGAATTTCGCTTTTCGACCACAAGAGCCGTTGACAAGCCGACGGACCATTCTTATGTCGCGGACGCATTGGCACTCATTCCGACTGAGTGCTAACTCTACAGACAGGTAAGTGTCCGGCGCGCAAATGCCGCCGGGTCAAACATTGGAGGAATGACTATGAGCTTCCGCCCTCTGCATGACCGTGTATTGGTCAAGCGTCTGGACGAAGAAGAGAAGACAGCCGGCGGGATCATCATCCCCGACACGGCGAAAGAAAAGCCCTCGCAGGGTGAAGTTGTCGCAGTTGGCCCTGGTGCCCGCGACGACGATGGCGAGCGGATCGCGCCCGACGTTTCAGTTGGCGACCGGATCCTGTTCGGCAAATGGTCTGGCACTGAAGTCAAGATTGACGGTCAGGACCTGTTGATCATGAAGGAAAGCGACATCATGGGCATCGTCGACGAGACGGCCCAAGCGAAAGCCGCTTAATCCACCTCATTTTATCGAAGCTTGGGGGTCGCCCCTCATGACTGACGAAAGCTGAAAAACGCATTCGGGAGATACACAGCTATGGCTGCTAAAGACGTAAAATTTTCGACGGACGCGCGGGAAAAGATGCTGGAAGGCGTCGATATCCTTGCAAACGCCGTTAAAGTAACCCTCGGCCCGAAAGGCCGTAATGTCGTGATCGACAAGTCGTTCGGCGCACCGCGCACCACGAAGGACGGCGTCACGGTCGCGAAAGAAATCGAACTGGAAGATAAGTTCCAGAACATGGGCGCGCAGATGCTTCGCGAAGTTGCGTCCAAGACCAATGATGTGGCCGGTGACGGCACCACGACGGCGACCGTACTCGCCCAGTCGATCGTTCGTGAAGGCGCAAAGGCCGTTGCCGCTGGCATGAACCCGATGGACCTGAAGCGCGGCGTTGACCTCGCTGTCTCGAAGGCCGTTGAGAGCATCACAGCATCTGCGAAGACCATTAATGAGTCGTCGGAAGTCGCTCAGGTCGGCACCATCTCTGCAAATGGCGACAAGGAAATCGGCGATATGATCGCTGAAGCCATGCAGAAAGTTGGCAATGAAGGCGTCATCACGGTCGAAGAAGCCAAGACCGCTGAAACCGAACTCGATGTCGTTGAAGGCATGCAATTCGATCGCGGCTACCTGTCGCCATACTTCGTGACGAACCCAGACAAGATGATCGCGGACCTCGAAGATCCGTACATCCTGCTTCACGAGAAGAAGCTCTCGAATCTGCAAGCCATGCTGCCGGTTCTTGAGTCGGTCGTCCAGTCGTCCCGTCCGCTCCTCATCATTGCGGAAGACGTGGAAGGCGAAGCGCTTGCAACGCTCGTTGTCAACAAGCTTCGCGGCGGCCTGAAGGTCGCAGCTGTCAAGGCACCGGGCTTCGGCGATCGTCGTAAGGCCATGCTTGAAGACATCGCGATCCTCACCGGCGGCCAGGTCATCTCTGAAGACCTCGGCATCAAGCTCGAAAATGTCGGCCTCGACATGCTCGGCACCGCCAAGAAGGTAACGATCACCAAGGAAGAAACCACAATCGTTGACGGCGCTGGCGATAAGTCAGGCATCGACGGTCGCGTTTCGCAGATCAAGATGCAGATCGACGAAACCTCGTCCGACTACGACCGTGAGAAGCTCCAAGAGCGTCTTGCTAAGCTCGCAGGTGGCGTTGCCGTGATCCGCGTCGGTGGTTCCACCGAAGTGGAAGTGAAAGAGAAGAAAGACCGCGTCGACGACGCCCTCAACGCGACCCGCGCGGCCGTTGAAGAAGGCATCGTGCCTGGCGGTGGTTCGGCTCTTCTGCGTGCAACCGGTTCGCTTGAAGGACTTGCAGGCGAGAACGATGACCAGACTGCTGGCATCAACATCATCCGCAAAGCCATCCAGGCGCCGATCCGTCAGATCGTTGAAAATGCAGGCGGCGAAGGTTCAATCATCGTCGGCAAGATCCTCGAAAACGGTGGCGAAGCGTACGGCTTCAACGCGCAAACGTCTGAATATGGCGATCTTGTCGGCATGGGTGTTGTTGACCCGGCCAAGGTTGTCCGTACCGCGCTTCAGGACGCAGCGTCTGTTGCTGGCCTCCTGATCACGACGGAAGCTATGGTTGCCGAGGCGCCGAAGAAAGACGCACCGGCTCCGGCAATGCCTGACATGGGCGGCATGGGAGGAATGATGTAAGCAACTGCTTACATCTGAATTCCTCCCATCAAAGGAAATGGTTCAAGTCCGATATATCGGACTTGAACTGGAGGAATGATGTAAGCATCAGCTTACATCGCTCTGAGTTTAGCGGCTCGCGCCTTCGCGCGGGCCGTTTTTTATTTTCACAAGCACCACGTCAGTTCGCCACGCAGCAAACCGTGAGGCCTTCACAACTCAGGGACACAGGATCCGTACTCTACGGACACAACCATCGTTGCGAGACGTCAGCCAGATATTGCGCGACTTCGTCCGCGCTTCGTCGCCGAGTCATCATGTGATCAATCATAGCGCCCTCAACCATTCCATGAGCCAAGACCGCCGCATAGTCAGTATCGAGGTCTTGCCTGAGTTGCCCCTTTTCCACGCCGTCGCTCAGATGGGCGGAGATGATCGACCGGACCTTGTCGCCGGCACGCCCTTCCTTGAGGACGGCATAGGGAGCCATGGCCATCAGCGGGCCGAGGTTTTCTGCCGTCGTGGCATACCGCATGATCCGAGCCATGATGTGCTCGAATCGCTTGGGAAATGGCACCTCCCAAAGCTCCCCCGATGTCATCTCCTCACAAAACCCGTCTTCAAGTTTTGAGAGTACCGCGCCTAAAAGCTCCGCTTTGCCAGCATATCTCAGATAGATCGTTCCAACGGCGACGTCGGCAGCCGTCGCGACATCGGCAAGCTTTGTGTGCTCAAACCCTTGCTGCGCGAACAGGTCGCTCGCAGATTTGAGAATCCGATCAGTTCGGGCCTTTTCGGAGGGTGAAACTGGCGCCTCAGTCATCGGCTCACACCTATCATTCAGCCTCATCCTTGGCCAGTTAGACCCCGAAATCTTGGCCGCGAAAGGCTTGACGCCACCCTCATAATGAATGAATATCATTCATTATGAGGGTGGATATGAAGACGTTGGCGTGCTGCCTGGTTGCGGCCTTTCTGGGCATCCAGGCTTCAGCCTTGGCGTCAGGTTCCACATCAAACGGGGCGGAAATGAACGTGGGAAAAGCGATGATCGCTGAAGGCACAAACCGAAATTTTTCCCACACGCTGGAGACCAGCAACCCGGATGAAATCTGGCGTCTTTGGACCACGCCATCGACGTGGGGCGATTGGGATCAAGGATTGAAGTCTGCGTCGATGGATGAGCCCATGCGGCTCGGATCCGTGGGTGAAATTGTCCCCCATCAAGGGAGCGTCGCGCGCTTCACGGTAACAGAGTTCTCGCCGGACCAGTCCTACACGTTCGAGACCAAGCTGCCGATGGCCGTTCTGCGCGTGAGCCGGTCTTTCAATGTCGATCGGACAGCCTTTACGCACACGGTATCATTTCATGGCGTGTCCGCCATTCCCCTCTCAACATTGCTCGGACCCGGCTTTCGCAAAGCTCTGCCGCCGACAATGGAAACACTGAACAGACTGGCTGCGGGCGGGTGATATGGCGCTGTCTCGCCGCAGCTTTTTGGCTCTGTCTGGCGTCGGGGCCATCACGCTCGGGATCGGTAGTTGCACCTGGTCGATAACGCGTCCCATTCAATCTCTCGGCGCACCGCCCCGGCCTAACCCTCCAGTATCCGAGCAGATTTCACCTCGTATTCGGTTGCATATGCTGCAAACGGGTTGGGTGGCGGTTAAGCGCGAACATCGCTCGTTCTCGGGGCCGAGCGGACTGCGGATCCCGGCGATTATGACGAGCCGATCATGGACTGAATGGATGCCGATCACCGCCTATGCCATTGAGCATCCAGACGGCGTTTTCATGGTGGATACGGGCGAAACCTCGCAGATTGGAGATCCCGATTACACGGCCTGCGACGCGGTCACGGGGATGTTTTATCGACGAAACCTCCAGTTCGCGGTCTCGTCAGACGAAGGCGTCGCTCGTCAGTTGAACGCAGTCGACATCGATCCAAAACGAGTTTCGACAGTGGTGATGACCCATCTACACTCTGACCATATGGGCGGCATGGCGAGCTTTGGTCAGGCACGGTTCATTATCGCGGGCGCGGCGCGGGCGGGACATGCCGGCGCATTGATGTGCCGGATTCCGAGCAATCTAAACATTTCCACGACGGAAATTTCGGACCGTCCTGCGGGGGTCTTCCCGCAATCAATGCCATTGACGGGAGACGGATCCGTTACTGTCATTCCGACCCCTGGCCACACCAGGGGGCACCAATCCGTTCTTATCGAAGATGGTGGAACATCGGTCTGCATCGTCGGCGACGCTGCCTTCTCCCTCAATCAAATCGAGAATGGCGAGATTGCCGGTATTGTTGAGACCGTAGCGGACGCCCGTGCAACTATAGATAATCTGCGCCTGCAGGTCCGCGAATTCGGGACGATCATGTTGCCGGCTCATGATCCGGATAACGCGGCGAGACTAAAGCGCTTCACTTGATGATCTGGGTTGCCCGCCGGGATTTCCCATCGCTAGCCGCAAAGCGTAATAGGACCCTAAGGCCCACAATTATAAGCCGAATTAACTCCAGCCTAACCAAAACGACCCGCTGGAGCGTAGCCGCGGCGGTTTTCTCTCTCGATCTACAGCTGAAGTTTACGACCACACTCTAGTTTGCTTGACGATGCGATGGTGATTTGGCGGTCGCTCGGCCCGCTTCACGCGCGCCTTCAAAGGACGCGTTGACGCAGAAGGGACGCCGGATAGTCGCAGAGAAGTGAATGTTTTCGGCGATAATCATCACCACATCAGCATGAACAGGACGAATTTCCCTCAGAAATCGCCCAAACCACACCAAAACGCCCAAATCCGAGGCAAACTAGAAATGGCTCAGACGTCACAAGCCTTATTGCTAAGCCTGCAATTCTTGCGTGGGGCGTTTGCGTACATTACTTTCATTCCAAGCGCGCTTTTCTCGGCCCGCCAGACGCTTCTGCGATCCGACGATTGTGCCTCACCCACATTATTTCCGTCGGTACCGTCATGAGCCTTTACGCAGACTATCTCAGCGAAATTGAAAAACGCAAAGCGGAGGGGCTCAGCCCCAAGCCGATCGAAGAGGGGGCACTTCTTGCGGAGGTTGTGGGCCACATCAAAGACGCGGAGAGCGAGCATCGGAAAGATGCGCTCAATTTCTTCATCTATAACACGCTACCTGGCACCACGAGTGCTGCAGGTGTGAAGGCAGCCTTCCTAAACGAGATCATTCTCGGCACGGCGATCGTTGAGGAGATTACGAAAGACTTCGCGTTTGAACTCCTGTCCCACATGAAGGGCGGCCCATCGGTCAAAGTCCTTCTTGATCTGGCGCTCGGCGACGACAAAGAGATCGCAAAAGACGCGGCTGAAGTCCTGAAAACGCAAGTCTTCCTCTACGAAGCCGATACCGACCGATTGGCTGCCGCGCATGCAGACGGCAACCCAATCGCGAAAGACATCTTAGAAAGCTACGCAAAAGCAGAGTTTTTCACGAAGCTTCCCGATATCGACGAAGAGATCAAAGTCGTCACTTACATCGCTGCGGAAGGCGACATCTCAACCGACCTCCTTTCGCCCGGCAATCAGGCTCACTCGCGCGCCGACCGTGAACTTCACGGCAAGTGCATGATCTCTGAGGACGGTCAAAAAGAGATCGAAGCGCTCAAACTTCAGCACCCAGACAAGCAGGTCATGTTGATCGCCGAGAAAGGCACGATGGGTGTCGGCTCATCGCGCATGTCCGGCGTCAATAATGTGGCGCTCTGGACTGGCAGGCAGGCGAGCCCCTATGTGCCGTTCGTCAACATTGCTCCGGTTGTCGCGGGCACGAACGGCATCTCGCCGATCTTCCTCACGACCGTGGGCGTTACCGGCGGCATCGGTGTTGACCTTAAGAACTGGGTGAAGAAGCTCGGCCCCGATGGCGAACCCATTCTGAACAATAATGGCGACCCGGTTCTGGAACAGAAATATTCCGTCGAAACCGGCACCATTCTCACCATCAACACCAAGAAAAAGAAGCTCTACAGCGAAGACGGTGATGAAGAACTGGTCGACATCGCCGCCTCGTTCACACCGCAAAAACTCGAATTCATGAAGGCGGGCGGTTCCTACGCAATCGTCTTTGGCAAAAAGCTTCAAACGTTCGCGGCAGAGACTTTGGGTATCGAAGCACCTCTGGTTTTCGCTCCATCCAAAGAAATCAGCCATGAAGGGCAGGGCCTGACGGCGGTTGAGAAGATTTTCAACGCCAATGCCCGCGGGGCAACGCCTGGCAAAAAGCTGCATGCGGGCTCAGACGTTCGCGTAAAGGTCAATATCGTTGGGTCGCAGGACACGACCGGGCTCATGACGTCGCAAGAGCTCGAGGCGATGGCGGCAACCGTCCTCTCGCCGAGCGTCGACGGCGCTTACCAGTCCGGCTGCCACACCGCTTCGGTCTGGGATCTGAAGGCGCAGGCGAACACACCGAAACTCATGGCCTTCATGCACAAGTTCGGGCTCATCACGGGACGTGACCCCAAGGGCATCTATCACCCGATGACCGACGTCATTCATAAGGTCTTGAACGACATCACTGTCGACGATTGGGCAGTCATCATCGGCGGCGACTCGCACACGCGGATGTCAAAGGGTGTCGCCTTTGGCGCGGATTCAGGAACGGTCGCGCTTGCGCTTGCGACCGGCGAAGCAACCATGCCGATCCCCGAATCTGTAAAGGTGACATTTAAGGGCAAGATGGCGGACCATATGGATTTCCGCGACGTCGTCCACGCCACCCAGGCTCAAATGCTCCAGCAGTTTGGCGACAACGTCTTCCAGGGCCGCATTATCGAAGTGCATCTTGGCACACTGCTCGCCGATCAGGCTTTCACCTTCACCGACTGGACGGCAGAGATGAAAGCCAAGGCGTCGATCTGCATCTCCAATGACGAGACGCTGATCCAGTCGCTCGAGCTTGCCAAGCATCGCATCCAGATCATGATCGACAAAGGCATGGACAATGATGTCGAGATGCTGAAGGGCCTGATCGCGATCGCCGACGAACGGATCGAAGAGATCAGATCAGGTGAGAAGCCGGCGCTGGCACCGGATGACAACGCGAAATATTTCGCCGAAGTCGTCGTCGATCTGAATGAGATCAACGAGCCGATGATCGCAGACCCCGACGTCAACAATGTCGATGTCTCTAAGCGGTACACCCACGATACGATCCGTCCAGTGTCCTACTACAACGCCGAGAAGAAGGTGGATCTTGGCTTTGTCGGCTCCTGCATGGTGCACAAGGGCGATGTGAAGATCGTCGCGCACATGCTGAGAAACCTTGAAAAGGAGACGGGGCGCGTCGAATTCAAGGCACCTCTTGTGCTTGCAGCACCCACCTACAACATCATCGATGAGCTAAAGGAAGAAGGCGACTGGGCCATCCTTCAGAAGTATTCTGGGTTTGAGTTCAACGATGATGCGCCGAAGGAAGAAGCGCGCACCGAGTACGAAAACATCCTCTATTTGGAGCGCCCTGGCTGCAACCTCTGCATGGGTAACCAGGAGAAGGCCGAAAAGGGCGACACGGTTCTGGCGACATCCACGCGGTTGTTCCAGGGTCGCGTGGTCGGGGACAGCGAGACCAAAAAGGGTGAATCATTGCTCGCATCGACGCCGGTCGTCGTCCTTTCTGCGATCCTCGGTCGGACGCCGAGCATGGATGAGTACAAGACGGCCGTGGACGGCATAAAACTGACCAAATTTGCGCCGCCGAAAACGACACCGATCGATTCGCTATCGGTTCATTACTAGGTTGAGAACTCATATTCCTGGTGCGTTTGGTGGGAGAAGATTTGGTTGCCTGCACGACGCAAGACCGCAGGAAGTCTCCCTGACTTTCATGGTCTTGCAACACAGCAGGCGAGCAAGTCTACCCCATCTTACAGACGTCGAAACGGCTTCAATCTCAAGGCAATTTGAGTTTGACCGGGGCAAGAAGCCCGCTCTGCACTCAAATTAGCCCCAGCTTTTTGCCGTTTCAGACGCCAAACACATCAGGAATATGAGTCCTCAACCTAAGGCAGTAGCGCTTTAATCCGGCTGGTCGCGCCGACTACTCAGTCGAGCATTGTGTTCAGCAACTGAGCGCCCCGCGCCGGTCTGGGTGGCCTTCAACGCGCGCATAATTGCGACCAGATTGGTATCTCGCAGACGCTCCAATTCGCGGATCGACATGTGACCGGACTGGTCATCGGACTGGTCCGCTATTTGATCGACGAGTTCGTCGGTCAGATCTGGCACGTCCATCAGTTTGGTCCATGGCCACTGAAGCGCTGGACCGAATTGTGCCATGAAATGGCGCATGCCCGCTTCGCCGCCTGAGATCCTGTAGGTTTCAAAAAGCCCCATCTGCGCCCAGCGGAGGCCGAAGCCCATCCGGATCGCTTCGTCGATCTCCTCCGTTGTCGCGACACCATCTTTCACCAGCCACAGGCTTTCACGCCAGACTGCCTCTAGCAGGCGATCCGCGATATGCGCTTCGATCTCCTTGCGGAGCGTGAGCGGATACATGCCGATACCGCGCAGGATGTCAGCGCCTTTCGCGCAGTGATCGCGATCGCCGACGAGCTCGACAAGCGGCAAGAGATAGACCGGATTGAACGGGTGAGCGACGATGACGCGCGCCCCCTTGGCTGAGAGTTCTGAAGGCTTGAAGCCCGACGTCGAAGACCCAATCACCGCATCCGGTGGAGAAAGCTCCGTCAGTTCTCTATGGATCTGATGCTTAACATCTAACCGTTCCGGTGCGCTTTCCTGCACCCAACTCGCATCCGCGACGGCTTCAGCCAGGCTCTCGCGATGGACCAGGGTTCCCTCTTTAGGCAGCGTCTTGTCGTACAGTTCTGGGAGCGCGCGGCGGGCATTTCCGAGCACTTCACCGACTTTGCGCTCTGCCTCTGGATCAGGATCGAAGACGTCCACGTCCCAACCGTTCAAGAGGAACCGGGCGGCCCAACCACCGCCAATCACTCCGCCGCCGATTATCGCGGCCTTTCGCGCCCGGCTCATCGGCCAACCGGCGCGCGTTTTTTGAGACCGAGCTTTTCTCGGACCGCATCGGGCCCAATGACGGTCGCGCCCATGCTCTCAATAACCGTGACGGCACGCTCGACGAGCGCAGCGTTTGTGGCGAGCACGCCCTTTTCAAGATAGAGATTGTCCTCAAGCCCGACCCGAACATTGCCGCCAGCGAGAACCGCAGCGGCTACATAGGGCATTTGATCCCGCCCCAACGAAAACGCCGACCAATTCCAATCCGCTGGCACCGCGTTGACCATTGCTATGAACGTGTTGAGGTCGTTTGGCGCGCCCCATGGAACACCCATGCACAATTGGACAAGCGCTTGCCCTGCAAGCGTTCCTTCGTTGACGAGCTCCTTTGCAAACCAAAGGTGGCCGGTGTCGAACGCTTCGATCTCCGGTTTCACGCCAAGTTGGGTCATCATGCCACCCATGGCGCGGAGCATGCCGGGCGTGTTGGTCATGACGTAGTCGGCTTCGGCGAAATTCATCGTTCCGCAATCAAGTGTGCAAATCTCCGGCAGGCACTCGGCGATATGCGCAACGCGATCTGATGCGCCGATCATGTCGGTGGCGCCATCCTTCAGTGGCAATGGCATTTCCGCAGAACCAAAAACCATGTCGCCGCCCATCCCCGCTGTAAGGTTGAGGACGACATCAACCTCAGCGTCTCGGATACGGTCCGTCACCTCGCGATAGAGGTCGAGCCTGCGCGACGGTGCGCCGGTCTCGGGGTCGCGCACATGGCAATGGACAATCGCAGCGCCCGCTTTGGCCGCGTCGATTGCGCTGTCAGCAATCTCTTTGGGGGAGCGCGGCACGTGTGGGCTTCGGTCCTGCGTCGAGCCTGACCCCGTCACGGCGCAGGTGATGAAAACCTCACGGTTGATAGAAAGCGGCATGGCTTACTTCCCTTTCCAGACGGGATCGCGCTTTTCGGCAAACGCGCGCGCGCCCTCGAGCTGATCGTCAGACCGGTAGAGGGTTTCGACCGTTGCGAACTGGCTCTTTGTGATCCGGTTCATGGCGTCCTGAAACTTCATGTCCTCGGCTTCGCGCACGATTTCCTTAATCGCCGCCTGGACGAGCGGCGGCCCATCACCAAGAGTGTCGGCGAGTTTCCGCGCTTCTGTCATGAGGTCGGATGGCGGATAGATGTGGTTTATCAGCCCCCATCGGGCCGCCTCTTCGGCGTCGATCCAGCGGCCCGTGAGGAGCATTTCCATCGCAATGTGATACGGGATCCGCTTTGGAAGTTTCACAGACGCGGCGTCGGCCACAGTTCCCGAGCGGATTTCAGGGAGCGCGAAAGTCGCGTGATCTGCGGCCAGAATGATGTCTGCCGAAAGCGCCAATTCTAAACCGCCGCCGCAACAAATTCCGTTCACTGCGGCAATGACCGGCTTGTTGAGTCCTCGCAGCTCCTGAAGGCCACCAAAGCCGCCCTTGCCATAATCGCCATCAACGGCGTCTCCATCGGCGGCAGCTTTCAGGTCCCAACCGGGGCAGAAAAATTTCTCACCGGCTGCCGTTAGGATCGCGACACGAAGGCTCGGATCTTCGCGAAACGACGTGAAGACGTCCCCCATGATGCGGCTCGTCGCCAAGTCTATGGCGTTCGCTTTCGGGCGATCGAGTGTCACTTCGAGAATGTGCCCTCGCCTCTCGGTCTTTATCGGGTTCTCAGACATTTAATTCTCCGATCCGGATCAGCGCGTCCGCAGCGACAGCCCGGTTTTGCCCGTACATGAGCGGGTTGATTTCGATCTCTTCCGGTCGCATCGCGATGACGTAAGACTGAACAGCCATCACAGCGTCAAGAATTGCGTCAGTGTCTGCCTTGGCGCCGCCGCGATAGCCTGAGAAAAGTACCGCGCTCTTAAGGGCGAAAAGGGCGTCGCGAACGTCGTCACGCGTCGATGGCACCAGGACCGACGCTTTATCGTCGAGCAGTTCTGTCAGCGTCCCGCCCGCTGCGAGCGTCAA
This sequence comes from Pseudomonadota bacterium, assembly GCA_039026395.1. Classification (GTDB taxonomy): domain Bacteria; phylum Pseudomonadota; class Alphaproteobacteria; order Rhizobiales; family JAKSCL01; genus JBCCMK01. The sequence goes on along the minus strand of JBCCMK010000014.1, from coordinate 45,868 downwards.
GACATAACCGTGGGCTGGATCGACAACGCAGCCGACCAGGAGTTCAGCGACCGTGTCGGTGATCATCTCCTCAACGAGAAACACCTGGGATGGCATCCGTTTCGCCGCGTCCAGGACCGCATCTTCATGTGCGAGGTTCAGCGCCACCGCACCCGCCTCGGTTTTGTGCGCCACGCCCTCGCCTTTGAGAGCGACTGGAAATCCAATAGTGCGAGCAGCTTCGACCGCGTCGTCGACAGAGACCGTTCGGATCGCCTTTGGGACCTCAACACCGAACGCGGCGAGCGCAGCTTTCGATTCAGCCTCAGTCAGTGTGCGGGGGCTCGGTCGTGGGTTCGGCAATAGGAGAGGATCGGAGCATGCCTTCGTCTGGCCGAGGTCGGAGGCGATCTCCATCGCCTCAACCGCCTCCGGAAACCCAACCAACGGAACGATTCCCGCCTCTATCAATCGAGAAGCGGTCTCTTCGGGCAATGTCTCCGAAAACGAGGCGAGGATGGCCATTGGTCGCCCGGTTGCATCTTTCGCTTGGATGACGGCCTCGATGACAGGGTCCCACGCCGACGGATCACAGCGATCACCGCGCGGAAAATCGAGGACGACGCAACCGATCGCGAGGTCGCCGCGCATCATGGCCGTGAACGTCGCCGTCATTGCGTCCAGATCGCCCCAAATGTGGGTGTGATAGTCAAGCGGATTAGCGAGCGTCACATTCGGCCCCAAGGCATCTGTAAGGGCAGTCCGCTGCGACGCGTCGAGCGGCGCGAAAATGAGCCGGCTCTCGTGTGCGGTGTCGGCGATCAGGCTCGCTTCACCGCCAGAACAGGACATGGACGCAATGCGGTTGGACGAGAGAGGGCCTGCCACGTGGAGCAGTTTCAAGGTCTCGAATAATGCGGCAAGCGATGACACTTCGCCGATGCCGAGCCGCTTAAAAAGTGCCGTTGAGCCCGCGCCGCTCCCCGCGAGAGACGCGGTGTGAGACAGTGTTGCTTTTCGGGCGGCGTCGGATTTCCCGACTTTCAGCGCAACGATCGATTTCCCGCGCTCTCGCGCGAGGTTGGCGAAGCGCTCAAACGCTTCCAGGTTATCGATACCCTCAATGTGAAGGCCAAACGCCGTCACACGATCATCATCCAAGAGAGCAAGGCCAACATCGGAGAGCCCCTTTTGGGCTTGGTTGCCAACGGTTATGACGTAGCTGATTAGCAGCCCGCGCGCCTGCATCGTCAGATTGATTGCGATGTTTGAGGACTGCATGATGAGAGCCACGCCACGCTCAACCCGGACGCCGCCATGTTGGTCTGGCCAAAGCGCGACACCGTCGAGATAGTTCACGAACCCATAGCAATTCGGCCCAAGGATCGAAGTCGCGCCCGCCGCGTTCAACAGCGCTTTCTGTTTCTCCAGCCCTTCTCCGGTCTCGCCGTTCGCCTCTTTGAAGCCAGATGCAAAGCAAACAGCGCCACCCGCACCGAGCTTTGCGAGCTCTTCCAGAGCCTCGATTGTTGCGTCGCGATTGATCCCGATGAAACTCGCATCCGGAGCAGCGGGCAGGTCTTGAACGCCTGAGACGGACGGGACGCCGCCGACGGATCCCGCCGTCGGGTGAACGCTCCAGAGGTCGCCTTCAAAACCGATCTTTCGGCACTGCTCAATGACGTTGGAGCACCAAAAACCACCGCCGATCACGGCAATCGATCGCGGCCGGAAAAGCCGTTTCAGACCAGACCTTTCCTCCTGTGCGAGCATTAGGCGCCCAAGGGACGCAGGAGATCGCGGCTAATGATATGGCGTTGGATCTCCGACGTACCGTCCCAGATCCGTTCCACGCGTGCATCGCGCCAGAAGCGTTCGATCGGGAAATCATCCATGAGCCCCATGCCGCCATAGATCTGGAGCGTGGCGTCCGTGACCTTGGCGAGCATTTCGGACGCGTAGAGTTTTGCGGATGCGATCTCTCGGTTGGCGGGTAGGTTTTGATCAAGGCGCCAGGCCGCTGAAAGCGTCAGCCAGTCAGCTGCATCAATCTCAGTGATCATATCTGCGATTTGAAAGCTAATACCCTGAAACTTCCCGATCTGCTGACCGAACTGCTTGCGCTCAGAGGCATAATTCAATGCAAGATCAAAACATCTCCGCGCGCGTCCCACACAAGCGGCAGCAACCGTCAATCGCGTGGCGTAGAGCCATTCATTCATGACCGCGAAACCGCCATCGACCTCACCCAGCACTTGGTCGTCTGGAAGCCGGCAATTGTCGAAGTGAAGGACATAATTCTTGTAACCGCGATGGCTCACGGAGTTGTATCCATGTAAAACCTCAAAACCCGGCGTGCCACGGTCCACAAGGAATGTCGTTATCCGTTTCTTCGGGCCTTTTGGCGTGTCGTCTTCGCCGGTCGCCGCAAAGACGATGAAAAAATCCGCGTGCTCTGCGCCGGAGATGAAGTGCTTTGAGCCGTTGACCACCCAATCGCCGCCCTCGCGAACGGCGGAGCACTTCATGCCGCGCACATCTGAGCCCGCGTCAGGTTCCGTCATCGCGAGCGCGTCCATACGCTCACCTCTGACAGCAGGATAGAGGTAGCGCTCACGCTGGTTGCCTTGGCACGCCATGAGGATGTTCTGCGGTCTACCGAAAAAATGCGTGAGCGCCATCGAACCCCGGCCGAGCTCGCGCTCAACGAGGGTGAAATCGAGATGGTTCAGCCCCGCACCACCGACATCTTCAGGGAAGTTGCTCGCGTAGAACCCGAGATCAATGCATTTGCGCTTGATCTCCTCGCCAAGCTCGAGCGGCATCTGACCGCTCTTTTCGACCTCGGCTTCATGCGGGTAAATCTCATTTTCGACGAAACTTCGGACCGTCGTGACGATCATCTCCTGTTCGTCGGTCAGCCCAAACTGCATTTAAACCCCCGCTTTTAACTGCAGGCACAATAGGCGGATTGACGTTCACTACGATGCAGAAATAGACAGATAACATGCAGGTTTGGACCAAACACTCAATCCATACCCAAGACGTGGCGGTCCTTCTCTTACCCCGTTTCTCTAACCATTGCCTCGCCAACGCGATTGAGCCGCTGCGCGCCGCGAACGATTTTCTGATGCGCAAGCATATCGCTGGCAGTTCGTGACGCTTGATGGACGCGACGTGATGTCATCAAGCGGGCTTCCGGTGAAACCCAATGGCCGATTGCGCGATCATCCGGGCGGCGACGTCCTCGTCATCATGTCGAGCTATGATGTCAGGCACTACGCGACGCCGGCTACGGCACGGGCGTTGCTGGCGGCTGCAAAGCGCTTCAACAGTCTAGTCGGCATGGACACCGGCGCTTGGCTGATGGCTGACGCGGGTCTTCTCAATGGCCGGACAGCAACGATCCATTGGGACGAACTGACCGCCTTCTCGGAGAGCTTTGGCGCGGTCAATGTCGTGGCTGACCGCGTCATCTACGATGAAGATTTCATCACCTGCGGCGGCGCCATGACGGCATTCGATCTCATCCTAGAGCAGATCCGAAGGACGCACGGGTCTGCGATCGCGTTGGATGTCGCGAGCCTCTTTTTGCACCATTCGAGTGACGCATCCCGACCGCCAACGGTTAGCGGACGCGCCACTCCGATCGTTCAGCGCTGCCTTGATATGATGATGTCAAACCTGGAAGTGCCCCTGGCGATCAACACGCTTGCAGAGCGCCTTCAGACAAACCAGAAAACGCTCAACCGCGGCTTTCACGCGGAGTTTGGGGCGCCGCCAGCTGCCGTTTACAAGCGCATCCGACTGGCCGAAGCGCGGCGGCTTGTCCGGTACTCGAACCATTCCATCGCCGAAATTGCTGTTAGAAGCGGCTACACAAATCCGGCTGCAATGACCCGTGCGTTCGTCAACGCGTTCGGCGTCACGCCGAGCAGCTTGCGCCAAAAATCAGCGTAAAATTGCTTGCGTTATCTCTTTCGCGCGAGATGCGGAAAGCGTTGTGCCAGACGATCCGCGAGCGCGTTACGCTCATCCATATCGGTCGTTTTCATTGCTCTTGGGGGTGTTGCCCGCCCGGATACACGCGTCAGCTGATGCGTTGGCTGTGACTGGGATGAGGCGCTTGGAAGGCCTACAATGCTAACCCCAAGTAATGTCTCAGTTCTCCACTCCACACTGCAGAGATATTGATGCGCTTGGATGCCAAGCAGAAGCGTGAAGGTGTTCGGTATCAGCGCTGTCGACGCTGTCTCGATCAAAAAGCCGGTGTCGGACGAGTTGCGCACCTTTGCGTCAAACGTCGATCGACCGTTCTCCATGAGGATCTTGCCGCCTATCAACACTCGGCGGCGCTCAGCTGACCTATAGTCAACTGGCTGCTCTTCAGGCTGAAGTTGTGACACCATGCTCATCGCGACACTGTAAACCAAAGCGATTGAGCCTCGGTTAAAGGACCAATGAGTTGATCGGAGGGTTACTTACGCGTTAGCGACGAAATCAACCACGCAACGTACAAGGGCCGGACGGATGAGCCTTTTCGATCCACAAAACCATACGCGGACACCGCAGCACCGGAAAGTCTACGCGGCCTATGAACTGGCCTACACGGTCGTGGTTGTTTATGCCGCGCTGCTTTTCATCATCGGCAGCATTCTCTTCTTTGGCGAGGCTACCACCTACATTGCCACTTGGCTGTTTGTCGCTGGTTCAGTCCTGTTCGGGCTCAGGCCGACAACCAAGCTTCTGCGCGAAATTCACTATTGGCGTCTCGGCCAATACGAGGAAATCTCAAAATCAGACTAGACCCCGCACCATCTGACGGTGAAACTGCTATCGCCACTCCTCGGATGAAATTATTTTCATGACCGTCATCGCCGCGAACGATCTATCGCTGACCTTTGAGACGAATGACGGCCCCGTGCATGCCTTGTCGAGCGTCAACCTCGATATCGCGCGCGGTGATTTCGTCTCCTTCATCGGGCCATCGGGGTGCGGAAAGACCACTTTTCTGCGTGTGATTGCCGATCTTGAGCGGCCAACGGCTGGGGCAATCACCGTCAACGGCATGACCCCGCACGATGCCCGCGCGAGCCGGGCTTATGGCTACGTGTTTCAGTCGGCTGCACTCTATCCGTGGCGGTCGATCGCGAAGAACATTGCGCTTCCTCTCGAGATCATGGGCTACCCAAAGGCCGAGCAGAAGAAGCGCATTGAAGAGACGCTCTCGCTCGTCAATCTCACGGGCTTTGAGAAGAAGTTTCCGTGGCAACTTTCGGGCGGCATGCAACAGCGCGCCTCCATCGCGAGGGCTCTCGCCTTCGACGCAGATATCCTTTTGATGGATGAGCCGTTTGGTGCACTCGACGAGATCGTTCGCGACCATTTGAACGAACAGCTGCTTGATCTCTGGGCACGAACGAAGAAAACGATATGTTTTGTGACGCATTCGATCCCGGAGGCGGTCTATTTATCGACAAAGATCGTGGTTATGAGTCCGAGGCCAGGCCGCGTGACGGACGTGGTCGAATCGACCCTACCGAGGGAGCGGCCGCTGGATATTCGCGAGACGCCTGAATTTTTGAGTATTGCGCAACGGGTTCGAGAGGGGCTGCGTGCCGGGCATTCATATGACGATTAAAGGACGGATATGAGCGACTTTTCCGAGCGGCCTTTCATTGAAGCGAAAGCGAAGGCGCGCGCTGTGATCCGCGTCTATCTGCAATATGTCGGATTTGTTGTCCTGATTTCACTGCCATTCGGGCCAGTGGCACCTTTGGCAGGACTAGCCCTCCTCATGACATTCGGGCTCCCGATCTTGCTTTTGTTCTTGTGGGGGCAAGCTCTCGATCAGCGTCTCGGCTGGATGGATCGGCTGGATGATTGGTGATCACATCCTCGACTGGCGCTGAATGACCCGCATTCTTCCGATCCTCACAGTCCTTCTTGGGATCATTGGCATCTGGTACGCGGCGGTCGCCCCGATGAACATCAAAGGCGCGCTGGATGTCGCCCAACGCGGCGGCGAGATCGTCACCCCGGAGACGCCGCGCGAGCGTGCCGAGACCGGCGTTTTCGAACTTATGCTTCGCAACCCAGCCTATATCGCTGGCGGCTACAGCCTTGAGCGCCCTCGCCTTCCGACGCCCAACCAAGTCGCGAACGAACTCTGGAAAACGACGGGCGCCATGGTCATGCGTGGGCGAACCATGTCGAAGCGCGGGCTGATTTATCATGGCTGGATTACGCTCCAGTCCACGCTATACGGCTTTGCCCTCGGCACCCTATTCGGCATTCTGGGCGCTGTCGCGATTACATACTCGCGGACCTTCGAAATGAGCCTGATGCCGTGGGCGATCATTTCGCAAACGGTGCCGATCGTGGCGCTGGCGCCCATGATCATCGTGCTTTCGAGCCAGGTCGGGATCGAGGATCGAAATGTGCCAAAGGCCATCATCTCGGCCTACCTCTGCTACTTCCCCGTCCTTGTCGGAATGACCAAAGGCCTGCGTGCACCGACGCGTGAGCAACTCGACCTACTTCGCACCTACAATACGCCGGGCCTCCAAAACTTTTTGAAGCTCCGGCTTCCCACATCCCTGCCCTACCTCTTCACTTCGCTTAAAATTGGGATCGCAGCCGCTTTGGTCGGCACCATTGTCGGTGAACTCCCGACAGGGGCAATTTCCGGGCTCGGCGCCCGCATCCTCATCGGGGATCAGTTCGGCAACCCGCTCGCAATTTGGGCAGCCCTCTTCGCGGCAGCCATTCTCGCTGGGCTTCTCGTGACGCTACTCGGCGCGGTCCAAACAGTCGTCCTCAGGCGCATGGGCGTCAGCCGCGCATGACCCTTTGGCTCGCACTCTTGATCTGGGTCGTGATGACCGCGGCGAATGTCTGGATCGCGCGGTCGCGCTTCAATGAAACCTTACCTGCGCGGCTGATCGTTCCTGTGCTTTTCGGCGTCGCCCTCATTGTGCTCTGGGAGGGCACGGTCAATCATTTCGATGTCTCGCCCGTCATACTGCCCGCACCGAGCGTGATTTGGGCGCGCTTCACCGCCGAAACGGCAATGCTTTGGGAAGACTTTCAGCAGACCGTTCTAAAAGGTGCACTCACCGGCTATATCATCGGATGCTCGGTCGCGTGCGCGGCAGGCATCCTGATTGATCGTTCGAAATTCCTGACCGCCGGGCTCCTGCCTATCGGCAATTTCGTGGCCGCGCTGCCGATCGTCGGTATTGCGCCGATCCTCGTCTCTTGGTTCGGCTTCGACTGGCAATCGAAAGCAGCCGTCGTGGTCGTCATGGTGTTTTTCCCGATGCTCGTGAATACCGTTCAAGGGCTCGCCGAAGCGTCTGCTATGCAGAAGGATCTGATGCGCACCTACGCGGCAAGCTATTGGCAAACGCTCATCAAACTGCGGCTGCCAGCTGCCGCGCCTTTCATCTTCAATGCCTTGAAGATCAACTCGACTCTGGCCCTCATCGGTGCAATCGTTGCGGAATATTTCGGTTCGCCAACGCGGGGCATGGGGTTCCGGATCTCGACCGGTGTCGGGAGCCTTTCCATCGATCTCGTCTGGGCCGAAATTTTCGTGGCGGCGATTACAGGGTCGCTCGCCTACGGGCTCATTGTGTTGACCGAGCGAGCGGTGACGTTTTGGCACCCCTCACAGCGGGCGCGATGAGCGCACTGAGATGACAAACAGGGAAGCATATCCATGAAAAACATTCTGGCAGGGGTCGCAGCACTCGCTCTTTCAGCTGGCATTGCTCAAGCCGCCGACGACGTGACGCTGCAATTGAAATGGGTCACGCAGGCGCAGTTCGCTGGCTATTACGTGGCATTCGAAAAAGGGTTCTACGGCGAAGAAGATCTGAACGTGACGATCAAGCCCGGCGGACCGGACATCGCGCCGACGCAGGTGATTGCGGGCGGCGGAGCAGACGTCACTGTCGAGTGGATGCCAGCCGCACTCGCCGCGCGCGAGAAGGGTTTGCCGCTCGTGAATATCGCGCAACCCTTCAAGTCTTCGGGTTTGATGCTGACCTGCTGGAAAGACGCAGGCATTACCTCACCTGCGGATCTGAAAAACCGCACGCTCGGCGTTTGGTTCTTCGGAAATGAATATCCGTTCCTCTCCTGGATGAGCCAGCTCGGCATCGAAACCGACGGCAAGGACGAGAACGGCGTCGAAGTCTTGAAACAGGGGTTCAACGTTGATCCGCTGGTTCAGCGCCAGGCCGACTGCATTTCGACAATGACCTACAATGAATATTGGCAGGTCATTGATGCGGGCGTTTCAGCCGATGAGCTTGTGACCTTCAAATATGAGGAACAGGGCGTCGCAACCCTCGAGGACGGCCTTTACGTGCTCGAAGAACGTCTCGATGACCCAGAATTCGTTGGCAAAATGGAACGCTTCGTCCGCGCTTCGATGAAGGGTTGGAAGTATGCGGAAGAAAACCCGGACGAAGCCGCGTTGATCGTGCTTGAGTTCGACGAAACGGGCGCGCAGACCGAAAAGCACCAGAAGCGCATGATGGGCGAAATCGCCAAGCTGACAGCGGGCTCAAACGGCGCGCTTGATCCGGCGGACTATGCGCGCACGGTTCAGACACTGCTCGCCGGTGGCTCTGACCCGGTGATTACGGCTGAGCCGGAAGGCGCGTGGACGTCCAAGATCACGGATGCTGCGCTTTAGTCTTTCCTGAGACGCAACGGAATTAGAGGGGGCTTCGTGCCCCCTCTTGCCATTCAATATAGCAGCTACGGCTCTGCTCTCTTACTCGATGCCAATCGGGATGTCGGGGCCGTATTCAGAAATTGAGCGTCGGGAAGCGCTCCACATAGATGCGGAACCAAGGCGCGAAATCGTCTGCATCTTCAGCAATCTCGGCCGAAAGCTCAGCGGCTGATACCCACCGGGTCTCGCTCACCTCATCGCTATTCGGTTCTGGTTCGACAGAGCCCCTCGCCACATCAGCGCGGAACATGTGAACGCGCTCCCATTCCCACAGACCCGAGCCGACATCAGCGGAATATTCCACGACACGGGTTTCACTGAGCGGCACTTCGAAACCCAGTTCTTCGCCGAGCCGACGGTGCGCCGCAGAATTTATGTCTTCGCCCCAATGCGGATGAGAACAGCAGGTATTCGCCCATTTCCCACCGCAATGATATTTATGGTCGGCGCGCCGCTGGATCAGGAGTTTGCCCTCAAGGTCGAAGACAAAAATGGATACCGCAAGGTGCAAATTTGGGGAGCGATGGGCCGCCATTTTTTCCATGGGGTAGAGCGAGCCGTCATCCGCGATGACCGGGATCATGATCGCGTCACTGGCGATCTGGGCGTCGTGCTTTTGATGTCCCATCAGTGAACCCTTGCTGTTTCTCGATCGGCCAAAGACTCGGACTTGGGTGTTTGTTGATCGGTTCCGGCCGAGAGGCTTTGGCCCATCCAACTGCCCTCCGATGCGAGCACTTCAAACCGGGCGTAAAGCTCTTCTTTAAACCGGTTGTGATTGCGCACGTCGGCGATTGCTTCGCGGTGCGCTTTGTTCTGATAGGCGAACTGTCGAAGCGCTTCGACGTCGTTCCAGATGGAAAATGTCACCTGCTGCAACCAGGGCACCTCGCCCATGCCAAGCTTGAACATGAGATGGTTTTGTCGGCGAATATCATCCGAGATACCGGGCGTGTGTCGCCAAAAACGCATGACATGGCTCGGCTTCACCGTCGCGCGAGTGAGCACAGCAACCGGCAGCGAGGGTGTTGGAGGCGACGTGACTTCAAATGGCTTTCTACCGTCCCATTCACCGCGAGACGATGTCGCCGACAAAAAAAGATTGAGTGTTTCTGAAGCGTGGGATTGGTAGCGGACCAGAGGCCTTTCGCACTCGACGGCTTCGCGAGCCCGCTCGAGGCTCGGCCAGGTGCACATAACGGCGTAAACGCCGAAATTGGGGAGCGGCGTAAAGCCCTCACCGGTGCCTGTCCCAAACTGTTTGACGAACGATGCCCCCGGCATCCGCCGAAGCGCAGCGCGCGAAAACTGCATTTGCGAGAACGCCCAGATCCGATCAGACGCATCATCAAACCGGAAAATACTGAGCGAAATCGCCTGCATGCGTGCGTGCTAGGCGACCTGACGCGCAAGCGCACATTGCGACCACAAATCACAAAGTGCACTCGTCAGGTGGTTGATGTCAGCTTCCGTGTGAAGCGGCGACGGCGTGATGCGCAGCCGCTCGGTTTTGCGGGCAACCGTCGGATAATTGATCGGTTGAATATAGATCCCGTATTGGTCAAGCAGGATGTCCGAAATCCACTTGCACTTCACCGGGTCACCGACCATCACCGGCACAATGTGACTTGGGTTTGGCATGTGGGGAATGCCGCGCTGATCGAGCTTTGAACGAAGGAGTGCGACGTTGTTGCGCTGACGTTGACGTTCAAAATCTGAAGATTTCAGATGCTGAATGCTGGCAATCGCACCGGCTGCAAGGGCCGGCGGAAGCGCGGTCGTGAAAATGAAGCCTGACGAGTAGCTGCGGACGAAATCGCAGAGAGCGCGAGATGCCGTGATGTAGCCGCCCATGACGCCGAACGCCTTACCAAGCGTGCCTTCAATGACCGTGAGTCGATCCATCAGGCCTTCTTGCTCAGCGACACCACCGCCGCGCGGGCCGTAGAGCCCGACCGCGTGGACTTCATCGAGATAGGTCATCGCGCCGTGTTTCTCAGCCACGTCGCAAATGTCAGAAATCGGCGCGATATCGCCATCCATTGAATAGACTGATTCAAAAGCGACGATCTTTGCCCGCCCGGGCTCGATGAGCGAGAGCTGTCGATCCAGGTCCTGCGGGTCGTTGTGCTTAAAGATCCGCTTTTCAGCGCGGCTGTGGCGGATCCCCTCGATCATCGACGCATGATTGAACTCGTCTGAGAGGATAACGCAATTTGGCAAGAGCGCGCCGAGCGTTCCGAGCGAAGCCCAATTCGAGACGTAACCAGATGTGAAGATCAGAGCGTCTTCTTTGGCGTGGAGATCCGCCAACTCGTGCTCAAGCATCACATGATGGTGGTTGGTGCCGGATATATTTCGCGTGCCGCCTGCGCCTGCCCCACACTGATCGACCGCGTTTTTCATAGCGGACATGACAGCCGGGTTTTGCCCCATACCGAGATAGTCGTTTGAGCACCAGACCGTGACTTCGCTCGCGGACCCATCGGCGTGGTGACGCTTGGCCTTCGGGAAGTGCCCGGCATTTCTCTCGAGATCAGCGAAAACCCGATACCGACCCTCCTCATGAAGGGCATCGATCTTCGATTGAAAAAAGTGCTCGTAATTCATTGGGGAAGTTCCCTTAGGCTTGCATTTGTTTTGCCCGTCTCCGGGAGGTAGTTGGAATGTGTTGTGCGCTCGGCAACGAGGCTGACGGTCGCATTACATTTGAATAATTCAATATTGATTTTTCGTAATCCAATGGGTCTTTGCGATACGTCAAAGGCGCATCCGCTTCTTCCGCTTTTGGGGCATTTGGAAACAGCAACGACCAGAGGCGGGTCTTGTGCACGGGAACAACCATGAAAAGGTGCTCGGCGATTGCCAGCGCCAGCAATGAGGCAATTGCGGCGGTGCCAATTGCGATATGCGGTGAATTGGATCCGGCGGCGATTGTGAAGAGACCCGCAAACGCCGCAATCGATACGCCGACCGAAGTAAAGAAGAAGAGGGTCGGACGGTCGACACGAAAGTACGAAACCAGATAACGAAGAGGCTGAGGCATGATTTCAGCCGCTACAAACGGTACGCCGAAAAAGAGGTTCAGCTTCGCGCTCAGTCTCATGACCCACAAAAGGGCGAACGTGTAGAGCCCGAACGGATTTGCCGCTCCAGCCGACAAAATGGCAAGCGCGACAAGTGTTGCAAAGAGCGCAATCTCATGATCCCGGATCGCAAGGAAAGCTGCGCGAAACCGGCGAAAGCCATTCACATCAGGTGGACAAGGATCAGACGTTCGGCCCGCGACGACACCTGTCAGGAAGGTGAGTTCGTGCCACGCCCAGATCGTAATCGCGCATGTAAAGCCGATGATCGCGCCCTCAACCGTGGCTGTGTCGAGGGTCATGACCAGACCGGCAATGGCCGTGACGGAGACGACCGACATCCCCGTGATCGCGGTGAAATGGCTGTGCGTTGCCCGATTGACGAGCAAAAACAACGCCCCCGTGGAGAACCACCACAGGAAGAGGACATATCCAATCGTGATCAGGACCGCTGTGGTCACGAGACCTCCGTCCAGGAGCGTTGTTGAATGCATCGGCTCAATTCATCACCAAACCGGTTGGAGTCGGCTTGAAACCGGCGGTTCATTTGCCTTGACCGGCATGAAATAGAGCCTTGCAAAGGCTAAAGCCGCTTGCGCGGTAAGCTTGGTCTTTTTGATCTGGCCACCAAGACCCGGCCCGCATTCGGCCATTGCGTTGTTGATCGCTTCTAGACGACGAAGCATTTGGAAAAACAACGGGTTTTCAATGTCGATCGTGAGCGGGAACACCTGTTTTGAGATTTCGCTCGTCAGCGCGAAAACCCGGCGGTCATACTCCTCAATGTCGATATCAAGCGCCTCGTGGAATGCTGGCCTCGCTTTATCGCGGACATACATCGTCGCGAAAACGGCAAGCAGGAAAAACCGGATCCAAAGCTTGTTGGTGCCCTTCAGGGTGTCAGGGTTTGCGCGCATTAAAAGCGCAAATGCCTCGCCATGACGAAACTCGTCATTGCACCATTCCTGGAACCATTTGAAGATCGGATGAAAGCGGTTTTCCGGGTGCTTCTCCAGGTGCCGGAAAATGGTGATGTATCGCGCGTACCCGATTTTCTCCGACAAATACGTCGCGTAGTAGATGAACTTCGGTCGAAAATACGTGTACTTCTTCGCCTTTGTCAGGAAGCCCAAATTAACGCCGATGTCGAAATCGCGAAGGGCGTCATTGATAAAGCCCGCATGGCGCGCTTCATCCCGACTCATCATTGAAAAGAGTTCGCAGATGTCGGGGTTGTTGCCGCGCCGCTTCATTTCTTTGTAGAGCACGCAACCTGAGAATTCCGCCGTCAAGGACGAGACCAGAAAATCAACTAGCTCCTTTTGCAGCTCCGGTGGGAGTGCGTCGAGGTCGATCTTTTCCCAATCAGCGTTGCGCTTGAAATGGCCCTTGTTCGGATCGCTCCGCATTTCGCCGAGGAGTTCGTCCCACTCCTCACGAATTGGCGAAACGTCGATCCGGTCAAGTTCGTCAAAATCCGTCGTGTAAAAGCGCGGATTGAGAAGCGTGTCCTTCGTGGCCGCTTGCGTCGTTTCGTTTTCTGCGTTTAGCCGTTCCGCAATGTCGGTGGGGGCATCAATTCGAGCATGAGCGTTCATAGCCGCGCCTCCTCAGAGAATGAGAATTCGCAGAGTTCCATGAACTCAAAATCGCCCGTGGCACGCGTCCAGAGACGCTCCATCCAGTTCGCCCGTTTTACGGTGGCCGTGCGCCGAAAGGCTCCGGTTTCGCCGTAGGGCACCGTGATGGGCTCGCCGTGGACGATCACTTCATCGCCCGGATTGACGGTCACACCGCCGTCAAAGCGGACATGGGCATGAAGGCTTTCAAAGGTGTTTTGCACTTCCACCGTGCACGGCACCGTCTCCCGCTTCATGCCACCCAAGTAAGAAAACAAATTCATGATCAACGATCCCCCTTTGGATTGTTTTCTGTTCTAGTCTTCCGCGGCACCGTTCATGACCGGGGCAGTCTCCGTTCCGCCCGCAGTCAATAGCGCCGTGAAGTCGCGTTTGTTTTGCAGCCCGAAAGAGCTGACGACGATAACTTTGCCTGTTCCCGTATCCCTCAACGTGATCGCACCATCCGACCAACTCGCCAGTTGAAATGGGGTCGCGCTTGGCACAGATTCGATGTCCCTGACGCGATCAATCCCGCGCTTCGCAGCCCGGATGAAACCACCTCGGTTTTTCGCGTAGTTCTCAATCTGATCGCCGCTTTCAACATCGAAAACGCCAATTGCGCCGTCGGACATCTCGCGAATTTCGAGATCACGGGACAGAAGCAGAGACCCGTGTTGGTCTTTTGCTGTCTCGTCCTTGGTCGCGACGCCAACCATTGCGGCAAACACGCTAAAGAGCATGACGCCAAAAGCCGCAAACACCGGCAGCCGACCAGCCGGGCCGTAGAGGTCTCGGACTTTTTGCGTCTTGGTGGCCTTATCCATCGATTGGCCTCCTGTGGTCTCCGATATGGTGTCAGCCGAACGGTTCATTTCTACGCCACTTGCTCGGCTGGCGCATGCGTCGAAACACTTGAACGCGTGCCATTATCCTTCGACAATGCGCGCCCATCCGCCTCGACCTTGTAGGCTTGTGCGATAATGGCCGCTGCGTTTTCCGGATTTTCGATGCATCTGATCATTGGCTCCGGACGGCTGAAGCGCCACGGGCGAGTATGCGGCCAAAGCGCAAAATATGGGATCCGGGTCTCAGCATCGAGCGCGATTGCGATGTCTCCCGTCCCATCCTTGAAGGCCTTAAGGCCTGCATTTCTCACGACCTTGAATGGAACATTAATCGTCATGGGAAGCGCCATTCCGACACGAAACACCAGCCGCTTACTGGTGATGGTGTAGACGGTCGTGCGTCCGACAGCGATTGCGATCAGGATGAAGAGCCCGATCGCGCCAACAGCAAAGCCAACCAGCACAGCAGACGCGCCAATTGCATTACTGATCGGTGCGCCGTCATTCACCGCTGCTGCAAACTGCCAGATGATCGCCAACGCAAAGTAGGCCGCGATCCAACGGATGCGAAAGACCCGGCGCGCGACCACGCGCCAAGACGGCGCGCCCTGCCAGAGGACACGTTCGCCCTCCGGCGGCCGATCCGGCAGACCTTTGATCGGCTCAAATGCGCTGTCGTCCCTCATAGGAGCGGCTCAGTCCGCTGCGGCGTCGCGTAGAGCTGGCCGCCACCATAGTAGCCGCAGATCATATCTTCTTCGAGAAGCGTGATTTGATCGGATTTCTTCGTTTGCGGCACATCGGCAAACTGCGAAGACGTAATGGAATGGACGTAGATCTCACCACGCTCCTTGCGCACCCACGCAAAGGTGTGAGGTAGAAGCACGGTGCCACCCGCGTCCAGGTCAATCTGATAGTAGCGGACAACGAATTCCGACTTGTCGACCCAAATGTCGGAGACCGTGCCCGCGACTTGGCCGTCGCAACCAATGATCTTCATGCCAACGGGACTGGGGTTTTGCGAAGCCATCGTGAATTCGCCATTGGTCGTGGTCATCGGCACGATTTTTGGCTGGCCGTGCATGGTCCAATCCGGATGATCCGCGCGCTCCGCGTAGGATGCGGGGCCAACGCCATCTTTCATGGGATTGCCCGTCGGTTCATAGGGCGCACCGTCGAACATGCTCGTCCGGCGAAGCGCAAGGTTGCGCGTTTCGCGAACATCGTTCGGCACGACCACATCGGCGGCGCCATGGGGCATCTTGAAGGTCTTGGGATCGGGCATGAAGATCACGCCTGGGTTCTCCAATACCCCGGTATCAGATTCCAGCGGATAGCCCTCGCGGCGGCTTTCCTTTTGGATCCAGAAAATGAGGCCGAAGAAGAATACCCAAAACACGTAAAGTGTGATCTGGGCAAAATCCAGCCGACCCATGATTACGCTTAAATCTCCAAGTTCCATGTCACCCTCCTCCGAGTGCGTTTAGCTGGGCATTTCAGCCAGGCCGAAATTCGTGTTGTTTGGATGTTTCAGGAGCCGACGGGCTCTGATGAGTGGACCGATCGCGATAATCGCCGCGAACAAGAGTCCGATTTCGAGATGATAAACGAAGGTGTAGCCAGCGCTCGGCACCTGGAATGCTTGACCGAGGACGCCCGCTTCGCCGATCGAGCCGACAATGTCTCGAAGTGTTCCGCCAAGTGCCAGGCCAACGCCTGCTGCCGTTGCCTGAACCGCACCCCATGCTCCCAGCACGAGCCCGTTATCGCTGACATCGGAAAGATCCATCGCGGCGATCAGCGCGCTGACCGCGAAGAGTCCGCCACCGAGGCCGATGAGAAGCGTTCCGACACGGAACATAGCCGCCGACTGGAATGGCGATGCAAAAATCACCAAGGAAAACGCGGCGATGCCGATGAGCATCCCGTTCGCGGCAAGGCGATGCGGGTCAATACCCTTGCCAAGCGCCCGCGCGGAAGCCGCAAGACCAATGAGGGTGCCGCCAGCGAGCAACGCGGTCAGCAGGGTTGTTGCGCCAACCGACAGGCCAAGGATCTCACCACCATAGGGCTCCAAGAGCACATCTTGCATGGTGAAGGCTGCCGTACCGAGGGCCACGGCGATCAACAGGCGTCCCGAGCGGGGATCCGCCCGGAGGGTTTGCCACGCTTCTGAAAACGGAACGGTTTTTCTGTCGGCCCGCGTTCGGTCAGGGCGTCTCGCTTCCTGCTTCCAGAGTGCAATCGTGTTCAGAACGAGTGTCACAAGCGCTGACCCTTGAATGACCTGGATGAGCCGCTTCGGCGAGAAGTCAGCCAGCAGGCCAGACAGAATGACCGCTGAGATCAACATGCCGACCAGAAGCATGACGTAGAGGAGCGCCACGACACGCGGGCGCGTTTCTTCAGGCGCCAAATCCGTTGCGAGCGCCAGCCCCGCAGTTTGAGTGGTGTGGATGCCTGCACCGACAAAAAGGAAGGCCGCAGCCGCTGCCATCGGTCCCGCCCATTGCGGCGCGTCTGGCGCGTCCGACATGACAAGCAGGGCAAACGGCATGAAAGCGAGGCCGCCCCATTGGAGCATGGTGCCGTACCAAATAAACGGGGCACGCCGCCAACCAAGCGCGGATGAGTAGGTGTCTGATTTATGGCCGATCAGCGCGCGCAGCGGTGCAAAAACCAGCGGTAAGGAGACCATGAGTGCGACGATCCACGCGGCCATGTTCATCTCAACAATCATGACGCGGTTGAGCGTTCCCGTCAGGAGCACTGTGACCATGCCCACGGAGACCTGAAAGAGCGACAGGCGAAGGAGGCGAGGAAGCGGGAGATCGTCACTCGCTGCATCTGCAAACGGCAGAAAACGCGGGCCGAGGGCCAGCCAAGCCGAGGACGTGGAGCGGAAAAGCGCCTTCATGACCGCTTCAACTCCATCGCTTGTGACGTGTAAAATCCGCTCGCCACGCGGTCGCTGCGGCCAACGTGCCAGTCATCGAGCGCCGAAGCCCCCGCGATTGCGCTGCGCAGTCGACGGTCGCTGATAGGCACGATTGCCGGCGAGCGGTCGCTTTTCGGGAAGAACTTACCCACAACGTGCATTGCCGAAAGGGCTGGCGTCTGGGGCGCGAATGTAAACGCGATACCGTTCGAGACCCGGGGTGCAAGTGCTGAAAGCGCCGCAACGATATCATTGTTGCGGTAGTGGATGAGCGAATCCATCGCGACCGCAAAATCAAAGGCACCCCAGGCTTCATCCAGCATATCGCCCGCGTAAAACATAACCGACCCACGATTGACCATCGGCTGGTACCGCTCTTTTGCGACCGATATCAGAGTCGGCGAAATGTCGATCGCGACAACATCAGCCCCGCGGCTCGCAGCTTCTGACGCCAGAGCGCCCGTTCCGCAGCCCGCATCCAACACCCGAGCGCCGGTCAAATCCTCGGGCAGGTACGACAAAAGCGTCGCCCGCATTCGGTCACGACCCGCCCGCACCGTTGCGCGAATGCCGCTGACGGGCGCATCCGAGGTGAGCTTTGCCCACGTGTCAGCCGCTGTTCGATCGAAGTAATTTTCGATCCGATTGCGACTTTCTTGATAGGTCAATGTGGGCATCGGCTGGTCCTCAATCGAAACCGAGGAAGTCAAAGATGTCGCGGTCCTTCATTGGGAGCGCGGAAAGCTCGTCAACGCCCGCGTAAAGCATGGCGGCGAGCCTCAAATATTCTTGCTGCACGGCCTCCAGCTCGGGCGTCGGCTCCATCTCAAAAAGGGTCGACTTTTTCAGCCGCGAACGGCGAATAACGTCGAGATCGGGGAAGTGTGCCAAACGCTGCATGCCAGTCTCAGCATTGAAGCGATCGATTTCGTCGGTGTCCTTCGAGCGGTTCGCGATGCAGCCCGCAAGACGGACGTCGTAGTTTTTCGCTTTCGCCTGGATCGCAGCGATGATGCGGTTCATGGCGAAGATCGAATCAAAGTCATTCGCCGTCACGATCATTGCGCGTTCGGCGTGCTGGAGCGGTGCCGCAAAGCCGCCGCATACAACATCGCCAAGCACGTCAAAAATGACGACGTCGGTATCTTCCAAAAGGTGATGCTCCTTGAGGAGTTTCACCGTTTGGCCGACGACATAGCCCCCGCATCCCGTACCAGCCGGCGGGCCGCCGGCCTCGACGCACATGACGCCGTTATAGCCTTCAAAAACGAAGTCTTCGGTCTCGAGTTCTTCGGCGTGGAACTCAACCGATTCCAGCACGTCAATGACCGTTGGGCAGAGCTGTTTGGTCAGCGTAAAGGTCGAATCATGTTTCGGATCGCAACCGATCTGAAGCACGCGTTTTCCAAGTTTTGAGAACGCAACGGAAAGGTTGGACGACGTGGTCGATTTGCCGATTCCACCCTTGCCGTAGACCGCAAAAACTTTGGCCGTATCGATCTTTGTGCTCGCGTCCTGATGAACTTGAACGGAGCCCGCTCCGTCCTTGCGAGGGTCTTGATCAACGATGCGATATCGTGATGGTCGGGCTTGGATGTTCATGCCACGGCTTCCATTCCAATGCCCTCAAGACGGTCCTCAAATTCTTCGCCCGCCTCGCGGAGGGCATCGAGGACATCGCCATCGGGCGTCCAGTAGTTTCGTTCATGTGCTTCGATGAGACGGTTGGCGACCTTCGCCGATGCAGCCGGGTTGAGCCGTGCCAATCGCTCCCGCATTTCAGGGTCGAGAACGTAAGTCTCTGTCAGTTGCTGATAGACCCAGGAGGGCACTTCGCCCGTCGTCGCCGACCATCCCATCGTGTTGGTGACGTGCTCTTCGATTTGCCGAACGCCCTCATAACCGTGGGCCAGCATGCCTTCATACCATTTCGGATTGAGGGCCCGCGTCCTCGTTTCGAGCGCGACCTGCTCGTTGAGCGTGCGAACTTTTGCAGTGCCGCGTGTCTGATCTCCGATGAACACCGGAACAGTCTCACCACGCGCGTCCGCAACCGCCCGGGAAATGCCGCCGAGCGTATCGAAATAGTGGTTGATCGTGGTGACACCGAGTTCGATTGATTCAAGATTTTGGTACGCGGTGTCCACCGACGCGAGCACAGACTTCGCGAGATCACCCTGTTTTTGTGCGCGGCCGTCGACGCCGTATGCGAAACTCTTGCGCTGCATGTAGACATCAGAGAGTTCGCTCTCGTCGGTCCACACGCCAGCGTCGACCATTAGATTGACGTTCGAGCCGTAAACGCCGTCAGCGTTTGAGAAGACGCGAAGGGCCGCCACATCGAGGCCGACGCCGTGTTCAGCGGCATAGGCGCGCGCATGCTTGGCGATGAAGTTCTGTTCTTCTGTCTCATCAGCGGTCGCCGCGAGGAATGCTGCCTCTGCCAAGAGCTTTGTCTGAAGCGGGAGGAGATCGCGGAAGATCCCGGATAGCGTCATCATGACGTCAATCCGGGGACGGCCAAGCTCCTCAAGCGGGATCAGTTCGGCGCCCGCAAGACGACCATAACCGTCAAACCGAGCCCGCGCGCCCATGAGCGCAAGCGCTTGGCCGATCGGCCCGCCTTCGGTTTTCAAATTGTCAGTGCCCCAAAGAACCAATGCAACGGTCTCTGGGAGGTCACTGCCGTTTTCCATGTAGCGATGGAGAAGGAGAGCGGCTTGCGAAGCCCCCTCCGACATCGCATGCGCCGACGGCAGACGGAACGGATCGAACCCGTGAATGTTCCGACCGGTCGGCAGAATATCCGGCGTACGGACGAGATCGCCACCGGGGGCTGGCGGAATGAAGCGGCCGTCGAGAGCGTCAAGAATACCGGCCATCTCACTGTCTTTTGCGAGTTTTTGGTTGACCTCCAACAACGCCTCAAATGTCGACGCTGGTACCGCATCGTCCATTTCGCTGGCGGCCTCGATGTCTCCAGTGCGGACGAGCGCCTCGATGGCGGCTCGGCTCGGCGAAGTGCCATCCATCGCCTCAGACATGACCGAGAGCATGTCAACGCGCGCTTCAGTGGAATAAGTTTCACCGGCGACATGAAGGCCATGCGGAATGAGCGTGTGTTCCAGATCGACGAGGTCGGACGCGACTTTTGCGACCCGGTCGTCTGTGTCGGATGACCAGGCAGGTTCCTCATCAGCGAGTTCGACCGCAGCCGCTTGGGCCTGGATTGTCTCGGCGAGCTTGCGGCGATCATCCGCATCGTCAAGCGTGCGCCAATGGTCGATCGAGGCTTTGAGTTCGATCAGGCCTTTGTAAAGCCCAGCCGCCGAGAGAGGCGGCGTCAGATAGCTGATGAGCGTTGCCGCAGAACGCCGCTTTGCGATTGCGCCTTCCGACGGATTGTTCGCGGCGTAGAGGTAGAAATTCGGGAGATCACCGATTAGGCGATCCGGCCAGCAAGCATGTGACATCCCCGCTTGCTTGCCCGGCATGAATTCGAGCGCGCCATGCGTGCCAAAATGAAGGACGGCATCGGCGTCAAAGTCTTCGCGGATCCAACGATAGAATGCCGAAAAGGCATGGGTCGGTGCAAAGCCACCCTCAAACAGAAGGCGCATCGGATCGCCCTCATAACCCATGCCGGGCTGGAGACCGACAAAGACATTGCCGAACTGTGCGCCAAGCACGTGGATCGTTGCACCGTCCGATTGCTGGCGTCCTGGGGACGGGCCCCATTGACCCTCAATGGCCGCAAGATAGCGCTCGCGGCGAACATGGTCGTCGGACTTGATCCGCGCGTGGACATTCGCTGTCGCGCCAAACGAGGTGGCATTTCCCTCCAAAATACGCTGGCGAAGCGCATCAACCGTCTCAGGCACGTCGACGCTGTAACCGTCAGCCTTCATGGCCTTCAAGGTGTTATGCAGCGACGCAAAGACCGAGAGAAAAGCTGCCGTTCCGGCATTTCCCGCGTTGGGTGGGAAATTGAAAAGGACTGCTGCCACTTTCCGGTCAGCTTTTAGCGTTTTGCGCAGAGCAACCAGTTTCTCAACGCGCTTCGCGAGCATTTCGGCGCGTTCCGGCGAACTCTGCATATCGAGCGTTGAGCCTTTTTCCGGCGCATCGGAGCGCCCACCAAAGACCATGGGCCCCGTCGCGCCGTCGAGCTCAGGGATTGCGACCATGATGGTGTTTTCGACCGGCATGAGCCCGCGATCCGAAGCCTGCCAACGCTCCAGCGTTTGGAATTCCATGGCATGCGCGGCGACGTATGGGACGTCGAGCTCGGCAAGTGTTCCCGCCGCCGCTTCAGCGTCATTGTAGGCCGGACCGCCAACGAGCGAGAAGCCGGTCAGTGACACGAGCGCATCGATCGTTGCCCCGTGGTCGCTCTTGAAAAAGGCATCAATCGCGGGCCGACCGTCCAGGCCGCTCGCAAAAGCTGGAACGACATTGAGGTCCCGCGCCTCCAGCGCTTCGATGACGCCATCATAATGCGCGGTGTTTCCCGCAAGCACATAGGACCGCATCACGAGGAGGCCGACCGTGCCCTTCGCTGCAGACCGTTTCGGCAACGCGTTGGCGTCGTCTCCGATCAAGGTCTTCAGCCTTGGATGATAGACACCAACCTCGGGGTATTCCTCCGGCAGCGCCACTTCTCCTTTCGGCTTTCGCGAACCCCTTTCTGGCGCGGCATAGCGATCAACTAGGAACCGAATGAGGTTCTCGACATTCCGCTCGGAACCCGACAGCCAGTACTGAAGCGTCAAAAAGTAAGCGCGCAGATCCTGAGCGGTGCCTGGAATGAACTTCAGAATTTTTGGCAAACGCTTCAACATCGCGACCTGGCGCGCGCCGGTGCTCGCTTTCGGGTCTGATTTGCCCGATCCGCGAAGCCGCTTCATGAGCTTCATGAGCGCATTTTCTGGCTTCGCCATGTCTAGCTTGCCAATGCGGGTCAGCCGCACGATTTCACCAGCCGAAAGGCAGCCAATCATCGCATCGCAATGATCCCGGCGAGCGTTCAGTGCCGGTGCGATTGCCCGCACCTGATCATCGACAAAGAGCATGTTTGCAAGAATGATGTCACCGTCGGCGATGTCTGCTTCGCAGGCCGCAAGCGTCTGGGGCTGATCGCCCCAATCTGAGGCGGCATGCATGCGAACAACGAGGCCGGGATAGTCGCGCGCGAGATGCGCGGACGCGCGGTCGATCGTCGAGGCCAAGTGATTATCAAGCGTGATAATCACCACCTTCACAGCGTCGCCTCCACCGGGCGCGCGATCAACGTCCGAAGTGCGCCTTGGCATCGTAAAGAGTCTCAAGTGAAATAGTGTCGACGCCGTGGTCCGCGGCATAGCGTTCAGTGTTGCGGCGCGCCTTACCGCGCACGAAAAACGGGATCTTTTTCAGTTCATTGACCGCATCGTCGGACCAAACCGGCGCGTTGTCGTTTTCAGCTTCTTCGGCCTCTGTCGCCTCTGCCGCTTCGCTGGTTGCGTGGCCGAGATGAGAAGGACCGGCTTCATCATTGAATTCGAAATCGTCCCGGAACATGTGGAGGAGATGTTCCTCAAGCCCCATCGTGAGCGGGTGAACAAGCGTGTCGAAGAGGACGTTTGCGCCCTCAAAACCCATTTGGGGAGAATAGCGAGCCGGGAAATCCTGGACGTGGACAGGCGCTGAAATCACCGCGCACGGAATACCCAGACGCTTCGCGATATGACGTTCCATCTGGGTGCCGAGCACAAGTTCGGGCTGGGACGCGATGATGGCGGCTTCGACTTCGAGATAATCATCCGTGATTAGCGCATCGACGCCGATCTCTTTCGCGGCCGCCCGGACATCTTTGGCCTTTTCGCGGCTATAGGTGCCAAGACCCACGACTTCGAAGGCGAGTTCTTCGCGTGCGACCCGCGCGATCGCGACCGCATGGGTCGCGTCACCGAAAATGAAAACGCGCTTGCCGGTGAGATAGGTCGAATCGATCGAGCGCGAGTACCAGGGGAGCCGCGAAACCTCCTCGTCTTTAAACTCGAGGCCGGTAAGCGCGGCGATTTCTGCAATGAAATCCTCCGTTGCGCCAACGCCAATCGGAACCGTCGAGATGACAGGCTGACCAAACGTCCGTTTCAACCATTGCGCCGCAGTCGATGCGACCTCCGGATAGAGACAGACATTGAAGTCAGCGTCTGGAATGCGGCGAATATCATCGGGCGTCGCGGTCATCGGCGCCACGACATTGACCGCGATGCCCAATTCGCCGAGCAGCTTCGTGATCTCCGTGACGTCGTCGCGGTGCCTGAAGCCAAGTGCCGTTGGCCCCAAAAGGTTGCACGTCCATTGCTCGCCTTTTTCGGGGAAGACACGCTCGAACGGCGGCGTCGGCGCATCCGGCAAGCAGAGCGTGCGCACGATCTGATAGAAGGTCTCCGCCGCACCCCAATTTTCTTTCTTAGAGTAAGACGGCAATTCGAGCGGAACGACTGGGATTGGAAGACCGAGCGCTTTTGCAAGCCCGCCTGGATCATCCTGGATGAGTTCCGCGGTGCATGATGAGCCGACAATCATTGCCGTTGGCTCGAACCGATCATAGGCCTCCTTTGCCGCCGTCTTGAAGATTGCGGCGGTATCGGTTCCGAGATCGCGGGCTTGAAACGTTGTGTAGGTGACCGGTGGACGCTTTTTGCGTCGCTCGATCATGGTGAACAGCAAGTCGGCATAGGTGTCGCCCTGCGGGGCGTGAAGCACGTAGTGCATATCTTCCATGCCGGTCGCGACACGCATCGCACCGATGTGTGGCGGGCCCTCATATGTCCAGACGGTCAACTGCACGGTTAGACCTCCAACCGCGTGCGTCGCACAAGCGGGCGCGCAAAGAGTTCAGCGAGGTCACCGGCTTGGTCGTACCCTTGGATCGGTGAGAAGACGAGTTCGATCGCCCACTTCGTCGTCAGCCCCTCGACCTCGAGCGGATTTGCCAGTCCGAGACCGCAGACCGTGATATCAGGCTCGGCCTCGCGACAGCGATCCAGTTGCTTGTCAACGTCTTGCCCCTCGCTGATGACCGTTGGGGGCGGCAGGAGATCGAGGTCAGGCCCAATCAAGGTCCGATGAAGGTATGGCGTACCAACCTCAATCGGCATCATCCCGACTTCTTCAGACAGGAAGCGGGCAAGCGGAATTTCCAGTTGCGAATCAGGGAACAGGAAAAGGGTCTTTCCATCCAACTGTTCGCGATAGCGACGCAGCGCTTTGGTTGCCCGAGCGCGCGGGCTCGCAGTAACTTCGTCAAATACCTCTTGAGGAATTTCAAACGCGTCGGCCGCCGCTTGAAGCCACCGCGTCGTTCCCCGTTCGCCCAGGGGGAAAGGCGCAGGGAGCGGTACGGCTCCACGCTCCTGGAGCGCGCGGAGAGTCGCGCCTAGGAACGGTTGAGCGAGCAGAACCCGGGTGGAAGGGCCGACTGCCGGCATTGCGGCGGCCGAACGCGCAGGGAGGAACCGGACGTCTTTCAAGCCCATTGCCGCAAAGAGGCGCGCAAACTGGTCTTCAACGACATCTGCAAGCGCGC
The DNA here is from genome assembly GCA_039026395.1 of Pseudomonadota bacterium. Taxonomy (GTDB): domain Bacteria; phylum Pseudomonadota; class Alphaproteobacteria; order Rhizobiales; family JAKSCL01; genus JBCCMK01. The sequence continues at coordinate 21,073 of JBCCMK010000014.1, read as the reverse complement.
CCACGACCAAGAGGGACGGCTCTGCATCTTCCGGTTCGATCGGTAAATCAGGAACAAGGGAGGCTAGGCACGCATCCTCACCTTCGGTGAACGTGGTCTCAATTCCGCTTCCCGAATAATTCAGGATACGGACGTCGGGCGAATAGACACCCGACAGGCGCTTTGCAGCCCGACCGAGGTCGAGCTTGATGACCTCTGACGGGCAAGACCCGACGAGGAAAAGAAGTTTTATATCTGGGCGGCGCTCCAGAAGCCGGGCGACGACATCGTCAAGCTCGTCATGCGGGTCGGTCATGCCGGCCAGGTCCCGCTCCTCCATGATGGCGGTGCCGAATCGCGGTTCAGCAAAGATCATGACACCCGCCGCCGATTGCATGAGATGGGCACAGGTGCGGGAACCGACGATGAGAAAGAAAGCGTCTTGGATCTTGCGGTGAAGCCAGATGATGCCTGTCAGCCCGCAAAAGACCTCGCGCTGGCCCCGTTCACGCAAGACCGGTCGGGTTGTACACCCCGTAAATGTCTCTGATGGCCGCGGCAGAACGTTCATTGCGCGAACTCCACAGCTTGCGGAGACGGATTTTGCGCAGGGGACGCCAGTCGCGCTTGGCGCAGTTTCAAAAGGAACTGAGCCGCGTTCACGACATACGCCGCATAGGACGCAAGTGCGAGAATCATCTGACCTGTCGGCCCAAGCGCGCCGGTGAACACCGCGACCAGATAGGCCGTATGGAGGGCAAGCACGGCGACGGAGAAGACGTCCTCCCAGAAGAAAGCCGGCACAAACAGATATTGCCCGAACACGACCTTCTCCCAGATCGCACCGGTGACCATGATCGTGTAGAGAATGAGCGTCTTCAGAACGACGGAATATGTCGCGATTTCAAAGCCTTGGCCCGTCACCAAAAACCGAATGACGAGACCGAGACTGACCAGAAAAACTGCAAATTGGAGGGGCGCTAAGACGCCCTGGACAAGGGTCCACCGGCTCGAATCGCGGCGGGCTCTTTCTTCCGGCGTGTAGAGCGGCGCCTTTGAGACATGATTTTGAGATTTCGCCAAATCTCCGGTCTCCCCTATCCCCGGATCGCCTCTCCACCAGATCGGCATTTATCCGGGTTTTTCCGAACATTAGTGGTGGGCAGACCGCATTGTCAAATATAATAGACGTCAATTTAGATTGACATGTGTTGAAACACGCACGAAGAATTCTTTCGTCACGAGAAAAGAAGCGTGCTACTGTGTCACAGCGAGATACAAATGGAGAGGTGCAGCCGCTGTAGTTGGCGCGAAAGACGCTAAGAGACGCTGCATTCGAGATGCGCACCTCGCACTAATGGGCATGTCCATCGGTGTGGTAGCGCCCTGTCATCAAAGACGCTCCGGCGAGTGAGTCAAACGTGTCGGATCATTTAGTCTTCTGATTTCAGCTCTCCCCGCCGAGTGAGGAGGGAGAAGGTGAAGGATCAAAACTGGCCTCTAGGCTGGCCAAAATCACCGAAAGCTGACGGCGCGATCCAGCATGACTTGGAGCCTTCGGTGGCCTTTAACCATACCATGTCGACTGCTTCCAGGGTGCGGCCTGCTTTCGATACAGTCGTTGAGCGGGACATTATTCCACATCTTCTCATGGCGATGCGCGCTCGACGGGCCGAACCGGCCAAAACCGCTGCACGGACTGTCAACAGCGCGCGCCAAGACCTCTCAACGTTTTGCCGTGCTTTGGCCCAGGGCGACATCGACGCGGCAGAGGCACATGCGAGTACCAGGCTCTCTTCGAGTGAGAGAGAGGTTCGATCCTACTTCACCACCGCCGCGCGCGAACTTGGTCGCGCCTGGGAAGAGGATGACGCGTCTTTCGCCGAGGTGACCATGGGTCTTTCGGTGCTTGAACGCATGACCCTTCGCCGCTTTGCTGATCAGCCGCTTCCCGTTCAGCACCAAGATCCAGATCGGTCGATCCTGCTTGCACCGGTTCCAGGTGACGGACACGCCTTTGGATTGCTCTTCGTTGAGGCGGAGTTTGCCGCATTGGGCTGGCACGTCGAACTCCTCAAAGAGCCAACTGCCGAACGCCTTTTGGAATGCGTATCGAGAGCGGAATATGGCGTGATCGGACTGTCTATATCGTGCGAGCGATCAATCGAGCCAGGCCGACGTCTGATTAGCGAACTTCGGGCCGCGTCCAGAAATCCCGATGTCAGAATACTCATTGGCGGGCGGATCGCGTCACCGAGCAATGACGGCATTCGATCCTTGGGAGCCGACCTGGTTTTCTCCGGGAACAGCAATTCAGCCTCTTGGGTGGAAGAGCGGCTTTTTCAACAGAAAGAACTTGGAAAATAGGGTGAACTCCGATTTGAGTAGAGCGTGATGATGTGAAAACAAAATCACAGCTGCCCGTTGGAGAGACTGAAACGGGCTTGTCTGTGATCAGGGGTGAACAGGGATTGAGAGGTGTCGAATAGACCGTGCTGCGTCGACAATCCACGCACCCATTTCAAAATGCGCCTGCGCATTTTAACGACCTTCAGGCCGAGGCGACCGAAGGGCTAATTTCCAATGCCGCCGATATCGCGCTGATCCTTGATCACGACGGTATCATCCAAGATCTTGCCATCTCAGAGGAAGATCTGGCCGATCATGGTTGCCTTGAATGGATCGGCAGGCCGTGGCTGGAAACGGTCACGGTCGAAAGCCGAGCGAAAGTCGAAACCGCACTGAATGAGGCGATTTCGACCGGCGTTTCGAAGCGTCGCGAGATCAATCACCCGCGGGATGGCGCAAGCGATTTACCGATACGCTACCTCGTCACACAAATTCCGGACCAAGACCGGCTCATCGCATTTGGTCAGGATTTGCGCCACGCCGCCGCTCTTCAGCAACGCCTGATCAACGCGCAGCTCGAGATGGAGCGTGAATACGCAAAACTTCGACAGGCCGAGTCTCGCTATCGCCTGCTTTTCCAAATGGGAACCGAGGCGACACTCATCATTGATGGGCAAAACGCCACCATTTTGGAAGCAAACGGTGCTGCGGCTGAGCTATTGGGATCAACAGCCCAAAAGCTCGTCGGTCGGAAACTGCCGCAGGTTTTTGAGGCAGAGGACCGCGATACGATCCGCGCCCTTGTCGGGTCAGCGTCGGCTCTCGGTCGGACCACACCCGTCACAGTGAACGCGGGGCCACATGGAGAGAGCCTCGACATTTCCGTTTCAACATTTCGACAAGGCACCAATCAGTACGCTCTCGTTCGAATGGCACCAAACGATGCCGAGCTCGAACCGATCGTTACGCGTGATCGACTGAACACGCTCAAGGTGCTCGACACATTGCCGGATGGCTTCGTGGTCATTGACGAACAGCGCAATATTTTGGAGGCGAACACGGCCTTCCTCGACATGATCCAGGTCGCGTCACTCGATCAGATCCGTGGACAATCACTTGAGAAATGGTTCGAACGACCAAGCGTTGATTTCAATGTCCTCGTGGCCAATCTCCGAGAGCACGGCACGGTGCGCCGCTTCCCAACTGTGCTTCAGGGTGCGCACGGGTCGCTCGAGCAGGTGGAGATCGCCGCAGTAAACGTCTCCAACGAAGCCGGACCCATTTACGGCCTCGTGATCCGTGATGTTGGTGCTGTTGGTCGATCGACGGGCGTCGCAGAGCAATTTCAGCCGCAATCGATTGATCAGCTGGCTGATCTTATCGGTCATATGTCACTCAAGGAGGTCGTGCGCGAGACCACGGACGTAATTGAGCGGATGTGTATTGAAGCCGCCCTTCGCCTGACAAACGATAATCGCGCGTCAGCTGCGCAAATGTTGGGCCTCTCTCGCCAGAGCCTTTATGCAAAACTCAATCGGTTCGGCCTGTCGGAGCGCGCAGACCGAAGTTAAACGCCAATTTGACCATATGTTTTGACGTCGCAAAGCGTCAATTTTAATTGACACTCTGAATTGGCGGTTTTAGCGTCAGTCTATGACTCAATCGGCTCCGCTATCGTCCGAAATCCGTGGCGATCGCCCGCAAATCGGGGCGGTGATTGAACTCCTCAAACCAATTACATGGTTCGCCGCAATGTGGGCCTTTGGCTGCGGCGTCGTGTCTGCGGGTATGCCATGGGCCGACGTTTGGACCGCGGCCCTATTAGGTGCACTTCTGGCGGGCCCGATGGTTTGCGGCATGAGCCAGGCCGTGAACGATTGGTTCGACAGGCATGTGGACGCAATCAACGAACCGCACCGACCAATCCCATCTGGGCGCATTCCAGGTCAATGGGGTCTCGCGATCGCCATTATATGGACCGGGCTGTCGCTCGTCGTTGCCGCGCAACTTGGCGTCTGGGTGTTGGGCGCAACGGTCGTTGCTTGTGCACTCGCATGGGCCTATAGCGCCCCGCCATTTCGACTGAAGAAAAATGGCTGGTATGGCAACGCGGCCGTTGGATTTTCTTATGAAGGCATCGCCTGGGTTACAGGCGCCGCAGCCGTCATCGGCGGGATGCCGAGCGCCGAAATCATAGCGCTCGCCGTTCTTTACAGCATCGGCGCCCACGGGATCATGACGCTGAACGACTTTAAATCGGTCGACGGCGATCGAGCGCTTGGACTTCAATCCTTGCCGGTTCAACTGGGCGTCGGGCGCGCCGCAAGACTCGCCTGCATTGTCATGGCCGTCCCGCAGATTGTCGTCATTGGCCTGCTTTTGTCCTGGGGGACGCCGGTCCACGCCGCTTTGGTTTTCGCGCTTTTGGCCGCGCAAGTCTGGCTGATGGCGCGCACGCTCCTGGATGAGCAGGTGCTGGTGGAAAAGCCGGTGGAGAAAGCCGCTTTTTATAACGGCACAGGCACCACGCTTTACGTGCTCGGAATGCTTGTGAGCGCTTTTGCAATCCGCAGTCTGACGATGGGGGCGACGCCATGAACCGCGGTGACACTCCGCTCGGTTGGATCGGCATTATCCGGCTCGGTCTTGTGCAGACCGCTCTTGGGGCGATCGTTGTCCTGACGACGTCGACCTTGAACCGGGTCATGGTGGTCGAACTCGCACTCCCGGCCATGTTGCCGGGTGCGCTCGTCGCCCTTCACTACGCCGTGCAAATCACCCGTCCGCGCTGGGGACATGGCTCTGATAAGGGCGGTCGCCGGACTCCATGGATCGTTGGGGGTATGGCCGTGCTTGCTCTCGGCGGGGTCGGTGCGGCCTGGTCAACAGCCATCATGGCCGAGAACCAAGTCCTGGGCACGGTGCTTGCGACCATCGCCTTCACCTTTATCGGCGGCGGCGTCGGTGCGGCGGGTACATCGCTCCTCACGCTTCTTGCAACGCGGGTCGACGAGAAACGCCGGGCGCCTGCTGCCACGATTGTCTGGGTCATGATGATCATCGGGTTCATTTTGACTGCAGGGATCGCGGGCGCAAACCTTGATCCGTTCACGACGACGCGGCTGGTGATTGTCACGAGTATCGTGTCGGCGATAGCAATGCTCGTAACCCTTGTCGCGGTTTGGGGCGTCGAAGGCCGTGGCGCCGCGTCCCCCGACTTGGCGCGTCAGGAAACCGCAAAAATTCCCTTTCGCACGGTCTTGGCTGAAACCTGGAACGAGCCCGAAGCACGACAATTCTCGATTTTCGTCTTTGCTTCCATGCTCGCTTACTCCGCGCAGGATCTCATTCTTGAGCCGTTCGCGGGTGCCGTCTTTGGCTTCACGCCGGGCGAATCGACCCAGCTTTCCGGCACGCAGCATGGCGGGGTTTTGCTCGGCATGATCGTCGTCGCAATTGCCGGCAATGGCATTCGCGGTCGTCGTTTCGGCTCACTGCGGGCATGGACCGTTGGCGGATGCGCGGGTTCGGCGCTTGCGCTCTTTGCCCTCGCTTTCGGTGGAACCGTCGGCCCAACATGGCCGCTCGCCGCGAACGTATTCTTGCTTGGCGTCGCAAACGGTGCCTTTGCAGTCGCCGCCATCGGATCGATGATGGGTCTTGCAGGAAAGGGCGGCAAAAACCGCGAGGGCGTGCGCATGGGGCTCTGGGGCGCGTCCCAAGCCATCGCATTCGGCCTCGGCGGATTTGTCGGCACCGTCGGCGTCGATGTGGTGCGCGGGCTCACCGGCTCGGTCGGGCTCTCCTATATGACCGTCTTCGTGCTCGAAGGCTGCGTCTTCCTGCTCTCCGCAGCACTTGCAGCGCGCATCAGCTTTGGCGTGATTTCAGAAACAAAAAACCGCCTTTCGACCGCCGGCGACGGCTATCTCGCGGGCGTTGGAGGTCCAGGATGACATCCCAAGACGTATTTGATGTCCTCATTGTCGGTGGCGGACCATCAGGTGCAACGTCCGCGATCGAATTGGCACGCGCGGGCCGGAAGGTTGCGCTTCTCGATAAAGCAGGCCGCATTAAACCCTGTGGCGGAGCCGTACCGCCTCGGTTGATCCGCGATTTCCAAATCCCCGAGAGCCAAATCGTTGCCAAGATCACGTCGGCTCGCATGGTTGCGCCATCGGGACGAGAAGTGCCAATGCCCATTGATGGTGGCTATGTCGGCATGGTCGACCGCGAGCATTTCGATGAGTTCTTGCGAAACCGTGCCGCAAGCGTTGGCGCGAAACGACTAACGGGTAGCTTCTTGTCAATGAAGCGCGACGAAACCGGGCTCAACGCTGTCTCATGGCGTGAAAAAGAAACCGGCGAAGTCTCAACGCTTTATGCCCGTGCGATTATCGGCGCGGACGGTGCTCGATCAAAAGTCGCGTCCTTAAGCCTGCCCGATGCTGAGAGGGTTCCGTGCGTTTTCGCATACCACGAGATCGTTGAATCGCCCGCACCTGACGATGGAGCAGATTTCACACCCGACCGGTGCGATGTCTTTTACCAAGGGCGCGTCTCACCCGACTTTTATGGTTGGGTATTTCCCCATGGAAAGTGCACGAGCGTGGGCGTTGGAAGTGCCAATAAGGGGTTCTCGCTTCGAAATGCGACGGCAACGCTGCGCGAAGCCGTGCGCCTCGACAACGCCAAGCTCATTCGTCACGAGGGTGCACCAATCCCCTTAAAGCCGCTGAAACGCTGGGACGACGGTCACTCCATCATCGTCTCCGGTGACGCCGCTGGCGTCGTTGCACCATCGTCCGGCGAAGGCATTTACTACGCCATGGAATCGGGACGTGTGGTCGCCGAAACCGTGGATGAATTCCTCGCAAGCGGATCCGTTGAAGTGCTCGCCACGGCCCGCAAGAAGTTTCTCAAAAGCCACGGCCGTGTCTTTTGGATCCTCGGGATCATGCAGCATTTTTGGTACAAGAACGACAAGCGCCGGGAGCGCTTCGTGTCCATGTGCGATGATCCTGACGTGCAGCGCCTGACATGGCAGGCATACATGAACAAGGAGTTGGTGCGCGCGAACCCCCTCGCGCATGTTCGCATCTTCTTCAAAGACATCGCGCATCTCATGGGGATCGTCTCGCCAAACGCGTGACGCAATCATGGATATTCCGCTCACAGGATCGCTCTTTTCGCTGGACAGCGCGCTCACGTTGATACTGTGCGTCCTCGCGATCGAGGCATTCGGCCTTCTCGTTTGGTCCGCCCGAGATGCAAGCGCCCCGCGCTTTGCAAATCTCGTCGGAAACCTCGTCTCTGGTGCGTTTCTCGTGAGCGCCCTGAAACTTGCAGTTAACAGCGCCCCGCCTGCAGCCATTCTTCTGTGTTTGACGGGCTCGCTCTTTGGCCACCTTTTCGACCTGTCCCGCCAGGTTGGACGAAAGAGTTAGGCGCGATGCGATCGATTTACACCGTTTCAAACGTCATCATGACGCAACGACGTCCCGTTAACGGGATGCTGGGGAGGTGACCATGCCAGACCAAAAACCGCAGGACCGCGGCTCGATCCCCGTCGGGCCAAATGGGAGGCCGTTGACGCCGATCCTGGATGGCGTTCAATCGCCTGCCGATATGAAAGGTCTGTCGATTGACCAGTTGGCGCAGTTGGCTGACGAATTGCGCGCCGAGACGATTGATGCGGTTTCGGTTACTGGAGGCCACCTCGGCGCGGGACTTGGCGTGGTTGAGCTGACGGTCGCGCTTCATCACGTGTTTGATACACCAGATGACAAGATCGTCTGGGATGTCGGACATCAGTGCTATCCTCACAAGATACTAACTGGTCGACGTGATCGCATTCGCACACTCCGGCAAGGGGGTGGTCTATCCGGTTTCACAAAGCGAACCGAAAGCCCCTATGATCCGTTTGGCGCAGCGCACTCGTCGACGTCCATTTCCGCGGGCCTCGGCCTATCCGTTGCGCGGGACCTCAAGGGCCAGAGAAACTCCGTCATTTCGATTATTGGTGACGGCGCGATCACCGGCGGCATGGCGTATGAGGCGATGAACAATGCCGGCGGCATGGACGCTCGGATGATTGTTATCCTCAACGACAATGACATGTCGATTGCGCCGCCGACCGGCGCTCTTTCGCACTATTTCGCGCGTCTCGTTTCCGGCAACACGTTCCGGACCCTGCGCGAGCAGTCGAAAAAACTCGTCAACGACCTTCCCTGGTTCGTGAAAGAGGGATCGCGCCGCGCCGAGGAATATGTGCGCGGTATGATGATGGGCGGAACGCTCTTTGAGGAGCTCGGTTTTTTCTATGTCGGCCCGATTGACGGGCACGATCTGGAGCAGTTGGTGCCGATCCTTGAAAATGTCCGCGATGCGGAACAGGGTCCGATCCTCATTCATGTCGTTACGAAAAAGGGTAAGGGCTACGAACCCGCGGAAAACGCAAAGGACTGCTATCACGGCGTTTCGAAATTTAATGTCGTAACTGGAGAGCAATCGAAGTCATCGTCGAACGCGCCCAGTTACACATCGGTTTTTGCAAAAAGCTTGATCGCCGAGGCAGATCACGACAATCGCGTCGTGGCAATCACCGCAGCGATGCCGTCCGGCACGGGGCTGAACCTCTTCGAAGCCGTCCACCCCACCCGTACGTTTGACGTGGGCATTTGCGAGCAGCACGGCGTGACCTTCGCCGCCGGTCTTGCCGCCGAAGGGATGAAACCGTTTTGCGCGATCTACTCGACATTTCTTCAGCGCGCCTATGACCAGATCGTACATGATGTGGCCATTCAAAAACTGCCTGTACGGTTTGCGATCGATAGAGCTGGTCTCGTTGGCGCCGACGGATCGACCCATGCCGGTGCATTCGATCTCGCTTACCTCTTATGCCTGCCCGGCATGACGGTCATGGCGGCCGGCGACGAGGCCGAACTGATGGATATGGTCGCGACTGCCGCCGCCTTCGATGACGGTCCGATCGCATTTCGGTATCCACGGGGATCTGGCGTCGGCATCGACCTCCCGGAGCGCGGAACACCGCTTGAGATCGGGCGCGGTCGCGTTGTCAAAGAGGGCACGAAAGTCGCCCTCCTTTCGCTGGGCGGTCGACTGGGTGAGGCACGGGCCGCTGCTGACACCCTCGATGCCGCAGGGCTTTCAACCACCGTTGCCGACGCGCGTTTCGCAAAACCGCTCGATATGGATTTGATCCAGCAATTGGCGGATCATCACGCGGTCCTGGTCACGCTCGAGGAAGCGTCGCGCGGCGGGTTTGGGGCCCATGTGCTATCGGAACTCGCGCAACGCGGTCGGCTCGATCGCGGGCTCACTATCCGAACAATGACGCTGCCCGACCGGTTCCAAGAACATGATACGCCTGAGAAGCAATATGCCGAAGCGGCGCTTGATGCTCAGGCCATCGTTGCAACAGTCTTTGGCGCATTGGGGATTGAGGCAAGCGCCCCGACCGCTACGGTGACATCTCTCGCCCGGTGATGCGCCTCAATACGAGGCGTTATTCCGTCAGTGAGAGCGCGGCAGCGTAGAGCCCTGATATCGAGGCGTCTGTCGCGCTGACAGTCGTAAAGTCTCGATTGAGATTTTTGAGCGCGAGACCGTAGCGATCGGCGATCGTGTCGTCTGCGATCAAGACGAGTTTGTTGTCTCTCATTTCTGTGTTGTTGAGCCGGTGTGCGCATTCTGCGCCGATCAAAAGCCCTGACAGATAGTCGTCAATCGCTGTCGGCAGCATTTCGCCGAGCAGGACATCCGCTCTTGTAGAGAACAATATTTCCTGGAGCGGAGTGACGGCACCGCGCGCAATACCTTTGAGGAACGCGTCGTCCTGAATCCCGTCCAACGCAGGCTCGCGCAATTGGCCCAGAAGGCTATGCTTTGCCAAAACGGCAAAGAGCTCACCCGTCATCACTGTCGTGAAGTCCAGTATCGCGCGATCCTCGACCCTCACCCACTTGGAATGCGTCCCGGGCATGATCGCCGTGAGTGAACGCGCACCCGTGAGATGATCGACGCCCCAGGCTTGCGTCTCCTCGCCCCGCATGACGTCGCAGGCGGCGCTATCGGAAGCTTTCGCGACGCCTGGCATAATGAAGGTTGCGATACCCTGGTATTGGAACCGCATACAGTGCTTATTGAGGAGAGTGAACTCCGTCGGACACGGCACATAGGGCGCTTCGTGCCATCCGGTCCGAGCGCCGACCATGCCTGCCATCACGATGGCGGAGATAGAGTACTGGTCTACCCAATCAGAGACCAGTTTAGAGAGTGGGGCCTCGAAATCACGGTCAACGATCGAACGCAGTCCGCTTTCACTCTGCTCTGAATCCACTCGATGACCGGACTGGTCAACGAGCCATGCCCTTAAGTTGGTGGTGCCCCAGTCAATCAGGATGAAATGCGCGTCAGCCGGTGCCGCCATAGCTAAACGCCGACGCGTTCACCGCCATCATGTTTGACGAGGACTGGCGCGTTTTTCGGCGTCCGCTCGTAAAGGTCGATCACATCGTGATTGAGAAGCCTCACGCAGCCACTCGAGACCGCCTTTCCAATGCTCCATTCCTGAAATGTACCATGGAGCCGATAAAGCGTATCGCGATTGCCTTCGAACAGGTAGAGCGCACGTGCGCCCAGAGGATTGTCGAGGCCCGGCTCCTTGCCCTCTCGGTATTTTTCGAGCTCCGGTTCCCGTTCGATCATTTCAGCTGGCGGCGTCCACGTTGGCCAAGGCCGCTTCCAAGCGATTCGAGCGCGACCACCCCATTCAAAGCCCTCACGGCCGATTCCGACGCCATATCGCATCGCTTTGCCGTCTGGCAGCGTCAAGAATAAGTATTTTTCCGCCGTATTAACAATGATTGTGCCTGGCTGCTCCGGACCGCGATAATTGACCAGCTTTCGATAGTATTTCGGATCGATTTTGCTCAAATTTGCTGCAGGTATCGGAAACTGCTCATCCGGCAGTGGCCCGTACATTGACGCGTATCGTGAAAGGCCAAGGGACGGGCTCTCTCCATCCGTCGTCGCCGTACATCCGGCAAGTGTCGACGCGCCCAACCCGATCAGGACCCTTCGCCGGGTGAGATCATTCACGCGCGACGCGTCTTTACGATGAGAGTTCCGAGGTGCCATTCAGTTTGGCTCCTATACAGCTGTAAACGATTATGATTATTACTCTAATCGCTAGCTACGCAGCTTTGGTTCGCACGACAATTCTTGATTGCTCAAAAACGTGTGAGGCTTGTTCGTTCCGTGCGCCCGATTGTTTTTTCGCAACAGGATGAGCACGCGTTCGAACCCGCCGATCTTAATACCGCGCTGCCGAAACGTGGCGCAATTATGGCTAACACGGCTTTAACCGTTCAGGTTGTAATCGTTCTAAATGTTTAAAATGTGGGCTCTACCTTTAAATGCGCGCCACGCCTCAACCAGCGCAACGAAACCCATCTTAACGCTCAATCCAAACGCGAATATTGGCCCGTGCAATTGTGAACATTTGATCCAAACACCTTTGTTGGCATCGCCTCCAAAGGGTTTTTTACACAATAATTTCAATCGTTTATTGCATGTCAATCCAGACCGACTGGAAAATTCACGCATGACGTTAGGTTAGACCTGAACTCCCCGTTGAGGCGAACTCCGCAATTAACCATTTCCATATTGAGCGGTAGATTTTGCTAAGCGTTAACGTAAATTTTCGCGTGGAAGTTGTTCTGCCGTGTGGAACGGCGCCGTAGACAGGGGGTTGGGATGCGGTTCGATCGAAAGCTCACAGCTGGACGAGTGGGGAATACAGAATACGCGTTTGACGGAATCCCGTTCAGAGACCGAGCGATCGAAATGCGAGACCATGCTGGTCGCACGGCATATCGCTGCGATCGCGTAACCGCGCCGTCATCCTGGAGCGATGTCGCCGTCGATATTCTCGCTCGTAAGTATTTCCGCAAGTCCGGCGTTCCAGCGAAAACGCAGCGCGTCCACGAGCACGGCGTTCCCACATGGTTACAGCGCTCCGTCCCAGCCGACGGCCTCGACGCAGACGATTTCGGCATGGAGACCGATGCGCGCCAAGTTTTTCTGCGAATGGCAGGCTTTTGGACCTATTGGGGTTGGAAACACGGCTATTTCGCGGGCGAAGACGACGCACTCGCCTTCAGAGACGAGACGGCCTGCATGCTTGCCCGCCAGATGTTTGCGCCGAACAGTCCGCAATGGTTCAACACCGGCCTGCATTGGGCCTATGGAATTGAATCCGCATCCGAAGGATATTTCGGCGTTGATCAGAGTTCAGGCGCGTCCTTTGAGGCCGACAAAACCTGCGATCTTTCTTTCGTCCACTCCTGCTTCATTCAATCAATCAGTGATGATCTGACTGGCGAAAGCGGCATTACATCTGTCATCCACGACGAAGCGAAAATCGCGCGCTTCGGCTCCGGAACGGGAGCAAACTTTTCAGCGATACGCGGTGAAGGTGAACCGCTTTCAAGCGGCGGCACCGCTTCCGGACTGATTGCAGCGCTGAAGGCGTCTGACCGCGCCGCAGGCCTCGTCACGTCGAAGGGCTCAACACGGCAGCCATCTAAGATGGTGCTCGTTGATGCTGATCATCCAGACATTTTTGCTTACATCGATTGGAAGGTAGAGGAAGAGCAAAAAGTCGCGGCGCTTGTTACCGGGTCGCACGTCTCCTCTCGGGCACTTCGCGACATTTACGAGGCGACCCCGCCAGCTCAAGATGAAGTCTCGATTTCGGCCGAAGATTTGTCAGCGTTTATCGACAGCACACCGGTTCTGAAAGCGGCAATCGCACGCGCCGTCGAGATGGGCGTCCCGTCCGGCGCGATCGACGCGACATTGCAGTTGGCCCGCGCCGGTCGACCATGGCAGCCGCCGCAGCAATTCACGGCGCACTGGGACGGCGCGGCCTACGAGACCGTTGCTGGCCAGAAGTCCAACAACTCCATTCGCGTGACGCAGGGGTTCATGGATGCGGTTGACGAAGATGCCGATTGGGCACTCCGTGCGCGGACATCTGGGCGCATCATCGAAACCACCAAAGCCCGACACCTCATGGAGCACATGGGCTTTGCTGCGTGGGCCTCTGCAGACCCAGGCATTCAATTCGAGACCACCATCAATGACTGGCACACTTGCCCAGAGACCGACCGCATCCACGGATCAAACTCGTGTTCGGAGTTCATGTTTCTGGATGACACCGCGACGACACTGACCGGACTTAATCTCCGCGCATTTAATCATAACGGATCATTTGACACAGAAACCTTCGCGCATGCGGTCCGGCTCGTCACCGTCATGATGGATATTTCAGTGTCGGCGGCGCTTTATCCGTCCGCGAAATCGGCCGAGCGCACCGACGCACACCGTCCACTCGGCATCGGCTTCTCCAATCTCGGCGGCTATTTGATGTCGAACGGCATCGCCTATGATTCAGCTGAGGCGCGAGAGTTCTGCGGTGCCGTCACGGCGTTGTTGACGGGGTTGTGCTACCAGGCTTCGGCGGAACTGGCCGAAAACGTCGGGCCATTCCGAGCCTTCGATAGAAACCGCAACGCTATGCTGCGTGTCATCAGAAACCATCGGCGAGCAGCGCACGGGCACCGCGACGGATATGAGGGACTGTCGGTGTCGCCAGTACCTCTTGATAGCCGCTTTACCGTGCATCAAGCCGTGGTGAGCGCCGCTCGCCAAGCTTGGGATGACGCCCTCTCCGCTGGGCAGAAGCATGGATATCGCAATGCGCAGGCAAGCGTTATCGCACCAACGGGAACGACGAGCCTCGTGATGGATTGCGACACCATGGGCATTGAGCCAGATTTCTCGCTCATCAAATATAAGACGCTCGCAGGCGGCGGTCTTTTGAAGATCATCAACCGCTGCGTACCTGAAGCCCTCCAGGCGCTCGGATATGACGACGATCAGATCGATGCGATCGGTGCATTTGCGACCGGGCTTGGGTCACTGGAAAAGACACCGGGCATAAACCTTGGTTCCCTTCGTTCAAAAGGATTCACGGAACGTCTGATCGAGCAGGTCGAAACCGCTGTTTCAAGTGCTGTCGATATCAGTTCGGCAGTCAGCCCGGCGGTTCTTGATCCCATCCAATTACGTGATGCACTGGGTCTCACCGAAGCGGAGGCCGCAACGCCAGGCTTTTCGCTCCTGCGCTGGCTCGGGTACACGACCGCTGAAATCGACGCAGCGAACTACGCCTGTTTCGGTCATGAAACCGTCGAGGGAGCACCCGGACTACGTCCGCGCGATCTTCCCGTCTTCGACTGCTCTGTCCACTGCGGCCGCACCGGAACCAGAAGCCTCTCGCCAGAAAGTCACCTTAGCATGATGGCGGCAGCACAGCCTTTCGTGTCCGGTGCCATTTCAAAGACCGTGAACCTGCCGAACGATGCATCCGTGGAGGCCTGCGTTGACGTATTGAAATCCGCGCACACGCTCGGCTTAAAGGCCGTCGCCCTTTATCGCGACGGATCAAAGCTCTCTCAGCCTATGGTTTCAAGCGCCGCTTCCATTGTTGGGCAGTCACACGATCACACAGATCGAACGCCGGAAGCGTCGAAACCGCAGCTTCAACTTGATGCGCAGCGGATCGTCGCCTCGTGGCTTGCCGGTATCGCAGACGCGAGCGCAAACCGAGAACAGGTCGTTTCTGGAGATGCTGGGGCTGGCACCATCGTTCGGACACCGAGCATGCAAAATCTCCAATCCCTGTCAAAAGTGATAGGGCGCATGCGGAAAACTGGTGATGGGACCTCCGTCGAACAGCAATATGACAGCGAATTGCTTGCTGTTCTCATGTCAGCTGTCGAACTTGGCCTTGAACACGGTGTTGCGATGGACCGTTTTCTCGCGCTCGTCTCAAATCAAGAGGATGCTGACTTTGAGGCTGTAGAAATAGCAAATGATCGTCGCGCCGCCGGCTGACCGCAAGCGCGGCACGACGAAACTGCGCGGCGTGGTGCCGCGCGGTACCTAGGCCTTTGCGTAGGCGAGCGTCGGCTGAGTGGGCATGAGTGCCGGCGGGTTGCGGAGCAATTCCATAAATTGATGCACAGGCACAGGCCTCGAAAAGAGAAAACCCTGGATCTCATCGCATTGATGTTCGCGCAGCCATTCTAGCTGCTCGAACGTTTCAACGCCTTCGGCAACAGATTTTACGCCAATGAGCTGGCACAGTGACATCACCATTCGTGTCACCGGTCCATGGGTTTCAATCGAGGAAACGAACGTTCGGTCGATTTTCAAACTCGTGAGTGGGTAGCGCTGGATGTAAGCGAGATTGGAATAGCCGGTGCCGAAATCATCTATCGCGATTCCAAACCCAATTTCGCGAAGCGCCGTAAGCTTAGACACAATGTCATTCGCCGTTCCCATGAGCATGGTTTCGGTAATTTCAAGCTCGAGCCGGGTCGGATCGCACCCGGTCCGCTCTGAAAGCGACACCATTCGATCCAAGAAATTAACCGCATGAAACTGTCGCGCTGACATGTTCAGCGATACGACGATGTCCGAGAAGCCTTCATCAGAAAAGCGCTTCTGTTGGGCTGCCGTCGTTTCAACCACCCATGCTCCGAGCTCGGTAATGAAGCCCGTCTCTTCGCTGATTGGAATAAACTCGCTGGGTGGGACCATGCCGCGCACTGGATGATGCCAGCGCACGAGTGCCTCGGCGCCAGTAATTTTTCCAGAATCGACGTCGACGCGCGGTTGATAATGCAGTTCCAGCTCGTTCCGATCGATCGCAAGGCGTAAATCACTCTCGATTTGAACCTGCTGCTCGACTTGGCTGAGCATGCGCAGAGTGAAGTTTCGATGCGTGCCTTTGCCGTCGGCCTTCGCGTCGTAGAGCGCAAGGTCCGCGTTCTTCATCAAGGTTGAAAGCGATTGTCCATCGGTTGGATAGCGGCTGATCCCGAGGCTCGCCGAAATTGCGAACGTGTGATTGTTGACGACAAAATCAGATGCGAGCTCTTCAAGGATCGCGTCTGCAACGTCCTCTGGAGAACGCGTGCTCTGGGGTTTTGGCAACCAAATGAGAAACTCATCGCCACCCAAACGCGCCAGCAAACCATCATCCCCGACGGCTGTCTTGAGCCGGGTTGCAACATCAATCAGCAACTCGTCGCCGGCGGCATGACCGAGAAGGTCGTTGACCGCCTTAAACCGATCAAGATCCAGGAGAATGAGCGCCGAATCGCTGTTGTCAGGGACCGCACGGGCAAGCGATCGAAAGTTCGACTGCATGAAGTGGCGGTTTGGAAGCCCGGTTAAAACGTCATGGTCGGCGAGATAGCGAACACGCTGCTCTGTCTCTTTCAGATCAGAGATATCGTTTTCGCTGAAGAGGTAGGCGATCTCGCCAGAAACCGCATCACGACACTCACGACCTGTAATTTCATGCCATTTGATGCCGTGTGACGTCCTGATACGGGCTGTCATTCTGCAGCCCGATACACTTCTGAGGCGTTCCATCAACCGGTCGTAATCGCCGTCTTCGACAAACCGTTCGCTGAGATGGCTTTTGGCATCATGATAGCCGGCACGCGCCGCCGGATTGCAATAAAGAGGTATCCCGTCTTGCGAATAGAGCGCAATCATCACGGAGGTGTGGAGCAGCGCCTCGGCACTCCTCAACGTGTCCGGTTCATCATCTGACCGCGCCAATGCTTCACAGAGCATTCCCATGCGACCGTCTGCCAGACGGTAGCCGCGGAACACGACGGAAATCGTTCGTGGGACACCGTTTGGGTAGAGGGTCCACTGCTCGGTGAACTCTGCATTGTGCCGGTCGAAATCTTCCTGATACTGCCGCAGTCTTTGAGCAACCGATATCGACATATCGGCACTCATGTCTCGTTGGCGGAGCTCATCCAAATGAGATGCGCCCCAGACTTCAAGTGCGGCTGCATTGGCCCAGGCAACGCGGCCCTGATCGATGTCAAAGACCCATATTGGGGTGCTGATCCTGTCTAGGTGGGCCGCGCCGACATGGCTCGCGATTGTATCCTGATCAAAACTGGCCTGGGACATGAGGTCTTATCCGATGGCGCGCTGCGGTTACGCCGCCTGGGCGAAGGTCATAATCGGAGCGTAGTCATCCTTAGACTCGACCCGTGACACCCATTTCTCGATTGCCGGGTAGTCGCTCAAGGGGAGGCCCGCCTCATCGATAAGGTGCGTGTAGCCAAAGACCGCAATATCTCCGACGCTGTAGTCACCGCCGGTCATGAAATCGGTATGCGTGAGATGAGTATTGAGCATATGCAGGCCAGGTCTCGCTTTCGATTGCCAGTCAGCGATGGCGTCAGCCTTCTGGTCAGCCATATCGGGCACAATCGTCGTGAAAAACCGCGCGGGTGATATGAAAGGCTCAAGTTTTGTCTGCTCAAACAGCATGAATTGGATCGCCTGTGCTTCCTCGAATGCTGTCTTAGGGTAGAGGTGTGTGCCAGCTGCCAAATACCAGATCATCGCGTTGGACTCGGCGATCGTCATGCCGTCTTCCAGGACAAGGAAGGGGACGGTACCAAGCGGATTAATTGAACGGTAAGCCGCGGATTTTGTTTCACCTTTTAGAACGTCAATCGTGATCGTCTCATACGAAAGGCCGAGTTGGCGGCACACAAGCTGCGGTTTGAAACAGTTCCCAGACCCTGGCGTTGCATAAAGACGCATTCCATAACCCCGACGTAATGACAACTTTTACGCGAGCCTGAAGATATGAATGAAAGTGGTAACAACCTCTTAACCCGCCGCTTCTGAACGGTCGAAAGAGCGAAAGAAATGAGGTTTCCGTTACGTCCGATCGCCCTCTAGGGCGTCTAAGAAGCCTCGGAGAGCTCGATCAGTCAGTCGCATGTTCCGACATACTGAACACGCTATCGTCAAGGAAAGCCAAGCCCGCAAGTATGGTCCCATTGCGGATATAGTTCGAGTCCCACGGAAGGACGTCCACCACGACGTTTCGGCTGAGATCACCGACAAGCGCATCATCAAAACCTTTTCGGCAATGCGGGCCTAAGAGGTCCCAGGCCTGAAGTGCAGCGCCGGTTAGGGCAATTCGGCTCGGATCAAAAAGCGTGACCAGCCTGGCAAGACCAAAGCCCAACGCGCGCCCCGCATCAGCGAACGCCTGAGCCGCACGTTCGTCTGTCCCGTCACGCGCGCCGCTGACGAGGCCACTCAGATCGCAATCTGAGTTTCGATCACGCGGTTTATCAGACGCATCACCCCGCGCGAGCCTGTAGATGCCGTAATCGGACACGAACGCTTCTAGGCAGCCTTTTCGTCCGCATCGGCAGAGTGGGCCATCGGGAATATGGTTCATATGTCCAAATTCGGCCGCTGCTCCGAAAGCGCCCTCGAAAGGTGTGCCATTGAGGAAGAGACCAGCGCCGACGCCGCGGTCGACCATGACGACGATGAAGTCTTGATCGTAATCCGCAGGTCGTTCGAAGTGGAGAACACGAGCCAGCATATTGGCATCGTTTGAGAGAATAACCGGCGCGCCAAATGCCGCGTGCATTGGCCCGGTCACATCAATGTTCCGATCTTCGAGGACGGGGCTCCACAGAATTTGACCTTTGTCCTGATCCGCCACCCCCTGCACCGCAATCGACACGGCGGAGATGTGCTGGCGCGTAAGGTTGGCGCGTGCCAACAAAGCGTCGCCTCTCTCTATTAGGATTGACGGAAGAGACTGGGCCTGCGTCTCGATAATCGTGCCGTCCGAAAAGCTCTCGATCACGTCGCCAGCATAGTTTGCGAGCGCAACACTTAGCGCAGCGTCTCCGATTTCGACGGCAAGCACGTGGGCGGCATCAGGATTGAGTTCAAGCGCCACCCTCGGTCGCCCCCGTCCACGCAGTGCAGGAGACTGATCGCGACGCTCTACTAAGAGCCCCTCACGAACGAGGTCGCCGCAAATACCCGAAAGGGCGGCGGGTGAGAGGGAGGTTTCTTCGCTCAAATCGGTCCGTGATGCCGTTTTTGCGGCTCTGAGTGACCGCAAAACAAGCGTGCGGTTTTTTCGACGGATAAATTCGCTGTCGGTTTTCTGGTGCATGGCTAGTCGAAACGACTGAAGGATTTCAGGAAGGGACAACGGGAGCAGGAAAAGGCTTGGTCCGTCTCATCGGGCTGAGTTGTCTCACATTGGGACAGATCAAGCACAGAGCGAGACCGCCGACATTGAAATGGATCATTTTGAAACGGGAAATGAAAAAATTCAGCGGAATGCATTTTGCGGAGTGGAACGCATCGCCGGTGTGGGGCTGGCGATAAGAGCTGTGGGGACAGCTCGTCAAAACATGGGATGGGACATGACAGCCGGACACTCCGTGACCGCGACCTTGGCGCGCGGCCTAACAATTCTTGATGCGTTTCGCGTCGCACAAGCACCTCTTCGCCACCGTGATATTGTCGCACGGACAGCACTTCCAAAAGCGACCGTCACACGTCTCGTTCGCACGCTCTGCGATCAGGGCTATCTTGAGCGTCTTGGAACCGAGCGCTTTCGGGTCGGCGAAAACCTCATGGCACTTGGAGCCATGTCGATTGACCAATCGCCTTTGGTCGCGACAGCAGCACCTCTGATTGCTGAACTCTCCAGACGAAACGACGTGTTTGCAATGCTTTTGTCATTCAAAGATGACACGCTTAATGTCCTTTATGAACACGGTCATGACGACGCTTATCAGGACGGTGAAGTGTCTGCCGAGACAACAAGGCTCGTGGATCTCGTTGTTGCGGCGTCATTGGGCCGAGCCGCACGACCAGTGGTGGAGAATGAAGATCTACTCGGTCGCACGCGCTTTGCCCTCGGCATGGATGGCTACGCATCGTCTTGCATGGCGTCCGGTATACATGTCGCCAGTGC
The DNA here is from genome assembly GCA_039026395.1 of Pseudomonadota bacterium. Classification (GTDB taxonomy): domain Bacteria; phylum Pseudomonadota; class Alphaproteobacteria; order Rhizobiales; family JAKSCL01; genus JBCCMK01. The sequence goes on along the minus strand of JBCCMK010000014.1, from coordinate 804 downwards.
AGTGGCCGCGCCGGTGCGTGTCGAGGGCTCTCGAGAGCTGACGCTCATGGTCGCGGGCTCGCCAACCGGAGACGAACTCTCAGATGTTACGCGTCTCGGGAAAGCACTTGTGAAAGTCGCAAAGAAAATAAGGCGGGACCCTCAATAGGGTCCCAATTCCAGGGTGTTCAGAGCCCTCTGAGCGCTTGGCTTGCGCCACCAGCGAGCGACGCAGCCCCCCGAACATTGGCCAGCAGCGAGCGCGTCTCACTTGCGAGCGCGCCGCTTGCCTCGCTGTCAGTGGGAGGAACGGACGATCCGCCGGGTTGAATGACAGCGGTCGACAACACGGAGACCGCCTCTCGGGCGCCCTCGAATGGCGCGGGTGACGAACCACTTGACGAACCAGAGCGTTCAGAGCCATTGGATTGGCGCGAAACAGACTGGGCGTTGCCGTCATCCTCTGCTGACCCGACTGAATTTTCTGTTTGGCTTACAAAATCAGGTGAACTGGCAATCGCTTGGAAAAGCGTGTCCCGCTGGCTTTCGAGAGCAGAAAAAGCACCATCCAACACGGAAAATCGCGCGGCAGACGCTGAAACGCTCTTTAAAACCGCCGGTCCATCATCACGCTGCGCCGGCGACCGCGGTTCTTGGCTCGGCTGCTGCGGTGTTGAGATTGAGGGGCTTGTCCCCTCGGAACGAATGGCGTTTGATATCGGCGTCGTCATATCTCTCGCATCTCTGAGTTAGCCCAACTCCAAAGATCGAAGGATTAACATGCGGGGGTTGCTACCCCGTGTGAATTGACGCGCAATTTTGAAG
>JBCCMK010000013.1:0-61594 GCA_039026395.1 Pseudomonadota bacterium | reverse complement strand
TCTTCTTCGGCATCATCACGTGCGGGCTTGGGTTTGCGCTCTACGCGATCTTCATCCCCGCAACGGCGCTCGTCTACAACGCGTTGACACTCGGTGGGACCGCAGCTGCGACCTGGGGCATGCAGCTCACGGGTTTAAGACTGATCCGGAAAGATGGTAGCGCGCCAGACCTGATGTATGGCGGTTTGCATGCGTTTCTGTACTATCTCTCAGTGGCCATCCTCACGCCATTCGTTGCGCTCTTTTCCTTCATCAACCAAGAAAAACGCCTGCTACACGATATGATCCTCGGCGGTGTTGTTGTTCGCGCTAACCCAGTCGATTAATGGCGGCTACAAACATACAAATTCGCATCTCTGCGGACTTTCCTTGGACATCTGCGACATTATAGTACGATTGAGCAATGACTGACCGGGGTTACCCGTGTGACGAAAATACCGCGCGACACGCCTCAGTTTTACCTGACAGCACCTTCCCCGTGCCCGTATCTCGCTGGGCGATCTGAGCGTAAAGTCTTCACGCACCTGGTTGGCGAGCGTGCCCCAGAACTGAATGATCTCCTGAGCCAAGGCGGCTTCCGTCGCTCACAGAACATTGCCTATCGTCCCGCATGCGACGGATGCCGTGCCTGCATATCAATCCGTGTACGCGCAGATGAATTTCGGCGGTCGAAATCCCAAAAGAGGGTTTGGAACCGCAACAAAGACGTTCGGGTCGAGTTGTGCGAGCGTAAACCGACGACTGAACAGTACAGCCTGTTTCGCACTTATCTCGACACGCGCCATGCGGACGGTGGCATGGCGGATATGTCAGTCCTTGATTACGCAATGATGGTCGAAGATTCCTATGTCGACACGGCAGTCGTCGAATATAGGCTATCCGATGGCGACTTGATCGGTGTCGCTCTGACCGACCGCCTCAGCGATGGACTTTCGATGGTCTACAGCTTTTACAATCCGGAACACACGCTTCGAAGTCTCGGCACGTTCATGATCCTTGAGCACTTGGCGCGCTCCAAGGCTGATGGACTGCCACATGTTTACCTCGGCTACTGGGTCGCTGGTTCCCAGAAGATGGATTACAAGCGGAATTTTCTGCCTCAAGAACACCTCGGTTCCGATGGCTGGGTAGTCGCAGACTGAGACGGGCGTTCACTCGAATCCGCCATTCCCAAACAGATTAGACTTTGGAAAGCCCTTCGGCGGTAGTCGACCGGCCTGAGCGCGCTGACCGATCCATTCCGTGATTTCATCAACTGTCCAGACACGACCAGACGTATCCTTCCAGGTCAGACCGTCAGTGCGTAAGAACGTCTTTGCGTCGGATAATCCGCCATCGCGGTACTTCTGGAGCCGAACACCGCGGCCTCGGGCCATTTCCGGCAAGTCGTCGAGTGGAAAGAGTAAGAGCTTACGATTTTCTCCGATTACCGCGACCGTATCGCCAGTGACAGGCACACAGAGCTTTGCCTCATCAGGCGCGGAGACATTGAGGACCTGCTTACCTTTGCGCGTAGTGGCGACGACGTCGTCTTCTTTGACCACAAAGCCACGCCCATCGGTCGATGCAACAAGAAGCTTACGATCTTTTTTGTTCACGAACGCGGTGACAACATCCACACCGGGCTCCATGTCGACCATGATCCGCAATGGTTCGCCATAGCCACGTCCGCCCGGCAATCGAGATGCCGCAACCGTAAAGACCTTCCCGACCGTTGTGAAAAAGACGATCTTGTCTGTGGTTTCGGCTTTCAAAGACAGTTTGAAGCGGTCATCGCCCTTGAACTGGATGTTTGAGACGTCGTCGATGTGTCCTTTGAGGGCTCGTAACCAGCCTTTTTCCGACAAGATGACGGTGATTGGCTCTCGCTCAATCATGGCCTCTGTGAGGTCGATCTCATCCGTCTTAGGAGCCTCATCGAATGTGGTTCGACGACGCCCGAGTGGGGTGTCTGAGCCATAGGCTTTGATGATGTCGCGCATCTCATCGCCAATGCGCTGCCACTGCATGTTCTCAGACGCCAAGAGCGCCAAAAGCGCGTCGCGTTTACCCGACAGAGTTTCATGTTCCTTGCGAATTTCGAACTCTTCGAGTTTTCGCAAGGACCGAAGCCGCATATTGAGGATGGCTTCGGCCTGCACATCAGTCAGATCGAAACGCTTCATCATGACTGGCTTGGGCTCATCTTCCTCGCGGATGATCCGGATCACTTCATCGAGGTTCAGGTACGCAATTAGGTAACCACCGAGCACCTCGAGACGATGTTCGATCTTTTGGAGTTGATAGCGGCTTCGGCGTTGGAGGACATCGCGGCGGTGATCGAGCCACTCCAGCAAAACATCCCGGAGCGGGAGCACACGCGGCACTTGTCCGCCGGAGAGCACGTTCATATTGAGCGGAACCCGACTTTCAAGATCAGTGACCTTAAAGAGCGACTCCATGAGTAGGACGGGGTCAACTGATCGGCTTTTCGGCTCCAGCACGATGCGGATGTCTTCTGCACTTTCGTCGCGCACATCCGCCAGGAACGGAAGTTTTCGTGCCTGCAAAAGCTCCGCAATCTTCTCGATCAGCCGCGATTTCTGGACCTGATACGGAATTTCAGTAACGACCACGACATATGTTCCGCGTCCCGTTTCCTCCCGCTCCCAACGGGCGCGCACGCGAAAGCCGCCCCGCCCCGTTTCATAGGCCTCACGGATACTGTCGCGACTTTCGACGATAATGCCGCCGGTCGGAAAATCCGGACCTGGCATAGCAGCCAGCAGTTTATCGAGCCCGGTCCCACGGTGGTCGATGAGCAGAAGCGCCGCCTTGCACACCTCAGCCGCATTGTGCGGCGGGATTGATGTCGCCATGCCAACGGCAATGCCGTTCGCACCGTTCGCCAACAGGTTTGGAAATGCCCCGGGTAGGACGACCGGTTCTTCGTCCTCTCCATCATACGTCTCGCGAAAATCGACGGCGTCCTCATCGATCCCATCGAGAAGACGCCTGGCCGTCTCGGTTAGACGAGCCTCGGTATACCGCATCGCCGCTGCGTTATCGCCGTCGATATTGCCAAAGTTTCCCTGCCCGTCGACAAGTGGATACCGAACCGCAAAATCCTGTGCCAACCGGACCAACGCGTCATAGACGGCCTGATCCCCATGCGGGTGGTATTTGCCGATGACGTCACCAACGACGCGGGCACACTTTTTGAAGCCGTGTCCGGGATCTAACTTCAACTGACGCATGGCGTGTAGAAGCCGACGGTGAACCGGCTTTAGACCGTCACGAACATCTGGCAGTGCCCGATGCATGATGGTGGAGAGGGCGTAAGCGAGATAACGCTCCTCCAACGCTTCGCGGAGATTAATCGTTTCGACGCCGTCTTCGTCGGGAATCAGCGTATCGGTCATCCTTTCCCGCTACAGCACCACATCCAAACGTTCAATAAATCACGATATTGAAACCAGCATTTCCCTGAGTTTTTCACGACTTGGTGGCAGTTTCTTGGACCGTGGTTCAAAGATGTGACGATCGAGGAAGTAACCAGTAAGTTCCAGGCCCCTTAATAGGTCCGCGTCTGAAGCCCCATCGAATGATTGAGTTATGATGCAAGACGGGAGCGGCAACATTCTATCGTGGTACGGCGCACCAGCTTCGGCACTGACCGCCCTGCCTGACTTCGGCGAGACGTAAACGAGATCGTCAGTCCCACCAGTCGCTGCACATTTCGAGACGTCGAGCCCGAACCCCAGCTCGTCGAGAAACGCCAGCTCAAAGCGCAAAAGGTAAGCCGAGAGCTCACGTGCTCCGCCATCGCTGTCCAGAATTACGTTGAGAGCGCGAAAGAGCCGTGGATGGGCTTCACGCTCAGCAAGGAGCAGGCAAAGTGCACAGAGCGTGTTTAAAAGGTGAAGACCGGCTCCCGACGCCATCACGACACCAGCACGAAGCGTTTTCGGTTCTACCGTGAATGTTCCAAGATGCTCCTCAAGCCGCGCTCGCCAGGTGAGATCAAGGTGATTCCCGACCTGAAGAATTGGTCGTAAGCGCTTGGATCGACCACCTTTCACAAGACCGAGATGACGACCGCGCTCCTCTGTCAGAACCTCGATTATCGCGTTTGCTTCGCCGTGGCGCTTTACTCCCAGTACGATACCGTCCGCGGTCCATTCCATGACCGTTAGCTTGGGAAGTCGAGACCGATCTCGCGGTAGCGGTTGGGGTCATCCACCCACTTCTCGCGGACCTTTACAAACAGGAAGAGGTGGACCGGATGGCCGAGCAACTCAGCGATCTCCGCCCTCGCCGCCGCTCCAACGGCCTTCAACCCCTGCCCCTTCTTGCCGATGATAATCTTTCGGTGGCTCTCCCGCGCCACGTATATGACTTGGTCAATCTTCGCGGATCCGTCCTTCCGCGTCGACCAACTCTCAGTTTCGACCGTAAGCGCATACGGCAACTCGTCGTGCACCCGGAGAAAGAGTTTCTCGCGCGTAATTTCGGCCGCTAGCATCCGACCGGGCAGATCGCTCAAGTGATCTTCAGGGTAGTGCCAGAAACCAAGGGGCACGATCTCAGCGAGCTTTTCGCGAAGGGCCTGAACGCCGTCTCCGTTCAGAGCTGAAATCAGTAGCGTTTCAGTGAAGGAGACCACGTCGTTGCAAGTGGCGATGAGTTCGAGAAGCGCAGAGTGATCAATCCTGTCGATCTTATTGATTGCCAAAATCAACGGCTTGGTCATCGCTTTGAGCTTTGCAAAGACCACTCGATCTTCGTCGGTCAGGCCTTTGCTCGCATCAATGAGAGCAAGGATCGCGTCGGCATCGCCCGCCCCGGACCATGCACTATCCACCATTGCGCGATCGAGGCGACGTGCTGGTTTAAAGATGCCCGGCGTGTCCACCAGGATAACTTGCGCATCTCCCTCGACATACGCAGCGCGAATAGGCATCCGGGTGGTCTGGACCTTGTGCGTGACGATCGAGACCTTCGCTCCGACGAGCGCGTTAACGAGGGTTGATTTCCCGACATTCGGCGCACCGACGAGCGCAACAAAGCCAAAACGCTGGCCTTCCTCATTTGGCAGATCAGCCATCCCAAACTCCGAGAGAGACGAGCATCCGCTCCGCCGCGGATTGCTCTGCATCGCGCTTCGTTTTCCCGTCTGCTTCAAATGGTTTTTCTCGTGGGACCGATACTCGAACGCGAAAGACTGGTCGATGATCCGGCCCTGAACGCGAGACCAGATCATAAGCCGGTGTCTCACGACCACGTTTGTGCGCCCACTCCTGAAGCGCTGATTTCGCATCGCGTAACGGAACATCTGTCCGCTCGAAAAACGGTTGCCAATTTTTCGCAATAAATTCACGTGCTGGATCAAGCCCGCCGTCTAGGTAGATCGCTGCAATTACTGCCTCGCAGACGTCGCCGAGGATCGCGCGCTTTCGGCGTCCACCAGACTTCGCTTCCCCGTCTGCCATGATTACATGGTCGCCGAGCCGCAAACTTCCTGCCACTTCCGCGCAGGTTTCCTTTCGGACCATCCGCGTAAGCCGTCGAGAGAGTTCCCCTTCATCAGCATCGAGATAGCGTTCAAAGACTAGTTCCGCGATCACAAGGCCAAGGACCCTGTCACCCAAAAACTCGAGCCGCTGATAACTTGCACCTTCGCCAGCTTGCACAGACGGGGCACTCGAGTGGGTTAGAGCGCGCTCCAAAAGGTGTGGTTGAGAGAAGCTGTAGCCGAGGGCTGTGGACGCGGTGCTTGGATCAAACAACGGCGCAATCAGTCCACGCTGTCAAAAATGCGGCCCCAGCGGATCGACCACGGCCAGCGCCATACTTGCCAAGCCCGAGTACCCTCTTCAATTGAGAAAAACAGGACATCAGCCCGACCTACAAAATTCTTGAGTGGCACGAAACCAACGGCGCCAGGAACACGGCTGTCAGTGGAGTTGTCGCGGTTGTCGCCCATCATGAAATAGTGGTTTTCTGGAACCTCAAATACAGGCGTGTTGTCGGCAAAGCCATTTTCGACGAGATCGAGCGTCATATAGCTCACGCCGTTTGGTAGCGTTTCTTTGAACTGCCGAACCTGTTGTCCGTTATCGTCAAATGACCCGGCAACTTCACGCTCAACGGCAGTTCCGTCGATGTGCAAGACCCCATCGATCATCTGAATTTCTTCGCCTGGCAGACCGACGACGCGCTTGATGTAGTCAGTCTGATTGTCTCTCGGCAATTTGAACACGGCAACATCGCCGCGTTCCGGCTCATCGGAGAAAATCCGACCGTCAAAAAGCGGCGGTGAAAATGGGATCGAGAACTGGCTATAACCGTAGCTAAATTTGGAGACGAATAGGAAATCTCCGACCAAGAGCGTCGGTTTCATAGACCCAGAGGGAATATTGAAGGGTTGGAAGAGCAATGTGCGGATGACGAGCGCCAGGAGCAACGCCTGAACGATAATCTTTATCGTCTCGCCGATACCGCCGGACGTCGCCGCTTGGGATTCCTTGGTCCGTGCCATTTTGTTTCCGCACCTGTACCGGCTTAAGCGGGCGCGCTAATCGCATCCCCATGACGCGGTCATGTAGCGATCTGTGCCCCCAAAGGCAATGGGCGCCCGATTTAGCCCTGCCTCGGGTTTGCTGAAATGATCACAATCGCCTGCGCAAGCGGAAAGTCGTCTGTGATCGTCAAATCGATTTGAACGTCGTGCCCTGCTGGCACCATCTGGTCCAGCCACTGCTTAGCCGGACCGGTCAGCGTCATTGTTGGCTTGCCGGACGGGAGGTTACTGACGCCAAGGTCACGCCAGTAGACATCTTTTCTGAAGCCCGTCCCAAGGGCCTTAGAACACGCCTCTTTCGCTGCAAAACGCTTTGCGTAGGACGCAGCGCGAAGGCGTCGACGATCTGACTTCCGTCGCTCAGTCTCGGTGAATATCCGATGCGTGAACCGGTCGCCAAATCGCTCAAGTGTTTTCTCGATCCGCCGAATATCGATGATGTCGTTTCCGATACCGAGAATCATACAACCCGCCTTACGCTGTCTCTCGGCCTGTTGCCTCCATGCGCGCAAGATCGATCATTGCCCGCATGCGCTTAATGGCAGAATCGAGGCCAGAAAAGATCGATTCGCCGATCAAGAAGTGCCCGATATTGAGTTCCTTGAGTGCAGGTATTTTCGCGATCGGACCAACCGAATCGAATGTCAACCCGTGGCCTGCGTGGACTTCCAACCCCGCGTCGAGAGCAAGTGCTGCACCGGCTTCGAGCGCATGAAGCTCAGCTTCGATCTTGTTGCCATCTCCCTCAATGACCGCTTCGCAGTACGGGCCTGTGTGAAGTTCGATGACTGGCGCACGAAGTTTGGCAGCCGTTTCGATCTGCGCTTTGTCCGCAGCAATAAAGAGCGATACCCGCGATCCAGCATCGGATAGTGCTTCGACGAAGTGCTTGAGATGATTGTATCCGCCAACAACGTCGAGTCCGCCTTCGGTTGTGCGTTCCTCACGTCGCTCTGGGACGATGCACGCTGCATGCGGACGGTGACGAATAGCAATATCAAGCATCTCATCGGTCGCAGCCATCTCAAAATTCAGCGGGATGGCAATCTCAGCCATCAACGCTTCGATATCGGTGTCTGAAATATGCCGTCGATCTTCGCGCAAGTGCGCCGTTATGCCGTCAGCACCTGCATTTTGAGCCAGAAGCGCCGCTTTTACGGGGTCAGGATGTGCACCACCACGCGCATTTCTGGTTGTTGCCACGTGGTCGATATTCACTCCGAGACGCACATAGTCAGACATCATCACACCGTCCTCCAGACAGAACTCTGAATGAGAAATAGTGCTTACGGCGCAGAAGTGGAACCGGTTGGCTCATTTCTCATCTTATCGAGCCGTGCCTGACGTTTTGCTTGGTAAACCGACACTGCTGATTTCACGAGATAGTAGCTGACAACCGCTGAGATGCCGCCAATAACTGCGCCGCCAACGACCATCGGCTTGATGAGTGGCCAGAGGACCTCAAACGAGCGCGCAAATACGCCGCCGGTGAGATCCGGACCATCAGTTTCGACTCCACCAAGGATCCAAGTCCCCAGTTTGTGCGTCCCTGCCCAGATAAATGGGAACGTGATCGGGTTGCCGATAATGGTCCCGAAGACAGAGGCAATCATGCTTGCCCCAAACACCCAGGAAAGCGCCAGACACACGACAAGATGTGCGCCCATGAACGGAGTGAAAGAGGCAAACACGCCAAATGCAAAGCCAAGCGCGATCGCATGGGGGGACCCGGCGATCCGAAGTGTCCGTTTGACAATATATTGCCAAGGACGCTGCCAGCCGCGTCGCGGCAAGAGGAACGCTCGTGCTTGGGACCAAACCGAATTGTTACGCCGACGCTTAAACATGCCTATCAGAGTTGTCTCGAAACGTAATTCGAAAGTGTAACAGAGGACCGTTTCCAAGCTTTGAACATTACCTCCCCTCCCCTGAAGTCAACGAACGACTGCCAGGTTTGATTGCCTGCAAAGCCACCAATTCGGGAGGAAGCGCGTCGGATTTGAAGGTTGGGACTTCAAGTGCAAGGAGTGCGGTAAACGGGACGCCAAGGTCGGCACTGCCACCTGAACGATCGACAAGCGCTGCCGCCGCGACAGTTACCCCGCCTGCCTCTTGGATTGCCGAAATACATTCGCGCGACGAGAGGCCGGTGGTTACGACATCCTCGACCATTAGACATCTGGCACCCTTTGAAACCTCAAAGCCGCGTCGAAAAGTAAATTCGCCGTCCACGCGCTCGCAAAAGATTGATGGTTTTCCAAGAGCCCTTGCAGTCTCATAACCGACGATCACACCGCCCATTGCAGGCGAAACAATGAGATCAAATTCGTCGCCATGTGCCTTTGAAACTTTATTGGCTAAAGCTGCGCAAAGCCTCTCACCCCGTGCCGGGTCGCTCATCACCCGGGCACACTGAAGGTACTTCGGAGAGTGAAGTCCTGACGAGAGAATGAAATGACCCTCCAAGAGAGCGCCAGCGTCGCGGAACTCAGCTAAAACCTCAGCTTCAGTCATCGCGAGAAAATGTGTCCAACAGGTACGCGAGCGATGAACGTCATGCGCCAACGCGCAATGCGGCATTTACCACGGCTTTCCGCCGCAGTTCACCGAGCACTCGGTTAAGGTGGGTCAAATCGGCGACCTCAAGGTCGATCTGCAATTCATGAAAATCATCTGTCCGTCGAACGAATTTCAGATTTTCAATATTCACACTTTCCTCGCCGAGGGTATTGGCCACTTGGCCGAGAGAGCCCGGTTCATTTCGAATGACAACTTTGATCTGCGCCGGGTATCTGCCTGAACCGTCATCGAGATCATCCCAACGAACATCAAGCCAAAGGTCAGGTTGATCTTCGTAAAGGCGAAGCTCCCTCGCGTGTATCGGATAGATGGTTATCCCCTGCCCGGGCTTGACGATGCCCACAATTCGATCACCAGGCACCGCTGACGTATCTTCAGCAAAACGCACCGGCAGGTCATTGCCGATCCCGCGGATTGGCAATGCGTTTTCGTTCGCAGCCTTCCTTGGCCCCCGCCCTGGTATCCGGAACTTAAGACCCATTGCCCGTTTGAGGCCGAACCAGCCGTCATCGGTGTCAGGCTTTTCGCCGTTTGCGGCTCGTGCCGTTTTGAGGCTTTTGTTTGGATAGACAGCACGAAAGACATTCTCAGCAGCCATGTCGCCCCGACCGACGGCAACAAGCACGTCGTTTAGGTCCTGGCGTGCAAGTTTTGAGAGTACCTGGCGCACACGACCGTCTGAATACTCGGTACCTTCTCGAACAAAGATACGTGTCAGGATTTGCCGCCCAAGGTCGGCATATTGTGTCCGTATAGACTCGCGATTGGCGCGCCTGATGGACGCGCGCGCTTTGCCCGTGACAGCAATCGTCTCCCAGGCCGCCGGCGGTGTCCTGCTTTTCGAACGGATGATCTCAACTTCTTCGCCGTTTACGAGCTTGCTCATAAGCGGGGCGATATGTCCGTTGATTTTGCACCCGACACACGAATTGCCAACATCGGTGTGAACGGCGTAGGCAAAATCAATCGGCGTCGCACCACGAGGTAGAGTGATGAGTCTCCCCTTCGGCGTAAAACAAAAGACCTGATCTTGGAAAAGTTCGAGCTTTGTGTGTTCGAGGAAGTCTTCTGGACTGTCACCCGATTCTATCATTTCAATAAGCTCACGCAGCCATCGAAACGAGCGATTTTCCTCAATTTTTGGTCTTCTTGCGGTTGGCTCTTCCTTATAGATTGCGTGAGAAGCAATGCCGTACTCTGCGACTTCGTGCATAGCCTGAGTTCGGATCTGAAGCTCGATCCGATGCGATCCAGTTCCGAGGATGGTCGTGTGGATTGAGCGATAATCGTTCGGCTTAGGCAGCGAAATGTAGTCTTTGAAGCGGCCGGGAACCATCGGCCATTTGGCATGAACCAGACCGAGCGTCCGATAACACTGCTCTACGGTGTCCACGATAATCCGAAAAGCGAGCACATCGGCCATCTTTTCGAACGTGATCGCCTTACGCTGCATTTTTTGCCAGACTGAATATGGGCGTTTCATGCGCCAAGAAACCGAAGCGTTCATCCCGCGATCGGTGAGCTCCGCGCGAACATCATTTTCGATCTGCGTCGCAACCTCATCAAACTCCGCGCGCTTGCTCTCAATCTGTTCCGTTGCCAAACGGGCTTGCTCGGGGTGTAAAGCCTGGAATGCCAAATGCTCGAGCTCTTCACGCATCGAGTGCATGCCCATGCGACCTGCAAGAGGCGCATAAATGTCCATCGTTTCTTCGGCGATGCGGGCTCTCTTTTCCGGCGGCACATAATTGAGCGTGCGCATGTTGTGCAGCCGATCCGCCATTTTAACGAGCAACACTCGGATATCGTCTGCGACTGCTAAAAGGAGCTTGCGAAGGTTTTCGGCTTGGGCCGCCTTTTTTGAGACCAAGTCCAAGCGCTTGATCTTTGTTAGACCTTCGACGAGATGAGATATTTGATCGCCGAAGATTTCTTCGATTTCCAAGGTTGTTGCGTCTGTATCCTCAACTGTGTCGTGAAGAAGCGCAGCGACAATCGTGGCATCGTCCATGTGGAGATCTGTAAGGATGCCCGCAACTTCCAAAGGATGTGAAAAGTACGGATCGCCAGACGCTCGTTTCTGCGTCCCATGCTTTCGCATGGCATAGACATACGCCTTGTTGAGTAGCGCCTCATCCGTGGTTGGATTGTAGCGTTGAACTCGTTCAACAAGCTCGTATTGACGCATCATCGGGTGGGCTACATCCAGTCGTCAGCGTTCGAGATGCTAAAGACATAGGCCCTAGCCAACCGATTGGCTATGCGGATTTCATCAGAACAATAAAAAAGGGCCGACTGAGCGGCCCTCTTTAGTCTCGGTGTAAAGGCCGATCAGTACGACCGGTCGCCCTCCGGCGGAGACAATTCCGCTAAACCTCGAAGGAGATCCTCCTCCGTCATCCGATCCATCTGCACGTCTTCAGGCGCGTCGCTGACCTGGTTGATCTGCGTTACCGGCCGAGCGGACGGAATCATTGGAACGACGTCGGCTTCCGGTTCATCCACTTCAACCTGATTTTGCAATGAATGGATCAAATCTTCTTCGAGATCGTCTGATGCGACGGTCGTATCGGCAATCTCCCGAAGCGCAACCACCGGGTTCTTGTCATTGTCGCGCTCGACCGTCAGCGGTGATCCTCCAGCAATCTGCCGCGCTCGGTGAGCGGCAAGCAATACGAGTTCAAATCGGTTCGTGACTTTATCAACGCAGTCCTCAACGGTGACGCGGGCCATTAAGCTCTCCTGAAAAGGGATTTGCGCGCTCGTAGCGAGAAATCTCGTTAAGATCAAGGCTGGTGCGCCCCTCGCTTCCGTAATTTCTGTCCACGGAGGAACCGAGAGCGATTTCCAAACTCAATTTTTTCAAGTAAGTGTCCGGTTTCTTGAAAAGTCTCAGAGTATGACAATGCATTTTTACGCTGATGAACGGCTCGTAGTCTTTATTGACGGAGCAAATCTTTATGGAGCAGCACGCTCACTAGATTTTGATATCGATTACAAGCGACTATTGGGTGTATTCCGTGCCGAAGCCGTCGTTGTGAGGGCCTACTACTACACGGCGCTCGTTGAAGATCAGGAATTTTCATCCCTCCGCCCACTTATCGACTGGCTCGATTATAATGGCTATGCCGTCGTTACCAAGCCGGTGAAGGAGTTCACGGACGTAAACGGCAGAAAACGCTTTAAGGGATCAATGGACGTAGAAATCGCCGTTGATGCGATGGAAATAGCCGAGCATGCCGATCACATTTTGATCTTTTCCGGAGACGGTGACCTTCGCTCCCTCGTTGCAGCACTTCAGAGGAAAGGCAAAACCGTCACAGTTTGCTCTACAACGCGAACAAACCCTCCTCTCATCGCTGATGAACTGCGCCGTCAAGCGGATCACTTTCTCGAGTTGGACACGTTGAAAAACAAGATCGGCCGAGATCCGTCCGAGCGCCCGCAGCGAACGACCAACGAAGAAGACGAATTTGTCGACACTTGATTACAGCGTAGATCCGGTTTTTGGACCACCGGTCGGCTGTAGAGCATGCCCGCGCCTCGCGCATCATCTGGATAGCGTTCGGGAAAAGGAGCCGGATTGGTTTAACGGGCCGGTTCCTTCGTTTGGGGATACACGGGCCCGCCTTTTAATCGTGGGGTTGGCGCCCGGTTTGAAAGGGGCCAACCGAACAGGTCGACCATTTACCGGAGATTACGCGGGCGACTTACTCTACTCGACGTTGAGGCGCTTCAGCTTCTCGGTCGGACAGTTTGACCCAAACGCGGATGATGACCTCGAACTTGACGATGTCATAATCACGAACGCGGTGCGATGTTTACCGCCTCAGAACAAACCCATCGGCAGCGAAATCACGAATTGTAGGCCTTACCTGGCCGGTCTGATCGATCGGCTAGAGCATCTGCGTGGAATTCTGCTGCTCGGGCGTATTGCCCATGACACGACATTGACGACGCTTGGCCTACGTCGAGCAGACTATCCATTTCGCCACGGCGCAGAGCATGGCGTTACAGACCGCATCACGCTGTTCGATAGCTATCATTGCTCGCGGTACAACACGAACACCGGCCGTTTGACGCCAGAATTGTTTGACGCAGTTTTCGCGCAAATAAGGCGAAGGCTTGACGAGACTTAACCGCGCTCCCGCAGCAGCCGTGCTTTTTGGCGCGCCCAGTCCCTGTCGCGTTCTGTTTGACGCTTGTCATGGATCTTCTTGCCGCGTGCCAAGGCGAGTTCCAACTTTGCGCGCCCGCGTTCATTGAAATAGAGGCGCAGCGGAATAAGCGTCTGCCCCTCCTTCTGGACGGCGCCCATGAGACGATTGATCTCGCGCCGATTGAGCAGAAGCTTTCGAGGCCGCCGCGTTTCATGATTGAAACGGTTCGCTTCGAGATATTCGGGGATGTATGCGTTGAAGAGAAATAACTCATCGCCATCCGGACCGGCGTAGGCTTCGGCAATGTTCGCCTTTCCGGTCCTCAGCGACTTCACCTCGGTACCGACAAGCATAAGCCCGGCCTCGTAGGTGTCTTCTATTTGATAATTGAAGCGGGCTTTCCGGTTCTCAGCGACAACCTTCCGGCCAGAGTCCCCGCGGGCCACAGCGATAATCCTTCTTTCTGCGCAAGCCGCAGGACATAAGCGTTTGAAGCCTAGTTGAGAAGGCCTGCATGTCGAAGCGCATCATCGACTTGGGTTTTCGTTGCATCCGAGATTGGCGCAAGCGGTGCGCGTGTCTCGTCCCCACACAGACCAATTTTCGAAGCGGCGTACTTCACCGGTCCCGGACTTGATTCCACAAAAAGCGCTGTGTGAAGCGGCATCAACCGGTCTTGGATTGCCAGAGCATCGCCAAACCGGCCTTCCAGTGTTGCGATTTGAAACTCTGAACAAAGGCGCGGCGCCACATTCGACGTGACAGAGATACACCCCTGGCCACCATGAGCATTAAAGCCGAGCGCAGTCGCATCTTCACCGGAAAGCTGAACGAAATCGTTGCCGATATGCATGCGTTGAAGGCTGACACGCGCGAGGTTCGCAGTCGCGTCTTTCACACCGATAATATTCTCGTATGTCACGAAAAGGTGGCCCATCGTCTCGACAGACATGTCGATCACCGAACGCGGCGGAATATTATAGATGATGATCGGGATCGAGATGGCCTTGGCGATCTCAGAAAAGTGACGGACCAGACCAGATTGCGTCGGTTTGTTATAGTATGGCGTGACGACAAGGACGGCGTCAGCTCCGGCTTTTTCGGCGTGCACCGCGAGCGATACGGCCTCTGCCGTGGAATTTGATCCAGCGCCTGCAATAATCGGCACACGGCCTGCGGCCTCATCAATGCAGATCTCAACGACCTTCTGGTGTTCCTCATGAGTTAACGTCGGGCTCTCGCCGGTTGTACCGACGGGCACAAGCCCGTGCGTACCCTCTTCGATCTGGTGCGAGACAACCTTGCGGAATCCCGCTTCATCCAGCGCACCGTTGGAAAAAGGCGTAATCAGCGCCGTGAAAGATCCCTTGAACATGTTCGTCCCCACCGTAGCTGTGATTTCCGACACAGCGCTAACCGACCATCAACTGTAACACCCATATGTGATGGGGTGCATGAGCGCGGGGCGGTTGTCGTCATAATTCTGCCAGCGCAAAGCATGTTTATGCAGGATTGCCAAGGTAAACGCACTGCGCGGATGAAATTCACGGTAAACGAAAGGCCGAGCGTTTGAGATACGCTGTACTCGCAACCATCTTTGCCATGATCGGTCCTTTGACAGGCCCAGTCAGCGCGCAACAGGCGCAAACCATAGAAGACTTGCTTGCGCGCGATGTCCCGATACCGCTTGCTCGGCCGAATTCCGCAGCAACTCCACCAATCGTCGCCACCGCCCCGGTGCAGCAGCAACAAGCGACTGGGCAGCCAATCCAATTGCAGCCATCTGCACGACCTGCGCCGTCGAACACGGCGTCCGCCGCGCCGGCGCCAGCGGTGGCGAGCGCTGCACCACGCGTCCTTCCAAGACCAGCAGAGCCAGAACGAAATGCGGCTCCGCGCTCAGGTGGCCCAGCCGCGACATCCGGTTCGTCATTTGACGCTTTCAAACGGGTTGTTGCGTCGGTCGAACGCGGTGATCCCTCAGCAGCTGACGGATATCGACGCCAGATTTCCAATGAACTCAACGCGAAGACCGCAGAGTGGCTGCTTGCCCGATCAGCTGCGAGCTATGTGGGCGCCGATCGCATGCGTCAGTTCATTCGGCGAAACCCAGGTTGGCCGGGTCGAGATCGAATTCGACGAAATATCGAGCGCGTTTACTTTGACCGCCCTTCAAACCCGCAGAGTGTCGTATCTTTTTTTCGTGAATTCGAACCCCTGTCTGGGTTCGGGGAAGTCGCGTATGCGCGCGCACTGATCGCGAACGGACAGACCCGAGATGGGCGACGATGGCTTAGCAAGGCGTGGTCAACTGCAACCTTCAATGCAGAATCAGAAAACAAAATCATCTCAGAATTTGGGGCGGTCCTGACGCGCGACGACCACTTCGCTCGCGCTAGCGGAATGCTTTACCGCGAGCGCGTGACGGCAGCGCAACGCATGAACCGCTTCCTGAACGGCAACCAAAAGGCTATTGTCGCCGCCCGTGCAGCCGTTGTGCGTCGAACAGGAAATGCAGGGTCACTCCTCAACTCTGTCCCGCAGAGCATGCGACGCGACCCTGGCTATATCTTCTCCATGGCCCAACATTTGAGGCGCGCGGATCGACCACGCGAAGCCGCAAACATGGTATCCCGTGCGCCGCGCGATGCAGACAAACTCATCGACACTGGCGAGTGGTGGATTGAACGCCGAGTGCAGGTCCGCGACCTAATTGACGTCGGCGAGTTCAACCTCGCCTACAAGGTTGCAGCCGAACATAGCACCACAGAAACCTCAGACATTCGCGAGGCAGAATGGCATGCAGGCTGGGTTGCTCTCTCGTACACGCGAAACCCACGCCGCGCGCTTCGACACTTCGAAGCGATGCGCAGATATTCTGAGACACCCATCAGCGTTTCACGCGCTGAGTACTGGGCGGGCCGGGCGGCAAAGGCTGCGGGAAATCGTGGAAAAGCGCGAGGCCACTTCCGCGCAGCAGCAAAACATACTGTTGCATATTACGGTCAATTGGCAGCGGCAGAACTTGGACAGCGATCGATCCGCGTTCGCTCCACTGGGGCGTCGCGTCGGGCCGACAATTTGGAGCCAGTTCGTGCAGCTGACCTGATGGCGGCAGCTGGCCGCAACGACCTCGCGCTAAGTTTGTTGATTGGCACGAGTTTTTATTCACCGGATGCAGGGACAACTGCGGCGCTTGCGGCAAAAGCTCGTCGACTTGGCGCTCCCCACTTAGCCGTCAACATCGCAAAACGAGGCCTCAGAATGGGGCATGACGTGGCAAGTGAGGCCTATCCCCTCGCAGCTATGCCGAACAAAGGCCGTAATAATGCGGGCGTCGAGCCGGCATTCGTCTATGCGATCGCACGCCAAGAAAGTGAATTCCGATCAAGCGCGGTCAGCCCCGCCGGTGCCCGAGGTCTTATGCAACTCATGCCTGCCACGGCGCGCAGCGTTGCCCGTGAGACCGGGCTGGGTTACTCGCGAGCGCGGCTTACTCGCGATCCCGCCTACAATATGGCGCTTGGATCGGCCTATCTCGGCAAGCGGATCGGCAATTTCGGCGGCTCGTATATTATGGCGGCTGCTGCATACAATGCGGGCAAAGGACGTGTTGACGAGTGGGTCAGCCGCTTTGGCGATCCAAGGGGCCGCAACGTGGACCCGATAGAATGGGTCGAACGCCTTCCCTTTTCTGAAACCCGCAACTACGTCATGCGGGTTTTAGAGAACACACTCGTCTATCGTGCTCGCTTAAATGGCGGCTCGACGCGGCTCACGATTGAGCAGGACTTGCGACGCGGCGGATAATCCGCTTCATCCCAGTCTGAGTGTCGCTGCTGAAAGTCTTTAGTTGTCATGAGTGCTGTTTCACCCGTTTCCCAGTATTTCACCGCGCTAGACGGACTGAGGCTCCATGTGCGGCGGCACAAACCTGACGCATCTTCCGATATTCCAGTACTCTGTCTTCCAGGTCTGACGCGTTCGCATCGTGATTTCGACGATCTCGCTGAACACCTCGCCTCGGATCCCCTAAATCCACGAGATGTTTTATGCCTAGACTATCGTGGGCGCGGATTGTCTGACTATGACAAGACCTGGGAAAATTACACGGTTTTCCAAGAACTTGCTGACGTTCAAGCCGTACTAACAGCCTGTAACATCCACCGAGCTCATTTCATCGGCACCTCTCGGGGTGGGCTTCTAATCATGCTCATGGCGGCGTCTCGTCCAGGCGCCCTTGCCTCGGCGACATTGAACGATGTCGGTCCGGTGATTGAAACGACCGGGCTTGTTCGCATCAAACGGATGCTAGCGGAACTCCGCGAACCCAAGGATTGGGACGACGCCAAAGGGCTAGTCATGCGTTATGGGAAGCCGATGTTCCCCGGCTTCTCAGATCAGGATTGGGCCAAGTTCGCGCGACAAACGTTTGGCGAAAAGGAAGGCCGCCCTGCCATCGACTTTGACCGAAAGCTGGAAAAGCTCCTAGATGCGATCGGCACAGGCACACCGCCTGTCCAGCTTTGGCCGCAATTTGAGGGGCTGAAACCGGTGAAGACGCTGTGCATTCGCGGAGCGCTATCTGCCCTCCTACTTTCGGAAACCGTCGAAAAAATGCAGGAAGCACACCCTGCATTTTCTTCGATAGAGATCCCCGATCAAGGCCACGCACCGGTGCTTTGGGACAGGCACCTACTGACCGCGATCAGTTCGCATATCAAAGATGCGGAAAAGGCCCACCGAGTCTAATCGGCTTCCGACGGGACTAGCCCGCCGCAAAATCCTTGGCCTGTCCGACCCAGTTCTCGCGTTCGATCCGACCCTTGAACGTCAAGAAAGTATTGACCCAAGCGATCTCTTGATCACCCCACGCTGCAATCTGGCTGAAGTGGAATATTCCAAGGCCGTGCAGCCGTTTTTCGTTGACCGGTCCAATACCCTTGATCTTCGTGAGCTTGTCGCCTTTTCCATCCGTAGGGGCTGCAAGACCTTGTGGCCGCGTGCCCGCTTTATCCGCCTCGCTGGCAGAGGCGAGATCATCACCTGAGAGCGCAGGCGCATCGCTCGCTTTTGCACTCGATGCTGACATGAGTGGCGCTGCCGGCGCAGGTGCAGGCTCACTCTGCACCGGAGCGGGCTTAGGTGCGGGTTTGGGTGGTGCCTCAGCTTTCTTAGGCGCAGGCGCTTTTGCACTCGCTGGGGCGCTTGCCGACGCCGCCGCGGGCTTCGCGGAGGTCGCGGTACCACCACCAGCGCTTGCTGCCGCGCCAGCCGCTGTATAGCTTTTGGGAATGCGCGGCGGGACGAGATAGAACATTAGAATTGCGCCCGCGATAAACGCGAACACCAACAACGCAAACACATAAAAGACCAGGTGAGTCATTTGGGGCTCCTCAGGATGAGCGCGACACGATGTATCCGGTCACGCATCCAATCGCGAACGACGCTAGCAGCCAAGGCCAGAGTGTCGCAATCAAATAGGTCATGTTTTTCTTCGCCTCGCGGGTATCACGGCTTTTCCATTCGATAAACAGTCATCGCAGTTTTCACCGCAATTCCGCTGAAAATTCTATTCTTCGGTTCCGAGCGCGACCGTCGTCAGTTCCATTGTCTGCAATCGGGCGCGTCTCACCAAACCCAGTTGCGGTCAGTCGATTGCTTTCGATACCTTTTTCTATAAGACGCGCGACAACGGCCTCGGCGCGGTTTTGGCTGAGGGTCATGTTTGAGGCGGCTGACCCTTGCGCGTCAGTATGGCCTTCGACTGTCATCGAAACCCCGGGGCACCGATCAAGGACCGCAGTCAGCTGGTCGATCAATCCTACAGAATCGCTGGCAACGGCTGCTTCACCGGATTCAAACAGGATCGTTCGCGTGGCCAATGCTTCATCGACCAACGCCTCGCAGGCATTTGCCTCCAATTGCGGCTGGAAAGCTGGATTTGAAACGGAGATTTCGGACGTGAAACTGCCTGGGATACTTGCCTCAAAATCCCGCGGTATAATCTCCGTGCTCCGGGGCGTAAGCGCAATACCATTCATCTCGATAACCGTGTCCCGGAGAGCCAATTGTCCAGTCGCCAATCGCGACAATTGCCGCAAGCCAGTGGTGACGGCATTTTGAAATTCGTCTGGATGCCCAGAGCCGAACGAAAGACTGCTCTCAATTTCAACGCGGCCAAAGTTCCGAGCAACGCTCTCCAAAATTGCTTGCCGTGTGGCCTCGTCCGAAACATGGCCCGTGAGTATGATCCCCCATCCCTGCCAGTCAGCGTTGAATCGATAAGGCGAAACTTCTGGCGCTTCCAAGGAAGCCGTTACGGCTATACCGAGCCCTTCAAACTCATCGTCAATTTCCATTACTTCCCCATCGGGAGATGTTCCTGAGATGACGAGTTCCGTACCTTCTAGATCTGCTCGCCCCGAAGACAGGCCCGACAAGGCTGCAAGTGAACCATAAGCGACATCTTCAAAGCGGACATCATCCGATAGGCCAGAAGCAAGCTCCATTTCATCCCTGACGCGAGCCGAAGGAAGATTTGCTCGAACGGCAGCAAGTACGGCTTCGCGCGCACCGTCACTTGGCACAAACCCCTCAAGTGTGATCGTGCTGCCGTCATAGTCTGCAGACCAACGAAAATTATCCGCAAGCGGCGGCGTTACATCGAACGTTGATATCTTGAGTCCCGTCGCCGCTTCACGGAGAGACGCATACTCTGATTGAGACGCAGCGAGGCCATCAATCGCTACGTCATCGTCTGTCGCTCGAACAGACCCAAACGCGAGGTTGCCAACAAGCCCCACCATTTGCGACGCGATTTCGGCAAAATCATTGGGTGCGCCCGCTGCAAGTTCCAGCTCACTCCGAACCGAGAGGTCGGGAAAAGCCTGCTTCGCTTCGTCGATAAATGAGGTTTCGTCGCTCAGAGAAGGCGCAAAGCCTGAAAGGATGATTGATTGAGCGTCGCGTTCAACCGCAAATTGGTAGGGTGACTGCGGAGGGGCAAGTAGAGCGATTGATCCGAGCGTAAATCCAATGGGCAGGCCATTTTCTAGTGTCGCGCGTGTTTGTCGATAGGCGTCCGACGTCTCCGTATCGCCGGAAAGGCTGACCTCTTCATCTGAAAAAAGTATCGTCCCCGACGACAGGTTTCCGACAAGCGTGTTCACGAAAGATGCACTATCTGCCCAACCGTCCGGCACCCCGGACGCGAGCTCCATTTCGTTCGAGATTACCAGGTTTGGATGCGCTGCCTCTATCGCTGACGAAAACGTGGCACGCGCCTCTGCATCAGGTGCGTAACCGGTCAGGCGGGCATTCGTTCCCTCAACCACCACCCCCCAAGTGAAGGGCGACTGGCGTGGTGGAAGCACTTCAAATTCGCCCGTTTCAAAGCCGTCCGGGGGTGCATCACCAGCCGCGTTTAGGGTCTCAAACGCCGTTTGCGACTTCGCAACACCGGAAAACGAAAACACCTCGTCTGTCAGTTGAAACGAGCCAGTCTCGACGTCTTTAAGAAGCTCTAGTCCGAAGACACTTGCCGCACTCCATTTCTGCGCGTCGGAGACTCCGCGAGCCAATTCAATGCCATCTGAAACTTCAATGTTTGCGCCAAGGGACGAAGCTGCCTCAAGAGCCACATTCTTCAAAGCGGCATTAGGCATGAAGCCGACCAGATCGAGTTTCGCCGCTTCAATCGACCCTCGCAACGTGTACGGGACGACTTCGGGCAGGAGATCGGCTTGATCTTCAACCACGCGAACTCCCCATGTTGAACCAACGATTTCCATCGCTTGATCCAAATCTTCAGGGGTCGGTGCCGTACCCGACAATGAGAGATCGCGCCCGTCGGCGCTCAACTCTGCCCATTCCTGTCCGGCGTCTTGGAGAAGAGCGGTTGCGCGCTCAACGAGATCATTCTCAATCGGGGTGGTTTCTCGCACCAGCAATACAACGCCGACGAGGCTGACAGGGATAAGTCCCCAAAGCCATTTCCAAGATGGCGTACGCATGCGATGCCCTCCCCTGGTTCATAGCCATCTTAGCGACGTCGGTTGACGTTTCAAACCTCAGCAATGGCCGACAATCCAATAGCGCCGCCTATTCACGGATTTCTCAGGGCTTTCGCGCCGCATACTGCAACTGACTTGCTTTGACCGCGCATAAACCGTAACTCCGCACGTGGAGAGGTGGCCGAGTGGTCGAAGGCGCACGCCTGGAACGCGTGTAGGCGGGCAACCGTCTCGAGGGTTCGAATCCCTTCCTCTCCGCCATTTCTGGATTTCGGCCGCACTGCCCTAAAAAGGTAAATGGTTCAGAGACTTGCGGGGTTCGAAATCCTGAGCCTCGGCAATAGGGCAAACGTGTCTCAGAAGCCAATTTCAGCACCGTTCTTTTGTCTTATGATCGATCAGAAGCCCAAAGATTCCAAGGGTTTGCTATAAAGGCGAGTGCGAGTTCGAACATTTCGTCAAAGGGTCGATGCGGTGCGGTTGGCGTGGCAAGCTTTTCGGCTTTGATGAGTTTCTCCCTTTCGAGCTTGGAGATACGGCGCTCATAAGCGCAAATTGCGGTGTCGCTTTGCGCATCTACTATGCGATCCATCAAGCCTTCGATTTGCTTGTCGACCTTCAAAATGTCCCTGCGCAGCGTCTTCTTTATCTCCTGCGCCTGTGTCAGACGCTTGTTCCACTCGCCTTTAAAGATCACATGGACATAGTCAAAGAGGCGCCCGCCAGGCTGTATACCCTTTAGGATCGTTTCGAACTCGCCTTTAAGCGTGGCGCGCGCCGCGTTGAGTCCCAGCAAGAGCAAATAAACCCCCGCCCACGATTTTGAGGAGAACAAGTGACAGCGGATACGCCTCGATGAGCGCGCCGAGCCCGAGGGCTGTTGCGGCCGACCAAACGAACATGCCGGAGGAAATGCTGGCCACGATGAAGAGAGCGGGACGCCTCCCCTGCGCCAAGCCCACCGACGCCACCGCGGCTAAGTTCGGCCCCGGCGCGATCTGGGCGGCCAGAACCCCGAGCCAAGTGAGAAGGAAGATTGAGATCATCGTAGCGCAAGCGTCTTCGGCGGGTCCGCGGAGCATCGTCGGTCCGCGTGTGGTTGGCAAGCGCGCTGCGGTGTTCAGAAGTTAAGTTCTGCGGACAAAGCGGTCCTCTTTACCCTACGATACTGCGCTAATCTTTCTGGTTATTACTTCGTTGCATTAGTTACAATCTATCTCTAATTGATATTATCAAATTATGAGCGTTTGATATGGCCAAATCTAAAAATATTGCTAATTCTCCCAATTGTTTCCCTACATTATTTTGATTTTCGTCTATTTTATCACTTAAATTTTAGCTTCTACAATATTATACAAAACATTTCCCTTTAATTGGTGTAGTAAATTCTGCATATTTCGGCTAGAATCAATGCCTAAGGAGTGAATAAACGTATAAGTTGAGGCATTATACAACTCTTCAATTAAATTGATTGATTTATATCTTTCTTTTTTATTTATTAAAATATCAGTATTTTTTCTGAATTCGAGTTGTGTGGATCGAAAGTATATATTACACAACTTATCCCATGCCTGTTTTGATTCTTTCGATGCTTCAACCTTTACGACGCGCTCAATTTCAATTCGACCAGCACTTCGAGTCGCAGTCATGAACAACTCTTCACGTAGTGGTATGGGCATTGATTGGTAATCAAAACTGCGAAAAAGTGGATGGTTCTTGAACTCCACATAAATAATTTTTGCGACAAAATCTCTATCTAAACCCTATTTTTTTCGATATCATAATTGGCAACCTCAGATATTTCGATTTTGTGTTGAGAGAGTTCTTTATTTATATTGACTTTATTTTCTACTAATAGTTCTTTTTTTATTTTCTTATTTATTAATCTGTAGTTCATTATCTTTTCAACATTCAGAAAGATAATCAGTATAGCGCTGATTGCTGCAGAAACTATTGCGAGATTTCCCCAGTTGCTTGAAATTTTATCTAGCAAATCACCAAGGTAATTCATGATATCTGCCACACTATAAACGCGCCAAGATTGATAAGCGCAATGAATTTGATAGTATCCGAGGGACTCGGAAACGAGAAATGGCCGCCATTCGCAAACATTTCTATATCAATGAGTTCTCCACAGATAGGCCTGGGCACTCGCATCCCATCAATAGACGACGAGGCGCTAGTGACAAATGAGGACTCTTTTCTGCCACGAACCCACCCACCACCACGCCGCACCTGCCGCCACACATTCCCACTTCCCCAAATCCCGCGCCGTTGATAGCGTCGGCGACAGCAGCAACCGACCGCGTGGGCCATGTCGACCTACAACGCCTTCACCCTCTTAAAGAAAGCGCTCACGGGGAACCGGGGCTGGCGCGAGGCGTGGCGGAAGCCCGAGCCAAAACCCACTTATGACGTCATCATTGTCGGCGGTGGCGGGCACGGTCTGGCGACAGCCTATTACCTCGCCAAGGAGCACGGCGTTCGCAATGTGGCCGTCGTCGAAAAGGGCTGGATCGGCGGCGGTAATGTCGGGCGAAACACCACCATCGTGCGCTCGAATTACCGGCTGAAGGCCAACCAGGACTTTTATGAATGGTCGCTCAAGCTCTGGGAGGGGCTGGCGCAGGACCTGAACTACAACACGATGTTTTCGCAGCGTGGCGTCCTGAACGTGGCGCATAGCAATGCCGAACTCGACGTTTACGCCGAGCGCGGCAACGCGATGCGGCTCTCCGGCATCGACGCGAAACTCTTGAACAGGGACCAGATCACGGCCTTCGTGCCGGGCATTAATATGGACCCGCACGCACGCTTTCCAGTCTATGGCGGGCTCTTGCAGCCGCGGGGCGGAACCGCGCGTCATGACGCCGTTGCCTGGGGTTTCGCCCGCGCTGCCGACAGACTTGGCGTCGACATAATTGAGAATGCTGAGGTCACGGGCTTTCTCTTTGACGGCGATGCGGTCGCGGGCGTCGAGACCACGCGCGGAACCATCCGTGCGCCAAAGATCGGCGTCGCGGTCGCGGGCAACACGTCGCGCGTCATGGCGATGGCGGGCGTCAATGGACTGCCGATCGAAAGCCACGTGCTGCAGGCGTTCGTATCTGAACCGCTCAAACCCACGCTTGATCAGGTCGTGACCTTCGGCGTCGGGCACATCTACATCTCCCAGTCCGACAAGGGCGGCCTCGTCTATGGCGGCGACATTGACGGCTACAACTCCTACGCACAGCGCGGAAACCTGCCGATCATCGAGCATGTGAATGCCGTCGTCGGCACGGTGTTTCCAAAGTTCGGCCGCGCCCAGCTCGTGCGCCATTGGGGCGGCATCATGGACATGTCGATGGACGGCTCACCGATCATCGCGACCGGCCCCCGCCCCGGCCTCTTTTTGAACGCGGGCTGGTGCTATGGCGGGTTCAAGGCGACGCCGGGCTCCGGCTGGTGCTTCGCCCATACGATTGCCAAGGAAGAGCCACACTGGCGAAACGCACCCTTCACGCTCCAACGCTTCTGC
This sequence comes from Pseudomonadota bacterium, assembly GCA_039026395.1. Classification (GTDB taxonomy): domain Bacteria; phylum Pseudomonadota; class Alphaproteobacteria; order Rhizobiales; family JAKSCL01; genus JBCCMK01. The sequence goes on along the minus strand of JBCCMK010000013.1, from coordinate 36,757 downwards.
GACGGCAATACCATTGACGAACGCGGCGCGGGGCCGTTCCCATGGCTGCATTGAGGTAGACAATGCGCATCCCCTGCCCCCATTGCGGCCCGCGTGACATCCGCGAATTCAGCTATCGTGGTGAGGTGCCGACGCCGCGACCCGATCCGCAAGGTTCGTCACCCGATGACTGGTGCGACTATGTCTACCGGCGAACGAACTCGCCTGATGTGATCCGCGAATATTGGCAGCATGTGATGGGCTGTCGGCAGTGGCTGATCGTCACCCGCAATGTCACCACTCACGAAATTCTGGGCGCTGAGATCGTCGGGCCGTTCCAAACCGAGATTGCCCCTAAAGACGAGACAATCACCCGGGAAGCGGCCGAGTGAGCGGCTATAGATTACCTTCAGGCGGGTTGATCAACCGCCGCAAGCCGCTCGGCTTCACCTTTGATGGCAAACGCTTTTCCGGGTTCGAGGGTGACACCGTCGCGTCCGCCTTGATCGCAAACGGCGAGCGCCTCATCGGTCGATCGTTCAAATATCATCGCGCGCGGGGTATCGCATCAGCCGGTCCCGAAGAGCCGAACGGTCTCATCACGCTCCGGTCCGGCGGCAAGGCAGAACCGAATACGCGCGCGACCATGGCGGAACTTTACGATGGGCTCGAAGCGAGGAGCCAGAACCGGTGGCCGTCGCTCCGCTTGGACGCAATGGCGGTGAATCAGCTTGGCGGTCCGCTCTTTGCGGCGGGTTTCTACTACAAAACCTTCATGGGCCCGACACGAAAAGCCTGGCTCCTCTATGAGCACTTCATTCGTCGCGCGGCGGGCATGGGCGCGCTTTCGGGCGAGGCGGACACGGACCGGTATGACAAGCATTTCGCCCATTGCGATGTCCTGGTCGTCGGGTCCGGCGCTGCTGGCCTGATGGCCGCAAGGACTGCCGCTGACGCGGGCGCAAGGGTCATCCTCGCGGACGAGATGGCTTCGATGGGTGGCGCGCTTCTCACCGAGCGAGCCGAAATCGATGGCGAACCAGCTGCAAGATGGGCGGCTAACACCCTGAAATATCTGGCCGACCATGACCGGGTCACGCTGAAATCCCGCACCACAGTCTATGGCGCCTATGACGATAATCAGTTCGGTGCGGTGGAGCGCGTGACCGACCACCTCCCAGGCGCACCGCCCGGCGTTTCCCGTCAGCGCCACTGGACGATCACGGCGAAATTCGTCGTCATCGCCACCGGCGCGCTCGAACGCCCAATCGTGTTTCCGGGCAATGATCGCCCGGGCGTCATGCTGGCTGAAAGCGTGCGGACCTATATCCGTCGCTATGGTGTCGCGCCGGGCAAGAGGCTCGCGCTCTTTGCAACACACGACGGCGCCTACCGCACGGCGCGTGACGCGCATGATGCCGGGATCGATGTCGTCGCGATCATCGACCCGCGCCAGACTATTAGCGCCGAGGCACGAACGATCGCCGATGCGGTTACGAAGCAGCACCTCACCGGCCACGGGATCGTCCGGACCACCGGCCGCCACGGGATCAGCGAAGCCGGTGCCGCACCAATTGACAGTGATGGCAACCAGACCGGCATCACCCATGACGTCTTTTGCGATACGCTTGCAGTATCAGGGGGTTATACGCCGACGCTCCACCTCACGAGCCAGAATGGTGAGCGGCCCGTGTGGTCCGATCCTATTCAAGCTTTTGTCCCGCCCACACTCAGGACCAGTTGGGCGACAGCGGGGGCAATAAACGGGACGTTTTCGCTCCAAGCTTGCCTGCGCGAGGGTCAGGAGGCGGGCTCAAAGGCCGCTCAATCGCTCGGCCACAGCGCCGCGACTGCGGCACTTTCGGCCACCGACGATTTGACGTCCGAAACCATCGATCTGGTTCGTGAGATTAAACCGAAGCGTAAAAGCCTCTGGCGGGGCAAAGCGTTTGTCGATGTGCAGCACGACGTGACCTCGACGGACATCGCGCTCGCCCACCGCGAGGGCTTCACCTCGGTCGAGCACATGAAACGCTACACGACGCTCGGCATGGCTGCCGACCAGGGCAAGACGTCGAATGTCACCGGCCTCGCACTCATGGCGAATGCACGCGGCGTCGATATCCCCGAGGTTGGCACCACGCGTTTTCGCCCGCCCTATACGCCGGTCGCGATCGGAACGCTGATGGGGCGCGAAGGCCGCGAGCATGTCGCGCCCGTTCGCCGGACGCCGATGCACGAGTGGCATGAGAAGAACGGCGCGAGCTTCGTGCCGAACGGCCTCTGGATGCGCGCAGAAACCTATCTCAAGGACGGTGATACGGTCGAAAGCGCGTCCGTGCGCGAAGCGAGAACTGTGAGGCAAGGTGTTGGGATCGTTGACGTTTCAACGCTTGGCAAGATTGACGTGAACGGTCCCGACGCGACCGAGTTCATCAATCGCGTCTACTCGAACGGGTTTGCAAAACTGCCCGTCGGCAAGGCTCGCTACGGGCTGATGCTGCGCGAAGACGGCATTCTTTACGATGATGGCACGACGTGGCGGCTCGCCGAAAACCGCTACATGATGACGACGACGACCGGTCAGGCAGCAGGCGTCATGGCACATCTGGAGTTCTTGCACGCGACCGTCTGGCCGAACCTCAACGTGGCGCTGACATCGGTCACGGACCAGTGGGCCGGGATCGCCGTCGCGGGACCACAATCGCGCGATCTGCTGGCAAAGGTGGTCACCGGCATCGATCTTTCAAATGAAGGCATGCCCTTCATGGCGGTGCGAGAAGGCGAGATCGAAGGCGTCCCCGTCCGTGTCGCCCGCCTCTCCTTCTCGGGCGAACTCGCCTATGAAGTCTTCTGCGGCTGGACCTACGGCCCCGCCCTTTGGGAGCACCTTCTAGAAGCAGGGAAGGACCTGAACGTCATCCCCTACGGCCTTGAGGCCCTTGGCATTTTGCGGATTGAGAAAGGTCACGTGACCCACGCGGAAATCAATGGCCGCCAGACGGCTGAAGACCTCGGTCTCGGCGGCATGGTTTCAACGAAAAAGGATTTCGTCGGCTCCTCCATGCTCGATCGACCGGGACTCAAACGCGATAACCGCGAACAGCTGGTCGGGCTCCTGTCGGAGGACAGCATTCAGATCAAAAGTGGCAGCCATCTCGTCGTCGAAAGCCGCCCGGTCGAGCCGGCGAAGAGCCATGGCTGGGTCACGTCGAACGCCTTTTCCCCCGAACTCGACCAATATATCGCGCTCGCCCTCCTCGAAAACGGACGCGAGCGCATCGGCGAAACACTCTATGCCACCGATCCTTTGCGCGGGCGGCACGTGAAGGTGCAAGTCGTCTCACCTCACTTTGTGGATCCGGATGGAGGGCGGATGCATGCTTGAACGCATTGCCCCGTATCAGGCGCATTCTGGCTTAGCGACACCGGCGTTTTCCGGCGATTTTGGCGTCACGATTACACCCCGCATGATGGTGAACTTGATCCAGGTCCAACTGTGGCCGGGCACTGCGAAGGAAGGCGCGAAAGCTCTGTCATCCTTGGTCGATCCTTCCGTGTTCGAAACGCCATGCCTCGTCGGCGTGAAGGCCAATGGCGACCGCGTCACCGGCATCAACATCGCGCCCTACCGCGCCCTCCTCGAAAGCGAGAGCGGTGATTTGCACAGGCGTATCCTAGCCGCGCTCGGCGACGCGGGGATAACTTCTGACCTGACCGATGCGCGGGTCGCGTTCGCTCTCAGCGGACCGAAGACACGATTTGTCTTGTCGAAGGCCGTGAACCTCGATCTGGACCCTTCCGTCTTCGCGCTCTCTACGGCGGCAAACTCGATCATCCACCACGTGCCGGTCACCCTCGTTCGACACGCGATCGACGCGTTCGACATCTATGCGCCATCAAGCTTCGCCGAGAGCGTTCTGGAGTGGGTGTTGGATGCCGCCCTCGAAGTCGGGTACCGTGTCGACGGGTGAAAACGTTAATCCGCGGGCATTAACGCCCGGATTAAACACTATTTTGCCCCTGAAAACGTTAGTCTTAAACAGGGTTTAAATCGCGATTAATGCAGACCGAAGAGGCCCTATCCCGGTGGATCGACGATCATGCCGATGACCTTGTTCGCCTCACACAGGACCTGGTTCGGTTCCCGACGGTCAATCCACCCGGTGAAGGCTATCTCGAATGCGCGGAATTCGTGCGGGATCGTCTATCGAATTCTGGCTTTGAGACTCAGCTCATCCGGGCCGAAAGCGCTGACGCGGATAGTGAAAAACACCCACGTTACAATGTGTTAGCCCGCGTCGACGGTAGCGACAGCGGGCCCACCGTCCACTTCAACAGCCACATTGACGTGGTGCCGACCGGGGTCGGTTGGTCGGTCGATCCGTTTGATGGCGACGTCAAGGACGGCAAGGTTTTCGGCCGTGGCACATGCGACATGAAGGGTGGATTGGCCGCGTCCATCCTCGCGACGGAAGCGATCCGCGCCGTCTATCCAAACCATCCGGGCAGCCTCGAAGTCTCGGCGACTGCCGATGAAGAAACCGGCGGCTTTGCCGGTGTCGCCTGGCTTGCGGCGCGAGGATTTCTCACGTCAAAGACGATTGATCATGTGATTATCCCCGAGCCATTTTCGCCGGATCGCATCTGCGTGGGCCATCGCGGCGTCTGGTGGGGCGAGATCACGACCTATGGTACGATCGCCCACGGCTCAATGCCGTTTCTGGGCGATAGCGCTCTCCGGCATATGAGCGCTGTGGTCCAAGCCTTTGAGGAAAAACTCTTTCCTCGACTTTCAGAACGCACAACGAACATGCCCGTCACCCCATCGGATGCCTGCCGTGCGACGCTCAATCTGGCGACCATGCATGCGGGCGGTGACGCAGAAGAGATATCCGGTGTCCCGGCGCCGAACGTGCCGGACGTCTGCAAAATGATTTTCGATAGACGCTATTTGATTGAAGAAACCTCAGCTGACGTCAAAGCTGAAATCGTCGAAGTTTTGGATGATCTGACCCAAACTCGACCCGGCTTTCGCTACGATCTTCGCGATCTGATGCTCGTCGAACCGCTCATGACACCTCAGCCCTCACCGGTCGTCGCAGCAACTCAGGCAGCGATCTCATCAGTGCTCGGCAAAGAGGCCGACATCGTCGCCTCGCCCGGCACCTATGACCACAAGCACTTCACTCGGATCGGCGGAATCGCGGATTGCATCGCCTACGGACCCGGCAAACTGGAGGTCGCTCATCAAGTCGATGAGTATGTCGAGATCGCTGACCTCGTTGCCTCTGCAAAAGTCATGGCGGTGTCCGCCATGACTTTACTCAATGATTCCAATGACTAAGCCGTAAATTACGTGAGCGGCGAAATCCGAATTTCAACACGACGGTTTGCGGCTTTACCAGCATCGGTCGTGTTCGACGCGATCGGCGTGCTCTCACCAAGCCCTCTGATCAGGAAGCGGCGCGGATCAACAGCGCGCGTTGAGAGGTAGCTGCCGACTGACTGCGCCCGGCGCTGCGACAGATCAAGATTATACGCTTCTGACCCGTCGGAATCGGTATGACCATAGATGTCGACCAGTGTCTGGTTGAACTCGTTCAAGACCAAGCCAACTGAGTCGAGTGTCGGGAAAAACTGAGGTTTCACAACGGCTTGATCGACATCAAAGGTGATGTTCGACGGCATATTGAGAATGATTTGATCGCCGACACGGGTGACACTCACACCGGTTGCCTGAAGCCGGTCGCGCAAAAGCGCTTCCTGGCGATCCATGTAGGCGCCGATGCCACCGCCACCGAGAAGACCAACGCCAGCGCCGATCAGCGCGCCTTTTCGGATGTCTTGCGCGTCACCACCGGTCGCAGCGCCGATAATCGCTCCGGCAAGCGCGCCGGTCGCAGCACCAACGCCCGCTCCCGTCGCTGTGTTGGAAACTTGGCGCTCGCCCGTGAAAGGGTCCGTTGAGCATGCGGCCAGTGTGAGTGCTGCGGCGAGCGCTATGGGCAGACGTGTCATGAAATCTCTCGCGTAAGTTGGCGGCACTCGACAAGGGCGCCGCTCCTGTTCCGGTTCTCGTCATCGAAACGAATTACGGTCGCAGTATGGCAACCTTGGGGATGAATGGAAGCTGAAGGCGCGGCATCACGCGACTTTATCCAACGCTTGCAACCGGCTACGCTTCCCTAGACTGCATTAGCTTCGGGGAGATTGAGAATGAAGCGCACCCTCGCCACCTTGCTCGCGCTCGGGGTTTTGACCCTCCCCGCGACCGCAGCCCGGACCGATCTCATTATGGGTATGGTGCTAGAGCCGCCAATGCTCGATCCGACGGCAGGCGCGGCCGCCGCAATCGATGAAGTCGTTTTTGTCAATGTTTTCGAGGGCTTAACCCAAGTCGCAAGCGATGGGTCGGTCAAGCCCGCGCTCGCGGAAAGCTGGACCATCTCGGACGATGGCCTGACCTACACCTTCACGCTCAAATCTGGCGTCAAATTCCACGACGGTGCGGATTTCACGTCCGAAGACGTTATCTTCAGCTTTGATCGCGCACGCGGCGAAGACAGCGTGAACGCACAGAAGCAGAAGTTCGAGCCTATCGATGCGATGCGCGCAATTGACGACACGACGCTTGAGATCACTCTCAAGCGACCGACCGGCTCTTTCCTCTTTGACATGGGAACGGGGGATGCGGTCATTGTCGATCCGGCTAGCGCGGACACCAACCAGGCAAATCCAGTTGGCACTGGCCCATTCAAGTTCTCCGACTGGGTCCAAGGTGATCGCGTGGAGTTGGTTCGCAACGACGACTATGTTGGCGATGCGGTCGCGCTCGAAAAAGCCACGTTCAAATTCATCCCCGACCCTGCTGCTGCAATCGCAGCTATGATGGCCGGCGACGTTGACGCGTTTTACAATTTTCCCGCTCCTGAATCGATGCCGCAATTTGAAGCTGACCCTCGGTTCTCCGTTGTGATCGGCTCAACCGAGGGCGAAACGATCCTCTCTACCAACAATGCGAAGCCGCCATTTGACAATCTAAAGGTCCGGCAAGCCATTGCACACGCGCTTGATCGCCAGGCGGTTATCGATGGCGCGATGTTCGGCCTTGGTACACCGATCGGAACGCATTTCGCGCCGCACCACCCGGCTTACGTGGATTTGATCAACACGTATCCGAAGGATCTCGATCAGGCGAAAGCGCTTCTTTCTGAGGCCGGGTTTCCAGAGGGCTTCTCGGCGACGATCAAACTTCCGCCACCGACCTATGCGCGACGTGGCGGCGAAATTATCGCGTCGGAACTGAAGAAGATTGGGATTGAGCTTGAGATCATCCCGCTCGAATGGCCCCAATGGCTGGAACAGGTCTTTCGCGGTAAGGACTATGATCTCACCATCGTGTCTCACACAGAGGCCATGGACATCGGGATCTACGCCCGCGATGACTATTACTTCAACTACGATAATCCCGAACTGAAGGCGATCATCGCGGAGCTGACAGAGACTGCGGACACGGACGCACGCTATGAGCTCATGCGGCAAGCGCAACAGATCATCACAGATGACGCCGTGAACGGTTACATCTTCCAGCTCGCGAAAGCCGGCGTCTGGAATGCGAAGCTAGAAGGCCTTTGGGCAAATGCTCCGGTGCAGGTCAATGACCTGACCGATGTGCGATGGGTTGAGTAGGCAGCAGAACATTGAAAACCGCCGTCCATTGGACGGCGGCTTACTCGACTTCAATCGCGTGTCTTAGAACGGGTGGATACGCGGCCAGTTTTCATTGCCCGCCGCGATATGGACAGGGATGTCAGCCTGCCACAATTCTTGCGCACGCGGATGAACCTGAACGTAAAGCTGGCCATCAACAATTTCCCAGACGTTCGGGTCACCGGGAGCCTTATAACCCTGGCTCGCCGCCCATGAGCAATAGCCGTCATAGGCTGGCGCATATTGCTCAGGGTTCGCAGCAAACTGATCACGGTTCTCGGTGGATGCGAAATACCAAATTGCCCCATTCCAGTAGTGGTTAATCCGGGCCTCGCCAGGAACTGGTTTGTCCGTGTGGTAAGAGACGGTGTCATAACCGCTTAGAGCGACGGCAAGCTGATTGCCCGCTTTTGACGGGATGGCCGATAGGGCGAGGCCGAGCGACATGACCGCCGCCAGAACAAGGTGTTTCATCGAGGTAGTTCTCCAGTTTCTTTCACCAAAGTGCTGCATTGGCCAATGCTGGGGGACCTCTAGCTTGCTCTTTGCTCACCTGCACATGAACTCGCTGTCAGAGTTTTTGACTGCCAGATGACGGCGAGGTTAGAGAGTTTTGACTGGAAATTTTCCTCGCGGATTCCCAACGCGAAAACGAAAAACCCCGGCGCGATCCATGTTAGATCGGCCGGGGCGTTCGCCCGGACTGCACGGGATGGCACAAAAAACCCGGGACGAATTCGGGACCTACTCAAACATTGCGAAGTCGCGTTTATCGTCGGCGTTCGATTCGACGATGTAGCCTGTGAAGTCGGCGGGGCTCGTCGCATCTTGCTCGGTTTTGGCGCCAGCGAACGTCAAGCTGCCAGCCAACATCGTGGCAACAGCAAGGGCGGCAATGACGTGGCGTTTTGACTGTGTCATGGTTTAAGTCCTCGTTCTCGTCGGCAGTATTCTTGTTGTGAGGCGGACTATGCCCGGGTGTCACTGAATGCCGACTGAGAGCGCTGTTCAGACAAAATTCATCAAAAACCAACGTCCGGTTGCACTGGCGATCGGCGGCCTGGTTGCTCTGGCTGTTGGTATGGGGATCGGCCGGTTTGCTTACACGCCAATCCTGCCCTTCATGCTCGAGAACGCAGGTATCGACACGTCTGATGCCGGGTTTGTCGCAACCGCCAATTATGTCGGCTATGTGCTGGGTGCGGTGGCTGCTTCGGTCGGAAGGCTGCCAGGGTCCTCAAGGTCTTGGTTTCTTGGCGCACTCTTCACGAGTGCAGTGACGACAGCGTTCATGGGCGCGGTTGATGGGGTCGCCCTCTTTTCCGCTGTTCGGTTTCTCAGCGGAATCGCGAGCGCATTTGTTTTGGTATTCGCGTCTGCACTCGTGCTTGAGAGACTTGCTAGAATGGGACGCCCTTCCCTCGCAAACGTCCATTTCGCGGGTGTCGGCGTTGGCATAATTGTTTCAAGCCTGCTGATCGCGGGAGCTAAGAACTTAGGCCTCGATTGGCAAGGTCTCTGGATCCTGTCAGGCATCGCATCGCTCATCGGCTTGCTATTGTGCGCGATACTCGTGCCCCCAATTCAGTCTCCAAACGTTACGGCCCAAGCAAATGACGGCATCCCAAGGAGCCTGACACTTCTTATACTCTCCTACGGCTTTGTCGGCTTTGGCTACATCATCACAGCGACCTTCATTTCCACCATCGTTCGCATGGAACCAACGGTCAGGTGGCTTGAGGTCCCGATTTGGATGATCGTCGGTCTTGGGGCCGCGTTCTCCGTTGCAGTCTGGATGAAAGTCTCCGCATGGATATCTCTAAAAGCGGCTTACGTTTTGGCGGCGGCAATCACAGCTATCTCCGTTGCGCTCACGGCATCCGCAGACAATCCAGTATTACTGGTCATCGGATCGTTTGCCTTTGGCCTCTGCTTCATGGCGGTAACCGCTTTCGGTTTTATGCTCGCCCGGGAGGCTGCGCCTGGGGCCGCACGCCAAGCGATTGGCATCATGACCGTGGCCTTCGGGGCAGGTCAGGCAATCGGACCCTGGTTCGCCGGGGTTATTGTCGAACAAACCGGCTCTTTCACTGTCCCAACATTGACGGCAGCTGTCGCACTGATGCTGTCTTCGATCCTAGGTGGTTTATGGCAACCTCGCGAGGGATAAAGATGCATTTGGATTTGGCACAACGTCCTCAACAATAGTCTTGAGCGCAGCCTCGATCTCGTGCTGCACTTCAAGCAATAGTGTTTCACGCGAAAGAAAAGGACTTCGTTTTGGTCAATCCTCTTGATGTGTGGGCGCCGATTTTTCGCGCTCCTTTCTCAGGCGATGTGACGCAAGCCATCGTTCCGCGTTTCTTCTCACCAAATATCAAAGGCGTTCCTGAAATTGAGCACCGAGTCGAAACCGAAGTCGCAAGCTATGGCAAGCAACTCGGTAAAATTCTGGAAGCCCTCGACGAACTGTCGCGCAAATCCAAGATCCCACTTCCGGAGATCAAAGAACTGATCGCGGAAGTAGAAGCCGTCAAAGCTGACAGCAAAGACAAGCTTCGTGCGGATGCCGAGGCGTCCCTCGCTCGCCTGAAAAAGGCCGATGAAAACGAGTGGAAAAAGCTCATGAGGCGCGGCTAAGGCTAGACGACTGGCACCCTCAGCTCGACTGAGCTAGGCTGAACACTACGCCTTCTCGTGGGACATTTGTCTCAATGTTGATGTTCACGCTTCGGCGTTTTCTCGCCCTGATAGTCACGCTCTTGGTTGCAAGTATCGTCGTTTTTACCGTCACGACGATCCTGCCCGGAGACCCGGCTCTCCTCATTGCAGGAATTGAAGCGAGCGAGGACACGCTTCAAAACCTCCGCCAACAGATGGGCCTCGATCGTCCACTTCCGCTCCAGTATTTCGCATGGCTAAGCGGCATGCTTTCGGGTGATTTCGGCGTCAGCTACACCTACTCGGTGCCTGTCCTCGAACTCATAGGGCAACGCATTGGCGTCACGCTTCCTCTCGCGCTCATTTCGCTTGCACTCGCCGTCGTGATTTCCTTGCCGCTCGGCGTGTTTGCCGCGTCTCGGCACAACAAGATGACTGACGTCGGCATCATGGGCGCGACGCAGATCGGGATTGCTGTCCCAAACTTCTGGTTTGCTCTGCTGCTCGTCTATCTTTTCGCAATCACGCTTCGCTTGGTTCCGGCGGGTGGCTTTCCGGGTTGGGATGAAGGCCTTGGGAACGGTATCCGGTCACTCCTCCTCCCCGCAATCGCGCTCGCGCTTCCGCAAGCCTCGATCCTCGCTCGTGTCATGCGGTCGGCGCTTCTCGATACTTTGCACGAAGACTTCGTCCGCACCGCACGCGCCAAGGGCCTACCTTGGCGGCTCACATTGTGGCGCCATGCCGTGCGAAACGCACTCATCCCCGTGCTTACAATCATGGGGCTTCAGTTCTCGTTTCTGCTCACGGGCACGATTATCATCGAAAATGTCTTCTATCTTCCCGGGGTCGGGCGCCTCATTTTCCAAGCCATCGCGCAGCGCGATCTGATCACCGTGCAGAGCTTGATCATTCTCCTGATCGCGCTGGTGGTTCTGGTAAATTTCCTCGTCGACCTCACTTACGGCGTCGTTGACCCGCGATTGAGGCTGCGCCGGGTATGACCGAATTCAACCTCACAGACGTCAAAGAGGCATCCACATGGGCGCTTACGAAGAAGGCGTTGCAGAACCGTTCGTTTCTGATCGGATCGATCATCATGATCGTGATCCTCGGTGGCGCCCTTCTTTCCTTCGTCTGGACGCCCTACCCGCCGGACGCGATCTCCGTCACTGACCGTCTAAAGTCTCCGTCAGCCGCACACTGGTTTGGAACTGACCATTTCGGGCGCGATGTTTTTTCCATGATCCTGGCAGGCGCGCGAAACTCGATTGCGGTCGCGATCATGGCGGTTGCGATCGGTATCGGCATCGGCGTACCGCTCGGCGCATGGGCGGCGGCCGAAGGCGGATGGATCGACGAAGTACTGATGCGCACCAACGATTTCATTTTCGCTTTCCCTGCACTCATCACAGCGGTTCTCATCACATCCGTATTTGGACCGGGTGCGATAAATGCGATGATCGCGATCGGAATTTTCAACATTCCCGTTTTCGCGCGCATGGCACGCGGTGCAGCGCTCTCTTTGTGGTCGCGCGAGTTCATATTGGCCGCCCGTGTCGCGGGCAAACGGCGCGGTCGCATCACGGTCGAACACATCCTCCCGAACACAGCGAACATTTTGATCGTTCAGGGCACGATCCAGTTTTCGCTTGGTATCTTAGCAGAGGCTGGGCTCTCCTATCTTGGGCTCGGTACCCAGCCACCAAATCCATCCTGGGGGCGTATGCTGAACGAGGCCCAGACCATGATGGCGTTTGCGCCGCATCTCGCCATCTTTCCTGGCGTTGCGATCGTTCTCGCCGTGCTTGGGCTCAATCTTCTGGGCGACGGACTGCGCGACGTTCTTGATCCGCGCTTGCGAAGGCTGCGGTGACAGCACCTCTCCTGCGCATTGAAGGGCTCGATCTCTCGATTGGTCAGAACCTCATCTTGGACGATGTTGGGCTCTCCGTTCGAGAAGCGGAGATCCATGGGATTGTCGGTGAAAGCGGTTCAGGTAAATCGCTCACTGCACTCACCGTTATGCGGCTCTTACCTCAAGGGAGCCGGGGCAACGGTATCCTTGAGTTCAATGGCCGGGACCTCCTTGCGGCGACCGAGCCAGAAATGTGTCGCCTGCGCGGTCGCGACATTGGCATGGTCTTTCAAGAGCCCATGACCGCGCTTAATCCCGTGAAAACGATCGGCCAACAGATCGCCGAAGGTTTGATCTGGCATCTTCGGATTTCCCGTGCAGAGGCTGAACAGCGAACGCTTGCGCTTCTCGATCGGGTCGGGCTCGACCCAGCGAAAATCTCTCCGAACCGGTTTCCGCATCAGCTTTCGGGCGGTCAACGCCAAAGGGTGGTGATCGCAATCGCGATTGCTTTGAACCCGCGACTGATCATTGCCGATGAGCCAACGACGGCGCTCGATGTCACTATCCAAGCGCAAATCCTCGAGCTCCTGAAAGGCATCGTTGCCGAACATAACTCAGCGCTCATTTTGATCAGTCATGATCTCGCCGTCGTTGCCGATATGGCCGATCACGTGACGATCATGCGACACGGAACGGTTGTGGAAGCCGGCGAAACGAAGAAGCTCTTTCGGACCCTCGCGCATCCCTATTCAAAGATGCTCATCGAGGCTTCAACACATCAGCCGAACCGGACCCCGCACGCGGTTTCCGGTGAACCGTTATTGCAGGTGCGCGATTTGGTTCGGACCTACCCGCTCCCGAGACCTCACACGTTTGCGAAACGGGAGATCTTTACAGCCGTGGATGGGGTCTCATTCGAGATTCACCGGGGCGAGTCTCTAGGACTCGTCGGCGAAAGTGGTTGCGGAAAATCGACCCTCGCTCGCACGATCCTAGCCCTCGATGCACCACAAAGCGGGTCCGTTACGCTTGACGGTGAGGACGTTTTTGGCCTCGACGACGCCCGTTTGGCAGAACAACGCGGAAAGATGTCCGTCGTCTTCCAAGACCCCTATGGTTCATTCAACCCCCGTCATAAGGTGAAGCGGCTGGTTGCTGAACCACTGCATTTGCTGCCACCGATGGGCGCGAGCGAGGTCCGAGATCGGGTATCAAAGGTACTGACGGATGTGGGTCTCACCACCGCAGACATGGACAAGTATCCGCACGAGTTTTCAGGCGGCCAACGACAGCGGCTCGCGGTCGCGCGAGCGTTAATCACCGAGCCCGCGCTCGTCGTCGCTGATGAGCCGGTGTCGGCGCTCGACGTTTCGATCCGCGCGCAAATCCTCGACCTCTTCGCCGACCTCCAGGCGCGGCTTGGTTTGGCGATGCTTTTCATTTCGCATGATCTGACAGTCGTGCGCGCAATCACCGACCGCGTGATGATCATGAAGGCCGGGCGCATCATTGAAGAGGGGGATACAGAGTCCGTCTTTGAGGCACCGAGCGAGGCGTATACGCGGGAGTTATTGGCTGCAGTGCCTTCTTTCACGTTTAGCGCTAACTCAAAACGGGCTGGCTAGAGAGCAAGGCGCATCAATTATATCGATCCTAACATATTGAAATATTGTTATTTTTTAAAATACACGTGGAAGGCTAGCCCAACCGTTTGACGTCTTCCAAAGCGGCAACATACTGCGCAGCAGCAGCTCAAAAAAATTCTCAATGGGGAATTGTGTCTTGAGCGATAAAAAACCCGAACTTCAATTTAGTATTCCTTGGCTAATAAGCGGAACAGCTCGCGGCTGGTTTGCTCAGACCATTTTTTGCATCATCGCGCTCGCAGCTATTGCCGCCTTCACATTTATGATCACCGAGAGAATTCGATCGATTGAGCCAAGCGAACCCCATATCGATTTTTCAGTTTCGATCCGTGAATGAGCCGCGCCCGAACCGAGGGCGGAAAGCGATGAAATCGCGCCCGCCCGTGGGGGCGGGTCGGGCGCGGCTCTTTGCTCGCGCAAAGAGCTATCCGCATCTAACCGCTCTGGGCTTGAGCAGACGTCTAACCGAGGCCCCGTGTTAGCCTAGGGAGAACCCAGAACGGTGTCAGGATCACCGGACGATCCGAAACGATTGACCCATCCGGCTCAACGGTTAGTTCTGGCTATCACAGATGCTCACAACCCCGTTGAGCGCCCAGCCAGACGGATAGGAATGTGAGCGAGAGGAAAACAATGCGCACTGACCTTCCGACGAAGATCTTCCTTAAAGACTACACGCCGCCCGCATATCTCATCGACACTGTCGAAATGACGGTTCGGCTCGATCCGACAGCAACGCTGGTATCAACCACCCTTGCCGTTCGCCCACACCCATATGCGGCCTCGAAGCAGCCGTTAATACTCGACGGCGATGAGCTGGAACTTGTTTCCGTTGCGCTCAACGACACGCTGCTTGGGCAGGCCGAGTATACGCTGACCGAAACGTCGCTGACGATACCTGACGTCCCATCAGACTCGTTTTCACTTACAATCGAGACACAGCTTAGCCCGTCGACCAACAAGAAGCTGATGGGGCTGTACCAGTCGAGCGGAACGTACTGCACGCAGTGCGAGGCGGAGGGGTTCCGACGGATCACATTCTTTCCTGATCGCCCCGATGTCATGAGCATCTATACCGTGCGGATTGAGGCGGATGCGGAAACCTGTCCCGTGCTTCTCTCCAACGGCAATCTGGTCGAGACCGGCGCCCTCCCCGACGGAAACCACTTCGCCACGTGGCACGATCCGCACCCAAAACCGTCTTACCTCTTTGCGCTCGTTGGCGGCGCACTAGGCCGCGTAGCGGACAGTTTCACCACAGCGTCAGGCCGCGAGATCGAACTCGGGATTTACGTTGAACCCGGCAACGAAGCCCGGTGCGCCTACGCTATGGACGCACTCAAGCGCTCTATGCGCTGGGATGAAGAAGCGTTCGGCCGCGAGTACGATCTCTATGTCTTCAACATTGTCGCCGTCTCCGACTTCAATATGGGCGCGATGGAAAACAAGGGCCTCAACATCTTCAACGACAAATACGTGCTCGCCGACCCTGAGACGGCGACCGACACGGATTTCGCCAACATCGAAGCGATCATCGCGCATGAGTATTTTCACAATTGGACAGGCAACCGGATCACCTGCCGCGACTGGTTTCAGCTCTGCCTCAAAGAGGGCCTAACCGTTTTTCGCGACCAGGAGTTTTCGTCGGACATGCGATCCCGCGCGGTAAAACGCATTGAAGATGTCAAACGGTTGCGTGCACAACAATTCCCTGAGGACGCGGGGCCCCTCGCCCACCCCGTACGTCCATCCAGCTACGTTGAGATCAACAACTTCTATACAGCGACAGTCTACGAGAAGGGCGCTGAAATCTGCCGCATGATCAAGACGATTATCGGCGCGGACGCCTTTCAGCGCGGCATGGATATCTACTTCGAGAAGAACGACAACACGGCGGCAACGGTTGAGGATTTCATCGCGTCTTTCGAAGAGGCGTCAAGGGAAGATCTCTCCCAGGTAATGCTATGGTATGAGCAGTCCGGGACACCAACGGTAACGGTCCAGGTAGAGCATTCCAGCGAAGGCCTTACCCTCTCAATCCGGCAAGACATTGCAGCGACTCCAGGCCAGGACCAGAAACAGCCAGTCCCGATTCCGCTTCGTCTTGGCCTAGTTGGTGCAGACGGTAGCGAACAGACACTTTCAACTGATGTGCCACTCATCGATGGCAACACTTTTGTTCTGCGTGACCTGGAGGGGTCGCTGACACTAGCGAATGTCAAAGACGGGTCCGTGCCCTCCGTTTTGAGGGGATTCTCGGCACCGATCCGTCTAGACATCGGGCTTACTGACCGAGATCGAACTCACCTCGCGACCTATGATAGCGATCCGTTCAACCGGTGGGAGGCAATCCAGAGCATTGCCTCGACTTCGATCATTGAGGCGATCCGTGGTCGACAGACGCTCAACGAAGTGAAGGTGACCGCGCTTGGCTCAGCGTTTGAAGCCGTCATGGCGAATGATACGCTGGACGACGCTTTCAAAGCCCTCGCAATAAGCCTGCCGAGCGAGACCGATCTCGCCTTGCAAATTGCCAAAGACGTCGACCCGGACGCAATCCATGCGACGCGAGAGGCGCTGAAGACACAATTGAGACTGATGCTTCGCGATCAAATCGTGAGCTTGCTCGAAAAACTGACTGACGATCATGAATATACGCCCGACGCGGAAGGCTCGGGAAAGCGGGCACTCAAGAATGGGATGTTGGCTCTCATAACCGACGCCAGCGCTCCTGGGGACGTCGACCGGATCGTAGAGACATATAAGTCAGCGACAAACATGACTGATCGCATGGCGGCTTTGTCGCTCGCCACACACGTTCTGTCACCCGATGTCGCGGATCCGCTACTCGCTGACTTCTACGACCGATTTGAAGACAACCATCTCGTCATAGACAAATGGTTCACTGTTCAGGCAACGAACCCGCAACCAGGCAGGTTTGAAACGATAAAGCTGCTCACGGACCACGAAGCATTTTCTTGGGACACACCAAACCGCGTTAGAAGTGTGTTTGGAGCGTTTGCAATGGCTAACCCCACCCAGTTTCATGCACCGGATGCCGCTGGTTACGCGTTTGTCGCCGATGCAATCATCAAATTGGATGGCATAAATCCGCAGGTCGCTGCACGGTTGACGACCGCGTTCCGGTCCTGGCGTTCCTTGGAACAGAATCGCCGCGAAAAAGCCGTGACAGAGTTAAAGCGGGTTGCAGACACGGCCAATTTGTCGCGGGATGTTCAAGACCTGTGCGAAAGAAGCCTCGCAGGCTGATTCGAGCGCCTCGTTTGCGGCACTTTCGCAACAGTTTTTCGGCACAGACAGTGGGTCGAAAAAGTTTTTCGAGCGGACTCTAGACAGGAGTCGTCAGTTGGATTCAAATGGCGATGATTCGAGTTGAGGAGTAAAATTTCAAAGCATATTTGACGGAGACATCATGGCTGATAGTGGGGAATCAGCTGAATACGCACGAGCCTATTCGCATTTTTTCTCTTTTGCTTTGAAAAGCGAGCAACACGAAAAAATATACTTCTTCCGAAATTTTCCGATACTTTTGATTGCTATCGTGAGTGTGTGCGAGATCGCGGGTTTTACGCTATTTGCAATCTTGGCCCCGGCGTCTTTTACTGAATTCCAAAACCTTATTGGGGCTGCGGCAAATCCGTTATCATCTGCGAGCGCCGCAGTCGTGCAGCCCTTAAGCCTCAATTCAGGCGACGCATCAAATTCATTCCTCCTTGGTCTTACATTTGTCTTTGCTGCCTCAACAGTTGGACTTGGCCTAGCACTCGCACTCCGGGAGCGTCCGCGCTTCACGAAGCGCGGGAATGCAGAATCGTCTGCGCTTTTGGAGACAGCCCTCTCTAGCGGACGATGTGGGCTTTGGTCATGGGACGTAGACGACCGACGCATGTACTGGTCTGCATCGCTTTTTGAACTCCTCGGACGTCCTGGAGTTCATCGCTCCATGCGGATGAGCGAGGTCGCAGCGCTAATCCATCCTTATGATCTTGCGGTCATTCGCGCGATGGAAAGCGAAGTCGCTGAAGGGCAACCTGGAATTGATCAGGCGCTGCGTCTGAAACACGCCAACGGCGATTGGATTTGGGTTCGTGCCCGTGCCGAGGTTGTCAACGGTGCCTCAGGGCGCCACCTGGTCGGCATCGCGATAGATATTACTGATCAACAATCCATCAAGGCAGCGTCCAAAGAAGCTGAGATACGCCTACGCGACGCCATCGAGGCGATTTCAGAAGCTTTCGTTATTTGGGACAATGAAAATCGTTTAGTCCTCTGCAATCAGAAGTACCGTGAGTTTCACGGGTTGAAAAAGACCGACTGTGTTCGCGGCATGCCCTATGCCGGCCTGATCGAGAAAGCTGAACAGCCTGCGGTCGTCGATATCGCAAACAGTGACGTTCCTGGCCCCCTTGAGCGCGCCATGGACGTGCGTTTCGATGATGGCCGTTGGCTTCGAATAAACGAGCGTCGGACCCGGGACGGTGGCTATGTGTCCGTTGGCACCGACATTACTGCGTTGAAGCAGCACGAAGGCGATCTGCTCGAGACTGAGCGCGAGCTTACAGCCACGATTGCAGATCTCACCCAGTCACGAACTGAACTCCAGAGGCAGGCGCAGGAACTGGTGCGTCTTGCAAAACAGTACCACCATGAAAAAAGCCGAGCGGAAGACGCGAGCCGCTCGAAATCAGAATTCCTGGCCAATATGAGCCACGAGCTGAGAACGCCGCTCAATGCGATTATCGCTTATACGGAGTTCATGCAGCACGACTCATTTGAGATGTTCGGACGGGACAAATTCCTCGAATACTCGAGCGATATCCATCACAGCGGCCTCTATCTGCTTAAGATGATCGACAACATTCTCGACATGGCCAAGCTCGAGGATGGCAAAATCGAAATCGATCACGATCTGATCGATGGCAATAAGATGATCGGAGAGATATTGCGCGATCTGGACCTTGAGCGACCGGATCATCAACTCACGATACTTCGGGAAATTTCAAACGATCTGACAGTGATGGCCGACAAGCGGGCGTTGCGTCAGGTCCTCATGAACGTGTTGTCTAATGCTGTGAAATTCACACCCGCCGGCGGCCGCGTCACCGTTCGGTCACGACAGGACGAGCATTACTCCCATATCATTATCGAAGACACCGGCATCGGTATTCCAGAATTTGCCCTCTCTCGGATTGGCCGCCCGTTCGAGCACGTCCTGCAGGCTGAGACCAATGCCCACGCAGGCGCCGGTCTGGGACTTGCGATCTCTACATCGCTGATTGCAGCCCATGATGGTGCTTTGACAGTTCAGAGCGAAGAAGGCGTCGGAACGGTCGTTTCGATCACGCTCTCCTCTCCGCGTACCGACGAGGCTATGGAGTCCGACCCTAATCCAGTGACGGAGATTGAAGCGCTCCTTGAACGCAGCTTTTCGTCGCCTCTTGCAAAGTCCATGTCGACGAAACCTCAAAGGATTGTGTGAGAGCGCTCAGCGAACCAAGCGCTCTCGTCAATCACCTACCGAATTTAGTTCCGGTTATCTCGGTCACGGCTACCGCGGAAATCTCGGCGGCTCAATTCACCATCATTATTCCGATCCAATTGAGAAAAACGCTGCTCTGCTTGCGCTTGGAATTCCGCTTGGGTGATCAGACCATCGCGGTCTGCATCCAAGCGTTCGACCATTCGCTCGCGCGTGGCTTCGACCCGGGCTTGAAGCGCTTGATCGATCTCTGCAGGCGTAATGGTCCCATCGCCGTTCCCATCAATCGCGCCGAAGCGTTCCGTTGGAAGGATCAAGAACTCCTCGCGTGAAACCGATCGGTCCTTGTTGACGTCCATCATACTGAAGATCTGCCGTGCTTTTCCTCGACGCTCACCTCGACGAGCGCGATCGCCATCACCATCCGCTGGCATCAGCAAATCGAGGACTGGCGTTTGAACCGTCTCGGTTCGATCTTGAGCCGCTGCAGGTAGCGCGAGCACTACACAGGCAAAAGCGAAAAGCGGTATGTTCATTTTGGTGGAGACCATCACGTCTCTCCTTTGGTTGTGGGTCCCGCCCCACTTTTCGCCGCGCCATTGGATGGCACAGCGAAAATCTCATGGAAGGTCGTTTCGACACGGTGCTGTGTGTCGTTGAGGGTCGCGCTCAAGGTTTCAAAATCAGGAAGGGCAACAGTTTCTGCCAACAAAGATCGCAAACCTTTAGACGCGACGTCGGGGTCAAAGTTGCCTTCAACACACAGCCTCAATGCTTGGGAAAGCGCTGACTGGAACGCATAGCCTTCTGCCAAAACGGCGTGAGCATCGCCTTTCAATATCCCACTATCTTTGAGCGTGTCGAGGGCTCGATCCATGGGCAGTCCGAGCACGTCTGCCACCCGATGATGGAGTGTCAAGGCTTGAACGATGAACTCGATGTCGAGAAGCCCGCCTCGTATGAGTTTAACATCGAACGCATTTCTTGCCGGCTTTTCCCGAGCGATCCTCTCGCGCATGTCGAACGCCGCAGGCATAATAGCGCCGTTTTCGACGTAATGTGTCACAACATCGCGAATTCCGGTTTCGATCTCAGCCTTAAGTCCGGCATCGCCGCAAATCACATGTGCGCGGGTCAGCGCCATATGTTCCCAAACCCAAGCTTTTTCCTGCTGGTAGGATAAGAAACCAGAAAGCGGCACCGCAACTGGGCCTGACCGACCCGAAGGCCTAAGCCGCATATCGACTTCGTAAAGACGACCACGCGAAGTCTGCGCCGAAAGTGCCGCGATGAACCGTTGCGTTAGCCGAATGAAATACTGGCTAGGCGCGACGGGCCGACTACCGTCGGATACAGGAGCATCATCCGCATGGGTATAGATCAGGATAAGATCGAGATCGGAACTTGCTGTCAGCTCCGAGCTGCCGAGCTTCCCCATCGCGAGGATCGCAACAGCACCTCCTGCGATTTCACCGTGGATCTCGGCAAAGGCTCTTTGAACCTCGGGCAGCAACGCGGAAATTGCTGCTTCGGCGAGCGCAGAATAGGCACGCGCAGCGCCCTCGGCCGGTAGTAGCCGTGTTAGTTGACGCACTCCGATGAGGAATTGTTGGTCTTGCACAACGGTGCGCGCCGCATCAAGCACGCCTTCATAGGTGGTTTCTGCAGAAAAGGCCGCGTCGATTGCTTCGCGCATCGCGACTGGCGTTGGCAATTCTCCGAAAAATCGCGGGTCGATGAGAGCATCAAAAAGCGAAGGACGTCTCACCAAACGTTCAGCGAGCCGCGGCGCGGTTCCTAAGATCAGCATGAGCAGATCGAGAAATTTAGGG
Organism: Pseudomonadota bacterium; assembly: GCA_039026395.1. GTDB lineage: Bacteria > Pseudomonadota > Alphaproteobacteria > Rhizobiales > JAKSCL01 > JBCCMK01. Next base: position 15,565 of record JBCCMK010000013.1, on the reverse strand, counting down.
TTTGAATGAAGCAGCGAAAAGAACTGAAGGCCCGCGGGAAGTGCCTCGACGAAACGAGAGAAATTAACAAAAGCTGCGTCCGCGTCGCCGAGTTTTGAAATCGTCTCGAGCATCCGAGGCGTGAGTTCCGTCAGTCGCTCTCGCGCCCTCGCCGTCCGCATCGCCGGTATTGTCCCGTGATGCCAACGCGCAATCGTCGTCCAAACGGATCTTGGATCGCCAAACCCCATCCCGTTGAGCGTCTCAACGGTTTCGGGATCCGGTTCGACGCCGGTGAATACCAACGCGCCGCACCCTGTTCCAAGGGATGGCTCGGCCTCAAACAAAGTTTCGTAGTGGGACTGAACCGTCGAAAACGTTGCCCTTAGGCTTTTCTCAAACGCATCAACACGTTCAAAGCCACAAAACCGAGAGAATTGCCCGAACTCCTCTTTTTCACCTGGGAGCGTGTGTGTCTGTTGATCACCAACCATCTGAATGCGGTGCTCGAGCGCACGAAGGCGGTCATAGGCGTCAGACAGCGCAAGACACACGTCTGCCTCGATCCATCCAAGTCGTTCGAGCGCAGCTAAAGCGCTTTTTGTTTTCTTTTCCCGTAGGGCTGGCGTGCGCCCGCCGGCAATGAGCTGCTGGGTCTGGGCGAAAAATTCGATCTCTCGAATACCGCCACGCCCCAATTTGACGTTGTGCCCCGCGGTTGCGATCGCACCGTGGCCCTTGACCGCGTGAATCTGCCGCTTCATTGCGTGAATGTCGGCAATTGATGCGTAGTCTAGGCTCCGACGCCAGACAAAGGGTTGAAGCGCGTGAAGAAATTCGTCGGCTAACGCAAGATCACCAACACAGGCTCGCGCCTTTATAAGGGCGGCGCGCTCCCAGTTTTGGCCGCTTGCCTCATAATATGCGAGCGCTGCCGGGAGCGCGACCGCCGCACCCGTTCCTGAGGGATTGGGTCGCAATCGCAAATCGACGCGGAAGACATATCCATCTGCTGTCACGGTCTGCATGATGCTTGCGGTTTTTTGGACGATCTTCACCGCCTGCATCGCTGGATCACGATTGCTGTGCACTGGAAATGTGGAAGGATCAAAGATCGCGATAAGGTCGATATCAGAAGAGAAGTTGAGCTCGCACGCGCCGTATTTTCCCATCGCCAAGTAGACGATACCTTTATCAGCCTCACTCGGGAGCCCACCGTTGATCACAATTGCGGAACGATGCGCGATTGAAAGCGTGTGGTCCGCAAGCGCAGTCAGAGCTTCTGTGACCTCGTCGACGGTCCAAATGCCGGAAAGGTCTGCAAACGCTATGGCGAGCGCTGTTTCTTTCTTAGCGGTCCGCAGAGCGCGCATGACGGGCTTTTCATCGCCGACCAACTCCTCGACCGCCGCATCGAGTTTTGAGAGCGTACTCTCTGTAACCGCCTCAGGAGCTGCCGAAACGGTTCTGAGAAAACAGTCAGGGTCGCTTTCGACGACGCGTCTCAGAAATGGTGATCCTTCAAATACACCGGAAAGGGTTTCAGCATCGAGCCAGCCATCGTGAGATGGCAACTCGCGCAAAACGGCGTCACCTATCGGTCCAGGGCGCGGCGGCAAGAACCCATGCCCGGCCATTATCTCGCCGCCTCATCCCGTGGAATTGTCAAGGTCACTTCAAGTCCCGAACGATCAACACCATCACCAAGGCTGAGTTGGCCCTTATGAAGCGTCGCGACTGCCTTCACGAGTGAAAGGCCCAATCCAGACCCTGGTTTCGATCGAGATTTATCAAGTCGCGTGAAGCGCGCTGTCATTCTCTCGCGGTCAGCTTCTGGGATGCCTGAACCATTGTCCGCGACTGAGATGTGGACCGCTTCGTCGGCATTCGTAACTCGAAGTGTTATTGCAGGCTGGTCCGCTGAGAGCCCATACTTCAAAGCATTGTCCAAAAGGTTCGTGATCGCTTGCCCGAGCAGCTGACGCTGGCCGTTCACCGTTGCAGTGTCCGGTGTTTCAATCGTTAGCGATGCGCCAGCCTCTTCGACGAGTGGTTCGTAAAGCTCGGCCAAATCCTGAACCAGCGTCACCGCATCAAAAGGCTCAAAACCGCCGGCTTCGCCGGCCTCCGCCCGGGCAATTGAGAGCAGCGCGTTGAACGTGGCGATCAGATCATCACAATCCGCCAACGTTTCGGACAGCGCCTCCCTAAGAGATGAGCCTTCTGCCTCGGCATCTCTCAGTGTCGCTTCAAGCCGTGTCCGCGTGCGGGTCAAAGGTGTTCTCAGGTCGTGCGCGACATTGTCTGAGACCTCTTTCAGCCCGGTCATAAGAGCCTCAATCCTATCGAGCATGCGATTTAGGTTGACCGCGAGACGGTCGAATTCGTCATCCGTGCCCATGAGGGGGATGCGCTGAGTGAGGTCGCCGTCAATAATGGTCTGACTGGTATCAGACACCACCTCCATGCGGCGGATCACGCGACGTGAGATGAAGAAAACCGACGTCGAAGCCAAAACGAGAAAGATACCGATCGAGAGGACCCCAGCCCGCCGAACGATCTGTCGAAATTGCTCGCCTTCGCGAATATCGCGACCAACGATGAGGTTGAAGCCACCGGGCAAAACAACCGCTCGCACCAGGGAAGGCCGCCAATCGGTGATGCCATCGTCATCGTTCGCAGACAGCGAAAAACCACGATAGGGCACTGGTCGCAGACGATCATTGTTGAAGGCCTCAACCCCGATCTCGGAAATGTTCCCCGCCAAATATCGACCAGAAGGGTCAGTGATGAGGTAAATTCCAGAACCAGGTGCGCGCGCCCTCCGGTCAACCAGTTGCACAGTTCGGCGAATACCTCCGCGCTGATAAACGCGGGCAAAAGCGTCCAGTTCTTCGGAGGTTGAAAGTGCATATTGGCGAGAGAGAAGTTCGCCTGTGTTGTAAACGAAGTACGCGATCAGCCCGAACGTCAATACCGCGAATACGATGAGATAGACCAGCGTCAGCTTAAACGCCGTCGTGCGGTAGAGTTTAGAGAGCGCCGTCACGGATCCGGTATCCGGCACCGCGGACCGTCTCAAGGAGCGGCGTATCGAAGCCTTTGTCGATCTTTCCGCGGAGCCTTGAGATGTGCACGTCAATCACATTGGTCTGAGGATCGAAATGGTAGTCCCAAACATGCTCGAGAAGCATAGTACGGGTCACGACCTGCCCCGCATTCTTCATGAGATATTCGAGCAGGCGGAATTCGCGCGGTTGCAAGGTGATCTCTGTTTCGGAACGCGTCACTTTCCGTGCGAGCCGATCCAGAACCAAATCGGCCACTTGATAGCGCGTATCCGCGTCGCCTGGAGCATTGCGCCGAACCAGCGCTTCGACCCGAGCAAGCAACTCTGAAAACGCATAGGGTTTGGTGAGATAATCATCGCCACCTGCGCGCAGACCCGTCACGCGATCATCCACCGCGCCAAGCGCGGATAGGATGAGAACAGGTGTTCGGTCGCCCTCGGCTCTGAGGCTTGAGATGATTGAAAGGCCGTCCTGCCCAGGGAGCATGCGATCAACAACGAGCGCGTCATATTCCCCGCCCCGAGCCATGAGGTGTCCCTCATTTCCATCTGCCGCATGATCGACCACATGGCCGACTTCACCGAGGCCTTTGACGAGATAACCAGCGGCCTGTTTGTCGTCTTCGATAACGAGAATCTTCATGGTTTGAACTGTTTGCATGTCGTGACGGCTCGGAACAGGGGTAATCGGCAGCCGGTCGTGATGCTGATCGGAAGATAGGGTCACAGCATTTGACCGACTGCCGAGCCATGGCGAGGACGCGGGGGGCGGGGATCCATCGCGCCGCTCGACCAAGGTTCTTTGGCTTTAGGCGTCGCTCAGGTCGAGCGCGACAAAGCGAGCGCCTCGACGCGACTCTACAAGCATGAGGACCGCGTCCCGACCGGCATCTTTTGCCGCTTCGACACCATCAAGCACGTCGGACGGCTCCAGTACGTCTGCGCCATTCACTTGCACGATGCGATCACCGCGAGAGAGGCCTTTTTCCGCGGCTTCGGAGCCCGGCTCGATGTCAGCGACGACTACGCCGTCACCATCCAGTGCGAGGGCTAGGCCAAGGCTCGCAAGGTCAACCGGTTCATCTGGCAATGTGTCCTGCGGGTCCAGCGCCGCAATGCGATCAGGGAGCGTCCCGATCTCAACAGCAACTGTCTCCTGTTCGCCGTTCCGCCAAACGCTGACGTTCGCATCTTCACCGGGAGCGATGCCTGCGATGGTGCGCGCGAGGTCGCGGGGACCATCAACATTTCCACCGTTCACCGAAAGAATGGCATCTCCGATCCTAAGACCTGCCTCTGCCGCGGGGCTGCCAGGATTAATCTCGGAGACCAACGCGCCACCCGCTTCGCTGAGACCCAAGCTTTCAGCAATATCTTCGGTGACTGGTTGGATGGATACTCCCAGCCAACCACGCGTTACTGCACCATCATCCTTTAAATCCTCAATGATGGTCTCAGCGACGTTTGCAGGAATGGCGAATGCGATGCCGACATTCCCGCCATTCGGCGAGAAGATTGCGGTATTGACCCCGATGACGCGTCCGTCGAGACCGAATGTCGGTCCACCAGAGTTACCTCTGTTTACTGGCGCGTCGATCTGAAGAAAATCATCATAGGGGCCCGCTCCAATATCACGACCGCGGGCGGAGACGATGCCAGCGGTGACAGTACCGCCGAGACCAAAGGGATTGCCCATCGCGACGACCCAGTCTCCGACGCGGGTGTCATCATCGGCAAATTCGACGTAGGTGAAGGTACGATCATCGGCGATTTTCAGAAGCGCCAAGTCCGTCCGCTCATCAGCGCCGATGAGATCGGCTTCCAGCTCAGTTCCATCGTCAAGGACAACTGTTATGCGGTCTGAGTTTCCAATGACATGTTCATTGGTGACGACAAAGCCATCAGCTGAGATGATAAAGCCTGACCCCTGACCTCGCGAGAAGCGGCGTGGTCCTGGGCGGTCGCCGCGCTGACCTCGCTCGCGCCGCTCGCCAAATCGATCCTGCTCGTCAAAGCGACGGAAGAAGCGATGAAGCGGGTGGTCTTCCGGGAAATCACGGAAGTCCGGCATCCCGTTTTGCTGGTCGTCGAAACGACCCATCCGTCGATCGGGTCGATCGGATTCAACCCGGACAGACACGACTGCGGGGCGAACCGCTTCGATGACGTCGGCGAAGCTCGGTGCCTGCGGAACGACCGCCGGCCGAGCCGCTTCGGCAAACGCTGTATTGTAAGATGGGAGTGTCGCCACGGTGCCGACCGCACCAAGGCACATAAAAGCGACCGTTCCGGCAAGAAGTGCGCGTTTTGCAGCGGTCATGCCAACTGCCTTTTGGTTTTTTGAGGATTGCGACATGTGGCTCTCCATTCGCATGGCTGAAATCTGGTGAGCAGCGAACGCCGCTCATGCCTGATGCATATGGAGAAGGTCACCTTACGGAGACCTGTCCGGCTGATTAAACATCGGTAAGGTTGGTGTCGCTCAAACCCAGAGCATTTCTGTGACGGCAATCACGGTTAACGACCGCTGAATCTCTTATCTCAACAGCACGTCAGTCGAATCCGATGAGCTGAAGATGCCACAGAAACACGTCCTCGCCGTAGCAATTGCAGCCGCCCTGGCTGCATTTTCGTTCAATATCGAACCCGCCACAGCTGACGGAGCTTCCGATATTCGCTCAGGCAAACAAATGAGCGTCATGATGCCATCGGTTCCAAAACAGGTTTTGGGATCGAGCCGCCAGGAGGCCCGAGCGCTTGCGGGAACGCTACTCAGCGACGCAAATATCAGGTTTCGTCCCTTGAGCCGAACCGAAGCGCCGCAGCTCAACGCGAGCTACGATGCTGTTTGGAAGATGCCCAAAGGGGTCGTCGGCATGATCCGAGTCATGGATGAGATTCAATCGACGGATCGCCTGAAATCTCGAATCGCAAACCGAGATGCCCTGGCCTGCGATGGCGAACACGCGGCCACTGACCAAAAATTCAACGTTTCCGGAGACGGTTTAACCTTAATAAGTGTTTGCAGTGCACAAACAGGCTGGACCGCGACGCATATGCTGTTGCCACGGGCTTACGGTGGGGTATACGTGATCACACTTCTCGGCGGGGGGAAGTCCATAAATGCGGTCGCATCGTTGGCCGAGCAGTTACGCAGCACAGCGTTGGCTCAGCCGGGTGGCGTTGCGCCCTTCACGCCGGCATAAAAACGACTTGGTATGAGTGGAGCGGGGACAATGACGAGAGAAAACACGGCGGCGAAAATTACGCCCACAATGACAATGAAGCCGGGTTTTCTGCTGATTGCTGGCGCCTTGATCGCTGGCTTGGCAGCTTTTTCGACCGCTCAAGCGACGTTTTCAGTGGAACGCGCTCCAGCTGGCTACGAAAGCCAATAGGTACGTAAACCTCGGATTACTTCAGTTTCGTCACGATTGCCGACGCTCGCTCAAGCGTCCTATGGACCGGACAACGATCTGCTATCTCCAAAAGCCTCTCGCGTTGAGCCTCATCTAAATCGCCTTCCAAAGTAATTTGCCGTTCAAAACGGTCGATCCGCCCTTGTCCCGAGATGACGTCTTCGGTGCAGTCCGAACAGTCTTTTGCGTGAATTTTTCCATGAAAGACTTCGACTGACACCCGATCGAGTGGGATGTTTTTCCGATCGGCGTACATGCGAATTGTCATCGATGTGCAGGCGCCGAGCCCAATTGAGAGAAAATCATAGGGACCAGGTCCACTGTCCAGCCCGCCAAAGTCAGCCGGTTCGTCAGCTAACATCCGGTGACGGCCAGATTTTATAGCTTGCTGAAATTTACCGCCGCCAGTTTCTGACACGGTAACCTCTACCGCCTCATCCGATGTTTCGGGGGGCTCTGGATCGATAAAACGTCCAGCCCAGGCGGCAATCACGGTCGCAGCGTATTCTGCATGCTCTCGACCTCGCAACAGATGATCTGCATCGTCGAGCGAAAGAAAACTCTTTGGGTGCTTTGCGGCCTCGAAGATTTCACGCGCGTTTTCGATGGAGACTGTGTCGTCGAGCGGGGCGTGTAGCACCAAAAGCGCCTTTCGCATTTTCGCAACGCGATCGAGGAGATTTTGCCCTCTAAGATCATCGAGAAAGCTCTTGCGAATCTTAAAGGTGCGCCCGGCGAGCGAGACATTGGCCTCGCCAGAGGCCTCGATCTCGGAAACATCTGCCGCAAAATTGTGGATGACATGATCCGCGTGCGCTGGCGCTCCAATTGTCGCGACGGCTTTTAGTTCGGAGATACTTCCCGCCGCCGCCAGCACAGCCGCACCGCCGAGCGAGTGTCCGACAAGCACGCGTGGCGCCTCGTAGTTCTGGCGGAGATAGTCAACGGCTTGAAGGATATCGCCAACATTCGATGAAAAGTCGGTGTTGCCGAAATCGCCGTCAGATTGGCCAAGGCCTGTGAAATCAAAGCGAAGGACGGCGATGCCGCGCTTTGAGAGTTCGCTCGCGACGCGAGATGCAGCAAAGATGTCTTTTGAGCAAGTAAAGCAGTGAGCGAAGAGAGCATAGGCCCGAACTTGACCGGCGGGCAGATCAAGCCGAGCCGCAAGCTTTTCGCCTTTAGAGCCGGTAAAACTGATCCGTTGGGGCGATGCCATGGCTTCCTCCAAGTGTTTTTCATGGAGTCTACAGGCTACGCCCCCTAACCGCTAATCAGATTGTCAGATTATGAGTCGGTTAAGGTCTAGCCACCCGCGTCCTTATCGAGGAGCGCAGCCACCCTCGCCTCTTCCTCTGGCGAAAGCGCTATGGCCGGAGTGCGTTTTAAGGGCTTGGTTTTACGGAGGGCCTTGAGGCCTATGACAATCGCGGCCACACCGAAAAGAAGCGGCGCAGCGAGCCAAAGGATGAGCGTATGTCCCGCAAAACGCGGCTTCATAAGGACGTATTCGCCGTAGCGAGCGACGACAAAGTCTAAGACCTGCTGATCGGTATCGCCTGCAACCAGACGTTCTCGAACAAGCACGCGCAAATCCTTGGCGAGTGGCGCATCTGAATCGTCAATTGATTGGTTCTGACAGACGAGGCAGCGCAGATTGACTGAGAGTGCCCGAGCGCGCTCTTCAAGCGCGGGATCGTCTAACACCTCGTCGGATGTCGCTGCGTGAATTGGCGTCACAACAACCGCAAACATCAAAGCAAAAAGTACGATCAGGCCCCTCATTCTGCAGGCGCCAACGCTTGTTTTGCTCTTCGTTTTGCGGGTGTCGGCGCACCAACGCGAAGCCGCCGGTCAGAAAGCGACACGAACCCGCCGATCGCCATGATGATGGATCCAATCCAGATCAAGTTGACGAGCGGCTTGTAGAAGATTCTCACGACAATGCCGCCATTCTCCTGCGGATCGCCAAGCGTGACATAAAGATCGCCGTGGAAGCGCTCAATCATGCCAGCTTCGGTCGTCGGCATACGCCGCGCGGGGTAGAACCGTTTCGACGCCGTCACCTCGCGCACATGGCCCCACGGCGTCAGCACCGAAAAGATAGCAACGTCTTCCTGATAGTTAGGGCCCGTGTTCGGCGCGATCGCACTCAACGTGACCTCGTGATGCGCAATCTTTGCCGTATCACCGACACGCATGATGTCGATGTGCTCGTCCTTCCAAGCGGTTTCGCCGACGACGCCCAACACCATGACCCCAACACCAGCATGCGCCAGCGCGGTCCCCCAGGCAGACCGAGGTAGGCCCTTTGCGCGGCGCCAGGAGATCGAAAGTGGAGTTTTCAAGAGCTTTGTGCGGTGCGCGATTTCAGCAAACGATCCAAATATGAGCCAGATACCAAGGCCGAGAGCGAGAACCGCAAGCCAGGGTCCCCGCTGCGCAACGGAAGCAAGCGCGAGAGCGATAAACGCCGAGATAACCGCGGCACCCCACAGCCGCTGAGTGACACCGAGTAAATCACCCCGCTTCCAGGAGAGAAACGGCCCGAATGGCATGAGGAGCAAGAGCGGCAACGTCAGTGGAATGAAGGTGGCGTTAAAGAACGGCGGCCCAACGGAGATCCTCTCACCTGTCACAACTTCCAACAGCGGCGGATAAAGAGTTCCAACGAGAACCGCTGCGCAGGAGACGGTCAGAAAAAGGTTGTTGAGCACCAATGCGCCTTCGCGGCTGACGGGAGCAAATAGGCCCCCCTGCCGAAGGAGCGACGCCCGCCACGCGAACAGCGAAAACGCGCCACCCACGAATACGACTAGGATCATAAGAATGAAAAGGCCGCGTGACGGATCTGTGGCGAATGCGTGAACGGAGGTCAAAAGCCCGGAGCGCACAATGAAAGTGCCAAGCAGCGACAATGCAAAGGCGAGAATCGCGAGGAGAACGGTCCAAACCTTTAGGGCTTCACGCTTTTCCATCACGATCGCTGAATGGAGAAGTGCAGTTCCCGCAAGCCAAGGCATGAAGGACGCATTCTCAACAGGATCCCAGAACCACCAGCCACCCCAACCGAGCTCGTAATAGGCCCAGTAAGAGCCCATCGCGATGCCAAGCGTGAGGAAAATCCACGCCGTTAAAGCCCAAGGCCGGACCCAACGCGCCCAGGCGGCATCGATCCGCCCAAGGATGAGGGCAGCGACCGCAAAAGAAAATGTAATCGAGTAGCCGACATAGCCGAGATAAAGGAGCGGCGGGTGAGCGGCGAGGCCGATGTCTTGCAGAAGTGGGTTGAGGTCATTCCCCTCAAACGGCGCTGGCACGATCCGGTTGAACGGATTGGAGGTCATCAACACGAAGAGTAAGAACGCAGCGGTCACCCAGGATTGGACCGAAAGGACCGTCGTTCGGAGCTCCGTGGGCAAGTTGGCACCATAGGCCGCAACGAGGGCGGAAAACAGGACGAGGATCAGGATCCAAAGGACCATGGACCCCTCGTGGTTGCCCCAAACCCCTGAGATTTTGTAAATCAGCGGCTTCGCCGAGTGGGAATTCTGGTAGACGTTCTCAACGGAGAAATCGGACTGCACATAGGCCGCTGTTAACGCGAGAAACGCGACCAGAACAAATCCGAAGACAGCAAAACTGGTGGTGTTTGCCGTTTCCATGAGGCGAACATCGCCGGCTCTCACGCCAAACAAGGGTACGGTTCCTTGGAACAGGGAAACCGCAAGCGCCAACACCAGTGCAAAATGCCCGATTTCTGCGATCACTGCTCGGCTGCCTCCGCGCCGCCTTGCCAGTGGCCTTGCTCCTTTAGAGCTTCAGCCACTTCTCGCGGCATGTAATTCTCGTCATGCTTTGCAAGCACGGTATCGGCCTTAAATACGCCCAACCCGTCAAGGCGACCCTCGGTCACAATCCCTTGGCCCTCGCGAAAGAGGTCAGGCAAAATTCCGGCGTAGGTTACAGTCACCGTATTCGCAGTGTCGGTAACGTCGAACCGCACAGTACCGTCATCGCCGCGAACAACTGATCCGTCAGCCACGAGACCGCCAAGACGAAAGCGCTCTTCAGGGCCAACATTCCGCTCAGCCACATCAGTCGGAGATTTGAAAAATGTGATTGTATCCTCAAGCGCGGTGAGTACCAGCGCTGCCGCAATGGCGAGCACCGATCCGGCAGCTGCGATCAAAGTGAGGCGTCGTTGCTTGCGGGTCATTTCTTTTAACTAACTACCCTTCAAGGCCGAGGCTTTGAGCGAGCGCATCGATCTGTGCGACAGCGGTCGTGTCGTCTGAAAACGCTGACCGTGCCCGCGCCACGGCTCGCACTGCTGCTTCGTTCTTTTCGAGAACGGCATAGGATCGGATCAATCTCGCCCAATCCTCTACTGTTCCGCCTTCATCCGTGAGGCGCTGATCGAGCCCTGCGACCATCCCCTCTATCATCGCTTGGCGGTCTTCGTCCGCCGTCTCGCTGCTCGGGCCATCTGCTAACTCGGTCTCAATGGCGAGGATGCGGGCGCGGACATCCGAAATCCAAGTCTCATTGCCGACCGCATCGTCAAGAAGCGCTTGCCATCTTTCCTGGGCGTCCAGCGCGTTTCCATCCTGCTCTGCCCCTAGAGCGAGATAATATCGCGCACGACTCGAACCAGGATTGCCATCAAGTTCTGTTTGAAACTGCTGTCGAGCGGCGTCTGACACGACACCGCCAGACACCCGGACGAGAGCCTCGCCAAAGCCGCCTGCGCGCGCAGGCGTGGAGCCCAGCAACTGGATCGTGCGTTGCCAGGCGTTTGCGGCTTCTTCATATCGACCGAGCGACACGTAAACGGGCGCAAGCACTTCCCACCCTCGACCATCTCCCGGATTTTCGCGGAGATGTCGTTCGACGCGGACCACGAGTCCATCAACTTGCGAGACTTGAGTTGGAGCAAGGTCGAGACGCGATGCAAGGGGTTGACCGGGCGTGCCTGGATTCCCAGAGACCATATAGATCCCGACGGCGGTGATTGGCACCACAATCGCAGAAGCAAAAACGATCGCGCGGCTGCGATTGAGGCCAGTCGCATTGGGCATTTTAGTCTCTGCTGCCACGAGCATGCGACGCTTGATCTCTATCTTTGCCGCTTCCGCTTCCGATTCGGTGATGACGCCACGCGACAGGTCAGCATCGACTTCTAAAAGTTGATCTTTGTAGACAGCCAAGTCCGCCTCTTGCGCAGCAAATTCAGTCGATTGCAGACGCGAAAGCGGCGCCGTTATCGCGATTACTGCGCCAGCCGAAAGGACCAAGAGGAAGAACCAAAGTGCCATAGCTCTTTAGAATAGTTAGAGACTGGGAATTTTCCTTGGCAGAGTTCAAGGCAGTTGGCGACAAAGCGTCGCGATAATACGTAGATGCACCAAAGCCGACGTATGCAAGTCGCTCAAGGACTTGCGTCAGTATGCACAGAGGTGTTTCTCAAGCGTTCCACGTCAACCTTTCCGCACCGAAAATCAATGAAGCGTTACTCAGTCGTACAGCTCGTCAAAAATGCGGCATCCCGGCACAAAAACTGGGATCGAGCATGGCGTGCGGCTGAACCCAAGGATGAGTATGATGTTGTTATTGTCGGGGCGGGCGGCCACGGGCTGGCAACGGCATATTACCTCGCGAAGGAACACAAGCTCACAAATATTGCGGTGGTTGAAAAAGGCTGGCTGGGCGGCGGAAATACGGGCCGGAACACCACTATTATTCGGTCCAACTATCTTCAGCCCGCATCGATCGCGCTCTATGAGCTCGCACGATCGCTCTACGAAGGCCTGTCGCAGGAACTGAATTTCAACATCATGTTTTCGCCGCGAGGGCTTTTGAACCTCTGTTTGACGGAGCATGAATTGCGCGTCTTTCGGCGGATCACAGCGGCCAACGCAGCTGAAGGCTTGGATACGCGGTTTCTGTCGCCGGAGCAGGTCAAAGAGATTGTTCCGATCATCAATGACAGCCCAGACGCGCGCTACCCGCTCCTCGGTGCACTCTATCAGCCACGCGGCGGCACAGCGCGCCATGATGCCGTGGCTTGGGGCTACGCTCGGGCCGCGGACGCACTCGGCGTCGACGTGATCCAGAACTGCGCTGTCACGGGCATCGATGTAAAACGGGGGAAAGTTGCGGGTCTACAGACTGCCAAAGGACCGATAAAAGCAACGAAAATCGCGGTCGTGGCAGCTGGGCACACGTCTGTCGTGATGGATATGGCGGGCGTGCGAATGCCGCTAGAGTCGGTCGCGCTCCAAGCGCTCGTGTCTGAACCGGTCAAACCCATGATCGACGTCGTCGTCATGGCGGGAGCGGTACATGGCTATATCAGCCAGTCGGACAAGGGCGAACTGGTTATCGGTGGAGGCGCTGACGCCGCAAACAACTACTCGCAGCGCGGCTCTTGGCCCGCACTCGAGCACACACTAACAGCGCTCGTTGAACTCTTTCCACCAATCTCGCGGCTTCGCATGCTGAGGCAGTGGGGTGGCATCGTGGATATGAGCGCCGATCGCTCGCCGATCATTGGCGAGACTGATGTGAAGGGGCTCTACGTCAATTGCGGTTGGGGCACTGGTGGGTTCAAGGCGATCCCAGGATCTGGTTTCATTTTCGCGGATTCAATCGCCAACGATCGACCGCATCCTATCGCCGAGCCATTCGGCATCGGCCGCTTCGCGGCGGGCCGGATGATCGACGAGTCCACCGCCGCTGCCGTCGCGCACTGAGGACAGATAAGATGCTTCTGATCACATGTCCCGTTTGCGGTATCGAAGGCGACGAGGCCGATTTTCACGCGGGCGGCCAAGCGCATGTTTTGCGACCGCAATCGAAAGACCCGTCAAACGTCTCGGAGACTGAGCTCTCCGAATATCTCTACGTGCGAGACAACCCAAAAGGTCTCCATCGCGAATTGTGGCACTGCGGACGGGGTTGCAACAAATGGTTTAATGCCGAGCGCGACACCGTCACAATGGAGTTCAAAGGCTTCTATAAGATCGGTGAAAAGCCCCCGTCGGAAAAGAGCGCAAAGAAGAAAGGCGGAACGGCGTGAGCGGGAATCCGCATAGATTATCCGCGGATTGGACGGGACGGCTTGTCGACCGCTCGCGGAAGATATCCTTCACGTTCGACGATAAACGCTTCACCGCACATCCCGGAGACACGCTTGCGTCAGCTTTGCTGGCAAACGGTGTGCGGCTCGTTGGACGGTCCTTCAAGTATCACCGACCGCGCGGGCTCGTCGGCATTGGTTCCGACGAACCAAACGCGCTGGTGACTATTGGTGTCGGCGATAAACTCGAACCGAATCTCAGGGCGACCCAGGTGGAAGTCTATGATGGCCTCGTCGCCTCGAGCCAAAACCGTTGGCCAAGCCTTGAGACCGATGTCGGCGCCATGAACTCGGCCTTGTCGCGCTTTTTTCCGGCTGGCTTCTACTACAAGACTTTCATGTGGCCCCAGGCATTCTGGAAACATGTCTACGAGCCAGTCATTCGCAAGGCGGCAGGGTTGGGCCCTGCGACCACAGAAGCCGACCCGGACCGCTACGAACATGCGCACATTCATTGCGATGTCTTGGTTGTCGGGGGCGGAATAGCGGGCCTCGCTGCGGCAAAAGCGGTGTCCGAGACGGGCGCACGGGTAGTCCTTGCGGAAGAGACGCACCGTCTCGGCGGCTCATGCGATATCGGTGTCGGAAAAATCGCGGATGACGCGCCGCTTGAGTGGGCCCGCGGTGTGGCTGACGATCTTCTCGCCTCTGATCGCGTAACCGTGATGCCGAGAACAACCGTTATCAGCCATTTCGACCACAATTACGTGCTGATGGCGGAGCGTGTTGCCGATCACAATCCAGGACTGATTGCGGCTGGCCATCCCAGGCAGCGGCTTTGGAAAGTGCGTGCGAACGAGATTATCGTTGCCGCTGGCGCCCTTGAGAGGCCACTCACCTTTTCTGACAATGATCGTCCCGGCATCATGTTGGCGTCCGCTGCCCGCGGTTATGCAAAGCGCTTCGGTGTTTCGCCCGGTGAGCGTGTCGCGGTCTTCACCAACAATGACGACGCCTACAGGACGGCGATCCAGCTCTTTGAAGCTGGCGTGAATGTGCCTCGTATTGTCGACACGCGACCTGGACCAGACAGCAGCTTGATCGATCAAGCAAAGGCCGTCGGCCTTCGCATGTCGTTCGGCTCTGGCATCGTTGGCGTTAAAACCGTCGAAGGCGGGAAACATATTGACGGCATCAAGGTCGCACCGGTCCGAACTTCGGGCCGTTTGGGCGAGCCCGAATTCATCCCGTGTGATGCGGTCGCGATGTCAGGCGGCTATAATCCTGCCGTTCACCTCTTCTGCCACGTCGGCGGCGAGCTCGTATTCGATGACGCACTTCAAAGCTTTCGACCAGGCAGCACCACAGAACGCCTTCGCGTTGTCGGTGCCGCCAATGGTATCTTCGACGTCCAAGGTATTCTCGAAGACGGCTTCCAGGGCGGTGAGCACGCGGCACGAGCTTCGTTGAAGAAGCGACCAGCGAAAGCGAAGCTCAAAGCGCCTAAGGCGACGCAGAGTACCGAGGGCCCGCTCGAGCCGATCTGGTTCGTACCGGCGCTTGGCGCGAAGAACGAGGGCAATAAACACTTCCTCGATTTCCAGAACGATGTGACCGCCGCGGATGTCGAGCTTGCCGCCCGCGAAGGATACCGGTCGGTGGAGCACGTGAAGCGCTACACCACGCTCGGCATGGCGACTGATCAGGGTAAAACGTCCAACATCAATGCGCTCGGCATCCTCTCAGATGTCCTCGACACGCCGATCCCAAATGTCGGCACAACGCGGTTTCGCCCGCCCTACACGCCGACGACGCTGGGTGCGCTTGTAGGCCCGATCAGAGGCAAGCTTTTTCAGCCGGTTCGACGCACGCCGATACAGGCTTGGCATGAGGTCAATAACGCTCACTTTGAGCCGGTTGGCCAATGGCGTCGGCCCTATTGCTACTTACGAGACGGGGAAACGATCAAAGACGCCGTCTCTCGGGAAGTGCTGGCCGTGAGGAATAGCGTCGGAC